>NZ_LVJN01000020.1:793750-1482500 GCF_002109495.1 Magnetofaba australis IT-1
CCTCGCGCGGAATGGCGCGCAAGCGGCTCATGAGCAGTCCCGCCAGGGTGTGAGCCTCGCCCACCGGCAGGTTCAAATGCAGCTGCTCGTTGATCAGGGAGATGGGCGCGCGGCCATTGGCGATGTAGTGCTCCTCTTCCACCTTCTCCAGCAGCGAACGGCGGCGCGGGTGGTACTCATCAAAGTCATAGCCCACGTCGATCTCGCCCACCACCTCTTCGAGGATATCCTCCATACTCAGGATCCCCGCCGTGGAGCCGAATTCGTCCACCACCACCGCAAAGTGGTCATGGCTGCGCTTCTGCAACAGCGGCAGCACTTGATCCACCGTCTGCGTCGGCGAGATGAACAGCGCCGGGTGCATGGTGTCGCGGATGCTTTTGTCCTCCAAGCCTGGTTGCATCAGATCCCACGAGGAGAGCGTGAGCACGCCCACCACATTGACCAGACTGCCGCGATAGACCGGCAGACGGTTGAAGCCGTTGCGCCAGATCACCTGAATCGCCTCGCTCATGGAGGCGTCTTCGCTGATGCCCACCACGTCAGCCACCGGCACCATGGATTCGCCTACGGTGGTTTCGGCAAAGCGCACGATGCGGCGGATCCGGTCGCGATCAAAGCCGCGATCCATATTGGAGGCGGAGTCGGACATCTCCAGCAGCATGCGGAACTCATCGCGGGTGATGAAGGCGTCGGACTGACCGCTGCCGCCGGCCAGACGGGTGGCGAAGCGCGCCACACGGCTGAACACGAAGATCAGCGGATGGAACAGGGTGGTGAAGAAGCGCAAACCAAAGATGATGCGCGGCGCCAGGGTGTCGGCCTTCTGCTGATAGACGCTCTTGGGCACGATCTCGCCCAGAATCAGTAGAATCGGCGTCATCACCAGCACTGAGATGATGTCGCCCATGGAGCCGAAGATCTCGATGAACATCAGGGTGGAGATGGTGGTGACGGTGACAGTGGCGATGTTGGTGCCCGCCAGGGTGGTGCCAAGGATCTGGTCCGGGGTGTTGAACAGCTTGACCACCAGCTTGGCCCCGCGATCGCCCTTCTTGGCCAAGTGGCGCATTTTGATCTTATCGCAGTTGACCATGGCGATCTCGGAGCCCGAGAAGAACCCCTTGAGGACCAGGAACAGGAAGATCACGAAGATTTCGATGAACCAGTCCATGATCAACCCTCCTTCTGTTTGCCTTTGTTGGAGCCGTCCGAAGTCACGCTGTCCACGCTTTTGTGTTTGGTCTTGTGCTTGGCATCGCCGCTTTTGGTGCGCCCGCCTTTGCTGCTGCTCTTGGTCCCAGCGCCTTTGTCGCCGCTCTTGGTTCCAGCGCCTTTGTCGCCGCTCTTGGTTCCAGCGCCTTTGTCGCTCGGGGAATCCGTTTTTTTATCACTCTTTTTGGGTGCGCTGATCACTTCGTTTTTGGCGTCGTTATCTTTGTTTGCAGGCTTCTCTGCAGCGTCGCCGGCCTGTTTGTCCTGCCCCTTATCCGCGCTCTTGGGCTTGTTGTCGGACACCTTGGCGATGGCGTCGCTTTTATCGCTCTTTTCTATCGTCTTGGTGCTGGGCGGGGATTTCTCCGGCGTAGTGCTGGGCGCAGCATCCGCAGGCGCTTGGTCAACGACCCCCACTTCTGTGACCTGCTCCTGGGCGGGCGTCTCCGCGTTGGGCGAAGGTTCCGCTTCAACCGTTTCAGTGGGCTCCTGCATCGCCACTGGCGTCTGTGTCTCCACGACGGGCGGCTCAATGTGGAGCGGCTCTGGTTCGGCGGTTTGCGCGATGGCGACCTCTTCCTGGAGCGCAGCAGCCTCTTCGGCTTGTTGCTGGGCAATGGCGGCCTCTTGCGCCTCTTCCACCGAACGCACCGAGGCTTCGATGGGGGCGTTCTCCTCCTCTTCGTCGCTATCGTCGCTGTCTGCAGGCGCCACTTGCAGCGTTTTGATGCGGAGCCCGTCCATCTCCAGCACGGTAAAGCGATAGCCTTCGTTGACCAGCGAATCGCCCACTTTGGGCAGGCGGTCGAAGTGGCGGAAGGCGACTCCGCCGATGGTGGTCATGATGGGGTCGTCGATGCCGAAATTGGTCAGATTGTCGAACTCGCTCAAACGCATATCGCCAGGGACTTTGAACGCATTGCGCCCCTTTTGCCGATAGCGTGAGGCGTCGCCGCCGCCGCCGGTCAATTCGCCAAAGATAAAGGTGAGCACATCCTTCATGGTGACGATGCCCGCCACGCCGCCGAACTCGCCCAGGATGATCGCCGCACGGGTGCGATGGGCCTGGAAGTAGTCGAACATCTCGTCCACCTTTTTGGTGGTGGGCACGAAGTGGGCGGGTTTGATCAGATCCTCGATGCGCAGCTCTTCGAGATTGGCGCCGGTGCGGATCAGGCGCAGCACGTCCTCGGAGTGGAGCATGCCGAGGATATTGTCGGAGTGGCCGCGCACCACCGGCATGCGCGGATGGCGGTGCTTGCGGAACTTCTTGATCAGTTTCGGCAGCGGTTCATCGGCGTTGAGGGTGCGCAGGCGGGTGCGCGGGGTCATGATCTCGTAGATCTCGGTCTCCGCCGCCTCCAGAACATTATCGATAAGAATGCGTTCGGTAGCTTCGATGACGCCGGATTCGGCGGACTCATCCACCAGGGTGCGCAGCACGTCGCGTTTGAGGATGTTCTCCTCTTTCACCGCTTCGCCGACGATGAGGGTGGTGAGGCGGTCGGCCACAAAGCGGATCGCTTCGCGCAGCGGGGTGATGAAGATCATCCAGCGCGGCAGCAGGCGGGCGGAGACTTTGGTGGAAAAGGTGACGGGCGAGGAGACGGCGAAGGTTTTCGGCGTCACTTCGCCCACCAGCAGCAGCAGCGGCACCATCACCACGATATTGAGCCAGCCGGCCTCCTCTTCGGTGAAGAAGAGCAGCAGGATCGACGCCATGTTGGCGGCGGAGGCGATATTGATGATTTCATTGCCGCAGAGGATGGAGATGATCAATCTGCGCGGCTCGTCGAGCATCTCATGGATGGTGTCGGAGCGGGGGTGGCGCGACTGCCGCAGTTTTTGCAGATGCATGCGGCTGAGGGAGAAGAGCGCGGTTTCGGAGCCGGAGAAGAGGCCGGACATGAGCAGCAGCACCACCTGAATGGCGATGCGCAGGGTCAGTTCCAGGTTTCTGGGGTCGAAGTCCATGGAGATGGCGGCGGGATCCATGGCGGGCTCCTGTCCTTTGCGGCGGTCGCAGGGCTTTGTGGGCGCGCGTTGGGGCTTTTGATCGGTTGGCGTGGGGGCCAACGTGAGTGATTTGCGTTCAGCGCGCGCAAAGCCCGGCTACTATAGCGAAAGCGGGGGAGTCTGTACAGAACGGCGTGAGGCGAAAAGGCGTATGACATGCGCGGAGTAAAAATTGTCCGCCGACCAGTCGGCGGCCCACTAGACAGCGCTAGCTCGGGTTGGCTCACGCACCCGCTATTCAAAATCCAGCAGCAGCAGCGAGGCGATAAAATCATAGCGATCGGCGAATATCGCCATCTCCAACGCCGCCTCATCCGGGAACCACACTCCCGGCGCCATCGGCGCGCCCTCCTTGGGGTAACTGGTCAACTCCCGCTGCGCAGCCAACGATTGCGCCGGAATCTCCACCGGTTCCCCATCTGGAGGACCAAACGCGCGGCGCCGCAGCCCCTGCGCGCTGCGACTGGCCGCCGACCACAACACAAAATCATCACGCGACACCACCAACACCGCGCGCAAGCGGGTCAGACGCAGCCACTGCTGAATAATCGCCAGCATGGAGACGCCATAGTGGTCGGCGCAGCACGACAGCATATTCAAGTCAGTCGCCTCGAACGGACTGATGCGGCGCTCCAGGTCATACGGCGGCATCAGCAAATTCGCAGCAAAGCGATCCGCCTCACGCTCCTGCTTGGGGTTTTCCATGGGCGTGGCGTCCACAGGAACCTCCGCAGTGTGGCAGTAGAAACCATCGCGATCATCGGCAATAAAATAGCGGTGCATCAGATAGTGGCCAAACTCATGGGCGATGGTGAAGCGCGCACGCCGCTTGGAGGGCTCGGCGGCGTTAAAGAAGATGCCCCACCCCTTGCGCCGCGACGGATCGCGAATCAACGCCCCCTCGAATCCTTCCAAATCCCCGCCGCGCACCGTGGCGATGGGCTCGGCGGGGAAACGGCTGTGGGAGAACGCCTGCGCCGCCTCGGCGATGCTCATGGGGTGACGTTCGCGGCCATACGCCTGGTCCAACGCCAGATTGACGAACAGCGCCCAATCTTCAGGCGTGTTCGGCAGACTCACGGCTCGTCGCCCCAGATCTTCACCATCTCACGAATCTTGCGCCGCGTCTCCGCGGGCATCTTGCGGTATTGACGATAGAACGCCACGTCCGCCACCTCTTCGGTATCCATCTGCTCCTCAATGCCCATGAGGAACTCCACCGTGGTCTCCAGCGCATCGGCGATGCTGGCCAACCGCTGCGCGGTGGGGCGTTGATTGTCGCGATTCTCCAACTCCCATATGCGGCTCTTGCTGGTGCCAGCCGCCGTGGCCAGTTGCTCCAGGGTGAGCCCTTTCTCTTTGCGCAGGGCTTTGACGCGCTCGCCTGTGGGGGTGGCCATGATTTTCTCTCCGTGTTCCGTTTCCGGATAAATTTTCTGCTTGACAGCCGGAAACAATCCGTCCAGCATGAGTTCCGAAAGCGGAACAAATGTACCACGGGTTCCGGAAAAATGAACAGCGGAAAAATAACAGCGGAACAAACCGCGTGAAAATAACGCCGATACAACGGGAGCGAACAATGTCCAACGCACTGCAAGGGATTTGCACGGAACACGGAATGAATCAGGAAATGGGCGCGCACGCTCTGATGGCGCGGCCTTTGGGCGAGATGTCGCGTAAACGGCTGATGCGCCTGATGGCGCGGCTCACCGGCGCGCAAGGCGGCGGGCGCTACGAGCGGGTGTGCGACATGGCCAGCGCCAGCGGTCAGGAGGCCATCGCCAGTCTGCTGCCGGAGTCGGCGGGTCTGGCCGCGCTGGGCAGTCGTCATGATCGCGCGCTGTGGGTCTATCTCAACGAACCGGCCCTGTTCCGCAGAGCGGAACAGACGCTGTTGATGGAGATGGCGCGCTACGGCCAGTTCTGGCGCGGTTACGCTGCGCCGCAAGGGGTGGATGTGGAAGCCAATGCATTGGGACGGATGGGTTTTGAATCACGGGTGGGACGTCTGTTTGAGAATGGCGACGCCTATCTGGAGCTGTATGGTCGGCGCGCGGGCGAAGAGGGGGATTGGGTGACGCAGGCGGCGCTCTATCGCAGTAGCGGAAACGGCGCCGAGCGCGCGCCGGTGCTGGAGGCGGTGATTCTCTATGATGCGCGCAGCGGCATGTTGGAGATCATCGCCATGGCCCCGCCGCGCGCCGAGGTGATCGCCGCGCTGTTTGCCGAAACGTTGCTGAATGCAAAGCGTGCGTTGGCTCCCTTGTGGCGTCAGCAGGGGATTCGCGACGGCGCTTGGGTCGCCCCGGCGCATCGCGCCTTTCCGGTGCGCGGCGCCATGGGCTGGTGCGACGAAGAGGGGTGGCGTCCGGTGGATACCCCTGCGGCCCGCGCCGCCAACGAAGCGCGCTGGCGTGCGCTGGCTCATTGAGTTTTTGGGGGATGGCTTGGGGATGTTGAAAGATATCGAGGGCTTTGCCCTCGAGCTCCCAACGACCAAACCTTGGGGCGCTGCCCCAAACCCCGCTGGGTCATAGACCCCAGACCCCGCCTCCGGCCAGCCGGAGGCCAATAGACAGCGCCAACTCGGGCTGCGTCATGCACACATTGGACGCTTGGGAAGAGGGGATGTTGAAAGATATTGAGGGCTGCGCCCTCAAACTCCCCTCAAACCGTGGGCTCCGCCCACACCCGCTGGGGGCGCGGCCCCCTGACGATTCGGCAGGATTGCCGAATCGGACTCGCGCAAGCGAGCCCGAAGGGTGAGGGCCATGGATGGCCCGAATCACCCCGCCGCCGACCAGTCGGCGGCCAATAGTCAGCGCAAGCCCGGGCTGCGTCACGTACATATTGGACGCTTTTGCGTCGGAGGATCTCCACATGGCGCAGGTGATTGCGCAAGCTTCTGCGTTACGTGAGATGTCGCCGCCCCGCGCAACGCCCCTGGTCGGCGCGCGGGTGGCGGCGGGGTTCCCTTCGCCAGCCGATGACTTTCTGGAGGAGGGGCTGGATCTGCACAAGCTGCTGGTGCGCAGACCCGCCGCCACCTTCTTTGTGCGCGTCACCGGTGAGTCCATGCGTCAGGCGGGGATTCTGCCCGGCGACATCCTGGTGGTGGATCGTTCCGTTGAGCCCGCTGATGGACGTATCGTAATCGCCGTGGTGGATGGCGAATTGACTGTCAAGCGGCTGCGGCGGCGCAGTGGGCGGGTGACGCTGGAGCCAGAGAATCCGGAGTTCCCGCCGCTGGAGATCACCGAGTCCATGGAGTCGGCGGTGTGGGGCGTGGTGACGGCGTGCATTCACCGTTACGGCGGATAATGGATGGAATAGGCGTTCCGGTAGATTGTGCAAGGCTGCGCAAAACCCGGCAGGTGGCAAAGTCGGACATCTATGGCGAGTCAATACCAAACACTGCACAGAGTGATAAATGTTTGCGTGATACAGGCCGGGCTGGCGCTGACTATTGGCCGCCGACTGGTCGGCGGCGGGGTCTGGGGTCCGCGACCCCAGCGGGGTGTGGGGCAGAGCCCCACGGTTTGGTCGTTGGGAGCTCGAGGGCATAGCCCTCGATATCTTTCATTATCCAAAAACCGAGCATGTCCGATTCTCGGTTTGACTTGCTATAGAGGGCGAGCAGCTCGGAGCGGCGTCATGTTTGCGTTGGTGGATTGCAACAACTTCTACGTGTCGTGCGAACGGGCGTTCAATCCGGCGCTGGAGGGGCGGCCTGTCATCGTCCTGTCCAACAACGACGGCTGTGCGGTGGCGCGCTCCAACGAAGCCAAAGCGCTGGGCATCGGTATGGGCGCGCCGCTGTTTCAGATTCGCGATATCGTCAAGCGACACGATGTGGCGGTGCTGTCGTCCAACTACGCGCTGTATGGCGATATGTCGGCGCGGGTGATGAGCATATTGAGCGAGGCGGCGCCTGCGGCGGAGGTCTACTCCATCGACGAGGCGTTTCTGGATCTGCGCGGCATGGATCGCGCGCGTCGGGAGGCGTTTGGCCAGGAACTGCGCGCCCGGGTGCGGCGCTGGACCGGCATTCCCGTCTCCATTGGCGTGGCGCCCACCAAGACGCTGGCCAAAATGGCCAACCACTACGCCAAGAAGACGCCCGCGCTGGAGGGGGTGTTGGATCTGGAGGATCTGCGTTGGCGCGAGCGGGCGTTGCACAAATTCCCGGTGGGCGAGGTGTGGGGCGTGGGGCGGCGTCTGAACAAGCGGTTGGAAGCTATGGGTATTCGCACTGCCGCGCAACTGCGCGATGCGCACCCCAAAATGATTCGGCAAAATTTCAATGTGACGCTGGAGCGCACCGTGCGTGAGTTGGGCGGTCAGTCGGTCATCGCTCTGGAGGAGGCGGCAGCGGCGCGCCAGAGCATCGCAGTGACCCGCACATTCGGTGAAAAGGTGACCGAATACGCCGCCGTGAGCGAAGCCGTCGCCACCTTTGCGGCGCGGGCGGCGGAGAAACTGCGGCGTCAGAATTTACTGGCCGGGGCGGTGTTGGCGTTTATCCAGACCAATCGCCATACGCCGCAGGACGCCCAGTACGCCCGCAGCATCACCGTGACTCTGCCCGAGGCGCGTGATGACAGCTATACGGTGCTGACGGCGGCGAGGGAAGGGCTGGACGCCATCTGGCGTGACGGTTTTCGCTATCAAAAGGCCGGGGTGATGTTGCTGGGACTGGTTGGCGCGCGGCAGTTCCAACGCAGTCTGTTCGCGTCGCCGCCAGTGGCGGGCAGCGCGCAATTGATGGGCGTGATCGACCATCTGAACCAGCGCATGGGGCGCGGCGCGGTGCGCTTTGGCGCCGAAGGGGTGGCGGCGCAGAGCGGGCAGTGGCGCATGCGTCAGGAGCGGCGTTCGCCCGCCTACACCACGCGCTGGAGCGAACTGCCCTGCGTGGCGGCTTAGCTCTCGGCTGCGCGTCTGCCTGGCAACTGCTCCAAAAACGCCAGCAGGTCGCGCTTTTTAATCGGCTTGGTCAGGTGTCCATTGCAGCCTGCATCGAGGCTGTGCTGTTCTGAATCGCTCAACGCATGGGCCGAGAGCGCATAGATGGGCGTGGGCGTGCGGCCCATCTCCTGCTCCCAACAGCGAATCTCGCGCGTGGCGCTATAGCCGTCCATGTTGGGCATCTGCACATCCATCAGCACGATGTCAAACGCGCCGGCGCGCAGCGCATTGACCGCCTCCAGCCCATCGCGCGCAAATGTGGCGCGATGCGGCGTATTGCTCAGATAGGCGTTCATCAAGGTGATGTTGTCATCGGTATCTTCAGCCACCAGGATGTTTAAGCCATTTTGTGCGTGTAACTCTTGGTTCGGATGCGCAGTTTGTCCAGGCGCCTCCAAGCGGCTGGCATCCACGACGGGAAACGGCGCTTCGAAGAAAAACTTGCTGCCTGCGCCCACAACGCTCTCCACCCAGATGCGTCCGTTCATGCGTTCGATGATGTTGCGACAGATGGAGAGTCCCAATCCTGCGCCGCCAAAGCGGCGTGTGATGGCGCTATCGGCTTGGGTGAAAGGCTGAAAGATCGCGTCGAGTTTATCCGCCGCAATGCCAATGCCGGTATCGCAGACGCAGAAACGCAGCACGCCCTCGTCAGCCCGCTCAACGCCAATGCGGATCTCACCCGCAGCGGTGAATTTCAGCGCGTTGCCGGTCAAATTGATCAACAACTGACGCAAGCGCGAGTCGTCGCCATGCACCCACTGCGGCGCGAGCGGATCAATATCAATAATTAATGCGATGCCACGCTCTTGAGCGGGCATTTCAAAAATTCCCCCCACGCTGCGCACCAGACACTCCAATTGAAAGGGGTGCGCAGAAAGCTCGATCTGTCCCGATTCGATGCGGCTCATGTCCAATACATCGTCAATCAAACTGAGTAGACCATCGCAAGCGTGATTGAGCGTCTCCAGGTAGCGTTTGCGATTCATGCCGTCATGGCTTTCCGCCAACAGTTCGCCCATGCCGGTAATAACGTGAATGGGGGTGCGAATTTCATGGCTCATGGCGGCAAGGAATTGATCTTTGGCGCGGTTGGCGGCCTCCGCCTCCTGGTGCGCGCTGCGCAGCGCCGTCATGCGCTTGCGGTCGCGTTGGCGCATGGCTTCTTCAACTGACAGGCCGCGTAAGCGTCTGCGATAGCCAAAAACCAGGCTGGCAAAGCCCAACGCCAGGAACGCCCCATGGGAGGCGATCAGGGTATGGTCGATGGAGCGTTCTTCAGCAAAAAATGGCGCCATGGGCACCGCCACGCCGATGCCGCCGCGTACATCGCCCACTTTATAACCCTGAAACGCGTGGCACTTCAGGCAGCCGGGCTTGGCGATCATGGGGCGAATCAGGCGCAGATGAGGCGCGCCATCAAAGTTGCTCAACTCCATGGCTTCCTGGGAACCCTGTTCAAAGGCTTGCAGCGCGCGCGTCTCCCAGGAATCGGGCGCATTGTTGGGGTTGAGAGGCTTCAGGCTGACGATGCGCCCCTGCGCTCCATAGAGGCCGGGAAATTGCTCCATCATCTGGCGCAGCATATAGGCGGGATTCATCAGTGTGAGTTGGGTTCCGTCAGGTTTGACGATATCCCGGTCCGGCACATGGGACAGGTAGGGGTTGGGCGGCGTCTGTTTGGTGGCGGGCACATAGACGCCGCCATGGCGCGTGGCCCAGCGGCGGAACGCCAGATCCTTATCAAAAGTGGCGCGCGCGGTGTTGATCGCCATGGTGATGACGTGGGTGCGGGTGGTGTGGAGATTCCAGGCCAATGAAACTGACAAGATCGCTGACCAGCCGAAAGCATAAAGAAGAAATTGTCGCTTGGAGGCGCGTTTGCGATGCTTAAGATCCACGGCTCCTCTCCCTGTTTGAAGAAGGACGTTGATCATCGCGAATGCAGCACGATGGGGTAAAATAAGCGTGAAGTTCTCTTCTGGTCCGCCGTACAGCGCAATTCTGCGCAACGAGCAGTGAAAATAAACCAATCTGAAACGATAAACTTTGTTACTTTACGATACGGGAATTGGAATGAAGGGTCCAGCAGGGAGTTGCTGCAATGAACAATTTCTTCAAAGGCGTGGTGGTTGGGGCGGCGTTGCCTGCGTTGTGCGCTGTGACGTTCGCTGCAGTGGTGTTGCGCTATCCTCACGGGCCCGCGCAGTGGTTGACCGTGGATGATGAGCCGGTTTCGGCGCAGTGGGTGGTGCTGATGGGCGGCGCTTTATGGCAGGGAGCGGGGCATCGGCTTGATGAGTTGCTGCAGCAAGGCTGGGCGGACAATGCCCTGGTGCTGGGCGATCCGCCGGAAACATTTTTCTCCGTTGTGCAATCCCTGTGCGCAGAGTGCCGCATCGCCCCCGAACAGGTGGTGTTTCTGCCCTCGCACAACACGCGCTCGGACGCTCAGGCGGTGCGTGCGTTTTTTCAAAACCGCCCACCGCGACGACTGCTGGTGGTAACCAATCCCTACCATGCGCGCCGTACGCGCTTGGCGTTGACGCAGGCGTTAGCGGCATGGGATGTGGACATACGCGTTACCCATGACAAAACGTATCGCAATCTACTGCCTCCGGAACAGGCGTGGTGGCGCCATTCAGCGACCGCAGCAATGGTGCTGATGGAGTACGTGAAGATAATTGGTTTGGCGTGGCCGTTTCATGACTCCCCATCCTTGGACGCGCCGGAACAGCGGCGGGCACGGGGATTGGGCGAGAAAGTGGCGCTGCATATGCATGGAGTCTATGTGAGCGCAAAAAACCCTGTCAGTTAGTCGGATTTTCTCCGCCTGGGTAATCGCTGCTAACGATTGCGTGGGAAATCATGGTAAAACTAAATGCCAGACTTGGTTTTGGCATGAATATTATCAAAAACTGATCAGCATAAAAATGAGGCGGCACATGCAGTGGTTGTCAGACCAATCCATCTCGGTGCGTATTATGGCCCTGGTGGGCGTTATTGGCACATTGTGCATGTTGGTCATGGGCGCGGCGCTGCTCAACCGCATGGAGAGCGATCTGGTTGAACAGAACTACGACGCGCTCTCGGAGATGGCGTTTAGCGCCAAAATTGGCTTGGAAAATCTGATGCTCAATGGCGCGCGCGCCAAAACCCATCGGTTTATCGATCAGCTCAAATCCCATAGCGGCTACCGTATTCTCAGGCGCGACGGCAGCGAAGCCTTCAGCGCCAGCCACGATAAAGTCTCGCTCAATCCCCAGGCTGAAGAGGCCATGCAACTGGCTTTCAGCACCGGTCTGCGCCAGGAGTACCGATCGGAAACCCCCGGAGAGCGCCACTGGGGCTTCTTGATCCCCATTCACAACGGCAACGAGTGCGAAGAGTGCCATGGCGTTCAGGATGAGTTGCGCGGCGTCTTCTATCTGACGCGCAGCTTGGATGATGTGGATGCGCGCGTGAGAAATGCGCGGATGATCGTGGCGGTGGTGACCACGCTGGCCATTGTGCTGTTTACCGTGCTGCTGTGGTCGGTGATGCGCCGCCATTTGAAGGCCCCGCTGAGCGATCTGAAGCGGGCGGTGGTTTCCATCAGTGAAGGGCATCTGACCACCCGTATGGATGAACTGACCACCCGTGACGAAGTGGCCATGATCATCCATGGCGTCAATGAGATGGCCGCGCGATTGATGCAGATGATCCGCCTGATCCATCTGCAGAGCGCCTCGCTGGATGCGGCGATCTCCGAGTTGCAGGAGGCCAAGAACGAACTGCTGCATGAGTCCGAGGAGAACAGCCAGTTGACCCAGCGGGTAGTGGACGCCAACCGGCTGGCGCGCGAGGGGATGACGCGGATTAATGACGCCACGCATTCGGCCAACCAGGAGGTGCGCGCCATCTTCGAGGAGACCGAGTCGCTCTCCGATGCGGTGCAGAGCGTGACCCAGAGCACCGAGGAGGTCAATGGCGTGGTGGCCACCACCAGTCAGGCCGCCGAGCAGATTCAGAATCTGGTGTCGGGCGTATCCCATGATGTGGAGCAGGTGGCCAACGCCACCCGCGAGCTGCGCGATCTGGTCAGTGGTCTACAGGCGGCGCAGGATGCGGTGAGCGAACTCTCCCGCGACGCCTCCGATCAATCCGACCGCGCGCGGGAGTTGACCGAGCAGACCAATGCCGTGATGCAGCGTCTGAGCGGCTCGGCGGCGGAGATCGGCAAGGTGGTGAAGATGATTCAGCACATCGCCGAGGAGACCAGCATGCTGGCGCTCAACGCCTCCATCGAAGCCGCTGGCGCGGGAGAGGCGGGCAAAGGATTTGCGGTGGTGGCCAATGAGGTGAAGGAGTTGGCTTCGCAAACCGCCGACGCCACCAAGATGATCACCAAGTATGTTGAGGAGATCCGCAGCGGCGCCCAGGACGCTTCCCAGGCGACCGAGCAGACCGGCGTGGTGATCGCCGGGCTCAATACAGTCAATAAAGAGATTAATGAAGGGATGACCGAGCAGAATGAACTGCAGGCGCAGGTGACCCGCTCCATGGACGCCTCGGTGGCGGGCAGCGGCTTGCTCAGCGAGCGTATGGAGCAGTTGGCGGGCGCCTCATCCCAGGTGGTGGAGGCGGCGGAACAGGCGAGCGCCTATACCGCGAATATCGCCAACAAGAGCACCGAAGCCTCCAAGAGCGCGGTGCGGGTGGCCAGCCGCAATCAGGAGCTCAAAGAGACCTTTGCCGCCACCATTGTCACAGCGCGTGAGGCCGCTGACGCCACGGGCGACGCGGATGCGAAAATTCGCGAGATCTACGACAACAATCTGCTGATGATCAGCTCCATTCGTCATATGGGGCTGCTGATTGAGACGACCGCAACTGCGGGTGACAAGCTCAACAGCGCCAGCGCCAACCTGGATGTGGGGGCGCTGCCGTTCAGCATTCGCGAACTCAAGGAGGCGCACCTGCGCTGGCTGCGTCGTCTGGAGCAGATGATTCATGGCGAAATTGAAGCCATGGATCTGAATCAGCTGAGTGATCACCAGAAGTGCGATCTGGGGCGCTGGTACTATGGTTCAGGCAGTGAAGCGTATGGCGACTCGCCGCTGTTCCAGAAACTCGGCGCTGTGCATCAACGGGTGCATGAGGTGGGCCGCGAGACCTGGGCGTTGGCCGATGCGGGCGATCATGACGGCGCGGTTCGCAGCATCGATCGTTTGCGCGGGGTGAAAGACGAACTGTTCGATCTGCTCGACGAGTTGTTCCTGGACGCGGGCAAGTAAACGTCGCGCATGCGCCGCCTTAACGCGTTGCAAGGCGCGTCTGGGCGCAGACAATAAAAAAAGGGTCAGCACATAAAGGCTGACCCTTTTTCTGTATTGGCTCCCCAGCGCGGACTCGAACCACGGACAGGGTGATTAACAGTCACCTGCTCTACCAACTGAGCTACTGGGGAACAGGAGATCCGCTACAGACCCGCGAATATACTGAGCCCTTTTCGGTGGGTCAAGGCTTTTGTGAAAAAAAACGCACGCTGTGTCACGCGGGTATGGCGATCAGGCCAAAACAGCGTAAAATAGCGTCCCGCAGGACGCCATGCGCTTACGTTCAGGGGCGGGCGCCGATCTTCGGCTGTCGGCGAGCCGGGCGTTGTGGGCACAGAGAAAAGTCCGGGGAATTTGCACGGTCCGCTGAGGACAGACAAGAGTGGCCAACGCAGGCCTGCAAACGCAGATGTCAGCGCGAAACGGTGATCTGGAAGAAGGTGTCCAAACGCGAGAGTTGCAGGATGTCCAAAAACGCCGGATTGGCGCAATTGATCTCCATCTTTGCGTTTGGGAAGCACTCTTTAATGATCAACAAAGATCCGATGCCGATGCTGTCCAGATAGCTCATGCGATTCAAATCAATCACCACCTGGTTGGGCTGGGTATAGTGCTGAGTTGCGACTTGATGCGGCCAAAGTCCGTAATGGAGAGCTTGTCCAGATAGATATGTAGAGCGCCTTGCTCTTCGGAAATCTCCATCCGATGTCCCATAGGAAGTGTGAAATTGCATATGCGTGTGCACAACTAACTATGCCATGCCGGTGCAAAACGCAAGAGTTTCCGGGCTATTGCCAGAACTCTTGAGGAAGAATGATAAAGTGTAAGCCGTTATGACACGGTTGGTCGAGGTTGTTGTGAAGCCGACAATGCGGCGGGAGTGACGTCGATGATGTGGATGCAGGAGTTGCTGGGGCGTCTGTGGGATTTGACTCAGGATGTGGCGCCATGGATGGTGGTGGGTCTGATGGCGGCAGGCGTGGTCAAGGCGCTGGCGCCGGAGAAACGCGTGGCGCGTTGGCTGGGGCGCGGTGTGGGCTCCATCGGTCGCGCGGCGGTGATCGGCGCGCCGTTGCCGTTGTGTTCCTGTAGCGTGATTCCCGTCGCCATGGGTTTGCATCGTCAAGGCGCTTCCAAGCCCGCTACGGTGGCTTTTCTGGTGGCGACGCCGGAAACCGGGGCGGATTCGGTGGCCATCTCCTGGGCGCTGTTGGGTCCGTTTCTGACGATTGTGCGCCCTGTTGTGGCCATTGTCAGCGCCATCTGCGCCGGTTTGGCCGTCCTGTGGAGCGAATCCGCCGTGCGCGTGGCGCCTCCCAAGCGCGATCAGTCAGTTGCGCCGCCGATTGCCTTTGTGCGTGTCGGCGGCGCCATCCCCATTGCCTCCAAGTCTCTGCCCATCTCTGTCGCGCCGACGGCGGCGGCGGCCTCCTCCTGCTCCGACTCAGCCTGTGGCTGCAACGCCAATAACGCGCCGGATCTCTCTGCGCCGCTGTTTCAGCGCCTCTGGCAAGGGGTTGTCTATGCTTTCGATGATATCTGGAATGACCTGGCGCCATGGTTGGTTGGCGGTTTGCTGATCAGCGCCATCATCTTGACCTGGACGCCGCCGGGCGCATGGGCGGGGCTGGGCGATTACGGCCCATTGGCGATGCTGCTGATGATCATCGCCAGCGTGCCGGTCTATGTTTGCGCCACCGCTTCCACCCCCATCGCAGCGGCGATGATCGTCAGCGGCGTCACTCCCGGCATGGCGCTGGCGTTTATGATTGCGGGACCGGCCACCAACCTGGCCACTCTGGGCGCGGTCAAACGGGAGCTGGGCTGGCGCATCATGGGGGCCTATCTGGGGGCGGTGATCGCTTGCGCCTGGGCGGCGGGAGTGCTGACCGACTGGCTGGCGCCGCATGCGGTGGCGCAACTGCCGTTGGTCGCATCCGCAGGGGGGGCAGCGCCGACGTTGTCGCCGCTCTGGCTGAATGCGGCAATGACGCTGCTGTTAGGCGGGTTGTGGGCGCGCCATGGGTGGCGCCGCTGGCGCGCGTCGCGAGCGGCTTTTGCAGGGTGAATCGTTGTAAAGCCAAGAAGTAGTGAATCGGCGTTGACATCATGATAGGGTGATTCGTTCAGAAAAAATGAGTTCCGCATGCGAAGGGGCGAGGCTGTGGCGTGGGGGCGCGACAGCGCAAACGTTCGCCGCTGAGCATGCTTGACTAGGCGCAACCTCTTGGGGGGAGGAAGCCATGAGGCTTCGGGGTTCTCGGGTGCTGTTCCCGCTGCTGGGCGGGTTCGCCATCTTTCTGCTGTCCCATGCCCTGGTGTGGCAACACAATAATTATGCGTCCGAAGAGCTGTTCGAGGCGATGCAGAGCAGTTTGACCACCGTGCAGAAGATGCGCTTGGTGTCAGAGATGATGGAAGTGGTGCGCGCCCGCACGCGCCTGACCAGCAGCATGCTGGTCGAGTATGATAGTTTCGAAAATGATGAAAAAATGCTCGAACTGGGGCAGTTGGCCAACCGCTTTGTCGCCCTGCGCGACCAGTTTACCCGCTATCCGCTAGATCCCGCCGAGCGTCGCATCCTCGACAAGCAACAGGAGATCATCGCGCCGATTATTGTCTCTTTGCGCCATGTGGTGGATGTGGCGCTGTGGGAGGAGGATGAGAGCAAACGCCAGGAGGCGATGCGGCTCATCTACGATAAGGTGTTGCCCGGGCAAGGGGCGGTGATCGACTCCTTCATGCAGCTCCAGGGGCTGCTGGAGCAGCGCATCACGGAAAGCACCATCCACACCATCGCCGCCCATAGAAAGCATTTGGTGCAGCAACTCCTGGTGTTGATCCTGGCGTTGTTGCTGGTGCTGTTTGTCAACTACATCGCCATTCAACGGGTGGTGCGCATTGAAAAACGCCTGCACTTCGAAAAAGAGCGCGCGCAAATCACCTTGATCTCCATCGCCGATGGCGTGCTCACTACGGATCGATACGGCGTCATCCGCGACGCCAATCAGGTGGCCGCCGCCCTGGTGGGGGCGCAGCCGATGGACCTGCTGGGCAAACCCTTTTGCGAAGCGTTTATCACCAAAGGGCTTGATGGCGACGGTCCGGCGTTGCGGGCGCATCTGGAGGAGATGCTCGCCTGCGCCAACTGCGCGCCCATCAGTTCGTTGGCGCTGCTGGGGCAGGGCGCCGAGCAGGTGATTCTTGACGCCACCATCTCGCCGGTGCGCAACGACGACAACGAAGTGCTGGGTTCGGTGATCACCCTTAAGGACATCACCGAACAGCACCGCTTGAGCGAGCGCATCCAGTATCAGGCGCACCACGATCAACTCACCGGGCTGTTCAATCGCCACGCCTTCAGCGAGCGCTGCCGCGCCGCCACCGAGCGCATGGCGCCCAATGAGGTGCACTGTCTGTGCATCATTGACCTGGACCGCTTCAAGGCGATCAACGACACCTGTGGCCACAAAGCGGGGGATGCGGCCCTCAAGCAGATCGCCGAGATGATTCAAGGCGCCATCCGTCGTCATGACATCGCTGCGCGCATCGGCGGCGATGAATTCACCATCCTGCTGGAGAACTGCCGCCAGGCCGAGGCGATGGGGGTGCTCGAGAAGCTGCTGGAGCAGATCAAGTCCTACCGCTTCATGTGGGGCGGGCAGAGCTTTACGCTGGGCTTTAGCATCGGCGTGTGCGAGGTCTATCCCGAGGTGCACTTTGAACGCAGCTTCCAGGCCGCCGACGAAGCCTGTTTCCAGGCCAAGGACGCCGGGCGCATGTGTATTCGCACCGGCTCCATTGAGCATGACCCGGCTGACTCTGCACAGGAGCAGGAGAGCGCCTCCTGGCTGGAGCGGCTGCACAGCGCGTTAAACGAAGGGCGTATCGAATTGGTGATGCAGCCAATGCTGTTAACGCGCGCCAGCGGCGATGTGGGCGCGCAGCTCTATGAGGTCTTTATGCGGCTGCGCGAAGGCGAGGCGCTCTTTCCGCCCATGGCGTTCCTGCCGGTGGCTGAGCGCCATGGATTGACCGCGCAGTTGGATCGCTATGTGCTCAATGAGGTGGTTCAGATTATTCGCCAGGAGCCCGAGGCGAAAGAGGCGTTCAGCATCAATTTGGCGTCCAAGACGCTGGAGGATGGCGAGGCGGTGGAGGAGATCCTGAGTTTCCTGCGTCGCAATCCTGAAGTGGCGGAGCGGCTCTGTTTTGAGGTGGATGAGACCACCCTGCTGAATGATCTGTCGCGGGTCTCAACCCTGTTGGGGGCGCTCAACGCCACCGGCGCCATGACCGCGTTGGACAACTTCAGCGGATCAGTGGGGAATTGCGCGCATTTTGAGGGGGTCAAATTGGATTTCCTCAAAATCGACGGCGCGCTGATTCAGCAAGCAGCGCGGCGGGACACTCCGCGCGCGGTGGTGGATTCGGTGCATCGCATCTCCCGTGTGCTGGGCATGCACACGGTGGCCAAGCATGTGGAGACCGCTGAGCAAGAGACGATGGCCAAAGAGGTGGGCATCGATTACTTGCAAGGCTATCACTATGGCCAGCCGGAGCCGTTTGATCTGTCGCTCTAAAACACAGGAGTCTGGCGAGCGTTAGGGCGTCTCGTCTTGGTTGATCAGCGCTTCAAGCTCCACTCGCGCCGCCAGCAGCGTGACGATCAGATGCGGGTCGAACTGCTTGCCGGATTCGCCGGTGAAGTAGTCGAACACCTTGGGCAGCGGCCAAGGCTCTTTATAGCAGCGTCGTGACAGCAGGGCGTCGAACACGTCGGCAATGGCGACAATGCGACCGTAGATGTGAATCTCCTCGCCGTGCAGTCCGCGCGGATACCCCTGTCCATCCCAGCGCTCATGGTGTTGATGGGCGATGATCCCCGCCGCGCGCATCAGCGGCTGTTTGCAGTTCTGGAAAATCTTTTTCCCCCACTCGGCATGCTGCTGCATGGCGCGCCGTTCTACATCGGTGAGCGGCCCCGCTTTTTTCAATACCGCATCGGCGATGCCCACCTTGCCGATGTCGTGCATGGGCGTGGCGTTGAGAATGAGTTGGCAGTCATGGGTGGAGAGCCCGCTCTTGCAGGCCAGCAGATGGGCGATTTGCGCCACGCGGGTCACATGCAGGGCGGTCTCCAGGCTGCGCGTCTCACCGACGTAGCCCATGGTGAGGATGATCTCTCTTTGCGTCGCTTCGATCTCCTTGTTCATGGCGATCAACTCGGCGTTTTGCTTCAGCACCAGTTCATTGAATTCATTAACCTTGGCGGCAAAGTAATCCAGCTCCATGGCCTCGAATTGCGACAGGTCGATGGGGATGTGTTTCTGATAGCTGGCGTGGGTGCGTCGGATGAGCCAATGCAGAGGGTCTTTGATGGTGCTGTCGATGACGCGGAACAGGAACCAGGTGATGACCAGAAGGGAGAGCGACAGCAGCCCCATGAGCATCCACAGATAGCCGATGGAGAGCTCCAGATAGTTGGCCAGATCCACCTGGAAATCCAATACGCCCAGCACCTGACCGGATTGGGCTTCATGGCAGCTCAGGCAGTCGATGCCGTCGGTGGAGCGTGCGCGGTAGGGGTAGTAGACGCGCATGGTGCGCTGCTGGCCGGGAATGGGCAGCAGGGAGAGCACGGCGCTGGGTTCCTCGAACACGGGGATGCCCACCTGCATAACGCGCTGAACAACCGGATCGGCCAGGGCGATGCGCTGATCGAGCAGGCCAAACTGTTCGTTGACCACGCGTGAACGGATGATGTTCAGATCGGTGACGCGATTGAATGCGCTGATGCGCTCAATCATCTGTTTGCGGTTGGATTTGTGGCTCTCCAGCATGTGCGAGGTGATGCCCACTTCCACCGACTGCGCCAATGTCACCGCTTTGTCTTTCATCGCCTCGATAATCAGGGAGCGGAAATTGAATGCGATCAGCATCAGCATCGCCAATACGAACAGGAACGCCAAGCCCGTGAGCTTTTTTAAAGTAATGGTTTTGATGCTGGGCTTTTGCATGAGAATAGGGCGGCTCCCACAGCGCTGTGAGTCGGATGTGAGTCTGTATTGTCACATGAGTTTCTTTGATTATCCCGCGCCTTGTCGAGGTTGACAACGAAAACCAGGAGCCCGAGCGGCGCAAGCCAACAGAGGTGATCGCCACGACTGTTGAGCTGATTGACGAGTGTGCGGGGGCGTGTCATTCTGAATAGATGATTTTTGCAGTGGATGGTTCAGAGGGACAGGGTTTGTTGAGGCCTTGGAGAGGTTTGAAGTGAAGCCTATTTTTGTTGCGATTTTCATGTTTTTTCTTGGGTTTGCAAATTCTGACGCAATCTTTGCGCAGACGTCTGAACCCGATCTGGAAACGGTGCAGTTGCGTCTGCAATGGAAGCACCAGTTCGAATTCGCTGGATTTTACGCCGCCAAGGAAAAAGGGTTCTACCGCGAGGCGGGTCTGGACGTCGATATCCTGGAATTCGATGGCGGCGTGGAGACGGTCGGCGAAGTGCTGGCCGCCGAGGGGCGTTACGCCGTGGGCTACTCCTCACTGGTGAATGACTACCTCTCGGGCAAGCCGGTTGTTCTGCTGGCCAATATTCTCAAGCGCTCGCCGGTGGCCATCGTGGCGCAGCCGCAGATCCGCTCGCCGCGGGATCTGGTGGGCAAACGGGTCATGGGGGTGGCCGAGACCATCTCCACCCTGGCGCTGTCGATGATGCTGGAGCGCTTCGGCGTGCCGTTCGACACCATTCAACTGGTGCCTCCCACCTATCGGGTGGATGAGTTTGTGCGCGGCGATGTGGACGCCATGGTGGTGTTCACCTCCAATGAAATATTTGACCTCGACCGCGCTGGAAAGCGTTATACGCTGCTCAATCCGTCTGTGTATGGCGCCGAGTATTACGACGTCAATCTGTTCACCAGCCGCAAAGAGTTGGATCATCACTTCAGCCGCGCGCAACGTTTCCGTCAGGCCAGTCTGCGCGGGTGGGAGTACGCGCTGCAAAATGAGTCCGAGATCATTGAACTGATCCTGAACAAATACAATTCGCAGCATAAAAGTCGCGAAAGTCTGCTGTTTGAAGCGGCGCAGATTCGCAGCGCCATGATGCCCAAGGTGCACCCCATCGGCTCCTTTACCGAGCAGCGCCTGCAGATGATCGCTGGGGATCTGGTGCAGTTGGGCCGGGTGCCCGCAGACACCCCGCTCAACTTTGAATCGTTCATCTTCCAGGAGCCGCGCCAGGAGCTCAAACTCACTGAGCGCGAGCGACGCTATCTGGCCGAGCGCAAGAGCATCACCTACTGCGCCGACCCCGACTGGATGCCGTTTGAAAAGATTGAAAACGGCGTGCACAAAGGGATGAGCGCCGAGTTTTTCAAACTCTTCGAACAGAAGCTCAATATTCCTTTAAAGCTCACCCCCACGCGCAGTTGGAGCGAGTCGCTCACCTTCGCCAAACAGCGTCATTGCGACCTGTTCTCTCTGGCCATGCCGACGCCGGAGCGACAGGTCTACATGAACTTCACCCCGCCCTATATCCGCTATCCGCTGGTGATCGCCACGCGCTCGGACACCATGTTTATTCTGGAGCTGGAGAGCGTGATGGACCGGCCTTTGGGCATCGTGCGCGGCTACGCCTTTGTAGAGCTGCTCAAGCGCAAGTATCCGGGCATCAATCTGGTGGAGGTGGAGACCCTGGCCGATGGCTTGGAGATGGTGGCCAATGGCGAGCTGTTCGGCTTTATCGATTCGCTGGGCGCGGCGGGCTATCAGATTCAACGGCGTCACATCGGCGAGTTGAAGATCGCCGGCAAGTTCGACGAGAACTGGGAGCTGGGCATCGGCGTGCGCAACGACGACCCGATTCTGTTGGGCATTCTCAGCAAAGTGGTGGCGACCATCACCCCCGATGAGCGCCGCGATATCGAGAGTCACTGGTTCTCCATCAGCTATCAGCAGGGGCTCGATTACCGCTTGTTCATGCAGATCATGGCGGTGGCGCTGGCGATTGGATTGATGCTGCTGTATCACCTGTTCACCCAGCGCAGCGCCATGCGCAAGCTGCGCGCCGCCCACGCCGAGGTGCGGGAAAAGAGCAAGGAGCTGGAGTCGCTCTCCATCACCGACAAGCTTACCGGCCTGAATAACCGTCTCAAATTGGACGAGGATCTGGGGCGCTACGCCGACCACTTCAGCCGCTATGGCAATATCTACAGCGTGATGCTGCTGGATATCGACTACTTCAAAAAGGTCAATGACGTATTTGGCCATATGGAGGGGGACCGCGTGCTCAAGGACGCCGCCTCGCTGCTGACCCATTGTCTGCGCAAGAGCGACATTATCGGGCGTTGGGGCGGCGAGGAGTTCCTGATTATCTGTCCAGGCACGGCGCTCAATGAGTGCATGAGCCTGGCCGAGAAGCTGCGGCAGCGCTTCCAGCAGCACGACTTCGGCCTGGGCGCGCCGCAGAGCATCAGCCTGGGGGTGGCCCAGTGTGAGCAGGGCGTGGGCTCGGATGATCTGCTCAGCGCGGCGGATGCGGCTCTGTATCGCGCCAAGCAGGGCGGGCGCAATCGCGCTTGCGCCGCCTCAGTGAGTCTTTGAGCCGACAGCGTGATCGTTAGCGCGCAGGCGCGAGTTTCGTTGCAGCAGGGGGAGGGGAATGAAGCTTGCTCGCAAGTGCCAGGAGAGTCGTCCCTGTTCGGTGCTGATCATGACTGCGGCGGTGTGGGTGCTGGCCGCGCCGCTGTTTCTGTTTGGCTGGAGCCAGAACCTTGAGCTGATTCTGTATGACCGATTGCTGAAGCTGCGCGCGGCGCAGGCGGGAGAGGCTGACGACCGCATTGTGTTGATTGGCGCGGTGGAGAAGGATATCAACCGCTTCAACTGGCCGCTGCCCGATGGCGTGCTGGCGCAGGCAATCGAACGCATCGAGGCGGCTGAGCCCGCGGTGGTGGGCATCGACCTCTATCGCGAGCAGCCGCGCCCGCCCGGCCATGAGGAGTTGGTGGCGGCGCTGACCAAGTATCCCAATATTTATGGCGTCAAGCGGGTGGCCGACGCCAAGGGGCAGCTGGTGGGCGGCGCGCCGATTCTGGAGAAAGCCCATCGCGTGGGCTTCGCCGACATGACCATCGACGACGATGGGGTGGCGCGCCGGGGTCTGCTGTTCATGAGCGATGGCAAGACGCACTCGGCGGCGTTGGCGCTGAAAATGGCCATGCACTATCTGCGCGCGCACAAAATTCGCCCCACCAAATCCGAGCAGAATTCGCACTGGATGAAGCTGGGCGAAACCACCATTGCGCCGCTGCAGAGCAACGACGGCGGCTACCTGGGAATGGATAGTCGCGGTTATCAGTACCTGGTGGACTATCAGGACACCCCCAAAGGCTTCTTCACTTTGAGCGCGGTGGTGGATGGCGAGGTCCCGCCCAGTCTGCTCAAAGACCGCATTGTGCTCATCGGCGCCGCCGCTGACAGCGTCAAAGACCAATTCATCACCCCGTTTCGCTTCGACGCCGACGAACCCTATCGGTACGGCTTCATGATTCACGCCCAGGCCATCAACCAACTGCTGCGCATGGCGCAGGAGGGGACGGGGATCGTCCGCCCGGTGCATCAATGGCGCGAGTGGGTGTGGATTGGCGTGTGGGCGCTGCTGGGGGCGTTGATTGGCGGCGTCAAGCGTTCGGTGGCGCAGGTGGCGCTGTTGGGGGGGCTGGCGGCGCTGATTCCGGTGAGTGTGAGCGCAGTGTTGATTCTGCCGGGCGCAGGCGGCTACTGGCTGCCGTCGGCCATGGCCACGCTGATGTTTCTGCTGGCGGGCGGCGGCGTGCTGGGGGTCAACAGCGCGTTGGAGCGACAGCAGCGCGCGGCGCTGTTTTCGCTGGTCAACCGTCTGGTCTCGCCGCAGGTGGCCGAAGAGGTGTGGAGTCAGCGCGACGCCATCCTGGAGGGGGGGCGTCTGCAGCCGCGCAAACAGGTGGCTACCGTGCTGTTCACCGATCTGGAGAGCTTCACCAGCACCTCCGAGGATATGGATCCCTCCACCTTGATGGATTGGCTCAATCAATACATGCAGGCCATGGCTCAGCAGGTGCTGGACCATGGCGGCGTAGTGGATAAATACATCGGCGATGCTATAATGGCGGTATTCGGAGCGCCGTTGGCCAGCGAGACCGAAGAGGCCATCAACAGCGATGCGCGCAATGCGGTGCAGTGCGCGTTGGCCATGCGTCGCGTACTTAGCGAGCAACTCCAGCCGCAGTGGCGCGAGTCGGGATTGCCGCCGCTCAACATGCGCGTGGGCATTCACACCGGCGAGTTGGTGACCGGCAGTCTTGGCCACAGCCAGCGCATGGATTACACCGTGATTGGCGATACGGTCAACGTGGCTTCACGGCTGGAGCATTTAAAAATTGATTTGGCGTTGGACGGACCGGAGCGGGTGTGCCGCATTCTCATCAGCGAAGAGACCAAGCGGCGGTTGGCGGAGGATGTGCGGGTGCAGACCCTTGATGAGATCCCTCTCAAAGGCAAGCGCCATCTGCTGACCGTTTATCGGGTTTTGGAAGGGAGCGAACGATGAACACTCACCACAAATTGGGGCGGACCGTGTTGCGTCTGGGCCTGGGCGCAGCGCTGGTTCTCAGTGTAGGCGCGGCGCGCGCCGATGACGAGGGCGTGAGCATCGAAGAGATGTTCGCCCCGGCGTTTGAATCCAACATGGGCGCCCCGGCCAGCCGTGTGGGCATGGCCACGCGCGGCATCGCGCCGGATGCCGATAAGCAGAAGCGTTCATTGATCTGGGAAGCCGATGGCTACGCCAAAGCGCAGCCGGGCGTGAGCGGCGGCGCGCTGAAACAGAAAGCGTTGCAAGCGGCGAAAACCGCAGCGTTTGAGAGCGCCAAGGCGTTCCTGGATGGCCAGGGCGGCGCAGCTTCGGCGCCCTACCGCTTCCCCCAACCGGGCGCTGCGGGAGTCAAAGTGCTGCAGGTGACCGACCACGGTATGGGCGCGGATGGGCGTTATCATGTCTGGATCAAGGGTGAATTGAGCTATCTGCTGGATCAGCAGCAGAGCGAAGCTTCCATGAAGAACGCCGCCGGTCCACTGAGCGTGCGGGTGTGGACGGAGCGCAAGCGCTATCGTCAAGGCGAGCAGGTGGTGGTGAATCTGCAGGGGAATCGCGATTTTCACGCCCGCGTGTTCACCATTCTGAGCAATGGCGCGGTGTTGCAGTTGGCGCCCAACGCCCAGCGCAAGTCGGATCTGTTCGATGGCGGTCTGGTGCACCAACTGCCGGATATGATGCTCAATGAGGAGTTTCGTCTGACGGTGGCGCCGCCGTTTGGCGAGGATCGCATCCTGGTGTTCGCCAGCGAAAAGCCGCTGGCGGATATCGCCACCAAACCGGCGGGGCAGGGGCTGAGTCTGTTCCCCGGCACTGGCGAGCAGTTGCGCACCCTCAGTCGTCGTCTGATGGGCGGCGCCGGCGCCACCGGCAATGGCGGCGCGGAGCTGGTGGAAGCGGAGTGGCGCTTCGCCACGACGGCGCGCTAATCGGCGGGCGACAAGGTGATGCGGGCGCGCACTATCATGCGGTTGCGCCCAAATTTTCGATGGCCTCTGGCGGCGGCCGCGCTGCTTGTTCTCGTTACGGGGTGCGCGCGGACGCCTGAGGTTCCGCGCATGGCGCTGGGGTTGGAGCAGGCGCGGGAGCAGGGGTTTGCGCCGCTGTGGATTGACGTTGCGCCGTATCGACTGCGCGCGGCGCTGCGGATGTCGGCCCCTGGCGATGTCAACGCCGATCCCGCCAGCGCCATTGCCGATCTGTGGATCTATCTTGAGGGCGATGGCGCGCCCTGGCCTGCGCGCACGCGGCCGCCGGACGACCCCACCCCCAACACTCCCTGGCCCTGGCGTTGGCCGCCCGCGACCCGGCTGCGCGTGTGGCGTGGCTGGGGCGTCCGTGCCAATTTGACCTGAGCGCGGTCTGCACGACGCAGGATTGGAGCGTAGGGCGTTTTTCCGCGCCCTTGGTGGCGGCCATGAGCCGCGCGGTGGATCAGCTCAAGCAGCGCGCCGGCGCGCAGAGCATCGCTTTGGCGGGCCATTCGGGTGGGGCGACCATGGCGCTGTTATTGGCCCAGCGACGTGAG
Organism: Magnetofaba australis IT-1; assembly: GCF_002109495.1. Classification (NCBI taxonomy): domain Bacteria; kingdom Pseudomonadati; phylum Pseudomonadota; class Magnetococcia; order Magnetococcales; family Magnetococcaceae; genus Magnetofaba; species Magnetofaba australis. The sequence continues at coordinate 819,441 of NZ_LVJN01000020.1, forward strand.
GATGTGCGCGCGGTGGTGAGCATCGCCGGGGTATTGGATCATGGCGCGTGGACCGATCATCACGGGGTGACCCCGCTCAAGCAGTCGCTGCGCATTGACGATCAAGCGCACAAACTGGCGCAACTGCCGCAGGCGCACTTTGCCGGGGCGCGGGACCGGGTGGCGCCGTCAACGCTAATGCGCCGCTTTATCCGTGAGTATGGCCCGTTTGCCTGCGTCATGGATCGCGTCGCCGAACAGGCGGATCATCAAAATGGCTGGCTCGCCTACTGGCCGGAGTTGCTGGCGTGGGGGCGCGAGCGCTTGGCCCGTTGCGCTGCGCCCTGGCGCGCGTCGGGACTCCAGCTGAGATAAATCGCAACTCTGGGCGACGTTTTCCGCACAAAAGGGTGTGAGGTGGTGTGCGCTTGCGCGCGCAGCGCCAGATTTCCAGCCAAGGAGAGCGAACATGAAAAGGACGCAACGCAGCGTGCAAGGGATCTCTGTCATGGTCGTGGCGTTGGGCGCGGCGTCACTGCTGGCGTTGGGGAGCGCCGCGCCTGCTGCGGCGCAAGCCCGTGAGGCGATGGCGCCGACCAATCTGGGGCAGCAGACGCGTACAGTGACGCGCGCGGTCAACAGCCAGGCGCAACATGCGGTGCGACAAGCCCCCTCACCGCCGCCATCCGAGTCTGCAACGCAAACAGCGCACAGGCCGCAAGACGCGTTGAATGCGGCGACAGGGCGGCCGCGCCAATAGATGAGTCGCGTGCGCAGGGCGAACAGCAGCCGTGAGGGTTTTCATCAGGAGAGCGGATTATGACACAGGCACACAGCGCACTTCACTCCCGGCGCGCCATGCGTTGGGCTCTGGCGACGGCGTTGACGGTGGGCGCTTGGAGCGGCGTGTTCGCGCCTTCTGATGCGCTGGCGTTCGGCCCGCCCTCCATGATGCGGCAGCACACCCGCAATCTCACCCGCGCCATCTCCTTTCAAGCGCGCGAAGCGATCAAACCCAAACTCTATATCAAGAGCGGCGCCCTCAAGCAGGTGCGCCATCTGGATCTGAGCGCCGATGGCCGCAATCTGGTCATGACTCTCAGCGATGACTCCCTGCGCATATGGGATCTCTCGCAAGGGCGCGAGGTGGTGCGCTATGCGGTGGATGGCGCGCCGCCGCAAGCGGCGCGGGTGTCGCAGGATGGACGCGACGTGCTGCTGCGCAACGCCGATGGCGAAGCGTCCCTGCTGCGGTTGTGGCCGGAGCAGGCGAATATGGCGGCGGTGACCGCCGCGCCCCAAGCGCATGCGCTGGCGCAGCGTTGGCGGGTGACCGCCATGGGCTTCGGGCGCGGCGGCGCGGCGCTGATTTTGGCTGATCAGAGCGGCGGCGTATCCGTGTGGAGCCGCGATGGGCTCAAGCGCGTGACGCAGGATGCGGGGGAGGGCGCGGCGGCGGTCGCGTTGGCGGTGGCGCCCGATGGTCAACGCTTCGCGGTGGCGCGGGATGATGGCTCAGTGGAGATCTGGAGTCTGGATGGCGGGCTGAATATCCAGTCGGTGGCGCAGTGGACGTTGAGCGAGGCGCCGAAGTTCCTGGCCCTGGACGAGACCCAGGCGGTGGCGCTGACCGAGTCCGGCCATATGGCGTTGATGCGCCCGGGCGGTGAGGCGAAGTGGCGCTACCAGGTGATTCCCAGCGCGCCTGCGGCCATGAGCGCCCTTGGTGGAGAAGCGTTGGCGGTGCTGGATTCGGAGCGCGTATTGTACCGGGTCAGCCTGGATGGCGGCGCGCAGAAAATTGACAAAACCCCCATCGAGCGCGCCACGGGAGTGGCCATGAGCCCCAATGGCGGACGCATTCTGCTGGCCGGGGGCAAAGGCCATGTGGCGGCGCTGGACGCCCTCACCGGCGAGCGTCTGGTGAGCATCCACTCCACCAAAACCGGCTGGGCGGCGCTGGATGGTCAGGGCCGTTTTGATGGCGTAGAGGCGGCGTTGCAGGATGTCTCGTGGGACGCCGACGGCACGGTGCTGGAGCTGGACCGCTTCTCCAAGGGCTACTTTGAACCGGGTCTGGCGGCCAAGTGGCTGTGGACCGGAACCGCGCGCAAATCCACCCTGATCACGCAACCGGAGAAGGCCCCCGAGGCGGGCATCTATCTGCCGCCAGTGGTCAAACTGGAGGTTGACGCCGAGGACGAGATCGCGGCGGGCGCGCCCATAGAGCTGCGCATTGTGGCGCAGATTCAGGGCGGCGAGCCGGGTGAGGCGCAGACGCCGCGCCTGTTCCACAATGGCAAACGGGTGGCTGACTCCCTGCTGCAAGCCGAAGGCGAGGAGGTGCATGAGGGGCTGCGCACCTGGCGTTGGCGCGCCGCCATTGCCGCCGCGCCGGGACGCAATGCGCTGCGCGCCGTGGTGGCCGGATGGCAGGATCTGTTGGGGCAGTCCGACGAGCGCATCATCGACGCCAGCAGCGGCGGCGCGCCGGCGAATTTCTATATCGCCGGGGTGGGCATCAATGAGTATCAGGGGCCGGAGTTGGCGCTGAACTTCTCCGTGGCCGATGCACAGGCATTTACCGAGGCCTATCTGAAACATACCAAGGGCGGCGGCCAGGTGCAGAGCGTGCGCACGCTGTTTTTGGATCAGCAGGCGGATCGCAGCCACATCACCGAGCAGTTGGCGAAGTTTCGTCTGACCACCAAACCGACGGATACGGTCATGGTGTTCCTCTCCGGCCACGGCAAAGTGGTCGGCGGCGAGTGGTACTTTCTGCCTTATGAAGCCACCAGTTTGCGCAACGATTATGAGATCACCAAGGTGGGGGTCTCCGCGTCGACGTTGGGCGCGCATCTGGTGGCGATTCCCGCGCAGCAGGTGGTGTTGATTATCGACGCCTGCCAGTCCGGCGCGGTGGTGGACCATTTCAATCACGCCGCGCAGCAGCGCCGCATGCTGCGGGGGCTTTCGCAAGATACGGGGGTGCACGTGCTGGCGGCCACCCGCGCCGACCAGTTGGCGCCGGAGTTCGGCGATCTGGGGCATGGATTGTTCACCTACACCCTGTTGTTTGGTCTCAAACAGGACAAAAAGGGCGGGCAGCACGCCGACCGCTGGCCCCGCGATGGACGCATCATGGTCAGCGAGTTGAAGAACTTCACCGGCTACTATGTGCCGCGTCTGGCCAAGGCGTTGGAGCGGAAGTATCGCAATGAAGGGCGCGCGCGGGGCGTGGATTTGGCCACATCGGCGCCGGTGACGCCGACGGGAGCGTCCTATGGTAAAGATTTTCCGCTGTTTTAAGTTTGCGGCCTCGATCTCTTATGCAGGCGATTTGCCGGGGCGTTGATCCCATAAGTCGCTGCTTTGGCGCGGCTGCCTTTGGCGATGCAAAGTTCTTCGAGCTGACGCCTTAAAGACGCGGAAATGATAAACGCCGTCAAAGCGGAGGGATTCTCCTGTTTTGACGGCGTTTTTATTGGTTTCTTTACTTGAATAATATAGTCGCTAGCATTCAAAAGTGCACATATGGGCGCTGAAAGATATCGAGGGCTGCGCCCTCGAGCTCCCAAGATCAACAACCACACCGTGATTCGGGCCATCCATGGCCCTCACCCTTTGGGCTCGCTGCGCGAGTCCGATTCGGCAATCCTGCCGAATCGTGGGCGCTGCCCACACCCGCTTAAGGGTCTCAGACCCTTAAGAATCCCGCCAAATTTCCATTGGAAATTTGTCCCATAGTCAGCGCAAGACCAACCAGTGTCACGCAAACATTGAGCGCTTTGGATGTGTGTCATTCTGGATTCAAGCGGCTATATATTCAAAATCAGCGTATTGACTGGTGTTGTTCGTTGGCGTGCAGAGGATTTTGCTGATCGGGGAGAGGGTTTGTCCAGTATTGGATTGCGAGTGATTCCGATTTCAGTGGAATTCTTCGGAAACATGCGCTCAGAAAGCGTATTAAGGATTGACCCGGTTTGATCGATAACGCTACTGTGCACCCTGATCGCCCGCCGGTTTTGCAAGTTTTCCGCTTGTAGAACGATGTCGGTCTGGAAGCCTCTGGGGTTACAAAAAAAGGTTCATGGTCGAGGCAAGGCGGTCAATGCTGAGGTTTGCTGCGCCACAGGAGCGCGTGATTGCTGCTTAAGGGGGAGTGGCGACACGCGGCGTCTGGGTCTGCCGAAGGCTTTCCCAAACACTTTGAAAACTCTGTATAAGTGAAGATTTGGAGAGATAAAATGCGTATGAATAAACTGAAATACAAATCCCTCCTGGGCGCCGCCGCTGTGTTCGCAGGCTTGGGCGCAAGCGCAGCATACGCCAGCAGCGTTCTTTTGATTTCTCAGACCAGCACAGATAACTCCTACTTCTATAACACCACCAGCAGCTTGTCTTCTTACCTCTCCGGCAAGGGCTATACGGTCAATCATGTGACCAGCTACCCTGAGAGCTATTCGAGCACCTATAATCTGGTGATCGATACCCGGGTGACAGACTCCACCAACACCTTGTCTTCCACCGACGTGGCTTATCTGGCCGCCGGCGGCAAGTATCTGGGGCTGGGTGAGAACTCCTCCTACAACGGTGGGCGCAACCAGATTCTGGTGGACGCCATCAGTCAGCTTGGCGGCGGCACGATCACCCTGAATAGCAGCTACGGCACCTCCACCAGCGCCGAGACGATCAACTCCAGCTACACCAGCGGGATCTCATCGTCAACCATCACCTATCCGGCTTCCCAGGTGATGAGCAGCGTGGGCAATGGTTCCTTCATCACCGAACTAAGCGGTGAAGGGGGCTCCGCGGCGATCTGGAAAGCTGGCACCCTCTCCAACGCCACTGCAGGGGAAGTGATTCTGGTGATGGACGGTAACTTCATGTCCTACGCCTTCGACACCAATGAGACTGGCTACAACACCACTGCCGACTATCTGCAGTATCTGCAGAACCTCATCGACACTCTGCTTAATGGCTCCACCAGCAGCACCTCTGAAGTGGAGACGGTGATCGCCTCCACCTCCGAGGATCGCGCGCGCGTGGTGGTGCGCACCGTGACCCGCGCCGTGGCCAGCCGACTGGCCACCCTGGTCAGTTCCGGCGGCATCTTCCGCCCGGCCAAGAAGGCGACCGGCGCGCAAGCGGCGCTGAACTCCATTCAGCACCTGGCCAGCGCCAACCTGGATGTGGGGCGTCTGGAAACGGGTCTGGCCGGCGGCGGTTTGACCGAGAATCTGAAGAATTTGGCCCTGTGGGGCGAAGTGGATGGCAGCATCATCGACAGCGAACTCTCCAGCAACAAGTACTCTGGCAACACCGTGACCCTGATGGTGGGCGGCGACGCCTCCGTCAGCGACGATCTGGTGGTGGGTTTTGTGCTCAACTACGAGCGCAGCGATCTGGACCTGGCCACCCTGGTGGGGACCAGCGAAGTGGACGGCCTGGGCCTGACCCTCTACGCCGCCAAACTGCTCAAGCCCAATTTGATGGCCGACTTCCAGTTGGGCGGCGCGTTCAACTGGAACGACATCTCCACCGCTTCCACCGGGACCACCATCACCGGCAGCTATGACTCCAAGCGTCTGATGGTGGCGGGCAATCTGACCTACTTCACCAGCGTGGACACCGCCACTGAAGACAAGGGCATCGATGTGACCTTGAGCACCGGCCTGACCTACTCGATTGAGAACTTTGACGACTACGAAGACAGCACCGGCGCGCAGACCAATCCGGAGCAGGCGATCCTGACTCAGGCCCATGTGACCGGCGAGATCGCCTATCCCATGGAGAAAATGACGCCGTACCTCTCGGTGCGTCTGGAAAACGATCTGGATACCGGCTCCAACAATAGCAACAAAGACACCATGGGCGGTCTGGGCACTGTTGGCGTGCGCTTCAACGCCAATGACAACCTCTCCGGCAGCGGCGCGCTCTCCACTCAGGTGGGGCGTCAGAACGAAGAGATGCACTCGCTGCAGTTCAATATGCGCTATCAGTTCTAACTCTTTTTGCAAGACAAAGTGAGACGCAAAGGCCCGCTTGAAAAAGCGGGCCTTTTTTTTGCGTTTTTTAGTACTCGGCAGAGGTTTTGCTAAGGATAGGCGTTCAGTGAAAAATTGTGTGTTGAAGCAAAAATATGCAATCTGGGCGGCAATAGGGTGGCGATTATGGCATAATCGCCAACTAGCTGGTGTCTAAAGGTTGGAATACTCTCTGAATGCCTAAAAAAGAGGCGTTCTTCAGCTAGAAGGACGGGGGAAGATGTCAAACTCTGGAGCGAACGGCGCAGTGGCGTATGATGCGTCGGGTTTCTTCGATGAAATGGTGACTGGCGACGGTGCGGCGCGGCGCGGCGCGCGCCAAGTGTGGGAGTTTATCTCCTCCTTGGGAATCGAGGAGTTGCGACGACGTCAGGATGTCGCGGAACTGGCCATTCGCAACCTCGGCATCTCCTTCACCATCTACTCCGAAGGCGAGAATATCGACCGCGCCTGGCCGTTTGACATCCTGCCGCGCTTCCAGGACGGCGCCGAATGGGCGCGTCTGGAGGAGGGGCTCAAACAGCGCATTCACGCGCTGAACATGTTTATCGACGATCTCTATAACGATCGCAAGATCGTCAAGGATGGCGTCTTTCCCGCCGAAATTTTGGCCAATTCCGTCGGCTACCGCGCCGCCTGTCAGGGCATGCGCCCCAAGTTCGGCGCCTGGGCGCACATCTGTGGCAGCGATCTGCTGCGCGACAAGGATGGCACGGCCTATGTGTTGGAGGATAATCTGCGTGTGCCCTCAGGGGTCTCCTACATGTTGGAGAACCGCTTGTTGACCAAGCGGGTGTTCCCGGAGCTGTTCCGCGACCACGCGATTCTGCCGGTGGATGACTACCCCAACCAACTTTATGATCTGCTCGCCTCCATGAGCCCGCGACAAGGCGAGAAGCCCACCGTGGTGGTGCTCACCCCGGGCATCTTCAACTCCGCCTATTTTGAACACGCCTATCTGGCGCAACAGATGGGGGTGGAGCTGGTGGAGTCGCGCGATCTGGTGGTGGGCGACGGCGACCGCGTGTTCATGAAGACCACCCGCGGCCTCAAGCAGGTGGATGTGATCTATCGCCGTGTGGACGACGCCTTCATGGACCCCGAAGCGTTCCGTCCCGATTCGGTGCTGGGCATCCCCGGCATCATCCGCGCCTGGCGCGCGGGGCATGTGGGCATCGTCAACGCCCCGGGCACCGGCGTGGCCGACGACAAGGTGGTCTACTCCTACATGCCGGAGATCATCCGCTACTATCTGGACGAAGACGCCAAGATCCCCAACGTGCCCACCTACCGCTGCCATGTGGAGTCCGAGCGCAAGCATGTGTTGGCGAATCTGGATAAACTGGTGGTCAAGCCCGCCAATGAGTCGGGAGGTTACGGCATGTTGATGGGCCCCTACGCCAGCCAGGCCGAGCGCGAGACCTTCGCCGGGTTGATCCAAAAGGATCCGCGCAACTATATCGCCCAGCCTACGCTGCTGCCCTCCACCGTGCCGACGTTGAGCGCCAGCGGCGCTATGGCCCCACGCCATGTGGATCTGCGTCCGTTCATCCTGCACGGGCAGAACAGCTATGTGACCCCGGGCGGCTTGACGCGGGTGGCCCTGCGCGAGGGCTCGTTGGTGGTCAACTCCTCCCAAGGGGGCGGCAGTAAGGATACCTGGGTCACCCCGGCGCAAGAGGAGCGTTGAGCGATGCTATCACGGGTTGCGGAGAATATTTATTGGCTGGCGCGTTATATGGAGCGCGCCGATGGTTTGGCGCGTCTGATCAGCGCCACCACCAACACCATGCTGGACATCGCCCCAGTGGTCAAACAGCAGGTGCGCGGCTGGGATCAGCTCATCGCCATCACCGGCAACGCCGAGGCGTTCGAGAAGGGCGGCATCCCCGCCAGTGAGCGCGAGGTGATCGACTTTCTGGCCGCCGATGTGAGCAATCCCGGCTCCATCGCCTTCGCCATCAAGGCCGCGCGCGAGAACCTGCGCACCACCCGCGAGGTGTTTCCCCGCGAGGCGTGGGAGTTGGTCAACAATCTTTACCTGCGCAGCAAGGAGATGATCGAAGGCGGTCTGAGCGGCGAGAAGCGGCAGGCGTTTTTGGATCTGGTGACCCATGAGAATCTGGCCTTCACCGGCCTGCTTAACGGCACGCTGTGTAATGACGACGAACTCGAAGCGCTGCGCCTGGGCCAATTCATCGAGCGCGCCGATATGCTCACCCGCATCATGGATGTGCAGGGCTCGGCCATGGTGGGGCGGATGGAGGATGCGCCCAAGCCGGTGCGCAACGGCGTGTGGTTGATGCTGCTGCGCTCGCTGTCGGGTGACCAGATCTATCGCCGCCATGTCAGTCCGCGCATGCGCGCCCAGGACGTGCTGGCGTTTTTGCTCAAGGATCGCAAGTTTCCGCGCGCGTTCCAGTTCTGTTTGACCCAGGTGGAGCGCAGCCTCACCGCGCTGGGCGGGGTGCAGGATGTGGACGACCCGCTGCATGAGATGGGGCGCGTCCTGTATGAAGCCGATATCCACGGGTTGACCGAATCCGGTCTGCACGAATTTTTGGATGGGTTGCAGGTGCGCTTGGGCGAGTTGCACGACCGCATTAACGGGCGCTATTTCAATCAGGAGTAATCGCGCGGCGGTCGGCGTCGTAGGCGGGCGTTGACCGCCTCAGCGTTTGCGCGGCATCGGCGCGCGCGCGGTGGGGACTTCAGTGGGAGTCGCCGTCAACTCCTGTGCGTCGCCGGTGGCGCCATCCTGATCGTCGTCGTCGAGGGCGGGGCTGGTGATCTGGTTGGGGTCTTCCCCCTCTTCGATGGCCAGCGCGCGGCGTTCGGCCACATCCAACATCTGCGGGAAGCTCTTCTGTAGATCCAGGCTCACGCCGATGGCCACACGCAAGCGGGTCAATTTGCCTTTGTAGACGACAGAGCGTTGGTGCAGCTTGTTGGTCAGTTCGTCGATGAAGCGCGGTAACTGTTCGGGGGACATATCCACCAGCAGAATGCCGAACTCATGGGGCGCCAACTGCGCCACCACATCGTTGCGGCGATAGGCCTGGCCAATCACCTCCGCCGCCTCTTTGCGCAGCAGATCGGTAAACAGCGGTCCTTTGACCATGCGGGCGGCGTCAAAGCCCACAATGCGCACGATGGCGGTGGTCAGGCCGATCACCTGGCGTTGGGCGCTGGCGTGTAGGCTCTGCGCGCGCTCCAGGAAGCCGCGTCGATTGATCAGTCCTGTCAGGCGATCCGTGGTGGCCGCCTTCTTCAGTCCCTGGTGGAACTCAAACAGCTCCAGCCCGCGATCCACCTGCGCCAGCAGGGAGTAGGCGCAGATGGGCTGGCGGATGATCTCATCCACGCCGTTCTTCAGCAAGCGCACCCCATCCATATCCGCCGCCATCGGCGGCAGCGCCAGAATCACCAACTCATCCCGGCTCCAGCAGTTGCGCACGCTGCGCACCAGCGCGGCGCACTCCTCCATGGGCATGCCGGCCACGATGAGGAGACGAATATTGGGGTTGGTCTGCAACGCGTCCAGCACGCCGCCCAGCACGCCGGTCTGTTTCACCACAAAGCGGCGCGCATGCAGCAGATCGCCGATCAGATCCCGCTGCGCCGTGGCCGCGCCCGCCACCAGCACATGGGTCTGCTCGCTCCAGTGGATGCGTTCAATGAGGGATTGCAGCCGCTCCAGCGCATCGGGGGCGTCATAGACGAAGAAGTCCACCAATGATTCGGTATAGCGTCCTGTGGCGTCGAGACCGTCATCCAACTCCTCCACCAGCGCGATGGCGGGGATGTGGGCTTGGTCGAGGGCTTCAAACAGCGCGATGTTGTCAGGTTTTTTGGGATTGAAGGTGGCGGCGACCAACGACCACTCGCCGCTCTGGATCATCTCCAGCGCGCTGCCGTGGTCCAACGCCGTGCCGATGCCGCCGCGCACCCGATCGCGCAGATTCTGCGTGAGGATGGCGTTGAAGGTGGCGCTGTCGTTAACCAGCAGAATCGAATCCATGCTCCGTCCCAGCAAACGCGGTGCAACCAATAAGGGCGCGAAGCAAGATCGCTTCACGCCCTTATTAGATCGGCGCTAATGCGGGAATCTTGAGTGATTCCCACATGTTTGCTGTGAATGCAGGTTAGGCGTCGCGGCGGCGGCGCAGGTCCAGGGTGGTGGGGTATTCGCTGGCGTTCTCCCACGAAGGAGGGTCCATGGGACCCACGCCGCTGCCTTCGCCCACAAAGCGACCGCCCGAGGCCGGACCGGTGAAGCGATGCGCTGGACCCTGGCTGTGGCCGTAGTCCCAGAAACGGCTGACGCGACGCGCTTCGGCCTCATAGGCGTTGACCGGGAAGCTGTCGTAGCTGAGCCCGCCCGGATGCACCACATGGTAGGTGCAGCCGCCGATGGCGCGGTTGTTCCAGGTATCGACGATGTCGAAGGTGAGCGGCGAGTCGATGCCCAGGGTGGGGTGCAGCGCCGAGAACGGCGCCCACGCCTTGTAGCGCACGCTGCCGACGTACTCGCCCGCCACGCCGGTGTTGTGCAGCGGCATGCGGCGACCGTTGCAGGCCAGCACGTAGCGGCTGTCGGTCAGGCCGGTCAGGCGCGCCTCCAGACGTTCGCTGGAGGAGTCCACGTAGCGCGCGGTGCCGGTATTGGTGGACTCCTCGCCCAGCACGTGCCACGGCTCGATGGCCTGACGGATCTCCAGATGGATATCGCCCACGCGGATCTCGCCATATTTGGGGAAGCGGAACTCCAGGAACGGATCCAGCCACTCGGCCTGGAACGGCAGTCCCGCCGCCTGCAGCTCCTGACACACCTCCTGCACGTCGCGTTTGACGTAGTGGTGCAGCAGATATTTATCGTGCAGCGACGTGCCCCAACGCACCAGCGGCTTGCGGTAGGGTTCGCGCCAGAAGCGCGCCACTAGCGCGCGCAGCAGCAGCATCTGCACCAGGCTCATGCGCGCATGGGGCGGCATCTCGAAGGCGCGCAGCTCCAGAATGCCCAGGCGCCCGGTGGGGGAGTCGGGGGAGTAGAGCTTGTCGATGCAGAACTCGGCGCGGTGGGTGTTGCCGGTGATGTCCACCAGGAAGTTGCGCATCAGGCGGTCGCCGATCCACAGCTGATCCGTGCCGCCGACAGGCAGATTGGAGAGGGCGATCTCCAGCTCGTAGAGGTTCTCCGAGCGCCCCTCATCCACCCGTGGGGCTTGGCTGGTGGGGCCGATGAACAGACCGGAGAAGAGGTAGGACAGGCCCGGATGGTGCTGCCAATAGGTGACCAGACTGCCGAGGAGGTCAGGACGGCGCAGCAGCGGGCTCTCCATGGGGGTGGCGCCGCCCAGGGTGACGTGGTTGCCGCCGCCGGTGCCGGTGTGGCGACCGTCCAGCAGGAATTTTTCTGTCCCCAGACGGGCGTTGTGCGCCTCCTCATACAGCGCGACGGTGCTGTCGCGCAACTCATCCCAACTGGCCGAGGGTTTGACGTTGACCTCAATCACGCCGGGGTCGGGGGTGACGTAGAATTTGGCGATGCGGTAGTCCTCGGGGGGCGGGTAGCCCTCCAGCACCACCGGCATGGCCAAAGCGGCGGCGGTGCGCTCGACGATATTGACCAGCGTGAGATAGCCATCCAGCAGAGAGATAGGCGGCATGAACACGTGCAGGCGGCCATTGCGCGGCTCCACGCCCAGCGCCTGATAGAGGAACTGTTCCGGCGTTGGCGGCGGCTTGGGTCCGGGTTCAGTGGAACTCTGCGGACGCGGCTCGGCGTTAGAAGCAGCATCCTCGCCGCGCGCGCCCAGCATGCCAGGGCCCGCTTCAAAACGCGGCAGCTCCGGGTGCGGCGCGAAGGGATCCAGATAGGGGCGCAGGGGGCGCTGATTGGGCGGAATCCAGTGCAGGCCGTCCAGCGGCAGACGCAGGCCCATGGGGCTGTCGCCGGGGATCAGATAGAGGCGCTCGCGACGGAAGCTCCATTTGCCGCTGATCCACGGATAGTCGCCGCCGCACCAGTCCAGAGGCAGCACGTAGCCCACCGGCTCGTCGAGCCCCTGGGTGAGGATCTTGGCCAGGCGGCGGCGATCCAGCGAGTCCTTCAGATTGTACTCCAGCGGATTGACGTTCTCCGGCAGCAGGCTCTCCTGCCACACATGGCGCACGGGATCCTCATAGGCGGGGCTGACATTGGCCTCATAGCCGCCCAGCTCCTGCGCCAGACGCTGCATGAAGCGCTCGGCCTGCGCCGGACCATGGCCGTAATCCTTGGAGGGGTCGGCCATCCATTGGGGGTCATGCCACACAGGCTCCCCATCGGGGCGCCAGAAGCAGGCGTAGCGCCAGCGCGGCAGCTCCTCGCCGGGGTACCATTTGCCCTGGCCATACTGCAGCGCGCCGCCGATGGCGAAGCGGTCGCGCATGCGCAGCAGCAGATCCATGGCGCGTTCGCGTTTGTGTTGACCATCGGCGTCGGTGGTCCACTCGGCGCCCTCCATGTCGTCCACCGAGACGAAGGTGGGCTCGCCGCCCATGGTCAGGCGCACATCCTCGGCGGCCAGCACCGTATCCACCCGCTGCCCCAGGGAGTCGATATTGCGCCACTGCTCATCGCTGTATGGCTTGGTGACGCGGGGATCCTCATGGATGCGCTCGACGCCGTTATCGAAGGTGAAGGTGGTCTCGCACTTGTCGGAGAAGCCGGTCACCGGCGCGGCGGAGACCGGGTCCGGGGTGCAGGCCAGGGGGATATGCCCTTCGCCGGCGAACAGGCCGGAGGTGGGGTCGAGACCAACCCAGCCGGCGCCGGGCAGGAACACCTCGGTCCAGGCGTGCAGATCGGTGAAGTCTTCGCTGGGGCCGGAGGGGCCGTCCAGGGATTTGACGTCGGGGGTGAGCTGCACCAGATAGCCGGAGACGAAGCGCGCCGCCAGTCCCAGGCGACGCAGCGCCTGCACCAGCAGCCAGGCGGTGTCGCGGCAGGAGCCGGTCTGCTTTTTCAGCGTGGTTTCGCAGCTCTGAATGCCCGGCTCCATGCGGATGTTATAGCCGATGTCGGCTTGCATCCGGGTGTTGATGTCCACCAGGAAGTCCACCGAGCGACGTTTGCTTTGATCCAACCCGGTGAGCCACTTCTTCAGCAGCGGGCTCTCCTCATCCACCACGCGGTAGGGGGCCAGCTCCTTATTGAGCTGCTTGTCGTACTCGAACGGGATCTCCTTGGCGTACTCGTCGAGGAAGAAGTCGAACGGGTTTATGGTGATCATTTTGGCGATCACCTCCACCTCCACCGACAGGCGCGCGGTCTTCTCCGGGAACACCACCCGCGCCATATAGTTGCCGAAGGGATCCTGCTGCCAGTTCAGGAAGTGCTCTTCGGGGCCGATGTTGAGGGAGTAGGAGAGGATCGGCGTGCGGCAGTGGGGCGCCGGACGCAAGCGAAAAATGTGCGGCGAAAGGGTGATGCGCCGGTCGTAGTCGTAGTAGGTGTTGTGGCGAATGGCGACATCAATGGACATGGTTCACAAGCTCCCGCAATTTGGACAGTAGACGTCGTATCGGGATTTTATCAGCTTTTCTTAACCGTTTGCGTTCTTTTCCCAGTCGAATAGCGGCAGGCGGTGGAAAATGCGCTCCATGCCCTTCTGCCACTGCTTGCGCAGGGAGGCCAGATAGGGGGTGTTCTGCTGCATGCGGATGTGTTTGCCGCCGTCGATTTGATTGCGCCGGTAGATCAGCAGATCAATGGGCGGGCCCACCGACAGATTGGAGCGCATGGTGGAATCGTGGGAGACCAGCGCGGTGCGCGCGGCGTTCTCCAGCGACATGTTGCTGGTGACGATGCGGTCGAGAATCGGCTTGCCGTATTTGGTCTCGCCGATCTGCAGATAGGGCTGATAGGGGGAGGGTTCGATGTGGTTGCCCTCGGGGTAGATCAGGTGCATGCCCATGGGCTCGCCCTGGATCTGTCCGGCCAGCATGAAGGTGGCCTGGAACACGCTCTTGTCGCCGTCGCCGGCGTAGCGCTTTTGCACCGCGCGGGAGATCTCGCCCAGATAGTCCGCGGCGTCGGTCAGGCTTGCCACGGTGCGCAGGTTGGTTTCGATCTCTTCGTTCTCGCCGTCGCTGGCCAGTTGCGCCACCACCGCCTGGGTGGTGGCCAGATTGCCCGCCGCCAGCACCGCAAAGTGGCGCTCGCCCTCCCAGGCGAACAGGTGCATTTTGGGGTAGATCCCCACCTGATCCACGCCCGCGTTGGTGCGCGAGTCCGAGGCCAGAACCATGCCCTCTTTCAAGAGGATGCCCACGCAGTAGGTCATTGCGATATCCCCCACGCCGCGGCGCGCGCGCGCATTGGCTTGCGCCGGTGGCGGAAATGAGATTAAATCACAGGACTTTATCCTAACGAAATCGCGCCCGCGAAACGTTCGAATTCAGCCGTTTGTTTCGGCGTACGGTTTGTTTGCGCGCTACCGATTCGCGCCCGTCCATTTGCGACGATTCCGCGCCGAGTATTCGGCTGTCACAATATCCCTGATTGGATGGATCGCCAAGACGTGATTAGCGAAATGGACAACAATTCCGCCGCCCTCGACGCCCCTGTTGAAAACCTGATGGCGCAGGCCCAGAATCTCCCTCGTCAGGGCGCCTACTCCGAGGCCATTGCAGAGGGTCTGGAGCCGCGCCCGCACTGGCGTAATCTGGTCGATTTTCTGCATGGCGGCGGGGAGCCGGGGCTGCAGCAGTTGGCCCAGGAGACCGATCGTCTGCTGCGCGAAGCGGGGGCCACCTATAACGTCTACGGGCAGGCGCGTCACCACCGCCAGACCTGGCCCATGGATCCCATTCCGCTGCTGATGCAGGCGGGCGAATGGGCGTGGCTGGAGAAGGCGCTGGCGCAGCGCCATCTGCTGTTTACCCGCCTGTATGAGGATCTCTACGGGCCGCAGCGCACCCTGCGCGACGGTCTGCTGCCCGCCGAGTTGGCGTTTGGCCCCGGCGGCCTCTCCCTGGAAGCCTACGGCCACTTCGGCTCCACCCCGCTGCCGCTGTACGCCGCTGAGTTGGCGCGCGACCCGTCTGGTCGTTTCTACGCCTTGATGGATCGTTGTCAGGCGCCCTCCGGGCATGGCTATGTATGGCAGAACCGCCGCATCACCACACGCCTGTATGCGGGCGCCGAGCAGATGGGCAATGTGCGCCTGCTGCTCAACTTCTTTGAAGGGGTGCGCTCCAATCTGGCGGCGCTCACGCCCTACTCCAAGAGTGACGCCCATGTGGCGCTGCTCACCCCCGGCTCGGCCAACGCCAGCCACTTTGAACACGCCATGCTGTCGCACTTTCTGGGGCTGACCCTGGTGCAGGGCGACGATCTGATCACCCGCGATGGCCGCGTCTGGCTCAAGACCCTGGAGGGGCTCAACCCGGTGGACGTGCTGTTGCGTCGGGTGGATGAGGCGTGGTGCGATCCACTGGATCTGCGCGGCGACTCCATGCTGGGGGTGGTGGGGCTGTCGCAGGCGGCGCGCTCGGGCCATGTGGCGCTGGCCAACGCGCTGGGAACCGGCGTGTTGGAGAACCTTGGACTGCACGCCTACCTGCCGAAATTGGCGCAGTTCCTGTTGGGGCAGGAGTTGATGCTGCCCTCGCCGCAAACCTGGTGGCTGGGCGACCCACAGCATCGCGCCGAAGCGCTGGCGCAGTGGGACCAGGTGAGCATTCTGCCGATTCAGGCCAACAGCGACCAACCCATCGCGCCGCCCAATGGCGAGCGCGAAGACGCCGAACAGCTGCGTGAGACGGTGCTGGCGGCGCCGCATAAGTACATTGCCCGCGCGTTTTTCAATCCCTCGCTCACGCCTGGGGTGCGGCAGGGCGCCCTGGCGCCGCAGCGGGCGCTTCTGCGCGTGTTCCTCAGCCATGATGGACAGACCCGCCAAGTAATGCCCGGCGGTTTGGCGCGGGTGGCGGCCACTGCTACCAGTTGGCGCTTCTCGCCCGAGGGCGGCGGCGCCAGCAAAGATGTGTGGGTGGTCGATAGCGACGCCAATGCGCGTCGCGATCCCATCGAAGGGGTCTCCGGCGTCACCCGCAGTCTGGAGCCTGCGCCCATGGTGGGCGCGCCCAGTCGAGTGGTGGAGAATCTGTTCTGGTTGGGGCGCTATGCCGAACGCGCCGAGGGCAGCATCCGTCTGTTCCGCGAATTTCTGCTCATCAACGCCGAAGAGACCGGCCTGACCGCCGCCCAGCGGGAGCATTGCAAAACTCGCCTGCTGCAGGCGTTCACCCTGGTCACTGGAGCGTTGCCCGGCTTCGTGGGCGAGGGCGCCGAAGAGCGTCTGGCTGATCCGGGCGACGAGCTGCGCTCGGCGCTGCTGGATGATCAACGTTCCGGCAGCATGGCCTTCTCCATTCAATCCATGATGCGCTGCGCCATCTCGGTGCGCGACCGCCTGTCGCCGGAGACGTGGCGCCTGGTGGACAACCTGTCGCAGTCCCTCAGTCGTTTGCAGCGCCGCCACCAGATTCGTCTGGGCGAGCTGATGTGGGAGACCGCGCCGCTGCTCACCGACATGACTGCGCTCTCGGGGCTGACCTGGGAGAACATGCGCCGCGATCTGGGCTGGCGTTTCCTGGATATGGGGCGGCGGCTGGAGCGGGCGATGTTCCTGGCGCAGCTGCTGGAGACCACCCTGGGCCAGACCGCCGACACCCATCTGGAGGGAGCGATTCTGGAGCGGCTGCTCATCGTCAATGACGCCCACTCGGCGTTCCGTCTGCACTTGCGTTCGCAACTGGAGCCGGCGCAGGTGCTCGAGCGCTTGTTGCAGGATGACGCCAATCCGCGCTCGCTGGTGTTCCAGCTGGCGTTGATGGATCACCACGCCAGTGAGATTCCGCGACCGCCGGAGATCTCCCTCTATCGCACGCAACTGGGCCGGGTGGCGTTCGAGACCTTGGCGGCGTTGCGACTGGCCGCGCCGCAGGAGTTGGCGCTGGCCGACGAGAGCGGTCGTAGGCAGGCGCTGATGGCGCTCACCGCGCGGGTGCGCGCGCTCCTGCCGCTGTTCTCGGACACCGCCTCCAACAGCTACTTCCGCCACGCCGAAGCGCCGCACCACCTCTTCAGCGTCAACTGAGCCGCGCCATGGACTATCTGATCACCCATATCACGCGCTACGAATATGGCGACCCGGTCACCATCTGCCACAACCGCGCCATGCTCAAACCGCGCGATGACGCCGATCAACGCTGTTTGAGCTTTGAGCTGGAGATTTCGCCCACGCCTTCGTTCATTCAGGAGCAGGGGGACTTCTTTGGCAACGCGCGCCACTATTTCGAGATCCACGAGCCCCATGAAGTGCTTGAGGTGACCAGCCGCAGCCACGTGCGACGCATCGCCCACGCGCAGGCGCCGAATTTGGCCAGTGGGACCCCCTGGGAGCAGTTGGCCCAATGTGAACCGCACGATGAACAGGATGCCGGCGCGCGCATGAATGTGCTCTATCGCCAGCCCTCCACCATGATTTTGCCCTCCGATGAACTGCGTGATCTGGCGCTGGCCTGCTTCACTCCTGGGCGACCGGCGGCAGAGGCGGCCATGGCGCTGACCCGCATGATTTTTGAGGAGTTTGAATACGACCCCAACGCCACCGATGTCACCACCCCGCTGGCCGATGCGCTCTCCAAGCGGCGCGGGGTGTGTCAGGATTTCGCCCATGTGGCGATTGGCGCGCTGCGCAGCATCGGTCTGTGCGCCCGCTACGTCAGCGGCTACCTGGAGACCGACCCGCCGCCGGGGCAGGAGCGCTTGGTGGGGGCCGACGCCTCCCACGCCTGGTTTGGCCTGTTTGATCCGCTGATGGGGTGGGTGGATTTCGATCCCACCAACGGGGTGATCGTCGGTCCGCGCCACATCACTGTGGCGGTGGGGCGTGATTACGCCGATACGCCACCGGTCAAAGGGGTGGTGGTGGGCGGGCGTCAGCACCAGCTTTCGGTGTCGGTGGATGTGGCCCCGCAGAGTGGCGAGGCGGCGCCACAGAATGCCGCTTTGGACGGCGGCGAGGTTGTGTCGGGCGCGCTGGCGCAGGGTGGTGCTGCGGCGTCGGGTTCAGCGCCGATGTCGGGGCCCATCGCCCCGCCAGCATCGGTTGCGCCGATTGTGGGTGGCAGTTGAGCTCGGTTCAGCGCGTGCGGGCGCAGCGTCGATATTGGTGCGCCCTTTGCACACGACTGCCAGTGAAACGCATTGTCAGCCAGGCCGTTGACGCGCCGGGGGCGTGAGTCAGAGCGCCAATTGAGGAGAGTGGTGATGGAGGAAGCGGGCCGCAGCGCGCGGTTGCAGGCGCAGTGTGAAGCGCTGGAGCGCGAGATCGCCATGTTGCGCCAGATGCTCGACGACACCCGCGAGGATCGCAATCGCTGGCGCCAGGAGGCGCAGCAGCTGTTGGAGTTGTTGATGTCGGCGGACTTCTCTCCGTTACGCGATCTGAGCGAGGAGGGTGAACTGCCTGACGCCTTATTCCTGCGGCGCTTGCGCGAGCGCATCCGCGAGGAGATGAACCAGGAGATGGCCACGCAACTGGCTCCGCTGGTGCAGCGTTTGAAGAGTCGCCTGAAAGAGTAACCCGCCCGCTGCTTGCTTGCCACTTGCAATGCCCCAGCGTCGCGCCATACCCCACACGCAAACTGGTCATGTCGGCGGCGCTTCCGACAGCGCCTGGAGATCCCGCGCAATCCCTTTGGCGCACAGATCCAACGCATCCCGCCACGTGCGCGCATCGCCATCGCCATCTTGAATGCGATGTTCCAGATCCCGCAGACGCTGCGCCATGCCGCTCAGTCCCAGACTGGCGCAGGAGCCAGCCAACCGATGTAGCGTATCAATGGCTTTGTCCAACGCGTTGAGGGAGAGCGCCTCTTGGGCTTGGGCCAATTGGGCGCGTGACTCCTCCTGCAAACGGGTGAGCAGATTGCTCAATTGTGTCGGCGGCATGCTCTGCCGCAGGGTGTTGACATGGGGCCAGTCGATGGCCTCTTCTTCTGCTGGCGTGTTGGCGGCGCGGTCAACCTGATCCGTGGTGGCGTCATGCTCTGACAATTTGTTGATCAACTGGCGCAGTTTGGCGCGGTTGATGGGTTTGCTCAGAACGTCGGACATCCCGGCGTGTTGGCAGCGCTCCACAGTTTCGCGCATCACATCCCCGGTCAGGGCGACAATGGGGGTGCGCCGGTTGAGATCATCCGGTAGTTGGCGAATGCGCTTGAGGGTCTCCACGCCGTCCATGCCAGGCATGCGCAGATCCATCAGGATCAGATCAAACTGGTGGTTCTGTACAATGGTGATGGCCGCCTCGCCGCTGGAGGCGATCTGCGCATGGTGTCCATCATCCTCCAGCAGTCCCTTGGCCACCGATTGATTGATCTCATCATCCTCCACCACCAGAATATTGAGCGCCCGCTGCGGCGCGCCATCGGTCTGCTCCTCCAGTCGTGGCGCGCTGCTCAGCCCCGAGGCGCCAAAGCGGGTGATGATGCGAAATTCGCTGCCGTCGCCCGCTCCGCTCCTCACTTGCAAGGAGCCGTTCATCGCTTCTGTGAGACGCTTAACGATGGTGAGTCCCAGGCCGGTGCCGCCGTAGCGGCGGTTGATGGAGCCGTCGGCCTGGGTAAAGGGATCAAAAATACGCGAAATCATCTCATCGGGGATGCCGATGCCGGTATCGCGCACGCTGGTCTCCAATACCACCATGCCCTTCTCCGGCGGCAGGGCGCGCAGCGAGACGGTGACGCCGCCGCTGTCGGTGAACTTGATGGCGTTACTGACCAAATTGAACAGAATCTGCCGATAGCGCGCGGAGTCGCCCACCACCACCTTGGGCGGATCGGTGATCAGCTTGAGCGACAGCAGCAGCCCTTTGTCCTGGGCGCGGGGGGTCATCACCTCGACGATATCGCGGGCGATGACGCGGGGCTCGAACGGCGCGCTCTCCATCTGTAACGAGCCGGACTCGATTTTGGACAGATCCAGCACGTCGTTGAGAATATCCATCAAGGTGTAGGAGGAGCGCTCCAAGGTCTCCACCATGGTGCGCTGCTCGCGATTTAGATCGCTGTTCTCCAGGCGCGAGAGCATGCCGATGATGCCGTTCATGGGGGTGCGGATCTCATGGCTCATGGTGGCGAGGAATTCGCTCTTGGCCTGGTTGGCCAGCTCCGCGCGCACCTTGGCGCTCTCCAGCGCCTCTTGCGCCTGCTTGATGTGGGTGATGTCGGTGGCGACGATGATGCGCGCCTGCTGGCCATCGGTCCAGCGCACCCACTGTTCGCGGCAGGCGTGCCAGCGTCCGTCAAACAGGCAGGTCTTCTCTTTTTGCGCGGGGGCGTTCTCTTCGGTGTCGGCTTCGGTGCTGGCCTCCAGCAGACAGAACGCCTCTTGTGAAACCGGCAGCGCCTGACTGAGCGGCAGCCCCTCCACATGGCCAAACACGCGGCGCGCGCTGCGGTTGGCGAACAGGATGGTCTCATCCTTTTGGTCGATGGCGATAATCAGGGAGTCCACCGAGTCGAGTACGGTTTCGAAGCGGGTGGAGGCGCTGCGCAGCGCGCGGGTGCGCGCCGCCACCAGGGTTTGCAGATTCTCCCGGTGCGCCAGCAGCGAGCGATCGCGCTCCTGAATGCTGGATAGCATGGCGTTAAAGCCCTTGGCCAGCGCCGCCAACTCGTCGGCGCCATCCTCCGGCGCGCGCAGGTCATAGCGGTTTTGATGGCTGACATCGCGCATGGTCTGGCTTAGGCGCATCAACGGCACGGTGATCTGGCGAATCAGATACCACGCCAACAGCCACGCCACCAGACCCGCCGCCAGCAGCGCCGCCGCCATGTGTCGGGCGTCGCTGACCAAGCGTTGATGGTGCGGCTCCAAGGTGGCGATCACCTCCACCGCGCCGATGATTTCGTCCTCCCAGATCACCGGTTGGCGCACGCCCAGGGCGTCATTTTCAAAGCGCACCCCCTGGGTCTCCAGGGGCGAGAAGATCTCCAGCAAGGGGCCGGCCTTGCGCGCATACAGAGCGAATAGACTGCCCTTGCGGGTGATCAGCGCGGCGCTCTGCACATCGGGGGCGGACTCCAGCGTCGCCAGGCGTCGCGCGGCGGCCTGGGAGTCGTTGAAGGCCATGGCGCCGACGCTGTTGGCGGCGATCACCTTGGCCTGGGCGGTGATGTTGCGCAGCAGGTCATCGTGCAGCGCGCTTTGGCGCTGATGGAAGATCGCCATGAAGGCGATGATGGTGGCCACGGTGGTGGAGATCAGCGCCATGAAGATGAGGCGCCAGCGCAGTGAGCGTCTGCGACGGGCGCGCACAGGCGCGCTGCGCAACTGAGGCTGCTCAGCCGCTTGCGGGGCCGACTCCATGACAACATCCGATGGCGTCTGTTCGCTCATGGCGCCACCTTGGAGGCGACCTGCAGCAGCTCGGAGCTGATGCGCAGGTTGGCCTCTTGAATGGTGTTGCGATTCACCTCCAAGCGCACGCGCCCCGCCTGCACCGGCAGGCCGATCATGCCGCCATGGTCGATAAATGTGGCTGAATCGCTGATGGTGAGCACCGGCGCGGCGGAGATATGTCCCAACTGGGAGAGAGCTTGCTCTGCGCCATGGGGGATGAACAGCGCATCGCAGCGGTTAAACGCGTCTGCAGGGGGGTTGCTGATCAGACGAATCTTGCGGTTGCCCACGCGCCGTTTCACCAGATATGACAGCTGCCCATCCAATGGATCATCTCCCAGCGCGCACAGGGTCAACTCTTTAGACTGGGTGGTTGTGGGCCAGCTAACGAATTTGAGAATATTAAAAATAAAGGCGGTTTTGACAGCGTTGGCGGAGTGGGGCTGGGCCAGGGCGGCGGCGACAGGAGAGTGGGCCATCGACAGCAGGGATAGCAGGAAAATGAGCGCAAGGGCGCGTTTTGGCGTCATTACAGAAAACAAGAAAAACACTCTAATAATATATTGGCCTGTTTTAAAAGCTAACCTGCTTCCTGGCGCGAACGGCGAAGCACAGCGCTCACGAAAATTCGAGGTGGCTGAGCCTACTCACAATTTGGGGCGCCAAGACACGCAGGGCGTTCCCGAATAATCCGCCCAATTTGACGCGTATGATACCACATCTGATTCATAGTTGGCGCAGAAATGGGAGGCGTTAGAGGGAAAAATTCCAACGCGCGCCGAGGAGTATTCCGAATCCTCGGCCCGGCGCCGCGCGCTCAATCTCGCCGCTGACGGCGTCTGTTCCCAGAGCGGAGCTGATGGAGGCGTGCGAAACCGCATGATTGAGCAAATTCCGCGCATGAATATAGCCTACCCAGCCGGATTGGAATTGGCGCTCAACGGCGGCGTTAAGCAGGATAACGCTGCCCTGGCGCGGCAGCGCCGGGATATGGTTGTAGCCATTGCCGCTGAGCGAGGCTTTCCATGGCCCCTCCTGGTAACTCAGGCTGGCGGAGGCCAGCACCCGCGAGACAAACTCGTTGGGCGCTGTATCGCTCAGTGTGCCGGAAGACTCGAAGCTGTTGTGCGGCAGCAGCGTGAGATTGGTCTCCAACTTCCAGGCGTCGCCCAGCGGCGCGGTGAGCCCCAACTCCACGCCGATGGTCTCATGCTCGCCTACGTTCTGGCGCTGCCGCTGACTGCTGGGCAGAATGATGTTCGCAATCATATCGTGGGTGCGGCTCCAGAACAGGGTGGCGTCAATGGCGTAGTTGGACTCCTGGCGCATGATCGATAGTGAGGCGGTGCGGATGCGCTCGGGGCGCAGGTCGCGGTTGCCCGCCAGCATGCCGCTGTTGGCGTAGAGCACGCCCATGCTGGGCGCTTGGAACGCCTCGCCGTAGATCGCCTTGATCTGGGTGTTGGGGGTGAGCCAATACAAGCCGGTGATCTGCGGGCTGATTGCTTCGCCAAAATCGCTGTAATTGTCGTAGCGCGCGCCCAGCGTCAGGCTCCAGTCGTAGCCGCTGATCTGATCTTGCAGATAGAGGCCATTGACCTCACGCCCCACATTCTCCACAAAGCGCTGACGATAGTCGAGCACTGTGGGGTCGCCCAGCCATTCGAAGGCGTTCAGGTAGTCATAGGTGGCGTAGCTAAAGGCGTCGGGCGAGAGCGCGCGCTCATAGGAGAAGCCCCAGGAGAGCGCATGCGGGCCGGGAGCGTCCCAGGTAAAGTGGCCGTCGACGCTGGAGACCCACTGTTTGAAATAGGGGCCGACCAGGAAGTCGCCGGACGTCGCTGGACCGGTTCCGGCGGGTAGCGCCAGGCCCAGTTCGACGATCTTGTATTGCCGCCACCCTGCGCTGATGCGGGCGTCGATGGGGCCGTCCCAGGGAGTCCCCTCATAGCTGGCGCGCAATAGGGTGATTTCGCTCTTATCGCTGTTAGCGTCGTTACCCAAGGCGCCGAACTGGTAGAAGTCTTCCAGATGGTTGTGGGTGTGCCGCGCCGTCAGTGAGAACGGCCCATAGTGTCCTTTGAACGAGAATTCGGCGAATTGACGCGGATCGCGGGTGACGCTGTCGCGATTGAATTGATCGAACACGCCGTCATAGCGTTCGCCGTCATCGCCTTCGGCCTGGGCATAGAAATCCACGCCCCAGGCGTTGGTGCGTTTGCCCAGATTCAGGCCCGCTTTGCGATGCCCGTTAAGACCGCCTTCAACCCGCAGTTGATTGACCTCGCTGCGAGGAATCAGGTTGATGATGCCGGCAAACGCAGCGCTGCCATAGAGCGCCGAGCCGGGGCCGCGCATCACCTCCACCCGTTCAATATTGTCCAGGCTGATGTAGCGGTTGAAGATGAACGTGTTGCTGTTGCTGTGGTCGTTGAGCGGCGCGCCATCGTAGAGCAGTAGGAGGTTGGCGCCGTGCTGGCCGCGCACGTTGATCAGGGGGACGTTGGTGGCCAGGGTCTGATCGTAAGTGACCTGGTAGCCCGGAATGTAGGGCAGCAGGTCCATCAGCGAGTGGACGCCCAGCATGTCGAGCTTTGCACGCGGGAACACCGACAGCAGCGCCGGCGCCTGGCGCGCGCTTTGAGCTGATTTGCTGGCCACGCTGACGGGCAGATCCAGCAGCGCGTCCAACGGCATCTGCAGCAGCGCGTCGGCTTGGTCGTCCAGCAGGCCGACGGAGTCGGCGCGCGCGACAGGGCTGACGCCGCACACAAAGAGAGCGGCAAAGAGAGCGGCAAGCGGGTGTGGGCGATGACGCATGCGCAGTCCGTCCCCCCTTAAGGACGTTGACAAGTGGTGCGAAAAAACATGTCAGAGCTTATTGCTCATCAGTGTGCGCGGATTTTGGCCGCTCAAGAAAATGGCAACAGTTGTTTTGATCAGCAAGCGTCGATCTGAATCGCAACGCTCAGACGTCAGCGCACGGTCATGGGGCCGATGCGTTTGCCCGCCAGAATATGCGCGTGAATGTGGTAGACCTCCTGGCCGCCATGTTCGCGGGTGTTGATGATGGTGCGGTAGCCCGCTTCGGCCACGCCCAACTCCCGCGCCACATGGGCTGCGCGCTCCATCACCACGCCCATGATCTCGCGCTGTGCTTCGCCCACGTCGTCGAGGGTGGCGATGTGCGCTTTGGGAATCACCAGCACGTGCACCGGGGCCTGAGGATTGATGTCGTGGAACGCCAGCACCTGGTCATCTTCATAGACCCTGTTGCAGGGGATCTGACCGGCGGCGATTTTGCAGAACAGGCAATCATCGGACATGGCGCGCTCCAAGACTCTTGGTGGAGGTCAAAACAGATCTTTGAACACTTCGTTGGCCAGGGCGTAACCGAACACGCCGCTATCCTCGACGATGGCCAGTCCCAGGGAATCATCAGCCACCCGCATGATCTCACAGGTGAAGCGATAGGAGCGGTTGATGGTGACGGTCTCGGCCACGTGTAGCTGGTCATCCGCCGCCGAGGGGATCTCCAGTCCCAGTGGGCGTTCAGACTCCGTATCCGCAGAACGCAACTGCTCCTCAACAATCATCTCAAACACGCCGCGCTCGCCCAGCAAGTTGTCCTTGGGTTCATAGCTGGTCTGCAGTTGCAGCCCTTCCAGGCTCACGTCGCGGGTATTGCCTTCAATAACCTGGCCGTCGCGCATGGTCAGGGTGATGCTTTTCACGTGGGCGCGGCGCTCATGTTGACGGCGCCCACCGAAACTCTCCAGCGCCTTATCCATCTTGTCGCGATCCAGCCCGGAGTGGCCGAAGCGACGCGCCAGTTCGCCGTAGATCTGATGCGGCTCCACGTCGCGATGGGCCATGGCCACCCAGGTGTGAAACAGCAGGTCGGCCACTTCGTGCACCACTTCGTGGTCGTCGCTGTTTTTGACCGCATCCACCACTTCATCGGACTCCTCAGCCACCTTGGCGAGGATGGCGTCCACCCCTTTGTGGTAAAGCTTGGCCACGTAGGAGGAGCTGGGGTCGGCCTGTTTGCGCGCTTTGAGCACGGAGAACAGATCGTCAAGAATGCGCGCGTCGACGTTGGGGGCGGCGGTCTGCTGTTTGGACGACGAACTCATGATCCGTACAACTCCTTGGGGTCCACTTGCGGAGCGCTGATCTCACGCCAGCCGTCGGCGGAGGCTTCGAGGAAGAAGCAGTTGCGGCGACCGGTGTGGCAGGCCACGCCTTGTTGCTCCACCAGCAGCAGCAGGGTGTCGCAGTCACAGTCGGTGCGCACCGCCTTGATAATCTGGCTCTGGCCGGAGGATTCGCCCTTGCGCCACAGCTTGCGGCGCGAGCGCGACCAGTAGACCGCGCGACCGCTGCGCAGGGTCTCGGCGAGAGATTCGCGGTTCATCCACGCCATCATCAGAACTTCGCCGGTGTCGTGCTGCTGGGCGATGGCCGGAATCAATCCATCGGCGTTGTATTTGAGCTGTTCCAGGTCGGGCAGAGAATCCATTTTCTCACTTCTTGGCAAGACGATGATTACAGGCGCACTTCCACGCCATTGTCGCGCAGATACGCTTTCACTTCCGGGATGGTGTGCTGGCGGAAGTGGAAGATCGACGCCGCCAACACCGCGCTGGCGCCGCCTTCGCGCAGACCGTCGAGCATGTGCGACATCTGCCCCACGCCGCCGGAGGCGATCACCGGGATGGTCACCGCATCGGAGATGGCGCGGGTCAGGCGCAGATCATAGCCGGTCTTGGCGCCGTCCTTATCCATGGAGGTGAGCAGGATTTCGCCTGCGCCATAGGCCTCCATGCGCTTGGCCCACTCAATGGCGTCCAAGCCGGTGGGCTCCCGTCCGCCGTGGGTGAAGATCTCCCAGCGGATGGGGCGTCCCTCGGCGTCGGTGTCCACGCACTTGGCGTCGATGGCCACCACGATGCACTGCGAACCGAACTGACGCGCCGCCTCCTGCACGAACTCCGGGCGTTTGACCGCCGAGGTGTTGATGGAGACCTTGTCGGCCCCGGCGATGAGCATTTTGCGGATGTCGTCATTGACGCGGATGCCGCCGCCCACGGTCAGCGGAATGAACACCTGCTCGGCGGTGGCGCGCACGATGTCGACGATGATGTCGCGCTCTTCGTGGCTGGCGGTGATGTCCAGAAAGGTGAGCTCGTCGGCGCTCTCCTCGTTGTAGCGGATCGCCGCTTCCACCGGATCGCCCGCGTCGCGCAGGCCAACGAAATTGACCCCTTTGACCACGCGGCCCGCTTTGACGTCCAGACAGGGTATGATGCGTTTTGCCAGCATGTGCTTGGTATCGTTATCTCAAGGTCTGCCTGGCCATGCAGCCTGCAGACGGGTTCGCGAGCGGGCAAATGGTTGTGCACGCAAGCAACTCGGGAGTTTCACATGGCGATAGATTATGCCGGAATTGGCCTGGCGGCGTCCACCAGCAATCCCGTTTTGCCCGCTCAGCCGACGCCGTTGGGGGCGTCGGTGGTCAGGCGCACCGCTTCCGGGAAGCTCAAACGGCCATCGTAGATCGCCTTGCCGGTGATCACGCCGCTGATGCGGTTGCCATTGGCGTAGGGACCGGCGTTGGCCAGCAGCATGCGGATATCCATGAGCTGGGAGACGCCGCCGGAGGCGATGACGGGGATGGTGATCGCCTCGGCCAATTGGCGGGTGGCTTCTGTGTTGGGGCCGCACAGGGCGCCGTCGCGGGAGATGTCGGTGAAGATGATCTCCGCCACGCCGGCGTCTTCGAACTTCTGCGCCAGCTCCAGGGTGGTGACATTGGAGGTTTCGGCCCAACCCTCCACGGCGACGCGGCCATCGCGGGCGTCGATGCCGACGCTGATGCGGTCGGGGAATTTGCGGCACGCGGCTTTCACAAAGTCGGGATCGCGCAGCGCCGCCGAGCCGATGATGGCGCGATCCACGCCCATGTCGAAGTAGCTCTGGATGGTGGCCATGTCGCGGATGCCGCCGCCCAACTGCATGGGGATGTCGATGGCCTTGCGGATTTCGCGGATCGCCTCGGCGTTGACTGGTTTGCCCTCAAACGCGCCGTTGAGATCCACCACGTGCATGCGCTCGGCGCCTTCGCGGGCCCAGCGTTTGGCGGTGGCGCCGGGGTTGTCGGAGTAGACTGTGCCGCGCTCCATGAGGCCTTGAAACAGGCGCACGCACAGGCCGTCTTTGAGATCAATGGCGGGGATGACGATCATGGCGCTGGAACCTCGGATAGCTGGATGCGGCGCGCGCGGCGCAGGGCAAGATGAACCGAATTCGGGAAGCGCATCGTGCCGCAAATTGGCAAAAAAGTCCAGCGTCAGGGGAATTGTTCGAACGCAGGAGGCGCGAGGATGTGAATGCGGGCGGAGGGCTCTGAGGGTGGGTGAGCCCATCGCCCCCTCGTTCGTCCGATGAAAAGGAGGCGATGTCTCTGGGTCGTTACACCAGCGCCTGCAGCGCGAACATGGCCGAATAGAGCAGCATGGCGCGATACAGCAGGGTGGTGGCCGGCTCGCCGCTGAAGCGGGGCTGATCGGACTTCTTCTTCTTGGTGCGGGGAACGCCGTACATGATACAAGGCTCCATGGTGAATGAGACGGCCTGACCATCAGGCCGTTGGTTCGCTGTCGATGGGGGAGGCCCAGCGACGTCCATATGACGCATCAAGCAAACCGCGCGCCATGCGGCGAAAGCGAGGAAAAGTGAGGCCTGGCGCGGGATTTTGCGCTGTTTGTCGGTAGCTCGGCGCGCTGGGCGTGCGGAGATTCTTGCCCGCTTCTGCAAAAGGAGGGCCTGTTTTTGCCGAGGTCGACGCGGCGGCGGCGCAACGAGGTGACCAGATGAAGAAAATGCGCTAGAATGGAGCGTTTCCCTGTCTTTATATCGTGTGGCGTTCCGGCTTGTGCGGAGGCGTCAATCGCGAATGCGCAATCGAGGTTCGATCATGCAACGCAGCGCCGAAAAGCAGCGCAAGACCGCTGAAACCGAAATCACCGTTATGTGGAATCTGGATGGCTCTGGCGTCGGCCAACTGGATACCGGGGTGGGCTTCTTCGACCACATGCTCGACCAGATCGCCCGCCATGGGCTGATGGATCTGAGCGTGCGCGCCCGCGGCGATCTGCACATCGACGCCCACCACACGGTGGAGGATGTGGGCATCGCCATGGGCCAGGCGTTTCGCCAGGCCATCGGCGATCGCGCCGGGATTCAGCGCTATGGCCACGCCTATGTGCCGCTGGATGAGGCGCTGGCGCGGGTGGTGGTGGATATCTCCAATCGCCCCTTTCTGCATTGGGAGGTGAATTTTCCCTCGCAGAAGATCGGTGATTTCGACGCCGAGTTGTTTCGCGAGTGGTTCTACGCCTTCGCCATCAACGCCGGGGTGAGCATGCATGTGGATCTGCTGCGCGGCAGCAATAGCCATCACATCGCCGAGTGCTGTTTCAAGGCGTTGGCGCGGGCGCTGCGCGCGGCGTGCGCCATCGACCCCCAGCGCGGCGGCGCAACCCCCAGCACCAAGGGGACCCTGAGCGCCTGAGCGCCAGGGGAGTCAAGAGCCGGATTTGTGTTGAACGAGGAGCAGCGATGATCACGGTGGTCGATTACGGTTCAGGCAATTTGCGTTCGGTCTCCAAAGCGCTGGAGAAGGTGGGCGGCGATGTGACGGTGAGCGCGCGGCCCGAGGATGTGGCGGCGGCTTCGCACATTGTGTTGCCGGGGGTGGGCGCGTTTGCCGATTGCCGTCGCAATCTGGATGAGACCGGGCTCACCGAGCCGGTGCTGGCGCACATCGAAGCGGGCAAACCCTTCTTCGGCATCTGCGTGGGCATGCAGATGCTGTTTAGCGAAGGGCATGAGTTCGGCGTGCACCCGGGGTTGGGGCTGATCCCCGGTTCAGTGGTGGGTTTTCCCACCGATATGCCCGACCCGGCGGACGATACCCGTCTGCTCAAAGTGCCGCACATGGGCTGGAGCCGCGTCAAACAGGCGCAGAAGCACCCTTTGTGGAACGGCATCGACGACAAGTCGTTCTTCTATTTTGTGCACTCTTTCCATGGACGACCTGATGATCTGGGCCATATGGCGGGCACGGCCATGTATGGCGCGCCGTTCACCGCCGCGGTGGCGCGCGACAACCTCTTCGCGACCCAGTTTCACCCGGAGAAGAGCCAGAACAATGGGCTGAAGCTGCTGGAGAATTTTATCTCCTGGCGACCCTGATTGCGCCGCTGAACGCCCACGCCGCTGTGTGAAGCGGGGTGGGCGTTTTTGTGTCCATTATTCACATTTCTGACATTTACAGATGGGATGTTTCTGGTTAATATCATAAACGTCTAATATGGCGTCCTTTCGGGGGGGGAGGCGTCGAGGACGCCGCAAGGCGCCGGTTCCGCTTAGCGGCGCGCACGGGAGTCACGGGATGTGATCCGCGCGTGTTGCGTCAGGAGTGGATATGATCAGCTTGCAGTTGGCCCCTCTGCCGCCCAATGTGGCGATGCTCAGCGGCTGCCCTTCTTTCGATCGAGGGCACGGCGAATGTCTGGCCGTGCTCAACGACTTCCTGACGACCCCGCCAACCGCCGAACCTGCGCAACTGGTCGAACAGATCAAGCGTATGGCTCACTCCGCCCAAGCGCATTTCCTCAGTGAAGAGAAGTTTCTCACTGATCAGCACTACCCCCGTCTGCAAGCCCATCGCAACGCCCACGCGCGTCTGCTCAGGCGTATGGGTCTGGTGATCCGAGAGCTCTCAAGCAGCGTCACGCCCATTCGCCTGCTGGCGCTCAAGGTGCAGTTGAAAGACGCCTTGGCGCGGCACATTCGCCATGAAGATCTGGACTACGCGCGCATCTATTGCGACCACCGCCCCAATGAAGTGTGCGGCGTGACCGACGACATGCTCGACTGGTCGCAGGAGTTGAGTCTGGGCGCGCCCACTCTGGATCGCGAACACGGTGAGTTGGCGCGCACCCTCAACGCCTTCTACTGCGCCGCCATTCACGAAGCTTACGGCATCGACCCCAGCCCCTTCGTGCGCAAAATCCAGACCCGCTTCCAAGCCCACTTCGAACACGAAAAAGAGCTGCTGGAGCGCTATGCGCCGGAGTTGGCCGCCGTGCATTTGGCCGATCACGACTCCTTCTCGCAAAGCCTGGATGGCGCGCTCTCAGCGCTGTCGGATCCCGAAGACCGCATTGAGGATCTGGGCGCGCTGTTCGACGCCCTTCAACTGTGGTTTATCCGCCACACCCTCACCGCCGACCTGGAGTTGGCCGAGCGTCTGCCCAACGAACTGCGCGACTGATACGCCGTTTGCATCCGCGCGCGCTCTGCGCCACAATGCCCGCTGCAGCTATTTCTCCAACCGTCGGGCGACTCCCCATGCTCTCCACATCGTGGTTTTTGCGTGTTCTCACGCCGCTTGCGGCGCTGTTTGTTGCTCTGATCTCCACGGCGCAAGCCGCTCCGGGGCTGGATTGGGCGGAAATCGTCTCACGCTATCGTGACGGCGTGGTGCGGGTCACCTCCCACGCCACCCGTCAGTCGGTGCTGCAACCCTTCCTTGGCCCCGAGCCCACCGGCGCCACGCGCGGGGCGGCGTTCTTTATCGATGACGCCGGGCATCTGCTGACCAACGCCCATGTGCTGGGCGGGGTGCAGGTGAATAAGGAGGGGGTGTTTATCCGTCAGCCCGCCTCCATTGTGCTGACCACCCCGCGCTCGGGCTTTGATCGCTTTGAGGCGCAGTTGGTGGCGATTTTTGAGAAGGGCGACGTGGCCCTACTCAAACTCAAAGAGTATGAACGTGAACGGTTTTTAAAGATGCACGGGGGCAAAATCACCGTGCTCAAACTGGCCGACTCTGATCAACTGGCGGCGGGCGAGGGGGTCGTGGCGCTAGGCTATCCCACCGAACATCTGACCGTCACCGAGGGTATTGTCAGCGGCTTTACCCGCAGCGCTTCGGGGGTCTATCAGTTCATCCAGACCAACTCCGCGCTCAATCCCGGCAATAGCGGCGGGCCGTCGCTGGATGGCCAGGGCGGAGTGATCGGCATCAACAGCAAGGTGCGGCGCAAATCCGAGAATATCGGCTTCATCATCCCCATCAACGCCATCAAGAGTCTGTTGCCGGGTCTGCGGGAGGGGCAGGCGCAATTCCCGGCGCTGGGCATCGGCTGGCGCGGCATGGACGCCAACACCGCCGAGTTTCTCGGCATGCCGGAGAAGAGGGGCATTCTTCTCACCCGGGTGGAGCCGGGCGGAGCGGCGGATGCCGCCGGGTTGCGGCGCCTGGACGTGATCACGCAGTTGGGCGACTCCCCAATCAACTTTCGCGCCATTGGCCAATTGCCTAATGGGCGGCAGATGGGGCTGGCCCCGCTGCTGCGACGCTACGCCAACGGTCAAACCCTGCCGCTGCGCTTCTATCGCGACGGCGCGCTGCAGCAGACCGATGTGACCCTGCAACCCTACCCCGAACAGGCCATTGGCGATCTGCGTCTGGGCGATCCCATCGACTATGAGATCTGGGGCGGAGCGGTGTTCCAGCCACTCAATGTCAAGATCCTGAGCTATCTGACCAAGTATCGCGGCGGCGGGTTGGTGGAGTGGCTGGCGCCCTATCGCTTGAGCGAAAACCGGGGGCGGGCGCGGGTGGTGATCACCCATGTGTTCGACAACTCGCCGGTGCACCGCAGTCGCAAACTGGGCGTTGGCGATGTGATCCTCAGCGCCAATGGCGAACCCATCGAGACCTTGGCGGATCTGCGCGCGCAACTGGCGCGGCCTGAGCCCATTGCTGGCGGCAGCGGCGAGAACAGGGCGCAGCGCTTTGTCACCTTGGAGGTGGAGGATGGCTCGTTTGCCGCCTTCTCCCGCCACGATGTGGCGCGCAATGAGGCGCGTTTGAAGATGATCTACGGCTATGAGCGCAATCGTCCGGCGTTTGCGGAAAGCGATGATGGCGAGTAATTCCGGCATAGGCGGCGTGCGGTGATCCGCATCACCTTCGATCGCGGCGCGCTGCGCATCAGCGGCGACCCCGAGCGGCTGGCCCCGGCGGCGAAGTGGCTGACGTGGGATGCGCGCATCAGCGCCTACCGAGCGCAGGCGCGCCACTATGGTCCCATCGCCCTGGCGCTGCATCGGGCCGGGGAGGCGTTCCATGACGAGGCGCGCGGATTCGAGAAACGCGATTTTCACTCCCGTGAAGGGCTGACCCCGCGTCCGCACCAGCAGCAGGCCATGCGCGCCTGGGCCGAGCAGGAGCACAACGGCGTGGTGGTGATGCCCACCGGCTCGGGCAAATCGCTGGTGGCGCGGATGGCCATTGAGCGGGTCAAGCGCGACGCCATCGTGCTGGCGCCCACCATCGACCTGCTGCACCAGTGGTCGGAGCAGATGGGCGCGGCGTTTGACATGCCCATCGGCGTCATCGGCGGCGGCGAGTTCGATATTCAGCCGCTCACCGTCTGCACCTATGACTCCGCCGCCATCCACATGGAGCGCATCGGCGACCGTTTCGGCCTGCTGATCTGCGACGAGTGCCACCATCTGCCCACTCCCACCAACCGCTTGGCGGCGGTGATGAGCATTGCGCCGTTCCGGCTGGGGCTTACCGCCACCCCCGAGCGCACCGACGGCGGCGAAGAGGCGATCTACGAACTGCTGGGTCCGCTGTGTCACCGGGTGGAGATCGCCCATCTGGAGGGGGAGTATCTGGCCCCGTATGATCTGGAGAAGATCCCGGTGATCCTCGATGATGACGAGCGGCAGGCGTATGACGCCGCCTACGCCCATTACCGAGGCTTTGTCGCCGCCAACGGCATCCGCCTGGGCGGGCCCAACGGCTGGAACAACTTCATCATGTTCTGCGCCCGCTCCGCCGAGGGGCGCGCCGCGTTCAAGGCGTATCAGACGCAAAAGCGCATTGCGCGGGCCTCACGGGCCAAACTGCGCGCGGTGTGGGGATTGCTGCGGCGGCATCGCACGGAGCAATCGATCCTGTTCACCGATGACAACGCCACCGCCTACGCCATTGGCGAAACCTTCTTTCTGCCGGTGATCACCCATAAGACCAAGCTGGCCGAGCGCAAGGCGCTGCTGGCGGCGTTTCGCGCCGGGGAGGTGAAGTCCATGGTCACCAGCCGCGTGCTCAACGAGGGGGTGGATGTGCCCGACGTGGCGGTGGGAATTATCGTCTCCGGCACCGGCTCGGTGCGCGAGCATGTGCAGCGGTTGGGGCGGATTCTGCGTCCGCGAGAGGGTAAGCGGGCGGTGCTGTATGAGTTGGTGAGCGAGGACACCGCCGAGCAGTTCACCAGCGAGAGACGCAGGCAGCATGCTGCGTATCAGAAGGACCAGCTCATTCTGGATGAGAACGGCGGTCAGGATGAGTAGCACATGTTCCGCGAAGATCGAAAAGGTGGAAAGTCCCGACATTTATGGCGGGACTTTCCGGGGTCTGGGGGCCGCGCCCCCAGCGGCCATAGGCGAAGCCGTATCAACAATCAATGGGGCGGCGCCCCACGGTGTGGTCGTTGATCTTCGGGAGTTTGAGGGCAGAGCCCTCAATATCTCAAATCTTCCCTGTTTTGACGGCGCCTCGAAGCCGAGCGGAGACAGAGGCCAATGCTAGGCGGCGAACATCTACGCTTCAACCAGCGCAAGGGGGAGATCCATCCACGCTTTGTGGATGTGGAGAACCAGGCGCTGCTGCGCGCCACGGGGGATCTGATCGACCTCTACGCCCAGGGCGAAGGGGAGTCCCGCGAGGGGCTGGCGGAGATGGCCCAGCCAGTGATCGCCAGCGGCTACCGCAGCCCCAAGATTCTCAAGGGGCTGGACAAGCTGTTGCAGAACCGCTGCGAATTCCGCGAGCCGGAGGCGGGTCTGAGCGAGTTTCGCATGCAGGTGTTGCAGCGCTCCGCCGAGCTGCTCAGTGAAGCGGATATGGGCGACCTGACCGAGTTTCGCCGCCTGTTGGCGGAGCCGTTCGGCGAGCATCCCGACGCCCTGGCCGAGCGCCTCTACGCCGATCTGCCCAACCGGCAGCCGTTGGTGAAATTTCGCCCCATCAAACCGGGGGATCTGCTCAATCGCTACAACGTCTCCCAGGTGCAGGGGTTGCTGCTGCGCTGCGAGCAGTTGACCGCCACCATTCACGACGACGACCCCGGCCATGTGCGACTGCTGCTGCGCCATCTGAAATTCCAGCAACTGCTGGCGGAGGTGCGCAAACAGGCCGACGGCGCCATTCAATTGACCCTGGATGGTCCCCTCAGCGTATTGATGAACACCAACAAATACGGCCTGCAACTGGCGCTGTTCTTCCCGGCGTTGCTGCTGATGAAACGCTGGCGCATTGAGGCGAAGATTCAGATGCGCGGCAAACAGCGCGCGGATTTGGCGCTGGATGAGAGCAGCGGCCTAAAGAACTACTACCGCCAGACCACCGCTTACCGTCCGCCCGCATTCGACGTGCTGGCGGCGGCGCTGACCGAGGCGGGCGGCCCGTGGCGTCTGCTGGATGAGCCGCCGCTGTTGGATTTGGGGCGGCAGGAGTTGTTGGCGGCGGATTTCGCTTTCGCCCATGAGAGCGGGACCACGATTCCATTGGAGATGTTCCACCGTTGGCACCGTGGGCCATTGCTGCATCGGCTGGCCTATCTGGGTGAGAATGCGCAATTGCCGCTGTGCATCGGCGTGGATCGCGCGTTGGCCAAAGAGAAGGATGTGGCGCGGGCGTTGGAGCAGTCGACGTGGTTTGCGCAGCACGGTTTTCTGTTCAGCGATCTGCCGCCGCTCAAACGGGTGATTGCGGCGTTGGAGAGTTGGCTTGCAGCCTCAGACCCACCCATCAAGAAACCGGGCAGGGCTGCGGCGAAGTCCAAAACAGGTAAGGCGCCCGCAAAGAGAGCGCCCACCAGGAAATCCACCGCTGCGCGCAAAAGCGCGGCGGGTCAATCGGGAGAGTCAGAATGAAGTGGGTTCGCGCCATGATGGCGATTGTTGTGATGTGGCTGGGCGTCTCCATCGCCCACGCCAAAGAGGCTTCTGCTTTGCGTTGGGTGACGCCCTCCGATCCGCAGATTACCGTACAGCAGGGACAGACGGTGACCTTTGAGGTGCAGGGGGAGGGGCTGACCCAGGCGAGTTGGAAGGTGCTGGGGCATGACAAGGGGCCCCATGCGTTGAATAGTGACGGCCGATTCGCGCACCAATTCGTGCGCCCCGGGGTGCGGGTGGTGGTGGTGACCGATGCGCACAAGCGGCAGATTTTCCGCCGTATTCTAGTGGATAAGGCGTTGCAGCCAGCCGATGAACTGAGCATTGTGTCGCCTCAACGCGGGCATCGTTTTGCGGTGGGCGCGCCGATTCCCCTCCACGCCAAAGGGGCGCAGCCCCATGTGGTGTGGGAGTTGGGCGATGGACGGGTGGTGCGTGGGGCCATGGGCACGGCGGTGTTCACCAAGGCCGGGCAACATCGCATTCGGGTGTATGATATCGAAGCGGGCAGCGGCAAGCGTCGTGACGCCACAGTGATGATTCAGGTGCAGTGAAGGGGTTGATGATGGCAATGAACAGAGCAGTAACCGGGTGGATTCTTCCTGCGCTGGCGGCGTTGATGGTTCAGTTTGGCGCATCCACTGCGTCTGCCGCGCCCTCGTTGGCCTCTTGGGGGTTGGAGGGGCTGCTGGGGGAAGACAAGAAGGAGGAGGTGGATCCGCGTTGGTTGCGCATTCTCAAGCCCGATACCCGCATGGTCACCATCAAGCCGGGGGAGTCGGTGACGTTTGAGCTGGATTGGTTCCCGGCGGACAAGTCGCCGCACTGGTATGCGGCCACGGCGCCGCGTGAGCGGGTGGCCATTGATAGCAAGAGCTTTACGGTGCGCTTCGCCAAGCCGGGGGTGTTTTTCATCGGCGCACAGTTGGGGCGCAAGGGGCCGCGCGAGGTGCGCGAGATCCATGTGATCGATCCCAAAATGCCGGTGACGCCGTTGACGATTCTGCAGCCCAAGGCGGGGCGGAAATTCAAAGTGGGCGAGCGGATTGCGCTGAATGCTGATAGCGGCGTGGGGGATGTGGTGTGGGTGTTGGGCAATGGGCGTGAGGTGCGCGGCACGTTTGTGCATGTGGCGTATCCGGAGCCGGGGGCGTACACGCTGCGGGCGGTTGAGGTGAATCGGATGACGGGTCAGGTGAGTGAGGGTGAAGTGGAGATTGTGATTGAGTAAAAGTGTGTGCGTGACCAAGCTCGAGCGCGCGCTGACTAAGGTGGCCGCCGACTGGTCGGCGGCGGGGTCTGGGGGCCGCGCCCCCAGCGGGGTGTGGGGCGGCGCCCCACGGTGTGGCCGTGGCAGTAGTCTTATGCCGTTTCCCCATTGAAGGAAAGTCGAGTCAGCAGAGAGCAGCAAGAGAAGTGCAGAGCGGGGAGCGAGTAGGAAGGCAAACGGGGAAACGGCAGTGAGCAGGCCCGAAGGGCCGTCGCCCGCAGGGCGGCGAATGCAGTAGAACTCGAAGTGGGGGAAAGTTGAAAAGTGTTTGCGGGAAGGAGCTTGATTGAGTTATCCCGAGAACGCCTAAATTTGCTTATCTATAAGACTCATTCTCAAAAACGTCCAGTGTCTGTTCAGGGGACTCATTAAGAAAGTTAACCGTTTGAGGGCCTGAAGATTTTAAGTTAAAATTCTGTAGTTCAGAGTCAATGCTTCCAATTTTTTTCTTGGAGCGGTTTGAATGTTTTAAACGATGTGCGACTCCAATCCCTCCTATAAGAGTGTCGAGGTTGGATGAAATATTTTCCCGAATATTGTGAGGTGAAATGCTCCTCCCCCCGCAAACTCAATGACTAATGCCAATATTCCGAGTGTTAAAGACCCAGCAAAAAAATAAGCAAATGTATCAGAATAATCGCGGTGTGGGTAGCCCAACATTATAGCTTGAAGGGCGGACTTGTTAGCTAAAGGAATTTTGTTGTTCATTACCGTCCCGCAATGTTATGCCACGGATTGTTAGCATTGTTAAATTAACGCTAAATATTTCCCGCAAACACTTTTTAACCTTTCCCAGTGTCGGGTTTTAGAGCAGTTCGCCGTCCTCCGGACGACGGCCCTGCGGGCCTGCTCACCTGCCGTTTCCCCGACGGCCTTCGTGCGGGCTCGTCATTCCGCGCTTTTCATGGCGCTGGTTGTGGGCTCGGATTTCCTTCGATGGGGAAACGGCCAAAGACTACTGACACGGCCACACCGTGGGCTCCGCCCACACCCGCTGGGGGCAGCGGCCCCCAGACCCCGCCTGCGGCCAGCCGCAGGCCCATTAGACAATCCTCGCTCGGACTCTTTCCCGCAAACACTTTTACTTTGCGCTTACCACTCGAACTCCAGCCCCTCGTGGGAGATGTGCAACTCCGGATCACCCGGCTTCTTCTCATAGTTGGCCATGGCTTGGTCGAACAGTTTGTCTAACTCATCATCACCGCGCGTGGGCTCGTGATGGGTGAAGATCAGATTCTTCACCCCCGCCGCCCGCGCCATGGCCACACTGGTGTCGTACGTGCCATGACCCCACCCCATGCGCTGCGGATACTCGTCCGTGGTGTAGCTGGTGTCGGCAATCAGGTAGTCGACCCCATGGATGAACTCCGCAATGGCGTCGTTCTTCTGATCCATGAAGGTCTTGTACTCCTCGTAATCCTCATCCTCCGGGTCGTAGATGTTGTACAGCGGCTCATGATCGCCGGTGAAGAACATCGACTTGCCATTGCAATCCACCCGATAGCCGAAATTCAGCACCGGGTGGTTCATTAGAATGCAGGTCACCGTGGCGTCGCCCACCTGTACGCTCTGACGCTCGCGCAACGTGGTGTAGTCCAACGTGGCCTTGAGCTCGGCCTCGCGCACCGGGAAGTAGCTGTACTCCAACTGACGCGACAACACCTCGCGAATATCGCGATGATTGATGGGGTCGTAAGCGCCGTGAATGTGAATCTTGTTGCCGGGCACAAATTGCGGAATGAAAAACGGCAGACCCTGGATGTGATCCCAGTGGGTGTGGGTGATGAACAGATGCACGTTCAGCGGCATGCTCGCCAACAGCGTCTGCGCCAACGGGAAAATGCCAGTGCCCGCATCGATGATCATCACATGGCCGTCGTCGGAACGCACCTCAATACAGGTGGTGTTGCCGCCGTAGCGCACAGTGTTCTGGCCAGGGGAGGGGATGGAGCCCCGCACCCCCCAAAAGCGGATTTTCATACCGATCTCCGCGCCGGTTGAATCAGTAACGATCGCATGCTGGCGCGATCACACATGAATAAAGAGGCGGGCGCGCTCCAGCTCGCCCCAAAGATTTTCCAGATTCTCGCACAGACCATCATAGTCCATACCGAAACGTTCGCGCAGTCGCTCAGGCATATCCGCCACCAGCGCGTCGCCGGCAAAGCCGATCTCCAGCTTCTTGGCCATCTGGTTGGCCACAAAGACACAATCGCGCAACAGGCACTCTTCTGGGCCAGGGTCGTGATGCTCGCGAATGGCGCGCACCAACTCCTCGGGCAGTTGCCAGCGCTCGCCCAGCGTGGCGCCGATCAAGGTGTGGTCAGCGTCCAGGGTGATGCGCTCGGCTTCGCACAGCGAAATGCCGCGCTCCTTGGCGATGCGCATCGCCTCGCGGAACTCCTCGGGCATGTATTGCGAGAACACCACTTTGCCGAAATCATGCAGCAGACCGGCGACGAAAAAGTCGGTGGAGTCCTTCTCGGAAACGCCCAGGCGACGGGCCAGCAGTTTGGCGATGGCGCCGCAGCCCACCGAGTGCAGCAGGAATTGATTGGTGTCCAGGCCGCCCTGATTGATTTTCGGCAGCATGCCACGGGTGGCGACGGAAAGCGCCAGGTTCTTGACGGTGTTGATCCCCACAAACACCACGGCGTGGTTGATGGAGGTGATCTTACGCGACAGGCCGAAATAGGAGGCGTTGACCATGCGCAGAATTTTCAGCGTCATGACCGGGTCGTGGTCAATAATGCTGACCAAATCCTTGGGCTGGAAATTCAGATCGGAGGTCAATTGCAACACCCGATGCACGCTCTTGGGAAAGGCGGGCATCTTATCGACCAATCTGACCAGTTTTGCTGGCAGTGGGGGCATAACACACCGTTTTTACAGATTGCCAACCGCTATCTCATATGGGGAATAACGCGCTGGCGATAATGACGTTTGGGCGCCACATCCCGGCGATGCGGCTGTCCGGGGCGCGACAAACTCTTCCTATTGTGCGCCCAAATTGGTAGTGAGCGCAATGCTTTAGGGTAAGCAGAGGTCCGTCGTTGGCTCTGATGCGGCGGTAACGCAAGGGTTTTACAACGCCGCCGACGCATCCTGCGTCAGGCCAACTTCCTTCTGTTTCAGACATGTGCTTGCCGCTTGTGATTCCGCAAACCACGTGCCATTTTTGCGCCTGTTTCGTCCGGCGATGTGATGGTGTACTCTGTCTGGCTCCAAAAGCAAATTGTGACCCTTTTTTGAGGAATGACCCATGACTGATCTGTTGATCTCCTCCGCCTACGCTCAAGACGCTGGCGCTGCGCCTGCTGGCGGCGGCATCGAGGGGCTGGTGTTGATGGCGCTGATGTTCGCGGTGCTCTACTTCCTGATGATCCGCCCGCAGCAGAAGCAGCAGAAACAGCATAAAGAGATGGTGGCCAACCTCAGCCGCGGCGACCGCGTGGTGACCACAGGCGGCTTGATCGGCGTGATTCATCGCGTGGAAGAGAGCGAGATTCAGTTGGAAGTGGCCATGGTGGATCTGGGTGGTAAAGATAAATCGCCGGTGCGCGTGCGCGTGCGTCGCGACATGGTGGGCGGCATGGTGGCCAAGAACGTCGGCGGCGCCTCCGCTGCCGAAGAGCCCGCTGAGGATAAGAGCAAAGAGAAGGACACCCCCACGGTCTCCTAATCGCCTGTGACTGCGCGGCCTCTGCGTAAACGGAGGCCGCGCCCTACTCTGACATGTTGGTTTGAGTCGTCGGTCAAGGATTGTCCCCATGCGTCAGTTGCCCATCTGGAAACCCATATTGGTGATCGCGGTTTCCCTGCTCGCCCTCTATTTCGCTCTGCCCACCCTGTATGAGGATACGCCGCCCGCTTGGCTCAAAGGCGATAAGATCCATCAGGGGCTGGACCTGCAAGGCGGTCTCTATCTGCTGTATGAAGTGGAGGTGGAGAAGGCCGTCGAACAGGACGCCGAGAGCCTGGTGGATACCGTCAAGTCGGTGATGCGCGATGCGCGCTTCCGCTATCGCAGCGTGGCCCGCAGCGGCGTCGATCGCGTCACGCTGCGTCTGTCGCCGGAGAGTGAGGCGGCCAAGATCGAGGCGGCGCTGAAAAAAGAGGTGGCTGACGTCGTGATTACGCCCAAGGGCGCCGACGGTTTCGAACTGGTGTTCACGCCGGAGAAGATCAAGAGCACCGAAGAGTTCGCCGTGCAGCAGGCGATTCAGATCATGCGCGCCCGCATTGACGAATTCGGCGTGGCGGAACCCAGCATCCAGAAGCAGGGCAAGGATCGCATCATCATCCAGCTGCCCGGCGTCAAGGAGCCCGAACGCGCCAAGAATCTGATTGGCCGCACCGCGCGCCTGGAGTTCAAGATCGTTGACGACAAGAACAACGAGCAGGCGCTGGCCACTGGTCGCGCGCCGCCGGGCACAGCGCTCTACAGCTTTCAGGACAAAGGCGACGGCATCGCCCCGGGCAAAATTCTGCTGAAGAAGCGCACCGTGCTGTCGGGTAAGCATCTGGATGACGCCCGCCCCAGTTACGACCAGTACAACATGCCCTACGTGTCGGTGAAGTTCGACCGTCTGGGCGGACGCATCTTCGCCCGCCTGACCGGCGAGCATGTCAATGATCGCATGGCCATCGTGTTGGACGGCGTGGTCTTCTCGGCGCCGGTGATCCGCGAGAAGATCGTCGGCGGTCAAGCCTCCATCAGCGGCTCGTTCTCGCCGCAAGACGCCCATGATCTGGCCATCGTGCTGCGCGCCGGCGCGCTGCCGGCGCCGCTGAAGATCCTTGAAGAGCGCACCGTTGGCCCTACCCT
Organism: Magnetofaba australis IT-1; assembly: GCF_002109495.1. Lineage (NCBI taxonomy): Bacteria > Pseudomonadati > Pseudomonadota > Magnetococcia > Magnetococcales > Magnetococcaceae > Magnetofaba > Magnetofaba australis. Next base: position 861,077 of record NZ_LVJN01000020.1, read on the forward strand.
GGGCCGCGATTCGGTCAACCAGGGGATCAACTCCATCGTCATCGGCGGCATTCTGGTGGTGATCTTCATGGCCCTCTACTACAAGGGCTTCGGCATGCTGGCCAATGTGGCGGTGGTGTTGAATATCATCATCCTCATCGCGGTGCTGGCGGGGATGCAGGCCACCCTGACCCTGCCGGGTCTGGCCGGGACAGTGCTGCTGCTGGGGATGGCGGTGGACGCCAACGTGCTGATCTTCGAGCGCATCCGCGAGGAGCTGCGCAGCGGCAAAACGCCCTTGGCGGCCATTGATCACGGCTACGGCAAGGCGTTCTCCACCATTCTGGACGCCAACATCACCACCCTGATCACCGCCATCGTGCTGTTCCAGTTCGGCACCGGCCCGGTGCGGGGCTTTGCGGTGACCTTGAGCATCGGTCTGGTGGCCTCCATGTTCACCGCCATCTTTGTCACCCGTGTGTTGCTGGCGATGATTGTGCGCAATCGTCGTCTCAACAAACTGTCGATCTGATCCGGGGGAGCGCAGCATGCGTTTTTTTAACAAACTGACCGATTTCGACTTCACCGGTCGTCGCCAACTGGCGTTCATGTTGTCGGGCGCTCTGATCGTGGTGAGTCTTCTCTCTCTGGTCACTCAGGGGCTCAACTTCGGCATCGACTTCACCGGCGGCACGCTGGTGCAGGTGCGCTTTGAGCAGAACGCGCCCATCGTGCAGATGCGCCAAGAGCTGGATAAGCTGGATCTGGGCGACATGGCGATCCAGGAGTTTGGCGACCCCCGCGAGGCGCTGATCCGCTTTGAGAAGCAGGGCAAGGACAACAAAGAGCAGCAAGAACTCCTCGGCGGCGTCATGGGCGCGCTGGAGGGGATCGTCGGCAAGGGCAAGGTGGAGCAGCGCCGGGTGGAGTTCGTCGGCCCGCAGGTGGGAGATGAGCTGGCCGAACAGGGCCTGCTGGCGATGCTGCTGTCGCTGGGGGCGATCCTGATCTATGTGGCGTTCCGCTTTGAGGCGCGTTTTGCTGTGGGCGCGGTGGCGGCGTTGATCCACGACGTGTTCCTCACCATGGGCTTCTTCTCGCTGATTCACCACGAGTTCACTCTGGTGGTGGTGGCGGCGCTGCTGACTGTGGTGGGCTACTCCCTCAACGACACCATCGTGGTCTACGACCGCATCCGCGAAGAGATGAAGCGGCTCAAGAAGCAGCCGTTGGGCACGGTCATCAACGAAGCGGTCAACCGCACCCTGTCGCGCACCCTGGTCACCTCGCTGACCACCATTCTGGTGCTGTTGGCGTTACTGGTGTTGGGCGGCGCGGTGATTCACGACTTCGCCTTGACGCTGTTCTTCGGCGTGGTGGTGGGCACCTACTCCTCCATCTTTGTGGCCAGCCCGGTGATCATGTTTATGGACAAGGGCAAACCCTCGCCGCTGCAAGGGGGTAAGCCGACGGTGGAGAGCGCCTGATAGAGAACGTTGCGACTTGCGCTAGAATCAGTCGAATTCAAAATTGGACATTGGCGATTTTGGCGATGGAGGATATCGAGGGCTTTGCCCTCGAGCTCCCAAGGTCAAAATCCAAACCGTGGGCGCTGCCCACACCCGCTTAAGGGTCACAGACCCTTAAGAATCCCGACAAATTTCCGTTGGAAATTTGTCCCCTAGTCAGTGCAAGCTGAACCAACGTCACGCAAACATTGAGCGCTTAGGATTTGTGTCACTCTGCATTCAAGCGACTAGTGTGGGCGTCAGGTGTCTGTGTGTCGCGCTGGCAACAGACGGCGCGAAACCCAACGAAATCTCAAGGAGGCGTTATGGCTTCTGTGATGATTGTGGATGATGATGCGGCGGTGCGCGCGCTGTTGCGCCAGATCCTGGAGGACGAAGGCCACCGGGTGAGCGAGGCGGGCAATGGGCGCGAAGGGGTGGATCGCTTCAGCCACGAGCCCCATGACATCATCATCACCGATATGCTGATGCCGGAGAAGGATGGCGTGGAGGTGATCATGGAGCTGCGCGAGAAGTTCTCCGGGGTCAAAATTATCGCCATCTCCGGCGGCGGACGCGGCTTGGACGCGGCTTTCAACCTGAAGGTGGCCAAGGATTTTGGCGCCTTCGCCACCCTGGCCAAACCGTTCTCGCGCCAAGAGGTGCTGGATGCGGTGGGCCAGTTGCTGGCCGACGGCTGATTCGCCTGCGGCGCTCGTTAACCGTTGAGCCCTGTCAGCCAACTCAAGTAAGGGGCCTCCGGCGCTGCGCTGGGGGCCCACTTTTCGATCTGCATCAAGAATACCTGCCCATTGTGGTCGCTTTCGCGCACCCGGCCCTGAATTGTCAGCCACTGCCCCTCCGTTACGGATTCCAACTGCGTCAGCGTCTGTTCATCCCCTTGCAGAATCACCCCCACTGGGGTGGCGTCCGCCGCGCAGCAGGAGATGGCGTGGCGATAGAGCATCAGCATCTCGCCCTGGAAGCCGGGCATATGTCGTTGCGCCGCCTCTTGCGGGATGCGGTGCAGGCGTCCAAGGGTTTCCACGGGGACCTGTTCGTTGATGGTCTGCTGGGTGTAGAGATCCACCAGGGTGACCGGGAAGTAGCCGCTTTCAGGCGGAAATTCGAAATTCATCTCTTCGAACGGGCGCGCCGTGGGCGTCTGCACCCGCACATTGAGGGAGCCGTAATTGTCCTCGGTGAGATTGAGCGTGGTGGTTCCGACGATGGCGAACAGCAGGATCGGCGCAAAGTAGCCCAGTGTGGCCAGCAGATCGCGCCAGGGGGCGGTGGAGGGCTCCGGGGCGCTCTTCTCCCGCGCCAGCAGACCCGCCAGCCACGCCAGGGTGAGGGTGATGCAGCCCGCCCACAGAATCTGGCTCTGCAGCTTGGCCAGATAGAGCCCGTCGTAGCCCTTGGCCAGCATCCACCAGAAGAACAGTAGCCAGCCGCCCAGTTGCAACTCGGCGCGCCACGCCATGATGCGTCCCATCACAGTGCGCAGGCTCATGCTCACATCTCCAGCCCAAACAGGGTGTCCAGCCAGTTCCAGGCCACCAGATTCACAAACACAACGTAGAGGCTGACCATGGCGATGATGGTCAGGGAGAGCTGCACGATAAAGCGCGTATGGAACACCGTGCGATACATCGCCAGCAGCTTGATGTCCAGCATGGGGCCCAGCACCAGGAAGGCCATGTGTGCGCCCACGTCGAACTCCACAAAGCTGGCGGAGACGAAGGCGTCGGCCTCGGAGCAGAGCGACATGATAAACGCCGCCGCCATCATCACCGCCGGACCCATGATGGGGCCTTCGCCCAGCTCAAACAGCGTGGTCTGACCGATGAAGGTCTTCATGCAGGCGGCCAGAAACACCCCGAACAGGAAGTAGGGGGTCATCTCCAGGAAGTCTTCGCGCACATGGATCATCAACGCGCTCAGGCGGCCGGTTTTGGGGCCGTGATCGTGGCCGCAGCCGCAGTTGGCGTCATGGGAGTGGTCATGGGGAGCGGTATGAATCGGAATGTGTGGGTGATCGTGACCGCTGAGGAACCGCGCCTTCACCGCGCGGCTCTTGGCCATGCGTAGAAACAGAAACGCCACCGCCAGCGCCACCATCACCCCGCCCAGGCCGCGCAGGAACGGGTAGATGGGGTCGCGGAAGTAGGCGATCCACACCCCGGTCAGCACCACCGGGTTGAAGATGGGCGCGGCCAGCAGATAGGCGATGGCGTGGGGCAGGGGCAGACCCTTGCCCAGCAACCGCCGCACCACCGGCACGACGCCGCATTCGCACACCGGGAACAGCGGCGCGGCCAGAACCACGGCGGGGATGCCCCACACGCCCAAGCGATTGGCCAGGCGCGGCAGCAGTCCGGCGGGCACAAAGGTTTCAATCAATGCCGCCGCCAATGCGCCCAGGGCCATGAACGGTCCGGCTTCCAGACAGATGCTGATGAAGTAGGTGGAGAAGTTCTCTCGCCAGCGGCTGGACTGATTGGCTTCTGGACTGAGCAGCCGATCGTTGAGGTCCGGCGTGAACAGCGACGCGATCTGTGGGGTGAAGAACAGGGTGATAAAGCCGATCAGCAGCAGGGCGATGACCGCCTTGTCGCGTTGGCCGGGCTGGACGTGTTGGCTTGTGTGCATACGACCCTCGCTCGGTGAGAGTGTTACAGTATAACACTGCGAATCGTCGCACAAGCCCCGCTGCACAGCCATTTTTAGCAATGGTTCGCATTGTAACTAATGGCAGCATCTGCTATAGTAAAAAGGTTCGAAAACAAACCATCTGTTGCTTCCCCTTCGCTTCAGGGTGACCCTGGCGGCTCACCTGCGGCGCTCTGCGCTTGCGTAACGATGTCTTGTCGTCGCGCAATTCAGGAAGTCCAAATTTTACAGGAGTTGTCTATGTTGGCCCAGCCGGAAGCCCTTCCGCCGCTGAGTGATTGGCAGGCGTTTGACTGGAAAACCGAACTGCGCAACAACGTGCGCACAGTGGCGGATCTGGAGCAGGTACTGCCGCTGCAGGGGGAGGAGAAAGCGGCGCTGGAGAGGGTCGTCGATCTGCACCCGATGAACATTCCCCGGTACTATCTGAATCTGATCGACTCGAACGATCCCCACGATCCCATTCGCAAACTGGCGGTGCCGCAAACCGAAGAGTTGGTGGTGGCGGGCGCCATGGGCGACACCACCACCGACCCTTACGGCGACGATAAACATAGCAAGGGCAACGGCATTCTGCACAAATACAGCTACACCGCGCTGGTGGTGAGCACCGAGGCGTGCACCATGTACTGCCGCCACTGCTTCCGCAAAGTGTTCGTGGGGCTTCCCAACGATAAGACGGTGGAAAATTTCGAGCAGGCGGCCAAGTACATCGCCGAACATGATGAGATCACCAACGTGGTGATCTCCGGCGGCGACCCCATGATGCTGCCCACCGAGAATCTGCGCCGCATGCTGGATGCGCTCAAGGATATCCCGCATCTGAACTACGTGCGCATCGGCACCCGCACGCCGGTGGTGTTCCCCATGCGCTTCTTCGAGGATGAGGTGATTGAACTGTTCCGTGAGTTCAACGAGGCCAAGACCCTCTACATGCCCACCCACTTCAACCACCCGGCGGAGATCACCCCCGAGTCCACCGAGGCGGTGAAGCGCATCCGTAGCGCCGGGGTGACCATGAATAATCAGGCGGTGCTGCTCAAGGGGATCAACGATGACGCCGACACCCTGGCCGAGCTGATGAACGGTCTGACGCGCATCGGCGTGAACCCGTATTATCTGTATCAATGCATGCCAGTGGCGCGGGTGCGACACCACTTCCAGACCCCGCTCAAGGCCGGGGTGGATATGGTGGATGCGGCGCGTCAGCGCATGGATGGCTACGCCAAGCGCTTCAAATTCATCATCGCCCACGACATGGGCAAGATCGAGATTTGCGGGCGGGTGGGGGACAAGTTGATTCTCAAGCAGATTCACGCGCGCCAGGAGAGCCCGGAGGAGGCATCGCGCATGTTGGTGTATCAACTCACCGAAGAGGGCGGCGAGCTGGAGGATCTGCAACCGGTGGCGATTTAAGGGCGCAATAGTCGAGTATAACCGCTTGAATCCAGAATGACACAAATCCAAAGCGCTCAATGTTTGCGTGACACTGGTTGGTCTTGCGCTGACTATGGGACAAATTTCCAACGGAAATTTGGCGGGATTCTTAAGGGTCTGTGACCCTTAAGCGGGTGTGGGCAGCGCCCACGGTTTGGATTTTGATCTTGGGAGCTCGAGGGCGCAGCCCTCGATATCTTTCAGCGCCCAGATGTTCAGTTTTGAATGCTAGCGACAATTTCTAGGGGAAGCGGACTCAGAAAAAAATCCAGGCTCTTGTACTTATTGGGCTTGATTACCAGATTGGGCGAGCTGCCGAATACAATCGAGTTGTCAGGAATGTCGGTGTCCTTGATGTAGGTGTTGGCTGCAAGGATGACGTTGTTGCCGATATGGCAGTTGCCCAGCACCTTGGAGTCCGACATCATCTTGATGTTTTCGCCAAAAACCGGGAACACGCCCTTGTTATTGCCTACGGTGCAGCCTTGGGAAAAGGCGAAGCGCTCGCCATAGGTCGCGCGCCCCAGCACGCTGCCGGCCGGATGGTCCAGGAAGAAGACCTTCGGCATCTCGATTTCATAAAACAGATCCACCGAGTTCAGGCACTTGTTGAGGTAGTAGATCCGGTCCGGCAGGGTGCTGCGCGGCGTTTCGTCAAGGAATGCCTGGCGGCACAGATAGTAGAGAAAAATCGCATACTGGCCAGCGTGGAAGGGGTTGAAATAGGCCTCCCCATCCCGGCTGTAGTACTTGTTGGCGATCTGGCTGAAACAGTGTTCGGTCTTCTCAAGGGTGGGGCCCATGACGGCGTTGAGCACAGCCTCTTCACGACTCTCATCAAAGATGAACAGAGAGGTGAGCTGTCGCTTTACCAGCTGAACCAATTCCGGTTGTGGGAGTTCCAATCGCATTATGAGGTCCCCTGGATCTGTGAATCTGAGCCCATGGCGGGCGCTCAGTGAAAGCGCCACTCTGCATCGTAGGCGTCCAAGCCCAGCGTTTTCATCTTGCTTTCCGCAACGTCGAAATCCTCAACGGTGTCGATATCCACCACATTTTTTCTATTGAGAATCTGCATGCCCACATTGGCGTTGGTGACGTTCATCTCCCGCCGCACCGCCTCGGCGCGGCACAGATAGAACTGCCCGGCGTCATGCAGCGCCTCGGTCAAATCCTGCGAGCGCGTCATGGCGTGTTCGGGCTGAAACATCTGCGCATAACCGTGGGAATTCTTGAATACGGCGCGTTGGATGGGAAAGGGGAAGGTGGTGGCCGCCATGATCAAGTCGCAAGAGGCGTCCTGGGTTAAGGCGGCATAGGCGGCCTGGATATCCTGAGGATTCAATAACACCGCTGTGGGATAGACAATCAACACAGAGTCGACCTTGCCGACGTTCTGCTCATGCCAGTTGAGGGCGTGGGCCGCCACCGCCATGGTGCCGGTGAAATCATCGGCCAGCGAGTCGGGGCGGGTGTAGGGGGTGGCGACCCCTTTTTCACGCACCACGGCGGCGATCTGCGCGTCATCGGTGGAGAGCAGAATCTGCTCGGCGCGGAAGAGTTTGGACAGCGCCATCAGCGGCCAGTAGATCATCGGTTGGCCACAGATGGGTTTGATATTCTTGCGCGGCACCCGTTTGCTGCCGCCACGGGCCGGAATGATGACCAGAACATCTTTCATCCGCATCGTCTCCCCCCTGCCAGGAGCATGAAAAAAGCCCTCCCAAATGGGAGGGCTTTTCGTAGACACAGCGTACCGCTTACCGGTGGTTCTTCTTATTCTTTTCGGCCCAGGTTTGCATCTCCATGGCCAGGGCGTCGAGCATGTCGTTAACGGCGGGCACCACGGAGCCGGACTCCTTGGTGGCGGTCAGAGTGCCGCCAGGGACGTTGATCACCCCTTTGACCTCCGCGCGCTGCTCGTTATTGTGGGACTTGCGCTCGATGCTCACCCGGGCGTGCGTGATGGGTCCGAACCGCGAATTGAGGTTGTCCATCCGCTTGTTGATGCGCTCCTTAAGCTCATCACCAATCTCCACCTGACGACCTTCCAGCTTGATGTCCACGATATTGATACTCCTTCGGCTTGTCGTTTCCAGTTATCCACCCAGCACGGCCAGCAACACTCCCGCAGCAGCGGCGGAGCCGATCACGCCGGCTACATTGGGCCCCATAGCGTGCATGAGCAGGAAGTTATGATGGTTTGACTCTAATCCTACCTTATTTGCCACCCGCGCCGCCATAGGCACTGCAGAGACCCCTGCGGCGCCGATGAGCGGATTGATGGCGCCACCGGTCAATTTGCACATCAATTTCCCCATCAACACCCCGGCGGCGGTGCCGATGCCAAACGCCACAACGCCCAGCAGCAGGATGCCCAGGGTCTCGGCGGTGAGGAACTTCTCCGCCGACAGTTTGGAGCCCACCGCCAACCCCAGCAGGATGGTGACGATGTTGATCAGTTCATTCTGCGCGGTCTTGGACAGACGCTCCACCACGCCGCTCTCCTTGAGCAGATTGCCAAAGGTGAGCATGCCGATAAGCGGCGCGGCGTCGGGCAGGAACAGCGCGCACAGCAGCAGCACCGCCAGCGGGAAGAGGATCTTCTCCAGACGACTCACCGGACGCAGCTGAGTCATCTCGATTTTGCGCTCGGCCTCGGTGGTGAGGGCGCGCATGATGGGCGGCTGGATCAGCGGCACCAGCGCCATGTAGCTGTAGGCGGCCACCGCGATGGCGCCCATCAGATCCGGGGCCAGCTTGGAGGAGAGGTAGATGGCCGTCGGACCATCGGCGCCGCCGATGATGCCGATGGCGGCGGCGTCCTTGAGCGAGAACTCCACCCCGGGGATGGCGTTCATGGCCAGCGCGCCGATGAGGGTGATGAAGATGCCGAACTGCGCCGCCGCGCCCAGGAACAGGGTGCTGGGGCGCGCGATGAGCGGACCAAAATCGGTGAGCGCGCCCACCCCCATGAAGATCAGCAGCGGGAACACGCCGCTATTCACCCCCACGGTGAAGAAGTGGTAGAGGAAGCCGCCCTCATGGGCGATGCCCGCCACCGGGATGTTGGCCAGGATGGTTCCAAAGCCGATGGGCACCAGCAGCAGCGGTTCGAAGTTCTTGCGAATGGCCAGATAGAGCAGCAGACAGCCGATGACGATCATGATCGCCTGACCGGGCTCGACATTGGCGACGCCGGTGCTGTGCCACAGGGCCATAAGATTATTGGAAGCCATGGATTCCCCGATCTCTCAGCGTGGGCGGGATCAGGCCAGATCCAGCAGCGGATCGCCCAGGTTGACCGCTTTGCCCTCGCTGATGTGAATGGCGGTGACCGAACCGCCGCGCGGAGCGCGCACTTCGGTCTCCATCTTCATCGCTTCGAGCACCACGATAACGTCGCCGGAGGCGACGGTTTCGCCCACCGCAACCTTCACCTTGACCACATTGCCCGCCAGCGGGGCGTTGACCGGCGCGCCGCTGGCGGCGGGGGCCGCAGCGGGCGCCGCCGGGGCGGCGGCGGGCTTCGGCTCCTCCTCCAGCCACGGGGCCGGTTCGAAGGCGTCGGGGTTGTCGCGATTCTGCAGGAACTTCAGACCCACCTGCGGGAACAGGGCGTAGGTGAGCACGTCGTCAATTTCCGCCTCGGCCAGTTTGATGTTCTTCTCAGCCGCCAACCCTTTGAGTTCGGCGGTGAGCTTGTCCAGCTCCGGCTGCAGCAGGTCGGCGGGGCGACAGGTGATGGGCTTCTCGCCCTCTTCCAGCACCCGCGCCTGCAGCTCCTTGTTCATGGGGCCGGGGGTGGCGCCGTATTCGCCGCGCAGAATGCCGCGGGTCTCTTTGGTGATGGTCTTGTAGCGCTCGCCCATGAGGACGTTGAACACCGCCTGGGTGCCGACGATCTGCGAAGTGGGGGTCACCAGGGCGATGGTCCCCAGATCCTTGCGCACCCGGGGGATCTCCTCCAGCACCTCATCCATGCGGTCGCCCGCGCCTTGCTGCTTGAGCTGGTTCTCCATGTTGGTGAGCATGCCGCCGGGCACCTGGGCGATGAGAATGCGCGAATCCACGCCCTTCAAGGAGCCCTCGAACTTCTTGTATTTGGGGCGCACTTTGCGGAAGTAGGCGGAGACCTCCTCCAGCGCTTGCAGGTTCAGGCCGGTGTCGCGCTCGGTGCCTTCCAGGATCGACACCACCGATTCGGTGGCGGAGTGGCCGTAGGTCATGGACATCGACGCGGTGGCGGTGTCCACCATGTCGATGCCCGCTTCGGCGCATTTGACAATGGTGGCGGTGGACAGACCCGTGGTGGCGTGACACTGCATGGCGATGGGCACGCTCACCGCTTCCTTCAAGCGGGTCACCAGCTCTTCGCCCACATAGGGCTTGAGCAGACCGGCCATATCCTTGATGCAGATGGAGTGGCTGCCCATATCCTCCAGCTTTTTGGCCATGTCCACCCACATGTCGATGGTGTGCACGTCGCTGATGGTGTAGGAGAGGGTGCCTTGGGCGTGGGCGGTTCCGCCGATCTTGAGAGTCGCCTTGATGGCGGTCTCCAGATTGCGGGTGTCGTTCATGGCGTCGAAGATGCGGAACACTTCGATGCCGTTGGCGTAGGCGCGCTCCACGAACGCTTCCACCACGTCGTCGGCGTAGTGGCGGTAGCCGAGGATGTTCTGCCCGCGGAACAGCATCTGCAGCGGGGTTTTCGGCATCGCCTTCTTGAGCAGGCGGGCGCGCTCCCAGGGATCTTCGCCGAGAAAGCGGATGCAGCTGTCGAAGGTGGCGCCGCCCCAAGCCTCGATGGACCAGAAGCCGATCTCGTCCATCTTCGGCGCGATGGGCAACATATCCTCAATGCGCATGCGCGTGGCCAGCAGGGATTGGTGGGCGTCGCGCAGGGCCAGTTCGGTGATGCCGAGTTTGCTCATGTGGGAAGATCCTTGGCTTTAGCGGTTGCGTCGCGTGGGCGGCAAGATTTCGATGATGCAGCTAAACTGTCAGCGGCGGAGGGTGTGGCGATAGCGCGCCACCGCGGCGCTGATGGCGGCGATATGGTCGCCGCCGCTGTGCGTAGGCGTCGCGACGGGCGCGGGTTTGGGGGCCGGGGCGGGCGCTTGCGGCTGGCGCGCCTCAATGGATTGCGCCAGCTTGGACATCCAGCCGATCACCACCACCAGCAGGGCCAGGAAGGTAAACACCGTGCCCATGCCCAGGAACATCAGGTTAACGCCTTCCTGCACCGTTCCGTCCATTTTTCCCTCGCTCCGTTGCTTCGCTCAAAGGCCCGTTGTGGCGCGCCGAAAGCACAGAAAAAAGTGGCCTCGAGCGAGTCGAAGCCAAAGATCGTTTATACCACCTTTTGCAGATCGTATTCCAGGATTCCTTCCGCCCCCGCCGCCGCCAGTTTGGGGATCAGTTCACGCACCTGTTTTTTATCCACCACGCTCTCCACCGCGAACCAGCCGGTCTCGCTCAGGGGGTTGATGGTGGGGGCGTGCAGGCTGGGCAGCAGTTGCGAAACAGCGTCCAGATTGGCCTGGGAGACGTTGAGTTTGAGCATCGATTTGCGGCGTGCGGTCAGGGCCGCGTTGAGCATCAGGCGAATCTGCTCGATTTTGGCGCTCTTGGCCGGGTCCTGCATGGCCGCCGGGTGGGCGATCATCTGCGTGCTGGTGGTGAACAGCTCATGCACGATGCGCAGTTTGTTGGCGCGGATGGTGGAGCCGGTCTCGGTGATCTCCACCACCGCATCCACCACCCCCTCCACCGCCTTGGCTTCGGTGGCGCCCCAGGAGTAGAGAATCTCCGCCTCCACCCCGTGTTCGCCCAGCATGCGGCGGGTGGTGTTGAGCAGTTCGGTGGCGATGCGCTTGCCGTGCAGGTCTTTGATGCTCTGGATCGGCGAATCCTCAGGCACCACCACCACCCAGCGGCAGGGTTGGTTGGAGCTTTTGGAGTACTCCAGCTCACACACCGTGTGGACTTTGTCCAGGCAGTCCTGCTCCATGATCCAGTCGTAGCCGGTGAAGCCCAGGTCCAGGGAGCCGTCGGCCACATAGAGGGCCATCTCCTGGGGCTTGATCAGCTTGAGGGTCAACTCGGCGTCATCCACCGAGGGGAAGTAGTTGCGCGAGCGGGTGGCGATGTTCCACCCGGCTTGGGCGAACAGCTCCAGGGTGGAGGTCTCCAGGCTGCCTTTGGGCAGGCCGACGGTAAGCAGGGACATGATGGCGTCCTGTGGTTATGAGTGATCGTGCAAAGGTTCGGGGCGTCGTTTATACCCGCTATCGGGCGTCGATGCCAACCGCTTAACGGATGCGATAGCTGCTATGGCACGCATTGCAGGCGGCGGTGATGGCCTGCAATGACTCAAACAGCAGCGGCGCGGCGCGTTCGGCGCTCTCCATTTCGGCGTTCTGCGCGGCGATGGCGAAGCGGCTGGCGGCGTGGTGCATCGACTCGCCCGCGGCGCGCATCCCTTCGGGCATGACGCGAGCCATATGTGCGGCGCCGTGGGCCTGGAGCGAGGACATGCCCAGACGGTGTTCGGCGATCTCGGCGGCGCGGCCATTGTCGCCCGCCGCCAGCGCCGCCAGAATCTCATCCAGCGCCGCCAGATGGTCGCGCATGTTGCCCAGCATGTGCTGCTGCATCATCGGCGGCATGGCCACCAGTTCGCGCGCATCCTCCGCTGCGTCCGCATTGCCGCTGGCCAGGATCAAAACCATCCCCAGCACGGCGCTGCGCAGCGTGTGATTCATGCGGCGCCCACCAGCAGCGGCACCTCCTCAAGGGAATCGATCACCCAGTCGGCGTGCAGTGTATCCACCGGGGTGTCGCCATGGTAGCCGTAGGTCACCGCAACAATGCGGCAACCGGCGTTGCGCGCCGCCTGCACATCGGTTTTGGAGTCGCCCACCATCAGCCCCTGGGCGATGTCGAAGCCCAACTGTTTGGCCGCTTGCTGCAACGGTTCCGGGTCGGGCTTGCGCGAGGCCAGGGTGTCGCCGCCCAGAATGGCGCCGAACCAGTGGCTCATGTCCAGTTGATCCAGCAGCTGTTTGGCCAGGTGCTCGGGTTTATTGGTCACCACCCCCAGCGGCAACCCGGCCTGTTTGAGCCTGTTCAGGGTGTGCAACGCCCCGGGGTAGGGAGTGGAGTTGGTCGCCAGATTCTTGCCGTAGTAGTCGAGAAACTCCTGCACCGCCGACTCAAAGAACGGGTCGCCCTCAGGCGGATCGGCGTCCGCGCCCCAGAAGCCGCGGGCCAGCAGAAATCGCGCGCCGTTACCCACCAGATGGGTGACTTGATCGTCAGGGACAACGGCGTACTTGCGTGATTTCAGCACATGGTTGAGCGCGCCGCACAGGTCCGGCGCAGTGTGAACCAGGGTGCCGTCCAGGTCGAACAGCACGCCTTGGCAGTCGCTAAAGCGCAACATGGCGCTACTCCTTGACCACGCCCACGTAGGGCAGTTCGCGGAAGCGGTTGTCCCAATCGATGCCGTAGCCCACCACAAAGGCGTCGGGGATCTCGAAGCCGACGATGTCGGGCGTCACATCGGCGGTGCGGCGCGCCGGTTTGTCCAGCAGCATGCACGAACGCACCTGGCTGGCGCCTTTGCTCTTGAGCAGGTCGCTCACCGCTTTGAGGGTGTTGCCGGTGTCGAGGATGTCATCCACCACCACCACGCTCTTGCCGCGAATGTCCTCTTTGATATCCAGCAGCACCTCCACCTGGCCGCTGGAGACGGTGCCGGAGCCGTAGGAGCTGACGCGCATGAAGTCCAGATGGGGCTTGGCGCCGATGCGGCCCAGCTCGCGCAGCAGATCGGCGGTGAACATGAACGCGCCTTTGAGCAGGCTGACGAGAATCGGCTGCGGGCCGACCAGGTCCACCACCTGGCGCGCCATCACCGCCACGCGCTCCTGCAACTGCTCCTCGGTGATCATGGGAGCGGGGATCTGGTTGGGATCGGGGGCCATGACTGCTCTCCTGGGAAGATGAAATCAATCCTGCTTGCTGAGTACAAACACCGCCATGGGAGCCACCAGATTGGCGATGGCCATAGGCGGCAACAGGCTCGACAGCTTGCGTTTTAATGAGTTGACCGGATAGCGCCCGGTGGACGCCAGCGGCAATTGCTTGAGGATGCGCGCATTCATATCGCGGCACAAGACTTCGAAGTCGCGGATGGTGCACATATGGATGTTGGGGGTGTCGTACCACTCATACTGCAGCATGGCGGTTTTGGGCATGCGTCCGCCGAACATCAGCGCGGTGCGCACGCTCCAGTGGCCGAAATTGGGGAACGACACGATGGCCTGCTTGCCCACCCGCAGCATCTCTTCGAGCACGAACTTGGGGTTGCGCACGGTCTGCAGGGTGTGGGAGAGGATCACCACGTCAAAGGCGTTGTCCGGGTGGTCGGAGAGCCCCTGGTCGATATCGCCGTGGAACACCGGCACGCCGCGGCGGATGCAGGCGCGCACGCCGACGTCGGAGATCTCCACCCCCAGACCGCGTCCGCTGCGATGGGCGATCAGATGCGCCAGCAGCTCGCCGTCGCCGCAGCCCAGATCCAGCACGCGGCTGCCAGGGGGGACCAGGCCGGCGATGATCTCATGGTCAACGCGCAGGGTGGCCTCACTCATGGGCGGCCTCCGGGGCGGCGGCGCGCGCCTCGATCAGGCGGCGGCGCAAAAACAGCGCCAGCGACTGCTCATAATCCTCGGCGGGCAGCAGAAAGGCGTCGTGGCCGTGGGGTGAGGAGAACTCCTGAAAAGTGACGTCGCGCTCATAGCGATTGAGGATGCGCACCAGCTCCTTGGAGCGGCTGGTGTCGAAGCGCCAGTCGGAGTCGAAGCTCATGACCAGGAATTTGGCGTTGCATGCGGCCAGGCGTCGGGCGGTCTCTTCGGGGGTGGGAAGGGGTCAAAGTACTCCATCGCCTTGGTGATGTAGAGATAGGTGTTGGCGTCGAATTGATGCACGAATTTGGAGCCCTGATACATCAGGTAGCTCTCCACCGCGAAGTCGGTCTCGAAGCCGTAGGAGAGGGACTCGCGATCCTGCAGGCGGCGACCAAACTTCTCATGCAGCCCCTGTTCCGACAGATAGGTGATATGCGCCATCATGCGCGCCAGGGCCAGCCCGTTGGCGGGGCGTTGGCGCGGCTCGGGGTCGCCCGGCAGATCATAGTAGTCGCCGCCGTTGAAGTGCGGGTCGGCCATGATGGCCTGACGCGCCACCGCGTTGAAGGCGATGTTCTGCGCCGACAAGCGGGGGGTTGCGGCGATGCAGACGCAACTGGCCACCTGCTCGGGGTAGTCCAGCGCCCATTGCGCAGCCTGCATGCCGCCCATGGAGCCGCCGGCCACGCACAGCAGCTTTTTCACCCCCAGAAACTCCACCAACGCATGCTGCGCGCGCACGATGTCGCCGATGGTGATCATGGGAAACTTCAGCCCCCACGGGCGCCCGGTTTCGGGGTTGATGCTGGATGGCCCGGTGGTTCCGTTGCAGCCGCCGATATTGTTGCTGCTGATGACGAAAAAGCGGTCGGTGTCAAACGGTTTGCCCGGCCCGATATAGTGATCCCACCAGCCCGGCTTGCGACTCTCAGGGGAGTGGTAACCCGCCGCATGGGCGGTGCCGGAGAGGGCGTGGCAGACCAAAATGGCGTTGTCACGATTGGGGCTCAGCTCGCCATAGGTCTCATAGGCGATGGTCACATCCGCCAGGGTGGCGCCGGAGTCCAGGGTCAGGGGCGCATCGGTAAACAGGGTGACGTACTGGGTCTCCACATAGCCAACAGAGTCCGGGCCGAGAGGGGGATGCGCGGGGGCGTCGGAATCTGCGGAACCGGGAGCGGGTGTCTGGGCCTGGCTCATGCTTTGCTGTCTCGCGCCATAAGGCGGGTTGGTGAAGCGACGTTTTGCATCTGACTTGTATTCACCAGCGGACCCTGGCCCAGGCGGGCGGCGGGATCGCCAGTATTTGCCGGAAGTGAGGGAGATTCTTGCATACCCGATTTTGCCCCGTGAGTCAATCTTGCGCCCGGAATCAGACATTTCCCGCTCAACATAATTGGCAGGCAAATTGCAGATAATTCCCTTGGGATAACCGCGTCCGCCGCCCACAAGGCGCACTGATAACACGCGGCGACGGACAAAACCGCTTCATCTCGGGCGGCGACGGCATCACGCCGCGCAGCCCACGGTTCGGCTTAACGGGAGGGTCTCTTGGCCGCCATCGGATTGCCCGCGTTGAATTGGCAACGCCTGAAACACTTCTCCGACGTCTATATGGCGGTGGGGGTCATCACCGTGCTGATGGTGATGATCATCCCGTTGCCGTCGGAGCTGCTGGACCTGTTTCTGTCCGTCAATATCTCGTTAGGCGTCGTCATTCTGTTGACGACCATCTATATCCATAAGCCGCTGGAGTTTTCCGCATTCCCCAGCGTGCTGCTGCTCACCACCATGTTCCGTCTGGCGCTGAACATCGCCACCACCCGTCTGATCCTGCTGCACGGCGGCGAAGGCGAGGCGGCCGCCGGCGAGGTGATTCGCTCCTTCGGCCAGTTCGTGGTGGGCGGCAACTACGTGGTCGGCGTGATCGTTTTCTCGATTCTGGTGATCATCAACTTCATCGTCATCACCAAGGGCGCCGGGCGCATCGCCGAAGTGGCGGCCCGCTTCACCTTGGACAAAATGCCCGGTAAGCAGATGGCCATCGACGCCGATCTCAACTCCGGCCTGATCACCGAGAGCGAAGCCAAGGCGCGGCGCAAGGAGATCGAGGAGGAGTCGGAGTTCTTCGGGGCCATGGACGGTGCGTCCAAATTCGTTCGCGGCGACGCCATCGCCGGTATTCTGATCACCCTGATCAACATCATCGGCGGCTTTATCATCGGCGTGGCGCAGCAGGACTTGAGCCCGGGCGAATCGGCGCAGATCTACACCATTTTGACGGTGGGCGACGGTCTGGTGGCGCAGATCCCCGCGTTGGTGATCTCCGCGGCCGCCGGTTTCCTGGTGACTCGCGCCTCCACCGACAAATCCATGGGCGAGCACATGGGCGGCCAGCTCGGCGCCAACCCCCGCGTGATGCTGCTGTCGGCCACGGTGCTGGGTCTGTTCGCCATCATGCCCGGCATGCCCACCCTGGCTTTCGGCGCGCTGGCGGCGGTGCTGGGCGTGATCGCCTACTTCCTGTTCCGCAAACAGGAGCAGGTGGAGCAGGTGCAGGCCCACGAGATGGAGGCCGCCGCCGAAGCCGAAGAGCATGTGGAAGAGCCCATCGAGTCCTATCTCACCCTGGACCTGCTGCGTCTGGATGTGGGCTATGGGCTGATCTCCCTGGTGGACGAGGGGCAGCATGGCGATCTGCTCGACAAGATCCGCTCCATTCGCCGTCAGTTCGCCATGGACATGGGCTTTGTGGTGCCGCCCATCCACATCAAGGACAATCTGCAGCTCAAACCCGGCGAATACAGCTTCCTGGTCAAAGGGGTGGAAGTGGGGCGCGGCGAACTCAAGCCCGGCGGCTTCATGGCCATGGAGGGCGGCGAAGTGACAGGCCGTATCGATGGTCAGCAGACCACCGAACCGGCCTTCGGCCTGCCCGCCATCTGGATCTCGCCCAACGACCGCGAGCGCGCCGAGATGATGGGCTACACCGTGGTGGATCCCTCCACCGTGCTGGCCACCCACATCACCGAGTTGGTGCACAACCACGCCCATGAGATGCTCAACCGCCAGGAGGTGCAGAACCTTCTGGATCTGGTGTCGAAGAATCAGCCCAAGCTGGTGGAGGAGCTGATCCCGGGCATCGTCACCCTGGGCGATGTGCAGAAGGTGCTGCAAGGGCTGCTGCGCGAACGCGTGTCGGTGCGCGACATGGGCACCATCCTGGAGACCATCGCCGACTACGCCAAGATCATCAAACAGCCCCAGCAGTTGGTGGAGTTGGTGCGCCAATCGCTGTCGCGCTCCATCGTGCGGCGCTATGTGGATGATGATGGCCGCCTGCAGGCGCTGGTGTTGGGCGCCGATGCGGAGAACCTGGTGGCCGAGGCCATCGTCGATGGCGAGTATGGCTCCTATCTCTCCATGTCGCCGCGTTCGGCCAGTCAGTTGATTGCGCGGGTGCGCGACGAGGTGGAGCGGGTGGCCACGGTGGTGGTGCAGCCGGTGCTGGTGACCGGTCCGCGGGTGCGGCCGTTCGTCAAACAGGCCACCGAGGCGGCGCTGCCGCACCTGGTGGTGCTGTCGCAAAACGAAGTGCCCGGCAATACGCCGGTGCAATCCCTGGGCACGGTGGGCCTCTCCTGATCGGAGCGGCTCTGGGGTCTCTCATAAGGAATTGAGTCGATGAAAACGAGCACCTTTCAGGCGCGGGATATGCGCGAAGCCCTTCAGGAGGTGAAGGAGCGGCTGGGTGTGAACGCGGTGATTCTCTCCACCAAGAGCGTGCGCGTACAGGGCGGCGGCTCCATGATTGAAGTCACCGCCTGTCCGGCTGCGGTCGGCGCCGACGTCATCGAGGAGGAGGCCCCCATCGCGGTGAATGAGTCGCGGCCGGCGGCGCGTTCCCGACGCGGCGGATTCTCCGCGGTGGTGGATGACCCCGTGGATCTGGGCGGCATGACGGCCAATGAGAAGCCCGCGCCGCGCGCCGAACCGGCTTCTGAGCCTCGCGCCGAAGCGGCGCGGCGTCCGCTGCGCAGCGGCGGCGGGGCCAATCTGGCGGCGGACCTCTCCACTATTCGCACCTCGCTGGCCAATTTGGAGGCGCGGGTCTCCGGCATGCCCGGTCCTATGGACAGCGATATTCAGGGCTTGGACGGCGAAGGCAAGAAGCGCTACTCCTGGCTGCTGATGCATGGGGTGGAGGAGCCTATCGCGCGCAAACTGGCGGTGGCCGATCGCGGCGAAGGCGAGCGCGGCCTGCACGTGGCGCTGCGTAAATACCTCAAATTCCGCGACCCCCTGGAGGGGCCGGCGCGGGTGATCACCCTGGTGGGCCCCACCGGCGTGGGCAAGACCACCACCCTGGCCAAGATCGCCGCCGACCTGCTGCTCAATCGGCGCCGCACCGTGGGCATGATCACCCTGGACACCTTCCGCGTGGGCGCGGTGGCGCAGCTGGAGACTTACGCCAAGCTGCTGCAAGTGCGTCTGATCGTGGCGCGCTCCCTGGCCGAGGTGAAGGCGGGTATGCACGCTCTGGCGCGCTGCGACTACATTCTGGTGGATACGGTAGGCTCGAGCCCCTACAACAAGCGTCAGGTCAACTCCACCGGCAGTCTGCTGCCGGTGATGGGCGAAGAGCGCGAAGTGCTGCTGTGTATGGCCGCCAACGTGCGCGAAACCGAGCAGCAGGCGGTGTTCCGCCGCTTCTCCTCGCTCAACCCCACCGGCCTGATCTTTACCAAATTGGACGAGACGGTGACCTTCGGCGGCATCATCAACGTCGGCGTGCGCGCGCGCCTGCCGCTGACCCTCTACACCGATGGTCAGCGGGTGCCGGAGAATCTGGGCTGGATGCAGCCGCAGACGCTGGCGACCTGGTTCGAGCAGCAGGACCGGGAGCCCAGCGAGGATGAGGCGTAATCACGTCGATTGCGTCAGCAAGGAAGGCGAGAACAGATGATCGAAGATCTGGACAACCAGGCGTCGAAACTGCGGGAGCTGGCGGCCAAAGCGGAGAAGGAGCGCCGTTTGGGGCTCAATCCCGACATCGTCCCGGCGCAGCCCCTGACCCCCTCCGGGCGGGTGAGCGAACGCAAGGTGCCCTACACCATCGCCGTGACCAGCGGCAAGGGCGGCGTGGGCAAAACCCTGGTTTCGGTGAATATGGCGATCCATTTCGCCGCCCAGGGGCTCAAAGTGCTGATCATCGACGCCGACCTGGGGCTGGCCAACATCGACGTGGTGTTGGGGCTATCGCCCGAACACACCATTGAGGACGTCATCGCCGGGCGGCTGTCGCTGGACGACGTGGCCCTGCCTGGCCCGCCGGGGATCACCATTCTGCCCGCCGCCTCCGGCGTGGCGGAGCTGGCGGACATGAATGATGAGCAGCGCATGTCCCTGCTCGACCACATCGATCGCTGGAACGCCGACTTCGATGTGGTGATCGTCGATACCGGCGCGGGCATCTCGCCCAATGTGCGCTACTTTGTGCTGTCGGTGGAGAAGATCCTGGTGGTGGCCACCCCAGACCCGGCCTCGGTGACCGACGCCTATGCGCTGATGAAGGTGATGAATCTCAACCACCGCCTGAACAACTTCGACCTGGTGGTCAACCAGGTGGAGAGCGCGCGTCAGGCCAAGGAGGTCTACCGCACGCTGCATCAGGTGGCCGACCGCTTCCTCAATCTGGGGCTGGGCTACGCCGGACACATCCCCAGCGACGGCCAGTTGGTGCAGGCGGTGCGCCAGCAGAAACCGGTCTCTGAACTCTACCCGGACGCCGAGGCCTCCAAGGCTTTTGGCGCCCTGACCGAAACACTGATGCGCGCCTGGCGACAGGGGCGCGACAACGACGGGCGCGCCACGCTGTTTTGGCGGCGTATTCTTGATGATAACACCTCCACCACCGAGGGCGGTTGATCGCCATGTCCATCATGACCATGCATAAGCCCAACCTGGACAAATCCCAGGAAAAAGCCGATCCCGCCTGGCAGGATATGAGCCGGGAGGAGATCATTCTCAAATACGCGCCCATGGTCAAATACGTGGCCGGGCGCATCTCCATGAAGCTGCCGCAGTCGGTGGATGTGGATGATCTGTGCCAAGTCGGCGTGCTGGGATTGATCGACGCGGTGGAGAAGTTCGATCCCGAACGCGGCATCAAATTCCAGACCTACGCCGAGTTCCGCATTCGCGGCGCCATTCTCGACGAGTTGCGCGCCATGGACTGGGTGCCGCGTCAGGTGCGCCAGACCGCCACCCAGATCCAGGAGGCCTACAACCAACTGGAGGGGGAGAACGGCGAACCGGCTGCCGACAAGGATGTGGCCGAGGCCATGGGCATCACCTTGGATGAGTTCTACGCCCAGTTGGCCACGGTGCGCAGCATCTCCATCGTCGGTTTCGACGACCTGCGGCCCATGAGCTCCGATGATGACGATTGGGATATCCTGGAGGTGCTGGCCGACCCCACGGTGATCGACCCGGTGGAGACCATCGGGCTGGGCGAGATGCGCGAGGCGTTGGCGCAGGCCATTGACAGCCTGCCGGAGAAAGAGAAACTGGTGGTCACTCTCTACTACTTTGAAGAGCTGACCATGAGTGAAATCGGCGAAGTCCTGGAGTTGACCGAATCGCGCATCTCGCAGCTGCACAGCAAAGCGGCGCTGCGCATGCGCGCGCGGATCAAACGGGTGATACAGCGCGGCGAGGCGGCCTCAGGAGGGGAGCCATGACGCTGTGGAATCTGCTGGTCATTATCTGCTTTGCGGTGCTCTATCTGGGGTTGGCGCTGGTGTTCATGCAGATCAAGGGTCTGCGTGAAGAGTTGCTGCGCCGTGAGGACGCCGCCGAAGCGGTGGTGACCCAGGATGAGCCGATGTTTGGCGAGCGCGGTGCGGGCGACGGCGCCGACACCGGCGTGATTCTGGGCGAGATGGCGGCCATGGAGTCGCGCCTGACCGAAGCTGTGGCCAGCGTGCCCGATGCGTTGGGGCAGGATCTGGAGGCCATCCATCAGGAGTTGCGCTATCTGGAACGCTCCCAAGGATCGCCGCAACATGCGCCGCAGCATGGCTCAATGGGCGGGCATATGGGCGGCGGCATGAGCGGAGTTGTCTCCGGTGGGGCCAAGCCCGACGCCTACCGCGAGGCCAAACTGCTGCTGGCCAATGGCGTGGATGAGGAACGGGTGATCAGCGAAACCGGTCTCACAGTGGAGGAGGTGAGCCTGCTCAAACGGCTCTCCAATCAGGAGTCATCGCGCGATATGGAGATGTAATCGGCGCGCGCTCTTCCCGGCTGTTGAGGGAAACAACTGACCGCATCAGGTCGCCGCGCGAGGAGCGTGAGGCGCATGATCGTTATTCAAACACCCGCCGCCGGGCAATCCGGCGGCGCCGTGCGTTCCGGCGCCAGTGGAGCCAACCTTGCGATGGGGCAGGTGCTGGGCGCGCGGGTGCAGAGCGTCAACGCTGACGGCTCCGGGGTGATGCGCATGGCCGATGGCGCCACTCTGGCGTTTACCGGCGGCGCTGGATTGCGGCCCGGCGAGCAGGTGCGCATGGAGGTGATGCGGCTGCAGCCGGAGATGGCGCTGAAACTGATCAATAGTGAAAGCGGGTCCGCCGCCAAGCTGGCGCAGAACCTGGAACAGAGCCTGGCGCGGGCGCCGGATCTGTTCAAGAGCTTGTTGCAAGCCGCCGAAGCCGAGACCCAGAGCGCCGCCGTGCGCGCCCGCGGTGGTTCCGCCTCGCGCGCAGCGGGGGGGCGTTTCGCCACTTTGCAGGGCCAATCCCTGGCGTCGGTTCTTAAGAACAATCTGCCCAATCTCTCCTTGAATGCGCTAATCAAAGGTGACGCCGCCGCGTTGGCCAAACTGTTTGAGAGCGGCAATCGTCTGCAGGTGGCCGAATCGGTGCGCGCGCTGCAGCAGGCGGCGGCGCAACTGCGCGGCGACGGCGTGAGCGATGTCGATGTGGCGGCGACCCGCGCGTCGCTCAATCGCATGGGCGATCTGCTGGCGATGCAGGAGCTGCTGCCGCGCACCGCCCAGGCCGATGCGCAGACCGCGCTGTTGGGTTACCGCATCTTCTGGCTCGATGAGGGCGGTCTGGGCGAGGCGATGGTGTGGCGCGAGCGTGAACGCAAGCGTCAGCAGGCGCAGGAGGGCGGCGAGGTGACCTCGGTGCTGCTCTCCCTGAATATGCTCAATCTGGGCGCGGTGCAGGCGCGCGCGGCGCTGGCCGATGGTTGGCTGTCGGTCAATCTGCGCGCTGAGGAGGAGGCCGCTTTGGCGGCGCTGCGCTCTGACGTTTCCAGCTTGCGCCAGGGCATGATCGACGCCGGGTTGCCTCTGCAAAGCCTGGACCTGGGGCGCTTAAGTTGGGGCGAATTGCAAGGTGCGCGCGAGCAGGCGTTGGGGACCGGTGCAGCCGGTTTCGAGGCCTCGGCATGAGCGACGGCTCCACGCGCAAGACCCACCATCAGCGCAAAGCGGTGGCGTTGCGCTATAAGCGCGGCTCGGAACCTGCGCCGCGGGTGAGCGCCGCCGGGCGCGGGCGGGTGGCGGAGACGATTCTGGCCAAGGCCGCCGAGGCGGGGGTGCCGCTGGTGGAGGACGCCGATCTGGTCAATTTGCTGGATAAGGTGCCGGTGGGCGAGAGCATTCCGCCTGTGCTGTATAAAGCGGTGGCGGAGGTGCTCTCCTACGTCTATCGGGTCAATCGGCGCTTTGCCGAGCGCCTGGATGCAGGCGAGTAATCACGCAACGAAGAGGACAGACGGCATGCTGCAGATCGCCGTGCGGTTGTTGATGACGCAACATGAAGAGATCCGGGTGGCGGCGGCGCAGTTGGCCGAGCTGCTGGATGTGGGCGCGCACGAGCCGACGCTGCGGGCGCAGATGCTGCGCGACGCCACGCGTAATCTGGAGAGTCGTTTGCGCGCGCACCTGGAGCAGGAGGATTACCTGATCTACCCCAAGGCCATGGCCCACGCCGATCCCCTGTTGCGGCGTCTGGCCGAGAGCGGATTTGTGGATATAGGTCGCCGCACGCGCTCTTTGCGGGAGTTCTTCGCCCGTTGGCCCGACGCCGCCGCTATTGAGGCCGTGCCAGAGCGCTTTATGGCCGACGCCCGCTACTGCCTGAAAAAACTCAGCGAGCGGATTCAGTTCGAAGAGGAGCGTCTGTTCCCGGCGGTGCTGGACGCCCCGGGTCGGGATTGACGCACCGGTAGGAGGCGGTCTGGTCTAAAATTATGCGAAACCAAAACTGTACAGAATGTCAAATGTTTGCGTGACGTCGGTTCAGCTTGCGTTGACTCTGGGACAAATTTCCAACGGAAATTTGTCGGGATTGATTCGGGCCATCCATGGCCCTCACCCTTCGGGCTCGCTGCGCGAGTCCGATTTGGCAATCCTGCCAAATCGTCATAGGGTCTGTGACCCTTAAGCGGGTATGGGCGGAGCCCATGGTTTGGATTTTGATCTTGGGAGCTCGAGGGCAAAGCCCTCGATATCTTTCATTTCCAAAATAGCCAATGTTCTGTTTTGAATTCGACTGACTGGATCAGGTGATGGGATATTCGCCGTCAATGTCGGTGAGTACTTCATAGCCGGTGTCGGTGACCAGAATAGTGTGTTCGAACTGGCTGGAGAGGCTGTGGTCGCGGGTCACCACGGTCCACTTGTCGGGCATGTGCTTGATGGCCGGTTTGCCCAGATTGACCATGGGTTCGATGGTGAAGGTCATGCCCGGCTTCATCTCCACCCCTTCGCCGCGCACGCCATAGTGCAGCACGGCGGGCTCCTCATGGAATTTGCGGCCAATGCCGTGGCCGCAATACTCCCGCACCACGGTGCAACGATTTTTGCGCGCATGCTCTTCGATCACCGCGCCGATGTCGCCGATGTGTCCGCCCGGGCGCACCTGCCCAATCCCCAGATCCAGACACTCCTTGGCGATGCGCACGATCTTCTCGGCTTTGGGTGAGGGCTTGCCGACGAAAAAGGTCTTGCTGTTGTCGCCGTACCAGCCATCCAGCGTGGTGGTGATGTCCACATTGATGATGTCGCCGTCGCGCAGTTCGCGGTCGCTGGGGATGCCGTGGCACACCTGATGGTTGACCGAGGTGCAGATGGACTTGGGAAAGCCGCGGTAGTTGAGCGGCGACGGGTAGGCGTTGTGATCAATGATGTATTGATGGCAGATTTCGTTTAACTGGTCGGTGGTCACGCCGGGTTTGACGTGCTCTTCGATCATCTTCAACGTCTCGGCGGCCAGCACGCAGCTGGGGCGCATCTGTTCGATTTCAGCAGGGCTCTTCATGGTGATCATGCGGGATCCATCTCCAGGGGCGTCGGCCCTCTTACTGTCACGCCTTGCGCCGTGACATCACAAGCGTAAGCCAAAATGCGCACGCCATCGTCTTGCGCGCGGCGCAGTCCGGCGGCGTAGTCCGGGTCGATCTCATGGGCGGCGCGCAGTGTCGCGCAGTCGCCCCGTTGAATTAAAAACAGCAAGCTGGCGTCGAGTCCTTCGGCGCGGGCGCGGCGCAACTCCTCCAAGTGGCGCTGGCCGCGAGTGGTCACCGCATCGGGAAAGGCGGCGCACGCGCCGATGCGCAGCGTCACGCTCTTGACCTCCATGTAGCCAAGGGGACCATTCTCGCCATCGAGGCGGAAATCCAGCCGCGAGTCGCCATAGCGCGCCTCTCTTTTGAGGCTGGAAAAGCCATTCAGTTCCGTGATTTGACCCGCCAGCAGCGCCTCTTCGGCGATGCGGTTGGCCAGCCCGGTGTGGATGCCCACCCAGGCCCCGTCGGCCTCCACCTGTTGCCAACTCCAGGCCAACTTGCGTTTGGGGTCGGGTTCGTGGCTCACGCGCACGCGGGCGTTGTCCGCCATCAGGCCGCGCATGGAGCCGGAGTTGGCGCAGTGGGCGGTGATGGCTTCGCCGGAATCCAGCACGATATCGGCCAGGAACCGTTTATAGCGTTTGCGCAGACGGCCCGACAGCAGCGGGGTGGGGTACTCCACGCCGTTTACCGCGCCGGGCGCGCGCCCAGCGCCATCTGAATGGTCTGCGCATCCCCTTGGCGGGTGAGCGAGAGGGTGACCAATTCGCCCGGACGCATGGCCATCACCGTCTTCGCCACCTGGTCGGGGTCGGCCACTGTTTCGCCATTGAAGCGGGTGAGCAGGTCGCCTTTTTGCAGTCCGGCCCGTTGCGCCGGACTGTGCGGGGCCACGGCGGCGATGCGCACGCCGTTGGGGTCCGGCGCCATGGCCAGACCCAGCCACGGCGCGTCAGCCGGATTCGGGGCGAGCGCCGCTTCGGGCCGCTCGGCGGGCTGCGTCGGCGTGGCGGCGGCGGGCGGCGCGGTGGGCGCAGGGGCCAACCCGGATTGCGGCGCGGCGTTGGGATTCATGCCAAAAAAGTGCTGCCGCCCGCCCGGGCGCACGCTGCCGGAGAAGTCGCTGCGCTGCTGCTGCGGCGTGACCTCAGGATAGCCGTAGGCGCTGGGCGGCGGCGCATAGTGGGGGTCGGCCTCGGGCGCGCCATACCCGCCGGTTTGCGGCGCGGCGTAGAGCGAGCCGTTCATGGGCGCGCTATTCATCGACGGGCGCGGCAGCATCTGCGTGGCGCGGTTGATCATCTCGCCCCAGCCGCCGTTGCCGCCGCCGTTCATCACAGCGTGGTCGCGGCTGTCATCCAGCGGCGCCTCCAGGGTCAGCTTCTTGCCGTCGCGCTGCACCTCCAGCTTGGCGGCGTCGCCGGGGCGACCGCTATTGATCAGGTGGGCAAAGTGTCCGGCGTTCTGCACCTGATGGCCGTCGACGGTGAGGATGACGTCGCCGCGCTGCAACCCGGCGCGGTCGGCTGGACTCTCTTTAATGATCTCCGCCACCGCCACGCCGCGCGGCGGGGTGACGGTGACCCCCAGCCAGCCCCCCGCCAGGGCGGATGTCGCCGATAACCCCATCAGCGCGCACAGCGCAATCAATGATAAGCGACGCTTCATGCTCTCTCTCCCTAACCGGCGCAGCGCGCGAGCAGGATTTTCTGTGGAACCTCTATCCATTTTAAGCATTTTTTTGTATGGTCTAGCAACCATGGTCAATGCGGCTCCAACGCGCCATTGACGCCATGCGTCCAGAGCGGTATAAGCGGCTCGTCCCTTTATTGCAGATGGATAAAAAGGCGAAATCGGCGCGATATTCTTCCAACAATATGGGGTATTTTTCCCATATTGTGCGGCGCGCCGCAACGCCCGCCAGCGCGCG
Source organism: Magnetofaba australis IT-1 (assembly GCF_002109495.1). Classification (NCBI taxonomy): domain Bacteria; kingdom Pseudomonadati; phylum Pseudomonadota; class Magnetococcia; order Magnetococcales; family Magnetococcaceae; genus Magnetofaba; species Magnetofaba australis. The sequence goes on from NZ_LVJN01000020.1 coordinate 887,671, forward strand.
GCCCCAAACGGGGAGGCCGCGCCACACTCCGAACAGGAGAGATCCTTGGAAGGCCATAGCAACGCACAGGGCCGCGCGGTCCTGGTTCTGGAAGACGGCTCACGCTTCGATGGTCGCGCCCTGGGCGCGCCCGGCGAGAAGGTGGGCGAGGTCTGCTTCAACACCTCCATGACCGGCTATCAGGAGATCATGTCCGATCCCTCCTACGCTGGCCAGATCGTCACCATGACGTATACCCAGATCGGCAACACCGGCATCAATCCCGAGGACATGGAGTCCAAGCAGCCGTGGATTCGCGGCTTCGTGGTCAAGGAGTCGGCGCGACGCCTCTCCAACTGGCGCGCCCAGGAGGATCTGGACACCTTCCTCAAACGGCATAAGATTCCCGCCATTGAGGGCATCGACACCCGCAAGTTGGTGGCGCATCTGCGCGAACACGGCTCCATGCGCGGGGTGATCTCCCATGTGGAGTTCGATACCGACACGCTGGTGCACAAAGCCAAGGCGTGGCCGGGGCTGGCGGGCATGGACCTGACCGGCGATGTGACCTGCGACAGCTCCTATGTGTGGAAGCAGGGGCGCTGGAAGCTGGAGTCGGGGTACCACGACATCGACCCGGGCGGCGAGCGCAAAAAGGTGGTGGTGATCGACTACGGCGTCAAGCGCAACATCCTGCGCTCGCTGGTGCAGGCCGGTTGCGACCTGACCGTGCTGCCCGCGTCGGCCACCGCTGAAGAGGTGCTGGCGCGCAGTCCCGACGGGGTGTTCCTCTCCAACGGCCCCGGCGACCCCGATGCGGTGAAGCACGCCATTCGCGCCATCGCCGAGTTGGTGGAGTCCGGCAAGCCGCTGTTTGGCATCTGTCTGGGCCATCAGATGCTCTCCCTGGCGCTGGGCGCGCAGACCGAAAAGATGAAGTTCGGCCATCGCGGCGGCAACCATCCGGTGCAGAATCTGGCCAACGGCTCGGTGGAGGTGACCTCCCAGAACCACGGCTTCATGGTGCGCGAAGAGAGTCTGCCCGAAGCCATCGAGGTGACCCACCGTTCGCTGTTCGACGGCACCATCGAGGGCATTCGTCACAAGCACGCGCCGGTGTTCTCGGTGCAGCACCACCCCGAGGCGAGTCCGGGGCCCCATGACGCCCACTATCTGTTCAAGCAGTTCGTCGATCTGATGCGGGGGTAATCCGTCCGTCGATCCGAGCCAGCGTCACGAAAAGAGCGCACTGATATGCCCAAACGCACAGACATCAAAAAGATCCTTCTCATCGGCTCCGGCCCCATCGTCATCGGCCAGGCCTGCGAGTTCGACTACTCCGGCGCCCAAGCCTGCAAGGCGCTGCGCGAGGAGGGGTATGAGGTGGTGTTGGTCAACTCCAACCCCGCCACCATCATGACCGACCCGGAGATGGCCGACCGCACCTATGTGGAGCCCATCACCACGCCGTCGCTCACCTGCATCATCGAAGCCGAACGCCCCGACGCCCTGCTGCCCACCATGGGCGGCCAGACCGCGCTCAACGCTGCGCTGGCGTTGGATGCGGCTGGCGTGCTCAAAGAGTACGGCGTGGAGCTCATCGGCGCCTCCGCCGAGGCCATCGAAAAGGCCGAGGATCGCGAGAAGTTCAAGCACGCCATGGACGCCATCGGCCTGGATATGCCCCAATCCGGCTTCGCCCACACCTGGGAGGAGGCGCAGGAGATCCAGGAGGGGATCGGCTTCCCCACCATCATCCGCCCCAGCTTCACCCTGGGCGGCGCGGGCGGCGGCATCGCCTATAATCTGGAAGAGTTCGAGGAGATCATTCGTCGCGGTCTGGCGGCCTCCCCCACCACCGAAGTGCTGGTGGAGGAGTCGGTGCTGGGCTGGAAAGAGTATGAGATGGAGGTGGTGCGGGACAATCTCGACAACGCCATCATCGTCTGCTCCATCGAGAACCTCGACCCCATGGGGGTGCACACCGGCGACTCCATCACCGTGGCCCCGGCGCAGACCCTCACCGACAAGGAGTATCAGATCCTGCGCGACGCCTCCATTGCGGTGCTGCGCGAGATCGGCGTGGACACCGGCGGCTCCAACGTGCAGTTCGCCATCCATCCCGAGACTGGCCGGTTGATCATCATCGAGATGAACCCGCGCGTGTCGCGCTCCTCGGCGCTGGCCTCCAAAGCCACCGGCTTCCCCATCGCCAAGGTGGCGGCCAAGCTGGCGGTGGGCTACACCCTGCCGGAGATCATGAACGACATCACCGGGGTCACCCCGGCTTCGTTTGAGCCCACCATCGACTATGTGGTGACCAAGATCCCGCGCTTCACCTTTGAGAAGTTCCCGCAAGCGCAGGCGCGTCTGTCCACGCAGATGAAGTCGGTGGGCGAGGCCATGGCCATTGGCCGCACCTTCAAGGAGTCGATGCAGAAGGCGTTGCGCTCCATGGAGACCGGTCTGACCGGCTTCGACCCCATCATCAACCCGGATGATCCGGGCAGCGAAGCGGAGTTGGAGGAGAAGCTGCACAACCCGGGGCCGGACCGCATCCTCTATGTGGCCGACGCCTTTCGTCAGGGCAAAACCCTGGAGTGGCTGCACCGGGTCACCAGCATCGATCCGTGGTTCCTCGACCAGATCCAGCAGGTCATTGAAGCCGAACAGTCGCTCGAACGGGTGATCTTCGACGGCATGAGCGCCGAGCGGTTGCGCGAACTCAAGGAGATGGGCTTCTCCGACCAGCGTTTGGGCAAGCTGTTGGGCGAGAGCGCGGAACGCATCCGTTCACGCCGCATCGCCGATGGCGTGGTGCCCGTCTATAAGCGGGTGGACACCTGCGCCGCCGAATTCGCCTCGCAGACCGCCTATCTCTACGCCACCTACGAGCGCGAGTGTGAAGCGCGACCCACCAGTCGGCGCAAAATCATGATTCTGGGCGGCGGGCCCAACCGCATCGGCCAGGGCATCGAGTTCGACTACTGCTGCGTGCACGCCGCCTTTGCCCTGCGCGACGCCGGGTTTGAGACCATCATGGTCAACTGCAACCCGGAGACGGTCTCCACCGACTACGACACCTCCGACCGCCTCTACTTCGAGCCGCTCACCTTCGAAGACGTGATGTCCATCGTCGATCTGGAGAAGCCGGAGGGGATCATCGTGCAGTTCGGCGGGCAGACCCCGCTAAAACTGGCCAAGGCGCTGGAAGCCGCCGGCGCGCCCATCATCGGCACCTCGCCGGAGGCCATCGATGTGGCCGAGGACCGCGAACGCTTCCAGCAGCTGCTGCAGCGCATCAATCTGAGCCAGCCGCCCAACGGTCTGGCCCGCTCCGAAGATGAGGCGGTGCGCATCGCCGAGAACGTGGGCTACCCGGTGGTGGTGCGCCCCTCCTATGTGCTGGGCGGGCGCGCCATGGAGATCGTGTATGACTCGGTGGATCTGAACCGCTACATGCGCACCGCAGTGCAAGCGTCGCCGGACCACCCGGTGCTCATCGACCACTTCCTGCAGGACGCCATCGAGATCGACGTGGATTGCGTGGCCGACGGCGAAATCGCCGTGGTGGGCGGGGTGATGGAGCACATCGAAGAGGCCGGAGTGCACTCGGGCGACTCCGCCTGTTCGCTGCCGCCCTATTCTGTGGGGCTGGACCTGATCAACGAGATCGAGCGGCAAACCCGCCTGCTGGCCGAAGCGCTGGAGGTGAAGGGGTTGATGAACGTGCAGTTCGCGATTCAGAACGGCGCGGTCTACATCCTCGAAGTCAATCCGCGCGCCTCGCGCACCGCGCCGTTCGTCTCCAAGGCCACCGGTCATCCGCTGGCCAAGATCGCCGCCCGCGTCATGGCTGGTGAGAAGCTGACCGATATCGGGTTCACCAGCACCCCGCGCATCACCCATGTGGCGGTGAAAGAGGCGGTGTTCCCGTTTGAGAAGTTCTCCCACGTGGACCCGGTGCTGGGCCCGGAGATGAAATCCACCGGCGAGGTGATGGGCATCTGCAGCAACTTCGGCGTCGCTTTCGCCAAGGCGCAGGAGGGGGCGGGCTCCAATCTGCCCACCCTGGAGCAGTCGTCCGGCAAGTCGGTGTTTGTGTCGGTCAAGGATGAGGACAAGAAGGCGATTTTGCTCTCCATGCGGCGCTTGCAGGAGATGGGCTTCATCCTCACCGCCACCCGTGGCACCGCCGACTTCCTGCGCTCAGAGGGGCTGGAGGTGGAGACGGTCAATAAGGTCAATGAGGGGCGTCCGCACATCGTCGATCGCATGAAGAGCGGCGAAGTGGTGATGGTGTTCAACACCACCCAGGACAAGCGCGCGTTGGAGGACTCGTTCCCCATCCGTCGCACCGCCTTGATGAGCAAAATCCCGTACTTCACCACGGTGGCGGGGATGCGCGCGGCGGTCTCCGCCATCGACGCGCGACGCAACTATCCGTCGCGTTGTCGGGCGTTGCAGGATTACTACTAAGAACCGCGAACAAAAATGAATGCATCGCGACGCCCCAGCGCCGCCAAAGCGCCGCTGGGGCGAGCCGGGCGTCATTTTGTGCGTGGTTTTAAATAACACTGGCGGGCCAAACGCTTGGCGACGGCAAGGTGGATTGCGGTTGACGAAATGGCTGTTTCATTGCAGAATATCCGCCATTTCCCGGACTGCTAGGGCGTTTCCGCCCCCGGGCACAGGATGAGAAACTTGGCGACGCGCCCGGGATGCCGGGCGCGTCGCTGTTTTTATTATCCAAAGCCGTGGTTTATACCCAAATCGGCGGTTTTGGCCACCCCAATGGAATGAAGGCGTTGAACATGGATAAAGTCCCGATGACCCTGGAGGGAGCCGAGCAGCTCAAAGAGGAGCTGAAGAGTCGCAAAGGGCCCGAGCGCAAGCGCATTGTCGCCGCCATTGAAGAGGCGCGCGCCCATGGCGATCTGTCGGAGAACGCCGAGTATCACGCCGCCAAGGAGCAGCAGGGCTTCAATGAAGGGCGGATCAAGGAGATCGAGGGCAAGCTGGCCCACGCCGAGATCATCGACACCAGCAAGCTGCAATCCGAGAAGGTGGTGTTCGGGGCCAAGGTCACCGTTGAGGTCGAGGAGACTGGCGAAGAGGTCACCTACCACATCGTCGGCGTGGACGAGGCGGACCTGGAGCTGGGCAAGATCTCCATCTCCAGCCCCATGGCGCGGGCCATGATCGGCAAGGAGGAGGGTGACGTGGCCGAGGTGAAAGCCCCCGGCGGCGTGCGTCATTACGAAATTCTGAGCGTCGACTTCTAAGCGGCAGCCGGTACGCGAGCGACCACCGTGGCCAAACTTCGCCCCTCCTCACAACGCTGGCTCAAGGAGCATCGGGACGACCCGTTTGTGCAGCGCGCCAAACGCGAAGGGTACCGTTCGCGCGCCGCCTATAAGCTGCTGGAGCTGCAGGGAATGCTGCATGACAAGGCGGGCAAGGTCCGACCTCTGATCAAGCCCGGCGCCCATGTGGTGGAGCTGGGCGCGGCGCCCGGCGGTTGGACCCAGGTGGCGGTCAATCTGGCCGGACCCGAAGGGCGCGTGCTGGGGGTGGATCTGCTGGAGATGGACCCGGTGCCCGGCGCGGAGATTCTGCAAGGGGACTTTCTCGATCAGGCGGTGCTTGACGAAATTCGCGCGCGCCTGCCGGATTTTGGCCGGGTGGATGTGGTGCTCTCCGACATGGCGCCCAACATGACCGGCTACAAGTCCGCCGACCAGGGGCGCGGCGAACTGCTCGCGGAGTGCGCGTTTGAGTTTGCCGAAGAGGCGTTGGTGATTGGCGGCGGCATCTGCTTTAAAATGTTCCAGGGCCCGGGGTTTGACGAGTTGGTCAGACGCGCGCGGCTGGAGTTCACCCAGGTAAAAACGGTCAAACCGGAGGCGAGCCGATCGCGCAGCCCCGAGCTGTATCTGGTGGGCCTTGACTTTAAGGGGGCGCGCTAGCGCCCGAGTTGTCGCATAGTGAGGAGATTGTGTCATGCGAGTGATCAAACAGGCGCTGACCTTTGACGATGTGCTGCTGCTGCCCGCGCACAGCAATGTCCTGCCCGGCGAGGTGGACATCTCCTCGCGACTGACCCGCAAGATCCGCCTCAATACGCCGCTGCTGTCGGCGGCCATGGACACCGTCACCGAAGCGCGCGCGGCCATCGCCATGGCGCAAGAGGGCGGCATCGGCATCATCCACAAGAATCTCACCCCCAAAGAGCAGGCCGACCATGTGCGGCAGGTCAAGCGCTACATCTCCGGCATGGTGGTGGAGCCGTGGACCATTGAGCCGCAGATGCCGCTCAAACAGGCGCTGGACCTGATGAAGAAGAACCATGTCTCCGGCGTGCCGGTGGTGGAGGCGGGGGGCAAACTGGTGGGCATCCTCACCAACCGCGACGTGCGTTTCGCCTCCGACAAGAACCAGCCGGTGGAGGAGTTGATGACCGGCGGCGACAAGCTGGTGACCGCGCCCCAGGGCGTGGAGATGTCCGAGTGCAAGAAGCTGCTGCACCAACACCGCATTGAAAAGCTCCTGGTGGTGGATGAGAACTACCACCTCAAGGGTCTGATCACGGTCAAGGACATCGAGCAGATTCAGGCGCATCCCATCGCCAGTCGCGACGATTCTGGCCGTTTGCTGGCGGGCGCCGCGGTGGGTGTGGGCAAGGACAATAAAAAGCGTCTGGCGGGTCTGGTGGAAGCCGAGGTGGACGTGGTGGTGATCGACACTGCGCATGGTCACTCCCAGGGCGTCATCGACATGGTGGCGTTCGCCAAGGCGGAGTACCCGGATCTGCAGATCATTGCCGGCAACGTGGCCACGCCGGGGGCGGTGAAGGCGCTGGCCGAGGCGGGCGCTGATGCGGTCAAAGTTGGCATTGGTCCGGGCTCCATCTGCACCACGCGCATGGTGGCGGGGGTGGGCGTGCCGCAGATCAGCGCCATTGCCGACTGCGCCGAAGAGGCCGACAAGCACGACATTCCTATCATTGCCGATGGCGGCATCAAGTACAGCGGCGAGTTGGGCAAGGCGATTGCGGCGGGCGCCTCCACGGTGATGTTGGGCTCGATGTTTGCGGGCACCGATGAGGCGCCGGGCGAGGTGTTCATCTATCAGGGCCGCAGCTACAAGACCTATCGCGGCATGGGCTCGTTGGGGGCCATGGCCAAGGGCTCCAAGGATCGTTACTTCCAGGGCAATGTGACTGACGCGCAGAAGTTGGTTCCTGAAGGGGTTGAGGGTCGCGTTCCCTATAAAGGTCCGATGCCGGTGATTATCCACCAGATGGTGGGGGGCTTGCGTGCGGCCATGGGCTATACGGGGTGTGGCGATATTGAGTCCTTGCGCAAGAATGCGGAGTTTGTGCAGATCACCAGCGCGGGGTTGAAGGAGTCCCACGTGCATGATGTGACGATCACCAAGGAGACGCCCAACTATCGGTTGGATTGATCTGGTCTCGGCACGCAATAAAAGCGTGTGCGGGAAAGCCAACGAGCCCACGCTGACTATTTGGCCGCCGACTGGTCGGCGGCGGGGTCTGGGGGTCGCGCCCCCAGCGGGGTTTGGGGCGGAGCCCCAAGGTTTGGTTTTTTGATTTGGCCGTTTCCCGAGCAGGAAAAAACGAGCCAGCATGCAGTGGCGAGAGAAGCGCGAAGCGTCGAGCTGGTAGATAAGCAAAACGGGAAACGGCGGTGAGCGATATGTCGGCGCAGCCGACAGGAGCGAATGCCGTAGAAATTTGCGCTAGGGAAAGCGAAAAAGTGTGTGCGTTCATTGGTTTGGGCTAAATAAGTTGAGCCTCTTTCCCGCAAACATTTTTTGGTTTTCCCGGGGCTTGAGTTCTACTGCATTCGCCGCCCTGCAGGCGACGGCGCTGACGCGCCTGCTCACTGCCGTTTCCCCGTTTTCCTTTCGAGTGGACGTTGCGTTTCGCGCTTCGTATTCTCCCCCTTGCGGGCTCGGAGTTTCTGCACGGGGAAAACGGCTAGAGACTAAAGACTAAGGGCAAAAGCCACACCGTGGGCGCTGCCCACACCCGCTGGGGGCAGCGGCCCCCAGACCCCGCCGTCGGCCAGCCGACGGCTAATTTACTCAGCGCTAGCGCCACCTTTGTCACGCAAACACTGGACGCCTTTAACCTGGACCCGCCATGACCGATTCGCTGCACGCCGAAAAAATCCTCATCCTCGACTACGGCTCGCAATACACCCAGCTCATCGCCCGCCGCGTGCGCGAAGCCAACGTCTATTGCGAAATCCACCCCTACGATATGTCCAGCGCCGATATCCGGGCGTTTGCGCCAAAAGGGGTGATCCTCTCCGGCGGCCACCAATCGGTCTACGATCATAACGCCCCCGAGCTTAACGAAACCGCCATGCAACTGGGCGCGCCCGTGCTGGGCATCTGCTACGGTATGCAGCTGCTATGTCGCCACGACGGCGGCACCGTCGCCCCCGCCGACCGTCGCGAATACGGTCGCGCGCAGATTCAGGCCGAGCAACCCACACCGCTGTTCGAAGGATTCCTCGATTCCGGTGAAACCACCGTGTGGATGTCCCACGGCGACCACGTGGAGATCCCCCCCGCCGGGTTCATCATCAACGCCAGCACCCCCAACGCTCCCGTCGCGGCGTTCTCCAATCTGGAGCGTCGTCACTACGGCGTGCAGTTCCACCCCGAGGTAAACCACACCGAAAATGGCGAACGCCTGGTGCGCAACTTCGTGCTGGATATCTGCGGCTGCCACGGTCTGTGGACCTCCGGCGGTTTCATCGACTACGCGGTGGAGAGCATCCGCCAGCAGGTGGGGCAGGATCGTGTGATCCTCGGCCTCTCCGGCGGCGTCGACTCCTCGGTGGTGGCGGCCCTGGCCCATCGCGCCATCGGTGATCAGCTCACCTGCGTGTTCGTGGATAACGGCCTGCTGCGCCTCAATGAAGGCGATCAGGTGATGCAGACCTTCGCCGAGAATATGGGCGTGAAGGTGATCCGCGTGGACGCCGAGGAGATCTTCCTGTCCAAGCTGGCGGGGGTCTCCGACCCGGAGAAAAAGCGCAAAATCATCGGCCACACCTTCATCGAAATCTTCGACGCCGAAGCGCACAAAATCGACGGCGCGCGCTGGCTCGCCCAAGGCACCATCTACCCCGATGTGATCGAGTCCGCTGGGGCCAAGACCAAAACCGCCACCAATATCAAGTCCCACCACAACGTCGGCGGCCTGCCCGAGGAGATGAATCTCAAACTCCTGGAGCCTCTGCGCGAGCTGTTCAAGGATGAAGTGCGCCAAGTGGGGTTGGAGCTGGGGCTGCCGCGCAAAATGATCATGCGCCACCCGTTCCCCGGCCCCGGTCTGGGGGTGCGCATCCTCGGCGAAGTGAAAAAAGAGTACGCCGACCTGCTGCGTCTGGCCGACGATATCTATCTGGAGGAGCTCTACGCCTCCGGCCACTACGACCGCATCTCCCAGGCGTTCGCGGTGTTCCTGCCGGTCAAGAGCGTCGGCGTGATGGGCGATGGCCGCAGCTACGACTATGTGGTGGCCCTGCGCGCGGTGGAGACCAAGGACTTCATGACCGCCACCTGGTACCCCATGCCGTATGAACTGTTGGCGCATATCTCCAGTCGTATTATCAATGAGGTCAAAGGGATCAATCGCGTCACCTATGACATCACCTCCAAGCCGCCCGGCACCATCGAGTGGGAGTGATCTCGGGGCGTCGGAGCCACTCTTGATGAGAGCCTGACATGGGACAGTGCTGTTCGTCTGCAAATAAGAACGCAGTAGGCCAGGAGCCGCGCCATTGTCCCCTGTGTGGGGACCATGGCCACCCGGTCTCAGTCCGCACCATCCGTCATCACATCAAGACGGCGTGGAATTGGGCTCCTCTGTCCAATAATCGCTACTATTTTTGCGATAATGGGGCCTGCGAAGGGGTCTACTTCGGCGCCGACGACAGCGTGATTCGGCTTGAGCAAGTGCGCGACCACATGGCGGTGAAACTGCGGGATGGTCGCGCGCTGTTCTGCTTCTGCTTTGGCGTCTCACGAGCCGATTTCGAGCATCATCCCACCATCCGCGACTTCATCCGCCAACAGACGCAAGAGGGGCAGTGCTCCTGCGAAACCAGCAGCCCGCTGGGGCGCTGCTGTCTGAAAACCCTGCCTGACGCCTAACCACGCGCGTCGTCCCTTGCCATCAAATCGCCACACACTCCCGGAATACTCCTGAAAGGCGCCTTTTCTTGACTCCTTCTGCGGTGGCGCTCATTATCGGAATGGTTCCCATGAATTTCGATAATTATTCGACAAATCAATAGGCGAGGCTGCCCGTGAAGGTCCTTCTGGCGACACGCAACCGCAAGAAGATTGAAGAGATGCGCCGCATGTTGGCGCCGTTCGGCTGGGAGCCGGAGGGGTTGGACGCCCACCCCGACGCCCCCGAGGTGGTGGAGGATGGCGACACCTTCGCCGCCAATGCGCTGAAGAAGGCGCGTGAGATCGCCCGTCACGCTGGCTGCCTGGCGCTCTCCGACGACTCCGGCCTGGAGGTGGATGGGCTGGATGGCGCGCCGGGGGTCTACTCCGCCCGCTATGCCGGGGAGGAGGCCGACGATCAGGCCAATCTGAATAAGCTCATCGACGAGGCTAAGGATTTTGACGAGCGCCAGCGCCGCGCCCGTTTTCGCTGCGTGCTGGCGCTGTGCGACGCCGAGGGGCGGTCGCGTCTGTTCGATGGAACCGTGGAGGGGCGCATCACCGATGAGCCTGCCGGGGAGAATGGCTTTGGCTATGACCCGGCATTCATCCCTGATGGGTATGATCGCACCTTTGCGCAGATGAGCGGCGCCGAGAAGGATGGCATGAGCCATCGTGGACGGGCGCTGCGGGCGTTGGTTGAGGCGGTCAAATTGGCGGGGGTAAGCCACCGCTGGCCTAGCGTCATTTGCTGTTTAGAGCGTGTGCGCGGAGTTTGAATAAACGCACAGAGTTGCTTGCGAGTACGAAGCAAAACTAACGGGGGTCAAGGGGAATCGGGATTTGTCCCAATTGGCCTTGCGGGTCCAGGGCGGCGTCCTGGCGGGTTGAGGGCGGAGCCCCAATATCTTTAAGCTCACCCAGCCCGCTGTATTTTTTCTGTCCAGGAAATGACGTCCCAAGGAGGTTGTCATGCCCAGCTATGTACTGAGCGACAGATGCGACGGCTGCCAGGGGCGCGAACCTGTCTGTGCGCAGATCTGCCCCAGCGACATCATGACGCTGGACCCCGAACACAATCGCGCCTTCAATCGCGAGCCGGATGCCTGCTGGGAGTGCTATAGCTGTGTGAAGAGCTGTCCGCAGCAGGCGGTGGAGGTGAGCGCCTGCGCCGATGTTGTGCCGCTGGGCGGGCGCGTTTTCCCACAGTGTGACGAGGACTCCGTTACATGGTCGGTGCAGCTGCGCAACGGCGTGAATAAACAGTTCACCTATCCCACCCGCACCATCGCCGAGGGCGCCATCGCCCCCTATGCGGGCAAACCGCAGGCGGATCTGTCCAAAATCGACCAAGCCGGATTCTTTACCACCGTCGGCAAGCTGCCCACGCCCTGAGCGGCGCGGCCTTGTGACTGTGTGACGCCATCGCGCGGCAAAGGGAGTGAGAGATGGGCAATCTGGCCAACCCTGAAATCGTTCAAATCGACACCGACATCCTCATCATCGGCGGCGGTATGGCCGCATGCGGCGCCGCCTACGAGGCGCGCGCCTGGGCCCCCGAGGGGATGCGCATTCTGCTGGTGGACAAGGCGGCGCTGGCGCGCTCCGGCGCGGTGGCCATGGGGCTTTCCGCCATCAACGTCTATCTGGGCGATGAGGATCCCGCCGACTACGCGCGCATGGTGGCCAACGACCTCATGGGCATCACCCGCGACGACCTCACCTACGACCTGGGGCGTCATGTGGACGACTCGGTGCACCTGTTCGAGGAGTGGGGGCTGCCGATCTGGAAGCAGCCCGGCGATGAGGGCAAATCTCTACGTGAAGGCGGTCAGCCGGTGCGCTCCGGCCGTTGGCAGATCATGATTCACGGCGAGTCCTACAAACCCATCGTCGCCGAGGCTGCGCGCAAAGCGTTGGGTGAGGAGAATATCCAGGAGCATGTGCAGATCGTCAAACTGCTCCTGGACGCCAACCATGACAACCGCATCTGCGGCGCCATCGGCTTGAGCGCACGCACCCATACGGTGTTCGTCTACACCGCCAAAGCGGTGCTGCTGGCGGCGGGCGGCGCTTCCAATATCTTCCGCCCGCGTGCGCTGGGCGAAGGCACCGGACGCACCTGGTATCCGCCGTGGAGCGCGGGCTCCACCTACGCCATGGCGGCGGAGGTCGGCGCCGAGTTGACCATGATGGAGAACCGCTTCGTGCCTACCCGCTTTAAGGATGGGTACGGGCCGGTGGGGGCGTGGTTTCTGCACTATCAGGCCAAGGCGACCAACTGCCGCGGCAACCTCTACATGACCACCAACCAGCATCTGCTGGATGACTATCCCCCCTACGGGCAGTCGGAGGTTCCCGCCACCTGTCTGCGCAACCATCTGATGCTGCATGAGATGCGCGATGGCCGCGGTCCCATCTACATTCGCACCGACACCGCCCTGCAGGCGCGCGCCCGACTGCATGAGGAGCAGGTGGGCCAGCAGCGCGCGCAGGCGCTCAACGCCGAGTTGGAGGCCCATGCGTGGGAGGACTTTCTGGGCATGTGCACGCCCCAGGCCGGGGTGTGGGCCGGGGAGAACATCGAGCCCGAGAAGAGCCCCTCTGAATTGATGCCCACCGAACCCTATCTACTGGGCTCCCATGCGGGCTGCTGCGGTCTGTGGGTCTCCGGTCCGGCGGATATCGCGCCGCCGGAGTGGCAATGGGGCTATCGCTCCATGACCACGGTGGAGGGGCTGTTCAGCGCCGGCGATGGGGTGGGGGCCTCGGGGCACAAATTCTCCTCCGGCTCCCACGCCGAGGGGCGCATCGCCGGTAAAGCGATGGTCAAATACTGCCTCGACCACGCCGATTTCACCCCCACGCCGCAGCAATCGCCCGCACAGTGCGTCGATGCGGTCTACGCGCCCGTGCGGGTCTATCTGGAAAATAAGGGCTACGCCACCAGCGATGCGGTCAATCCCCACTGGATCCGCCCCGATATGCTGCTCAAGCGACTGCAGAAGATCATGGATGAGTACGTGGGCGGAGTCTCCACCCAATATTGCGTCAATGACCAGATGATGCGCACCGCCATCGACAAGCTACAGCTCCTCAAAGAGGATGCGCGGCGGGTGCGGGCCAAGGATCTGCATGAACTGATGCGCGCCTGGGAGACCACCCATCGCATTCTGGTGGGTGAGGCCCATGCGCGCCATATGCTCTATCGCAAGGAGACGCGATACCCCGGTTTCTATTATAATATGGACCACAACTTCATCGATGAGCATAACTGGAAGTGCTTCGTCAACTCGAAGATCGATCCGACGACCGGCGAGTGGCGCTGCTTCCAGAAGGCGCACCAGGATCTGATTCCCAAGAGCCTGTGATCCTGGCGCGCGCAATCGTGGGCGCGCCGAACGCGCCCCAAAAGCCCAACCCTGATGCTTGTTCCGCAGAGCGGGGCGAGTGTGACAAGCGAGGCGAGCATGTCCAATGCAGACAAGAGCAAACCGGATCCCGACCACCTCCATGAGCGTGCGCGTCTGAATATGCTGGATGAAGAGCTGCACGCCATGCCCGCGGAGTTGCTCGAGCTGCTGCACCCCACCAAGCTGGGCGCCGATGATCGCTTCCAGTTTGGCTGCCACCCCGGGGTCAGTTGTTTCAACGAATGCTGCAAGAATATCGAGATTGTGCTCACGCCTTACGATATGGTGCGACTGCGCAACCGATTGGAAGTCGACGCCGAGACCTTTCTGCACGACTACGCCACCCCCATGACCCTGCCCAAAGGCAAGCTGCCCATCGTCATCATCCGCATGGATCCGGAGAGCGGGCGCTGTCCGTTCAACAGCGACGCCGGCTGCTCTGTCTATAGCGACCGACCGGCGGCCTGCCGCAACTATCCGGTGTGTATGGCGCTGACGCATAAAGATGACGCCCATTCCAAACCCGAGTCGGTGGTGATTCACGAGACGTTCTGCCAAGGTCATCAAGAGCCGGGCCAGTGGACGGTGGCCGAATGGCGCAAGGACCAGGGCGCCGATGGCTACGATGCGCGCAATCAGGGCTGGATGGATATCATCGTGCGCCGCCGTGGGCAGGAAGGGGAGCTGTCGAGCGGGCTGCAAGGTCTGCTGGAGCTGTTCTTTACCGCAGGCGCCAATCCAGCGGAGTTCCGCAAGTTTGTGTTTCAATCCTCCTTCCTGTCGCGCTATCAGTTGGACCCCGATACCGAGGCGCGTATTCGGCACAACGACGAGGCGCTGATGGAATTCGCCTTCCAGTGGCTCAATGGCGCGTTGTTCGGCGACCAGGAGCAGCCTGAGTCGGAGGGCGACGCCTAACTGTCTTTCAGAGCGCTGGCCGGGTGTGAGGCGTCGCCCTCCGCCCGGCCAGCCGCCAATCCCAGGGCGCAGAGCGTCATCCCCCTTTTTTGAGGTCAAGTCATGATTATTCGCCCCTGTGGCGTATTGGTGGAGGCTGGGCGGCTTCTGGCCATGCGCTATGAGTATGGCGGTCAGGAGCGTTTCAATCTGCCCGGCGGCAATCTGGAGGCTGGCGAGGAGGCCCGCGACTGTCTTGAGCGGGAGTTTCTCGAAGAGTTGGGCCTGCGCGTGGAGGTCGGCGCTCTGCTGGCGACGCTGCAGACCAACGCCAATGGCCGCGATGTGCTGCATATGGTTTTTGCTGTGACGGCTCAGGGACCAATTGAACCGCATTTAAACCCCCAGGAGACCAGCGCCCTGGGGTGGTTGTGGATGGACGCCGAGTCGCTGGCGGACGCGGCGTTCTACCCCGCCACCCCTGCGGATTTGTTGCAACTGTGGGCGCTGCAAAAGTCTGGCGCCGTTGATCATTTGGGCCTGATTCACCAGCCCTGGCTGTAAAAAAAACATATCGGCCCATGAATCAATGAATACAGCGGCTTATTCCCTCTAATTTTTACAATTCTGTCACACGGGCGGCGGACGGCGTGTGAGGGGAGAGAATTCCTGCTTGAAATAGATGGGAACAATGGGGCAGTATAACCCGAATTTTTCGTTTAATATTATGAGATTCTAATACAGAGTCGACGGCGCTGCGGCGCGGTCTGAGACGAAAAAAGCCCCCCGCGGGCGTTGTCGCAAGAGAGGGTTCAATGGGGTTGATTCGGAATTTATTGGCGATCATCGGCTTGGTCGCCGTGATTTGTGGCGGTTATATGTATCAAAAGTATGGCGCCATGTTCGGCGTGGCCCAGCAGATGGCCCCGCAGATGGAGAAGCTGGCGCCGCTGATGGCCAAAGCCGGTCCGGCGATGGAGAAGTTCGCGCCGATCCTGGAGAAGCACGCCGACAAGTTCGCTGAGTTTGAAGAGGGCGCGCTGGATATGTACGCCGGTTTTGCCGACCGTCTGCTGTCGACCGGCGATCCGGGCGTGGCCATGATGTGGGTGAAAGAGGTGGACGAAGGCCTCTCTCCCGACGACGTGGTGGAGTCGCTTAAGAGCCTGGCCTCTTCGCGCAACTTCCTGTTTGTGGGCGAAGCGCCGTTCTATAAGCAGGTGAAAGCGGTTACCAATAAAGATTTCCGTTACGTCAATTTCCTCTCCTTCTGTGACGCCCGCGTGGGCGCCATGATGGCCGACTATCGCGACGCCTACACCGGCTTCATGCCGTGCCGCATTGCCGTGATAGAAGGCAAGGACGGCAAGCTGCGTCTGGTCTCCATGAATCTGGACATGATGATTCATGGCGGCAAGCCGCTGCCGCCGGAACTCAAGAAGGAGGCTCTGCGCGTGCGCAACGTCATTTGGGAGATGATGGAAGGCGCGGCGCGCGGCGATTTCTAATCTCGCCGCCGGGCGCTGGGGAGCGCCCAAAATTGATTGTATGTAGCGCCTTGATCCGAACATGCGTGGACAACAGCGGATCAAGTTATGGTTGCGGAGAGCGCGATGGAAATGGGCCGCGCTGGCCAAGGCCAAAACCTTTTGAGAATTTTCCTTATTGGGAGGGAGAGATGCATCTGAACAAGAAATCCCTGCTGGCTGTGGCCGGCGCAATGATCGCTGGAGGGGTGGCGATGAACGCCGATGAGGCGCGGGCCGACATGGCCTCGGGTCTGGCTATGGCTAACACCTGCGCCGGTTGTCACGGCACCGACGGCATGGCCAATGGCCCGGCCATGCCCAACATCGCCGGTCAACCCGCCAACTACCTGATCCCGGTGATGAAAGAGTTCCGTTCCGGCGAGCGTTACAGCACCATCATGGGCCGTATCGCCAAAGGCTACTCCGACGCCGAGATCGAAGCCCTCTCCAAAGCGGTGGCGGGCTGGAAATGGACCGGCGGCGCCGAGAACCCCAAACTTGCGATGAAGACCGGCGAGACCATCGCCATGGTCAAGCCCGCTCTGGCCGCCGAAGGCGAGAAGCTGGCCAAAGAGATGAAGTGCACCAAGTGCCACGAAGATGGTGGCAAGAGCACCGAAGACGACATGCCTCGCGTCGCTGGGCAGCATCTGGACTATCTTCTGTTCAAAATGGAAGACTACAAGGATGAGGCTCTGAAAATGCCCCAGCCCAAGAAGATGAAGAAGCGGATGGATAAAGCCAGCGCCAAAGAGCTGGAAGCCATCTCCCACTTCTGGGCCGCGAACAAGTAATCGCGCTGCAAGCGACACTCGAATACGTATCAGGAGGCAAATAGTATGTCTAAATTGACTCGTCGGAGTTTTGTCAAAGCCGCTGGCGGCGTCGCCGCGGTGGGCCTGGCCGGTTGTGGCGCTGCGAGCCCCAGCATTGCGGGCAACAAAGCCCAGGTGATCGTGGTGGGCGGCGGCTACGGCGGCGCGACCGCGGCCAAATACATTAAAAAAGCCGACCCCAATGTGTCGGTGATCCTCATTGAGCAGAACAAGCACTACTACTCCTGCCCGCTGTCCAACCCCGTGTTGGTGGGCATGCGTGACCTGGAAGTGCAGAAGTGGGGCTACGAAGGTCTGAAGAAGCACGGCATCACCGTGGTGCATGAGACCGTGACCGGCGTGGATACCGGCGCCAAGAAGGTCACCACCGCTGGCGGCGTGTTCTCCTATGACAAGCTGGTGCTCTCCCCGGGCGTCTCCTTCAATTATGACGCCATTGAGGGCTATGACGAAGCCGCCACCAAAACCATGACCCACGCCTGGAAAGCCGGTCCTCAGACCGCTATTCTGCGTGATCAGATCGACGCCATGAAAGATGGCGGCACCATGGTGTTGGTGGCTCCCCCCAACCCGTTCCGTTGCCCTCCCGGGCCCTATGAGCGCGCCAGCCTCATCGCCCACTACTTCAAAACCAAAAAGCCCAAGTCCAAGCTGATCGTGCTCGATCCCAAGGACAAGTTCTCCAAGTTCGGCCTGTTCCAGAGCGGCTGGGAGAAACTGGGCTATAAAGGCAAATATCTGGAGTGGGTGCCCGCCGGTGAAGGCGGCAAAGTGACCCGCGTTGACCCCAAAACCAACACCGTCTACACTGAGATGGATGAGTTCAAGGCCGATGTGGTCAACGTGATTCCGCCGCAAAAGGCCGGTAAAGTGGCCTTCCTGGCGGGCGTGGCCAATGACAAGGGCTGGTGCCCCATCGACTTCAAGACCTTTGAGTCGACCATGGCCAAAGATGTTTACGTGATCGGCGACTCCTCCGCCGCTGCGGGCCTGCCCAAGTCCGGCTACGCCGCCAACTCCGAAGCCAAAGTGGCCGCTGCGGCCATCATCGCTTCGCTGCAAGGCAAACCGGCTCCCATGCCCACCTACGTCAACACCTGCTACAGCATCCTGGCGCCCAACTACGGCATCTCCGTGGCTCTGGTCTCCACCCTCAAGGATGGCAAAATCACCAAGCTGTCGGGCGGTCTTTCGCCGATGGAAGCGACTCCCGCTTTCCGTCATCAGGAAGCCCTCTATGCCGAGAGCTGGTATCAGGCGATCATGAACGATACGTTCGCCTAACCGCTGTTTTGAGATTTGGATTTCGCGGGGCCGCAAGGCCCCGCGATTTTTCCCGGCATTACCCGGGAAGAGCAGTGAGTTGAGCCATTCTTTAGTTTGTTAGCCATCACCAGATGATTGACCCGCCGCGCGCAACGACGAGGGCGTCGAAGCGACGCGCGATGCTTATGGAGAGCGCTATGTCTGAATCGATGAAATCCGGTTTGACCCGTCGCAGCCTGTTTGGGGTGATGGGGAGCGTGGGAGTTGGCGCAGCCATGCTGGGCGCGTCCTCTCCGGCCCGCGCCGATGCGATTGCCGATCTGGTCGCCAAGGAGATGGGCACGGGACCCGCCGGGACCGGCAGCATCGCCCTGGGCGCGCCCGACAAAGCCGAAAATGGCGGTCTGGTGCGGATTCCCATCTCTGTGGATCACCCCATGGAGCCGGGCAACTACATTGAATCCCTGGGCGTGTTTGTTGATAACAACCCCAAGCCGTTGGTGGCCAAGTTCCGCTTCACCCCGGAGACCGGTACGGTGAACTTTGAGCTGCGCATCAAAATGGCCAAACCCTCGCCGGTGCGCGTGGTGGCCAAGAGCAACACCGGCAAGCTGATCCAGACCAGCAAGCATGTGGAAGTGGCGGCTGGCGGTTGCGCTGGTTGATCTGCGCGGTTAAGCGATCCAAGAACATGACGCGGCGACGCCACTGTCCGGCGAGCCTGCGGTAAGGAGCGAATAATATGGCGAATATCGGCAATCCCAAAGTGCGCGGTCCGCGCAAACCGGTGGCCAAAGACTCCATCGTCACCATCAAAACCATGATCAAACACCCCATGGAGAGTGGTCTGCGCAAGGACTCCGCCACCGGTGATCTGATCCCGGCGCACCACATTGTGCTGTTTGAAGCGGAGTATCTGGGGAAGAAGATTCTGTCGGCGGATTGGACCGGCGGCGTCTCCAAAAACCCGTTCTTCTCCTTCGATATGAAGGCCAGCGCCACCGGCGATGTGAAAGTGACCTGGAAGGACAACAAGGGCGGTGAGTGGAGCGAGTCGGCCAGCCTGACCGTCTCCTGATCTGCGCTTGCAGCGGGCCTGTTCTGCTGCAACTGGAGTGTAAGAGGGCCAACCTGTGGGTTGGCCCTTTTTTGTTGGGCTTAATCAACATGGGAAGCCAAAATCTGACTTTTGATTTGGAAGATATCGAGGGCTTTGCCCTCGAGCTCCAAAAAATCAAACCGTGGGCTCCGCCCATGTATGGTCCGCTCCGCCACGGCAAGAGAAAATGTCCACTGATGTGTGAGGCTTAGTCGCGCCCATGTATCCGGCCTGTTGATGAGGGGCTTGTCGCCCTCTGGCCCTGATGGAATTTGCGCGTGGCCCTCCTCAACACACCCTCGGCCTCTATGGGCCCTTGGGCGAAACAGGTTCTTGACCACGCAGGGCTATGCCGTTTCACGCCATCAATCTCGACTCTCTCTCGCAACCTGGCTGGTGGGATCTCTTTCTCTTTCCTTATCGGCCTGTTTTTCTTTTAGAGTTGTATTGCGCTCTCTCTACACAGCGGCGCTGGCCCCATAGGCCTCCTGCTTCACCAGCATCGCCCACGCGCTGCGCGCCATGCGGTTGGCCAGCGCCACCACCGCTTTATTCGCGCCGCGGCGTTCCGACACCGACACCACCCATTGGCTGCGGCGATCCGGCTTGTTTTCACACACGCGCAAAGCCGCCCGCGCCCCATGAATCAACAGGGTGCGAAGATAACCGTTTCCCCGCTTGCTGATCCCCGTCAGCCACGCCTTGCCCCCTGTGGAGTGCTGATTTGGAACCAACCCTATCCATGCCGACAGCTCCCGGCCATTCTTAAACGCCCGCACATCCCCCACCGACGCCAACAGCGCCGTCGCCGTGATCGGTCCCACTCCCGGGATCGTCATCAGCAATCGACACTGCGGCTCCGCCTTGGCCAGCGCCTCAATCTCACGCTCATATTTGCCGATGCGCTCATCCAAATGCGCCAGCTCATCGCGCTCATCCTCCAGAATTACGCGAAAATTGGCGCTCATTTCCGAGCTCTCATCACTCAAAATCAGCACAATCGCCCGCCGCGCCTGCTTGATGCTCTTGGGAAAGACAATCCCATACTCGGCAAGCAGTCCGCGAATCTGGTTCACCAACGCCGTGCGGTTCTTCACCGCCAGACTGCGCACCCGATGCAACGCTAGAATTTCTTGCTGGGCAACGCTTTTGATCCCCACAAAACGCATATTCGGACGCTGTACCGCTTCACATATCGCCTCAGCGTCCACGCTGTCGTTCTTGTGCCGCTTCACGTAGGGCTTCACATATTGCGGCGCCATCAAACGCACTTCATGCCCATATCCCTGAAATTTCCGCGCCCAGTGATGCGCGCCGCTACTGGCTTCCATCCCCACCAGGCACGGCGGCAGTTGCGCCATGAACTCCAGTAACTTATCTCGTTTCAAGCGCTGTTTCAGAACGCTCTTGCCGCGCGCATCGACGCCATGCAACTGAAACACGCTCTTGCCCAGATCAATCCCCAGTACCCGTACCTGTCCGTTTTCGATATGATTGCTCATGGTCCGCTCCGACTCCGTTTAGATGGAAAAACACATCACCATCTTGGCCCATTGCGAGGCCGTTTGGGTAGCGGAGCGGACCATTCCATTACACCCGCTGGGGTCGCGGACCCCAGACGATTCGGCAGGATTGCCGAATCGGACTCGCGCTAGCGAGCCTGGAGGGTGAGGGCCATGGATGGCCCGAATCACCCCGCCGCCGACCAGTCGGCGGCCCATAGTCAACGCAAGCTTCACCTGCGTCACGCACACATTTAGGCGCTCTGTACAATTCTGGATTGCAGTGACTGTGAAGTAACGCTGGATTGGCGACGCTGATTGAGCGACGTTCAAGCCGGGGCAGTCTGATTGCTGATTTCAATCAGGTTGCCGTCAGGGTCACGGAGATAGACGGAGAGGAGCGGACCACACGCGCCGGTGCGCCCGATGGGGCCCTCCTCAATGGCGATGTTCAAGTCCATCAGATGCGCAATCACCTCCTCCAATGGGGTGGTGGTGAGAAAGCAGAGATCCGCTGAGCCGGGGGTCGGCGTCAGGGCTTTGGGTTCGAACTCCGCGTTGTGCTGGTGCAGATTGATCTTCTGCTGCCCAAACGTCAGTGCGCGACGTCCAGCGCCGAAGGTGATCGCTTGCATGCCCAGCACGGAGACATAGAACGCTACGGTGACGTCGATGTCCGCCACGGTGAGCACCAGATGGTCCAGCCGCTCAATCTGCATGAGTTTCGTCTCCGTATGACGAAGCGTTTTTATTCCGATGGCGGTCGTCGCCGCGCCCCTTCCACGCTGCCTTTGAGCTGGCCGCAGGCGGCCAGGATATCCTCTCCACGGGAGTCGCGGATGACGGTGACAAAACCCGCTTCATGGAGTATGTGCTGGAACGCCAGAATACGCGCGCGCGGTGAGGGCGCATAGGGTACGCCGGGCCAGGGATTGAACGGGATCAGATTGATCTTGGAGGGGATGCCGCGCAGGAAGTGGGCGAAGAGGTGGGCGTCGGCGTCGCTGTCGTTGACCCCATCCAGTATCACATACTCCCAGGTGATGCGACGGCCTGACTTGAGCGGGTAGTCTAATGCGCCCTGACGCAGCGCGGCCAGATTGTATTTGCGATTGATGGGCACCAGTTCATCGCGCAGCTCGTCACGCACGGCGTGTAGCGACACCGCCATATTGACCCCCAGATCGTGACCCGCCTGGACCATTTTCGGAACCAATCCGGCGGTGGAGAGGGTGAGCTTGCGGGTGCCGATGCCCAGACCGGCATCATCGGTGATGATACGGCACGCCTGGGTGACGTTATCGTAGTTATACAGCGGCTCGCCCATGCCCATGAGGACGATGTTGGTGAGCTTCTTGTCGCGCTTGGCCAGTTCGGCGCGGGCGAACACCGCCTGTTGCACGATCTCCGCCGTGGTCAGGTTGCGGGCGAACCCTTGTGCGCCGGTATGGCAGAAGGGGCAGGAGAGGGTGCAGCCCACCTGGGAGGAGACGCACAGGGTGCCGCGCCCCTCTTCGGGGATGTAGACGGTTTCGATCTGCTGCCCGTCGGCCAGGGCCAGCAGCCACTTTTCCGTACCGTCCTGAGAGACGCGATGTTCGCTCACCGCCGGGCGCAGGGGCTCGGCCACGGCTTCCAGTTGCGCGCGGAAGGTTTTGGACAGATCGCTCATCTCCTCCACGCTCTCGGCCAGGCGCACGTAGAGCCACGACCACACCTGTTTGGCGCGGTAGGGTTTTTCGCCCCAGGAGACGAACAGATCGGCCATCTCCTGGCGGGTCAAAGCGTGCAAGCTGACGGGGGCGGTGGAAGTCATGGATTAACTAAGAGGTAAAGATGTTTGCGTGACGCAGGCAGAGCTTGCGCTGACTATGTGACAAATCGCCAGAGGCGATTTGTCGGGATTCTTAAGGGTCCATGACCCTTAAGCGGGGTGTGGGGCGGCGCCTCACGATTCGGCAGGATAGCCGAATCGGACTCGCGAAGCGAGCCCGCAGGGTGAGGGCCATGGATGGCCCGAATCACGGTGTGGCTGTTGATCTTGGGAGCTCGAGGGCGGAGCCCTCGATATCTTTCAGCATCCCAATATTTCACATATTTACGGACGGTCGCACAGTTCGAAAGCGTTGAAGAAGAAGGCGATCTCCTGCGCAGCGGTCTCGGCGGCGTCAGAGCCGTGCACGGCGTTGGCGTCGATGGAGTCGGCGAAGTCGGCGCGGATGGTGCCGGCGGCGGCCTCTTTGGGGTTGGTGGCGCCCATCACTTCACGGTTTTTGGCGATGGCGTTTTCACCCTCAAGCACCTGCGCCATGATGGGGCCGGAGCACATGAAGTCGCACAGATCTTTATAGAAGGGGCGCTCTTTGTGCACGGCGTAGAATTTGCCGGCGTCTTCGGCGCTCAGTTGCACCATTTTGGAGGCGACGATGCGCAGACCGGCCTTTTCAAAACGGCTGTAGATTTCGCCAATGACGTTTTTCGCCACGGCGTCGGGCTTGATCATGGAGAGGGTGCGCTCAACGGCCATCTTTCAAACTCCTCGAAGCTGGGGTAGGATATCGCTCTGCGCGCGAGCCCGTGGCGGAAGTTTTGACGCGGCGCGGGACGATTGTATCCCCGTATTGCGCGCGCGTCCCAAATTTCGTCAGGCCGCTGCATAAAAAAGGTGGGCAGGGTAGCAGACGCCCGCCCTCTACGCCAGGGCGGCGGCGCGCCCTTGCACGCTATTGTTCACCGGGGAGAGTTTTCATGCAATTCGTAAAGATCACATCGGCTGCGCTCATGGTTGCGGCGCTGCTGCCGGGCGTTGCCCGCGCCAACGATGACGCCTCGTGGTATGGCGGCAGTTTTTCCGCCGTGATCACCATGAGCAGCCCCAAAAACCCCAAGCAGAGCGCCAGCGGGCAGATCTTTGTGGGCGACGAGAAGCTGCGCGCCCAAGGCGTGGTGGGCGGCGAACAGCGCGCGGTGATTCTGGATGCGGCCAATAAGAAGATCTGGACCCTGGCGCCGGACCGCAAGCTGTATCAGGAGGGGATCTACGGCCCCATGCCGCCACGCCCGGACCGCGCCATGATGCCGTCGGACCCCAAGCATCCGCTGTGCGGCGCGGAAGCTGCGAAGAAGGGTGTGACCTGCGTGAAAGCCAAAAAGCCCGAGGCGGTGGGCGGCGTGCAGGCCGAACGCTGGGAGATCTCCATGATGGATCGCGGCGCCAAGCAGACCATGCGTCTGTGGGTGGATCCGTCGCGCAGCGTGGTGATTCAGCGCGAGATTCCCAACGGGCCGTTGATGACGCGGGTGTTGGAAGGGGTTGAACAGCTCAATGGCCGCGAGACCGAGAAGTGGCGTCTGGTGACGGCGTTTAATGGCAAATCCCGCGAGATGACCCAATGGGTGGACGTGAAGCTGCGCATGCCGGTGAAGGCGGAAGCCAATGGCGCGGTGACGCTGATGGTGAGCGATATCAAAGAGGGGGCGCAACCGGCCGAGCTGTTCACATTGCCTGCTGACTACACGCCTGCGACAAAATCCGCCCAGGGCGGCGCTCCGGCGCAGAAGCCGCAAGCGCCGCATGCCGCGCCAGGCGGACAGCGTTTCTATTAATCCTCTAAAAGAGGGGGCTTGCGCCGATGGCGGCATCGTCACACAAAGCAGCGGGACCCGCTTGGCGTCGCAGCGTCATCGCCATCGCGTTGGTGGCGGTGACAGCGGCGTTGGCGCTGGGTGTGCGGATGTTCGGCGCGCCGGCGCCAGAGGCGCAGGCCGCCGCCCAGATCATGGTGTACAAGTCGCCCACCTGTGGTTGCTGCGGCGCCTGGGCGCAGCATATGCGCGAAAACGGCTTCACCGTTGAAGAGCGTCCGGTGGCGGATATGGATGCGGTCAAGCAGCGGCTGGGTGTGCCCGATGCGGCGGCCTCCTGCCACACGGCGCAGGTGGGGGATTACCTGATTGAAGGGCATGTGCCCGCCGCCGATGTGAAACGCCTGCTGCGCGAGCGCCCTGCGGTGCGCGGTCTGGCGGCGCCCGGCATGCCCATGGGCTCGCCGGGGATGGAGACGCCGGGCGTGGCGGCGGAGCGCTATGCGGTGGTGACGTTTGATCGGGACGGGGTGACGGGCGTCTATGCGCGCCATTAAGCGTGTTGTGCGTCCTGCTTGGAGCGTGGTGCGGGTTATGCGGCCGACTTGCAGGCGTCACTGAGGGTGAATAGGCGGTGGAAGTTGGCCTTGATGAGCGTCTGTCGCACTCGAGGTTGCATGTTGCACAGCACCACCCGGGTGTGGTCTTCGCCGACCAGGTCCCGTAGCAACAGCAGCGCGCCCATGCCGGAACTGTCGATGCGGGTGGCTTTGCCCAGATCCACGCAGTAGCGCTCCGAGCCGTGGAGCTTTTTGATCAGGTGCACGAAGCTCGGCATGGTGCTGTAGACGAATTCGCCGCGCAGCGCAATCTGCGTGAGCTGGTGATCGTTGGTGACCTGAATGTCCATTTTGGCCTCTGGGATTTCCACCGGGGCAACCTCTCTGGATTCATACTTGATCAAAATCGTACAATGATCATGCCTGATAATTCAAACTTCCAGATGTTACGAAAGCGCTTTTTCGTGTTAATGGGTAAGCGGTTATGTAAACCGCATACACAGGAGGCGGGGCGACATGCGGAGCGAACAGTTGGTTGCGCATCGGGGCGAGAGCAGTCTCCATGCCGATAACAGCGCGGAATCATTGCAGGCTGCGCTGCAAGCCGGGGCGCGCTGGATAGAGTTCGATGTGCAGATCAGCGCCGATGGCGTCCCCTTCCTGATGCACGACGGCAATCTGCGCCGCGCAGTGGGTTTGAACCGGCTGGCGCATCACGCCGATTGGCCGCGCATTCAGCGCGCCAACGCCAAACCGCGCCGCAATGGTCAGCCGCGCCCGCGTCTGCTGACGCTGGAGGAGGGGCTGGCGCTGCTGGCCAACTTTCCCCACGCCCACGCCTTTGTTGAGATCAAACGGGCGGCGTTTCGCGCCCATGGCGATGACGGCGCGGCGCGTCTGGTTGCGCCCATGCTGGACGCCTGGCGCCAGCAGGTGACGGTGATCTCGTTTCATGCTCCGGGGTTGGAGGCGATTCGACGCTTGGGCGCGTGGCCGCTGGGGTGGGTGTTCGCCACTTGGGGCGCGCGGCAGCGCCGCATCGCCGAGCAGTTGCAGCCGCAATGGCTGTTCTGCGATATGGACGCCATCCCGCCGGATGCGACATTGTGGCCGGGACCGTGGCGCTGGGCGCTGTATGAGACCAGCGCGCCCCAGCGCGCGCGGGAGTGGTTGGCGCGGGGGGCGGAGTTGATCGAGTGCAACGCCATCACCGCCATGCTGGCGGCGTGTGATGATGCGCCGACGCCGGGGGCGGCGTGAGCGGCGCTGGCGGCTACGACTACGATGTGGCCATCATTGGCGCGGGCATCCATGGCGCCGGGGCGGCGCAGGTCGCCGCTTTGCGCGGCTGGTCGTGTGTGGTGCTGGAGCGCGAAGGGGTGGCGGCGGGAACCTCCAGCCGCTCCAGCAAATTGATCCATGGCGGTCTACGCTATTTGGAGAATCGGCAATTCGGCGTGGTGCGCGAGTGTCTGCGCGAGCGCGCCCGGCTGCTACGCGTGGCGCCGGACTTGGTGCGCCTGATCCCGTTTCATCTGCCGGTGTATGCGGGTGCGCGACGTCCGGCGTGGATGCTGCGCGTGGGGCTCTCCCTGTATGGCGCATTGGCGGCGGGGGCGCCCGGCGCGCGCTGGTCCTCCCTGACGCTGGCGCAGGCGCAAGCGGACGGTCTCACCGGCCACGGTCTGCGCCATCTATTGCAATATTTCGACGCCCAGACCGATGACGCCGCCCTGACCCGCGCGGTGATGGCCTCGGCGCAATCACTGGGGGCGACGCTGCGCTGTCCGGCGCACGTTTACGCGATTCATCGCCACGGGCAGGGGGTGCGACTGGAGGGGGTGGACGCCCACGGCGGTTTTCATCTGCGCGCAAGGGCGGTAATCAATGCGGTGGGGCCGTGGCTGGGGCGCGTGGCCCATGGGGTGGGGGCGTTGCCGCCGCTGTCGCTGACCCAAGGGGCGCATCTGGTGTTGCCGCAGTGGCCGCTGACGGCGGCCTATACGCTGCAATCCCCCATTGATGGCCGGGTCTTCTTTGTGCTGCCGTGGCGCGGCGGCGCATTGCTGGGGACCACCGAGACGCCGTTTGCGGGCGACCCGGCCAGCGCTCACTGCACCGATGATGAGGCGCGCTATCTGCTGGACTCCGCCGCGCACTTCTTTCCCCATGCTGATCTGAGCGTAGGCGTGCGCTTTGCCGGGGTGCGCGCGCTGCCCGCAGGCGACGCCAACCGCGCCTCGCGGGAATCCCTGCTGATTGTGGATGATCCCCATTCGCCCCGGGTGGTCTCTCTTATCGGCGGCAAACTCACCAGCTATCTGCCCACCGCTCAGGCCCTGTTAGGGCGCATCGCCGGGGCGCTGCCGCCGCCGCGCCCCGTCGCGGATGTTGGGCGTCTGCCGCTGACGGCGTAACGCTGCGCGCCAGACAACGGAATGCGGTGGACCGCGCGCCTGCGCATTTGTATACTGTCAGGCTCTTCATTCCTGGCGCGCCGCTGTCGGCGGTTGACGCCAACTCGCTTTGAATCGCTGTCGATTGGGGAAATTCCGCGTGAAACAGATCCCGGAACTCGATTTTCGCATTCTCGACTTCCTCTCCCAACAGGAGGGGCTCACCCCTCTGGACCAGATCGTGGCGGCGCTGCAACTGGACCAAAGCCAGGTGGCGGCGGTGACCAAGCTGCGCGCCGAGGCCGGGGAGCTGGTGACCGAAGAGCGCGTGTGGACCGAATATGGCGTTGGCAAGAAGGCCAAAGGCTTCGACGGCGGCATCCTGCCGGAGCGCCGCATTCTCAAGACCCTGATGAAGCTGGGGCGCGAGGCGGAGATTCCCGCCGTGGCCGAGGTCTCCGGTCTGGACGCCAAAGAGGTGGGGCAATCCCTGCGCTGGCTCAAGCAGAAGGGGTGGATGGAGCAGAAGGGCAAGACCCTGGCCATTACCGACGCGGGTGAGAAGGCGTTTGAAGCGTGGCCTGAGGCGCTGGACGACGAGAAGCTGTTTAAAGTGTTGTGGGACGAAGGCGGCTGGCTCGACGCTGACGCCCTGACCGGCTCCGATGTGGATTTGGATGCGGCGCTCAAAGCCCTCAACGGGCGCGGCGGGGTAGTGGATCTGCGCGAGCGCAAGGCGATTCGCGTGGGGTTGAGCGAGGCCGGGCGCGCCATGATGGCGGACGGCGTGCAGCCGGTGATGCTGGCCAACCAGCTCACCCCCGACATGCTGCGCGATGGCTCCTGGCGCAACTATCAGTTTCGCCCCTACGACGTCACCCTGGACTCCTTCAAAGTTGCGCCGGGCAAGGTGCATCCGCTCATTCGCATGATGGAGAAGACCCGCCGGGTGTTCCTGGAGATGGGTTTCGAGGAGATCGAAAGCGGCTACGTGGACTCCAGCTTCTGGGTCTTTGACGCCCTGTTCCAGCCGCAGGATCACCCCGCCCGCGAGATGCAGGACACCTTCTATGTCTCTAACCCCGGCATCTGCGATCTGCCCGAGGGGCCCAAGGTGGAGGCGGTGCGCGCCACCCATGAGAACGGCGGCGAGACCGGCTCCATCGGCTGGCGCTATGACTGGAGCGCTCGTGTCGCCTCCACCCCGGTGCTGCGCACCCACACCACCGCCGCCACCATTCGCGCCCTGGGCGAGAATCCCAATCCGCCGCGCAAGATCTTCTGTGTCGGCCCGGTGTTCCGCCGCGAGACCGTGGACTACAAGCACCTGCCCATGTTCCACCAAGTGGAGGGCGTGGTGGTGGACAAGGAGGCCTCGTTCGCCCAGTTGCTCGGCATCCTCAAGGTGTTCTACGGCAAGATGGGCTTCGATAAATTGCAGTTCCGCCCCGCCTACTTCCCCTACACCGAGCCCAGCGTGGAGATCTTCGTCTGGCTGGAGGGCAAGCAGGATTGGGTGGAGCTGGGCGGCGCGGGCATGTTCCGCCCCGAGGTGACCGAACCCATGGGCTGCCAGACGCCGGTGCTGGCCTGGGGCCTGGGACTGGAGCGTCTGGCCATGATCTCCTATGGTCTGTCCAACCTCAGTCAACTCTATCAAGCGCGTCTGAACTGGTTGGAGGAGGAGAGCCTGTGCCCGTAATCGTCATCCCCGTGGAGCGGCTGCAGGGCCGCCTGAAGAACCGACTCTCCCGCGACGGGCTGGTGGAGACGCTGCAGCAGATGGGCTGCGACGTGGAGGAGTACGCCACAGTCCACCGCTTCCGCTGCGCCCAGTGCGACGCGGTGCTGGAGACCACCGACGCGGCGCATCCGCCGGTGCGTTGCGACCACTGCGGAACCGACTTTAAGATCAACCCGGATAAATTGTCGCAACTGGGCGAGTCTGAGGGCATCCGCATGGAGCTGCTGGCGGTGCGCCCGGACATGTTCGACGCCGGTGGTCTGGGCCGCGCTTTGCGTCAGTATCAGGGCGAACAGATGCTGCCCTCGCAGTACCATCTGAATCCGCCGCAGCGCCGCGTCACCGTGGATGCGGCGGTGGCGCAGCCTGAGAGCTTCCGTCCCCACATCGCCTGCGTGGAGGTGCGCGGCGTGACGCTGGATGATGAGACCCTGCGCATCATCATGAAGCTGCAGGAGAACCTGCACTGGGCGCTGGGCCGCGACCGCAAACGCGCCTCCATCGGCGTGTATGACCTGGACACCCTCAAGGCGGACAATCTGCATTATGGCGTGCTGGATCCCGACGCCGCCGGTTTCTGCCCCCTGGGCATCGCCGACGGTCAGGTCTGGAGCGGGCGGCGCATTCTGGCCGAACACCCCAAGGGGGTGGGCTACAAGCATCTGCTGGAGCAACTGAGCGCCTACCCGCTGCTCTCCGACGAGAGCGGACAGGTGCTCTCCATGCCGCCCATCATCAACAGTGAATCCACCCGCGTGCGTCCCGAGTCGAAGAATCTGTTCATCGACGTCACCGGCCCCGAAGCGCGCACGGTGGAGAAGACCCTCAACATTCTCGCCGCCAATATCGCCGAGCTGCTGCCGGGCGCCGAACTCTTTGGGGTGGAGGTCCACTACGCCGACCGCCGCGTGGTCACCCCCGATCTGACCCCGCAGGAGGTGCGCTTTGACGGCGTGGCCGCCAAACGGCTCATCGGCGTGGACCTGGATGACGAGGCGATGAAGGATTGTTTGCTGCGCATGGGTTACGGCGTGGAGTCCCTGGGCGGACATCAGTTCAATGTCGCCGTGCCGGCGTGGCGCAACGACATCCTGCATCCTATGGATCTGGTGGAGGACGTGGCCATCGCCTACGGCTACCACAATATTGAAGCGGCCCCGGTCACTTCGGTCACTGTGGCCAAAGAGCGTCCGGTGCAGCGCCACTTCAACCTCTGCCGTCAGATTTTCACCGGCTTGGGCTTCTTTGAGGCGATCACCCTGATCCTCTCATCGGAGGACGCCCAGTATGAGCGCATGGGGCTGCCGGAGGATCCCGAGCGGGTCACCATCGACAACCCCATCAGCGTGGAGCAGACGCAGATCCGCACCGCGTTGCTGCCGGGGCTGCTGGAGACCTTCTCCATCAATACCGACCAGGAGCTGCCGCAGCAGATCTTCGAAGTGGGCAATGTCTCCTTCCTCGATCCCAAGCGCGACACCGGCGCCCGCGAGCGTTCGCGTCTGGCGGTGGCGGCGATTGGTCCCAAGGTGGACTTCTCGCAGATCAAAGCGGTGTGTGAGGCGTTCGCCCGCGAGCATCGCATCACGCTGCGCTACGAGGCCGCCAATATGCCGTTCTACCTGCCAGGGCGCGGCGCGCGGCTCTCCACGCAGATCGATGGAAAAGATGTTGTGTTGGGCCATATTGGCGAGATCCATCCGCTGGTGTTGGAGAATTTCAATCTCTCCTTCCCAACAGCGGCCATGGAGATCAATCTTGACCCCTTGCAGGCGCGGATTTGATCTATTTTGCGTAGAATCTAGTCGCAATAGTGGAGAAACGCCCCATTTTGGATGATTCCCAAAATGGGGCGTTTTTTTATGCAAAACAGTTGGATAACATCGAATGATACAGAAATTTTACAAAAAATAGGCGGAAAAGGCGGCGTGAATATTAGAAATCGCTTTTATTCGAAAACGGATTCTGCCATGATGCCCTCCAACAACGGTTCGCGAGATTGCTCGCACGGGCCGGACGCTCAGCCAAGACCCACATTGGCAGGCATCTGCATCGCCCACGTCGCGAGCCTAAAATAGAAGCTGAACGAACGACACTCACTTCAAGGAGATTTACCATGACCAGCAAAAAAGCTCTGTTCCTGGGTCTGGCCGCTTTCGCCGCCGTCGCTTCCACCTCCCTCATCGCTGAAGACGCTCACGCCTGGGGCGGTTGGGGCCCGGGTTGGGGCAATGGCAATGGTCTGGGTAACGGTTGGGGCAACGGCAACGGTTCCGGCAACTTCGGCATGAACTTCGGCATGTCCGGCAACTCCAACGTGGCCGGCTACGGCAACGGTTACAACGGTTACAACGGCTACAATGGTTACGGCTACCCCGGTTACGGCTACGGCTACCCCGGTTACGGCTACGGCGCTCCCGTGGCTCCTTACGGCGCTCCCGTGGCTCCTTGGGGCGCCCCGGCTGCTCCCAAGGCTCCCGCCGCCGAAGCCAAGTAAGCGATAAGCAGTATACCGACCCCGCGCTCTGCGCGGGGTCGGAACAAAACGCCGCACTGCCTCAGGCCTTGCGGCGTTTTTTTATGCTCAGTCGAATTCAAAATTGAACCTGAACGATTTTGGCGATGGAAGATATCGAGGGCTTTGCCCTCTAGTTCCCAAGATCAACAACCACACCGTGGGCTCCGCCCATGTATGGTCCGCTCCGCCACGGCAAGAGAAAATGTCCACTGATGTGTGAGGCTTAGTCGCGCCCATGTATCCGGCCTGTTGATGAGGGGCTT
This sequence comes from Magnetofaba australis IT-1, assembly GCF_002109495.1. Classification (NCBI taxonomy): domain Bacteria; kingdom Pseudomonadati; phylum Pseudomonadota; class Magnetococcia; order Magnetococcales; family Magnetococcaceae; genus Magnetofaba; species Magnetofaba australis. The sequence continues at coordinate 919,473 of NZ_LVJN01000020.1, forward strand.
GTCGCCCTCTGGCCCTGATGGAATTTGCGCGTGGCCCTCCTCAACACACCCTCGGCCTCTATGGGCCCTTGGGCGAAACAGGTTCTTGACCACGCAGGGCTATGCCGTTTCACGCCATCAATCTCGACTCTCTCTCGCAACCTGGCTGGTGGGATCTCTTTCTCTTTCCTTATCGGCCTGTTTTTCTTTTAGAGTTGTATTGCGCTCTCTCTACACAGCGGCGCTGGCCCCATAGGCCTCCTGCTTCACCAGCATCGCCCACGCGCTGCGCGCCATGCGGTTGGCCAGCGCCACCACTGCTCTATTTGCGCCGCGACGTTCCGACACCGACACTGCCCACTGGCTGCGGCGATCCGGCTTGTTTTCACACACGCGCAACGCCGCCCGCGCCCCATGGATCAACAGGGTGCGAAGATAACCATTTCCCCGTTTGCTGATCCCCGTCAGCCACGCCTTGCCCCCTGTGGAGTGCTGATTCGGAACCAACCCTATCCATGCCGACAGCTCCCGGCCATTCTTAAACGCCCGCACATCCCCCACCGACGCCAACAGCGCCGTCGCCGTGATCGGTCCCACTCCCGGGATCGTCATCAGCAATCGACACTGCGGCTCCGCCTTGGCCAGCGCCTCAATCTCACGCTCATATTTGCCGATGCGCTCATCCAAATGCGCCAGCTCATCGCGCTCATCCTCCAGAATTACGCGAAAATTGGCGCTCATTTCCGAGCTCTCATCACTCAAAATCAGCACAATCGCCCGCCGCGCCTGTTTGATGCTCTTGGGAAAGACAATCCCATACTCGGCAAGCAGTCCGCGAATCTGGTTCACCAACGCCGTGCGGTTCTTCACCGCCAGACTGCGCACCCGATGCAACGCTAGAATTTCTTGCTGGGCAACGCTTTTGATCCCCACAAAACGCATATTCGGACGCTGTACCGCTTCGCAAATCGCCTCTGCGTCCACGCTGTCGTTCTTGTGCCGCTTCACGTAGGGCTTCACATATTGCGGCGCCATCAAACGCACAGCATGCCCATATCCCTGAAATTTCCGCGCCCAATGGTGGGCGCCGCTACTGGCTTCCATCCCCACCAGGCACGGCGGCAGTTGCGCCATGTACTCCAGGAGCTCGTCTCGTTTCAGTCGCTTCTTGAGAACGCTTTTGCCGCGCGCATCCACGCCATGCAACTGAAACACGCTCTTGCCCAGATCAATACCCAGTACCCGTACCTGTCCGTTTTCGATATGATTGCTCATGGTCCGCTCCGACTCCGTTTAGATGGAAAAACACACCACCATCTTGGCCCATTGCGAGGCCGTTTGGGTAGCGGAGCGGACCATTCCATTACACCCGCTCGGGGCGCGGCCCCCTGACGATTCGGCAGGATTGCCGAATCGGACTCGCGCAAGCGAGCCCGAAGGGTGAGGGCCATGGATGGCCCGAATCACCCCGCCGCCGACCAGTTGGCGGCCAATAGTCAGCGCAAGTTCAAGCTGCGTCACGCAAACATTTGCCAGCCTGAGCAATTTTGGTTTCGCATGGCGATAGGTCTGAGTTTGGCGTCTGTGAATGGGTGGGAATGCAGCTCAGTTGATCTCCACCACCACGCGCCCGCGGGTCTGGCCCGCGATGATCGCCTGGGCCTGGGCGGGCAGTTGGTCAAACCCGATGGTGTGGGTGAGGGCGTCCAGTTGCGTCATGTCCAGATCCTGCGCCAGCCGCGCCCACGCCTGATTGCGCAACGGGGCGGGGCACATCACCGAATCCACGCCGCGCAGGGTCACCCCGCGCAGAATGAACGGGAACACCGTGGTGGGCAGATCCATCCCCCCCGCCAGCCCCACGGCGGTGACGATCCCTTCATAGCGACTCTGCGCCAGGATCGTGGCCAGGGTCTGGCCGCCCACCGCATCCACCGCCGCCGCCCACCTCTCCGACTCCAACGGTTTGCACTCCCGCGCCAACTCTTCGCGCGGCAGAATCTCGCTTGCGCCCAGTCTGCGCAGGAAATCACCCTGTTCGGCCACGCGCCCGGTGACGGCGCTCACCGCATAGCCCATTTTGCTCAACAATAGCGTCGCCACGCTGCCCACTCCGCCCGCCGCGCCGGTGACCAGCACCGGCCCGTCCGCAGGGGTCACACCGTGCTTTTCGATAGCCAACACGCAGAGCATGGCGGTGAATCCGGCGGTGCCAATGGCCATGGCGCGGGCGGCGCTGAGGCCGTCGGGCAGGGGGGTGAGGATGGGCGCGGGCAGGCGCGCATACTGCGCATGGCCGCCCCAGAAGCGTTCGCCCATGCCCTGCCCGGTCACCAGCACGGCGTCGCCTGGCTGGAAATCGGGGGAGTCGGAATGCTCGACCACACCGGCCAGATCGATGCCGGGCACGTGGGGGAAGTTGCGCACGATCTTGCCGGTTCCGGTGATGGCCAGCCCATCCTTGTAGTTGAGGCTGGAGTGGCTCACCCGCACCAGCACCTCGCCTGCGGGCAGGTCATCGATGGTCAGTTGCTCAAAGGCGCTGAGGGTCTTTTTCTCCTGTTGTCGTAGAACCAGAGCGCGGAAGGCGTCAGCCATGAGAGGTCTCCAAAGTGGGGTTGGATTGATGTGCGCGCGTCAGCCAGGGCGCAAAGTGCGCCGGTGGCGGGGCGACAAAATTCAGTTGTGATGCGCCATCATACAGCGTTAGGGCGCGCGCGTGCAGGTGCATGGGCGGGCCAAAGCGGTCGCCGTCGCCATACAGGGGGTCGCCGACGATGGGGCAACCGAGAATCTGACAGTGCACCCGCAGTTGATGGGTGCGGCCGGTGAGCGGGGTCAGCTCCAGCCAGCTCTGCCCGGCGTGGCGCTGTCGCACGGTGAAGCGCGTAGTGGCGGCCTTGCCGGTGGAGTGGGCGCGGATGCGCGGTCGCCCCGGCCAGCCCACGTCCAGTAGCGGCGCTTGCATCACTCCTGCGTCGGATGCGGGCTCCCCTTGGGTGATGGCCCAGTAGGTTTTGCGCACGCGTCCGCTGACGAACAGATCGCTGATGCGCCGTCGCGCCCACTTGTGCCGCCCGAGAATCAACAGCCCGCTGGTGGCGGCGTCCAAGCGGTGCGCCGGGGCCGGGTCGTCGGGGCGATCAAAACGCAGGCCGCTGATTGAGTCGGCCAGCACCTCGCCGCCGCCGGGGCCGCGATAGAGCGGCAGGCGGTTGGGTTTGTTGATGACGATCAGGTCGTCATCGCGATAGATCACAATGGCGCCGATACTCTCCGGCGTCAGACCCGGGCGGGGCGGTTCTGTGGGTGAAGGGGGCGGTGAGGCGGTCATTCTGACTCCTGGCGCAGCCGATGGCGCGATGCGCACTCGACAGCGTGAAAGGGGCAGTGTATAGACGAACTGAGGCGTGCGCGCCGCATCTGTTCAACCGTTTATGAGGATTCGCCCATGTTTGCCGTTAACTCCTACTTTGAAGACCATGTGAAATCCCTCGCGTTTCAGGCCGATGGCCAGCGCGCCACGGTGGGCGTGATGGCGCCCGGCGAGTACACTTTCGCCGCCAGCGAGAAGGAGACCATGCAGGTGGTCAGCGGCTCGATGACGGTGAAGCTGCCCGGCGAGCCCGACTGGCAGGTGTTCCGCGTGGGCGAGATCTTCGTGGTGCAGCCCGGCGAGAGCTTCGATCTGAAAATCGCCAGCGATACCGCTTATCTGTGCCTGTATGGCTGATTGGGGTTCTCTGAAATTATTGAGGGAAGGGGAAAGAGACTGGGGCTTCGCCCCAGACCCCGACCAGGGCGCGGCCCTGGACCCGCCAGGGAAATGATTTCCCTGGACCCTCGTGAGTTTGCTCAGTGCGCGCACCTGGATTCTGGGGGTATTGGAATATGGTTGCGCTCAGCTTAATTTTAAATATTGTAAAACAGAGTCATAGATCCATTCCCGCCGCGTGGCCCGAGGCCCACGCCCATTGAAAATTGTACCCGCCCAGCTCGCCGGTCACATCCAGCGCCTCGCCGATGAAATAGAGCCCGTCAATCTCACGGCACATCATGCTGCGTGAATCGATGGCGTCCACATCCACCCCACCCACGGTCACTTCGGCGGTGCGATACCCCTCCGTGCCGCTGGGAACGATGCGCCACGCCTGAATCGACTGCGCCAGCTCGCGCAGCCGCTTATCCGGCTGATCGGCCAACCGGGCGTCGACCCCAAACGGCGCCGCCAGATGGCGCGCCACCCGTTTGGGCAGATGTTGGGTGAGGAAACCGCCCAGGGTCTGCTTGGGCGCGTCGCGTTTGGCGGCGATGAGTTGCGCCGCCAGATCCACCCCGGGCAACAGATTGATCTCAATGGCCTCGCCGGGCGTCCAGTGGCTGGAGAGCTGAAGAATTACCGGCCCGCTCACGCCGCGATGGGTGAACAGCAGGGCGTCGGCGTAGTGAGCCGATGCGCAGCGCGCCTCGGCTTCAACCGAGATCCCCGCCAAAGGCTTGAGTGGTTCCAGGTCCGCCGGATGAAAGGTGAAGGGGACCAGTCCGGCGCGGGGTTCAATCACATTCAAGCCAAACTGTTTAGCGATCGTAAACGCCAGCCCGGTGGCGCCCATTTTGGGGATCGACTTGCCCCCTGTGGCCACCACCAGGGCGCGGGCGGCATAGGTTTCGCCGCCCGCTTGGACCAAGAAGCCATTCTCAGAGCGTTGAACGCGCGTTACCGGGCGCTGGCGCTCGATGCGCGCTCCCGCCGCGCGGCACTCGTCCAGCAGCAGTTCAACAATCTGCTGGGCGGAGTCGTCGCAGAACAGTTGTCCTTGGGCTTTCTCATGCCAGTCGACGCCGTGCTTCTCCAGCAGGCCGATGAAATCCCATGGCGTGTAGCGTTTAAGGGCGGAGATGCAGAAGCGGGGATTGCTGGAGAGGTAGTTCTCCGGCGCGGCGTTCAGATTGGTGAAGTTGCAGCGTCCGCCGCCGGAGATGCGGATCTTTTCGCCGCACTTTTTGCCGCCTTCGAGAACCAGCACGCGCCGTTCGCGCCCGGCGGCGGTGAGGGCGCACATCAGGCCCGAGGCGCCGCCGCCCAAAATAATGGCGTCCCACGGGGGGGGAGTCAGGAACATTCATGGATGCGGGGTGTCTGAGCAAAGTTCTGGCGTTTGACGCCAACAGGTCTATGATGAGCGACTATACCCCATTTTCCCCCAGCCCAGGAGAGAACGCTGTGAGCATTAACCAAATTGTGATGATCGTCGCCGGATTCATGGTGCTGCTGTCGGTGGCTTTGACCCACTTTGTGCATCCCAACTGGATGTGGTTCACGGTGTTCATCGGCGCGAATATGTTCCAGAGCGGCTTCACCGGCTTCTGCCCGCTGGTGATTGTGCTGAAAAAACTGGGGATCGGTCAGGAAGCGTAAGGATCGAGCCAGGTTTGCACGCGGCGGATCAGGAGTTCAGGCGGGCAGAAGCCCGGACTGACCACTGAGACGCCGCGCGCATTCTCACCCAGCAGGGTGGGGAAACTGCACACGTTCAGCTCTTCGCGCGCGCGGCGGAAGTCCGCTTGCGCCGCCGCGCGGAATCGCTCCTCACCCAGCGCCGCTGCGAAGACAGCGCCATCCAACCCCGCCTCCTGCGCCACCTTGGCCAGCACCGCCTCTTGCGTCACATCCCGATTGTCCACATAGAACGCCTTCTGAATGGCGTGACTCAGCGTTAGGACGTGCTTGGGCTCGATCTCCTGCGCCACTTTCAACGCGCGGCAGGGCGGTTCGGTGTCGTAGATGAACCCTTCGGGCATTTTGAAGGCGAAATTGAACCGCTGCCCGGAGGCCTCATACACCTTCTCCCAATGGCCCTGTACGTAGTTGCGCAAGGTTGCGTCCATGGGGACGGTGTTGCCCGCGCGCAGGCCCCCCACCACGATCTCCATGGGCAGAGCCGCGCCAAACCGCTCGACCACCGCCTGCATACTGGGGGCAAACCCCCAGCACCAGGAGCAGAGCGGGTCCATCACATAGATCAGATGCCGATTAATCGGGGGTCTCCTGATTCTGCTCCCAGCGTTCGCGCGCGGTGGGCTCCACCTCACACTGACTGCGGCAGCTGGAAAGAGAGGTGAACGGAACGCGCCCGCCACAGCCGCCCCAGCTGAACTCTTCGCATTGGCCCGAGCCCTCATCGTAGAAGTAACGCGGGATATAGGCCTGACACTGGCCGGGGTCGGGCTGGATGTAGCATCGACTGGGTAGCGGCCGGGCCTGCGCAACGTGACTCCACCCCGTCAGCAGTAGCGTCAGGATTGCCAGTCTGAGGGCGCGCGCGTTCATGGAGCGCACCTATCCACCACATCCATCACCGCATCGGCCTGTGCGGGCGTCATCTCGGCGTGCATGGGCAGGAGTATGCAGCAGTCGGCGGCGAACTCGGTGTGGGGCAGGGGCGGGGCGCTCTCGGCATAGGGCCCTTCGCGATGGCTAGGCATCACCCCCCGGCGCGTGCCCACGCCCGCCGCGTGGAGCTGCTCCATCAGGGCGTTGCGTTGGGCCAATCCTCCCTGTTTGAGCGTAACTTGATAGCTCTGCCAGTTGGGCGTCATTCCTTCCGGGGCATGGGGCGCCATGAGCAGCGGGTGACCCGCCAGTCGGGCGTTGTAGCGGTCGGCCACGGCGCTGCGGGCGGTGATGAGGTCATCCAACCGCGCCAGTTGTACATTGCCCACAGCGGCCTGGATATCGGTCATGCGGGCGTTGTAGCCGATCTCCGGGTAGCTCTCGAAGGTGGTGGGGCCGGCGTTGTGGCGCTCCAGCGCCGACAGCGACATGCCTTGATTGCGCAGACGGCGGACCCGCTCGGCCAGTTCGGCGTCATCGGTGAGGATCATGCCGCCTTCGCCGGTGGTGATCACTTTGCGCGCGTGCAGGCTGAACACGCTCACCGGGGCCAGGGAGCCCACCGGGCGGCCTTGATTGAGACTGCCCACGGCGCAGGCGGCGTCATCCAGCAGCAGCAGATTGTGTTTTTCCGCAATGGCGCGGATGGCGTGCATATCGCACGGCAGGCCGATCTGGTCAACGGCGATGATGGCGCGGGTTTTGGGGGTGATGGCGGCTTCGATGGCGGCGGGGTCGATATTGAAGGTGAGCGGGTCAATATCGGCGAACACCGGGCGCGCGCCGACGTGGCGGATGACGTTGACGCTGGCGATGAAGGTGAGGGAGGGGACGATGACTTCCGCGCCATGGCCGAGGCCCCAGGCTTTGAGGACCAGGAAGGCGCCGGTGGTCCAACTGGAGACGCCGATGCCGAATTGGGCGCCGCAGCGGGCTGCGAAGGCCTCTTCGAAGGCTTGCAGGTGCGGTCCGGCGGCGACCCAGCCGGAGAGTACGGCTTCGGAGGCGGCGGCGGCCTCGAGGGGGCCGAGGGAGGGACGGCTGAAGACGGGAAGCGAAGCGGTCATGGGAAGTCTCGCGCCGAAGAAAAGGTGTTTGCGGGAAAGAGTCTGATCTCGCGCTATTTAAGGTGACAAATTTCCGCAGGAAATTTGTCGGGATTCTTAAGGGTCTATGACCCTTAAGCGGGTCCAGGGCGGAGCCCTGGCGGATCATTAAGGCGGAGCCTTAATATGAAATTCTTTAAATCGCGCCCCTTTATTAGACAAAATTGCGCAGTAATTTTGTGGGGCGCTTCCTTGCTCAATTTGCTCTGGCAAATTGAGAGAGGGGTCTGGGGAGAGATCTCCCCAGTATGCCGCCAAAGGCGGCGGTGTTGGTCTTGCTCCCAGGCGCGTTGAAGGCGGCGGTTCTGGCCTGGTTCCCAGGCGCGTTGAAGGCGGCGGTGTTGGTCTTGCTCCCAGGCGCGTTGAAGGCGGCGGTTCTGGCCTGGCTCGACAGTGCATTATAAAAAAGTGCGACAAGGCTTTCCCGCACACACTTTTTGGCTTTCCCTGGTTTGCAGTTCTAGAGCATTCGCCGCCCTGTGGGCGACGGCGCTGTGCGCCTGCTCACTGCCGTTTCCCCGAAAGCTTTCGTGCAGACGCCATGTATCGCGCTTTCTTCTACTCTTTGCTGACGCCCGCTTTGTTCAATGGGGAAACGGCAAAGACTACTGACACTGCCACACCGTGGGGCGCCGCCCCACACCCCGCTGGGGGCAGCGGCCCCCAGACCCCGCCGCCGACCAGTCGGCGGCTACCTGAATTCAGCGCAGGCTCGCCCTGGGTCACGCAAACATTTTGACTCTACCTCTTCGGCGATCCCGTCGGCTCGCCCACCGCCACCCAATGCAATCCAGCCTTGAGCGCCTCGGCGCGGCTCCAAACGTTGCGTCCATCCAGCACGGCGGAGACGCCATCCTCGCGCCATTGGGCAAAATCCGGATTGAGAAACTCCGGGTGAGCGGTGTTGAGAATCACCACATCCGGCTTCGCCTCGGCCATGGAGGCGGCTTCAAAGCCATAAGCCTTGATCTCGCGGTCGGAGAAGCAGGGGTCATCCAACGTCACGCCCGCGCCCAGCGAAACCAACGCATCGTGGATGGCAAACGCGCTGCTGTGGCTGCTCTCGGCGATTTGCGGACGAAACGCCAGACCCAGAATGTGCGCCTTTTTGCCCTCAAGTCCGCCAATGGCGGCGGCGAGCCGCTCGCATTGACGACGCGGCTGCGCCTCGTTGATCTCCCGCGCCAGGGCGGCGAAGCGCTGCGGCTTGCCCGCGCGCTCAGAGGCGCGAATCAGGAAGTAGGGGTAGACCGGGGTGCAGTGCCCGCCCACGCCGATGCCGTGCAGGAGCAGGAAGGTTTCGTTATCGGTGTTGGCGGCTTCGCGAATCAGGTTGAAGTCGAGCCCGTGGTCCTCAGCGTAGGCGGCCAACTCGTTGGCGATGGCGATGTTGGCGTCGCGATAGATCATGCCGCTGAGTTTGACGAATTCAGCGGCCTCCAGCGTCTCCACATTGGTGGTCTGCGCCCCCAGCCAGGCGCCGTAGAAGCGCGCGGCGCGGGTGGCGGCTTCGCTGTTCCAGCCGCCGACAATTTTGGGCGTGGTGAGCAGCTTTTCAAACACCAGACGCGATTTGACCCGCTCCGGGCTGAAGGCCAGATGGAAGCCGTCTTCAGCGCCGCATTTCAGACCGCTGCCGATGGCCAGGCGGTTGGCGAAACGGGTGCGGCAGGCGCCCACCGGCACGGTGGTCTCATAGCAGACCAGGGTTCCCGGTTGCAGCCCGGCGGCGACGGCCTCGGTGGCGGCGTCCAGATTGCCGAAGTCGATGTCGCGATCAGAGGTCAACAGCGCCGAGACCAGAATCACCACCGCTTCGGCCTCGCGGGTCGCTTCGGTGGTGTTCTGACTGGCTGAAAGGCGTCCAGCGGCGTGGAGTGACGCCACCGCCTCGGGCAATCCTGGTTCATCGTGAGGCGAGCGCCCGGTGTTGATGTCGGCGACGATCTGGGGGTTGATGTCGCAGATGGTCACCTCCGCGCCACGCATGGCGAAGGCGCAGCCCAGCGGCAGACCCATTTTGCCGCCGCCAACGACGACGATCTTCATGCACCGGTCTCCTCAAACCATTGCAGAGTGCGTTTGAGTCCCTCTTCCAAACCGACCTTGGGGTCAAAGCCGAAGGTGGTGCGCGCCAGGGTGATGTCGGGCTTGCGCAGGGGCAGGGGGGTGTGCTCGCGGGGGATGTGTTTCAATTCGCCGCGCCCGGCCACGCGAATCAGTGTTTCGGCCAGTTCGTTGGTGGTGCAGGCGGTCTCGGGGTAGCCGATATTGAAGGATTTGCCCGAAGCTTCGGGGCACTCCCACATCTCCTCCATGGCGTCGAGCAGGTCGTCCACGAAGCACCAGGCGCGCACTTCAGAGCCATCGCCGTAGATCTGCAATGGCTCGCCCGCCAGGAGTTTGCGACAGAAGTTGCTGATGGCGCCTTCGCCGGTCTGGCGGGGCCCGTAGACGTTGAAGGGGCGGATGTTGCTGCAGGAGACTTCGGGGCACTCCTTGGCGAAGCTGATTACCGCATGCTCCAGCGCCAATTTGCTCACCGAATAGACCCAGCGCGACTCCGACGGCGGGCCGGAGACCATGGGCATGGACTCGTTGACGTTCTCCGCTTTGGGACCATAGACCTCGCTGCTGGAGAAGGCGATCAGCCGTTTGACCGTGCCCGCCGCGCGCACCGCGTCAAGCAGGTTGAAGCCGCCTTCGATATTGGTGTGCAGCGTTTTGAGCGGATAGTCGTGATAAGCGCTGACCCCGGCGATGGCGGCCATGTGCACTACCGCCTCTGCGCCGTCGATGGCTTGGAACATGGCGTCGCGGTCGAGGATATCGCCCTGGATGAAGCTGATGTCGGGGTCATCGCGCAGTTCGGGGACATACTGCAGCGAGTCGCGGCGCAGATTGTCGAACAGCACCAGCTTGTAGCGGTCGCGCATGCGCTGGGCCAGATGGGAGCCGATAAAACCGGCGCCGCCGGTGATCACCAAAGTGGGTTTGCTCATTAAACGCGTTCCTTGGGGTTCGACCGAGTGGGGCGGAGTGACTATTGCTTGGCGGCGGCGATCTGACGCCGGTTCTCATCCAGCAGCGCCTGGGCGCGTTCGAGAATGCGGATGATGCGCACCGCGCGGCGGCCATCCATGATGGACTCCTCGCGGCCATCGATGACGGCGGCAAAGTGCGCCGCCACCCCCGCCAGCGCCTCGCCGGTGGGCACGCGCGGCACCGAGATGTCGCCGATGCGATACTCGGCGGTAGCCACGTGACGCTGGGACTCCTCACGCAGCTTGATGCCGGAGTTGTAGATTTTGATCTTCTCGTCGTTGTTCAGATCGTCCCAGATCAGCATCTGCTCGTCGCCGCCGAACACCATGCGCCGCAGCTTCACCGGCGATAGCCAGCTCAGATTGAAGTGCGCCATGGTCCCGCTGGGATAGTAGGTGGTCAGATGCACCAGGTCGGGGCTCTCCTCGGTCAGGTGGGCGTGGCTGCTCACCGTCATGTGCACCGGCTCTTCATTGAGTATGAAGTCGAGAATGGCCAGATCGTGCACCGCCAGATCCCACAGCACGTTGGCTTCCATGTTGAACAGACCCAGGTTGATGCGGGTGGAGTCCACATAGGAGAGGCGACCGAGCTTGCCATCATCGTAGAGCGACTTGATCATGCGCACCGACGGCGTGAACAGGAAGGTGTGGTCGGTCATCAGCACGCAGCCGCGCGCCTCGGCCAGCTCCGCCAGCGCCTCGCCATCGGCCACCGTGGTGGTCATGGGCTTCTCCGCCAGCACATGCTTACCCTGCTCCAGGGCGGCTTTGGCCAGCATGAAATGGGTGTCGGCGGGGGAGGCGATGATCACCGCGTCGACGTCATCCCGCGCGATGGCGGTCAGACCGTCGGACTCCAGAGCGATATCGGGGTAGGCGGCGGCAAGTTTGTCGCGGCGGGCGGCGTCGCGTTCAGCCACGCAGCGCACATCGAAGCGCGGTTGACCCAGCGCGTTGCGCAGCAGATTGGGGCCCCAGTAGCCATACCCGATCAGGGCGATGCGAATCTTGTCCATGGGCGAAATATCCTTTTTGTCCACAACGTGCGTTCAGTATGCCCGACCCATACGCGACGGGCAAGCGCTGCGCCCGTCAGGGTTTATGGCAGGTCCGGCGCCTTGTCGGCCACCACGCGGGCGGGCACGCCTTGCACCACCGCGCCATCGGGCACGTCGCGGGTGACCACCGCGCCTGCGCCCACCAGGGCGCCTTTGCCGATCTTGACCCCCGGCAGAATGGTGACGTTGGAGCCGATGCCGGCGCCGTCGCCCACCTCGATGGTCTCCAGCTTCCACTCGCCATCCTGCAACGGCTGGCCGGTGGGGGAGCTGGCGCGGGGATAACGGTCGTTGGTGAACATCACCCCATGGCCGACAAAGACGTCATCGCCCAGCGTCACCCCCTCGCACAGGAACGAATGCGAGGAGATTTTGCAGCGTTTGCCCACCACTGCGTTCTTCTGAATCTCTACAAACGCGCCGATCTTGCTGCCTGCGCCGATGGTGCAGCCATACAGGTTCACAAAACTGAAGTAGGCCACGTCCGGCCCCACCCGCACGTTGTTCAATCGAATTGTGCCTTCCTCTTTGCTCACCGTGGTGAATTCGTCGCTCATGGATTCCGGTCCGCTAGATAAAAGAGAGGGAAAGTCCCGCATTCTACGCGCGCCCACACCGCTTGCACAGGGATTGACCCGTTTCAAGGGTTGTGGGAGAGTCGCGGGAGTGGACTCTTGGCGTGGTTCGTTTTGGACGATGTAAGATATTGGGCCTCAGGCCCAAACCCGGCCAGGGAGCCGCCCTGGACCCGCACGGGCGCTGCCAATTTGTTATACGGCTCCGCCTATGGCCGCCAGGGAAATGATTTCCCTGGACCCTCGTTAGTTTTGCTTCTGCGCAAACGTGAACAAATTTGCACGATTTGGAATATGTGCTTTGTTGTGGTGCGGAAGAAAAAACAGACTCTTATGGAGCAGCTTTATGAGCGGTCAGAACATCCCCCTGGTTGATCTCAAAGCCCAGTTCGCCCAAGTGGGCGAACAAGCCCGCGCCGCCATGGACGCCGTGCTGCAACGCGGCGACTTCGTGCTGGGACAAGCGGTGCGGGAGTTCGAAGCCGCCTTCGCCGACTTCTGCGGCGCCCAACACGCCGTGGGCTGCGGCAACGGCACCGACGCCCTCTATCTGGCCTTCGCCGCCCTGGGGCTGGGCGCAGGGGATCGGGTGATCGTCCCGGCCATGACCTTCGCCGCCACCGCCCTGGCGGTGCGCCAGACCGGCGCCGACGTCACTCTGGTGGATATCGACCCCGCCACCGGCCTGCTTGACCCCAGCAAGCTGGAAGCGGCCATCACCCCCGCCGTCAAAGCCATCGCGCCGGTGCATCTGTATGGCCAGTGCGCCGATATGGAGGCGATTCTCAAAATCGCCGCTGCGCACAATCTGCCCGTGGTGGAGGACGCCGCCCAGGCCCACGGCGCCACGTTGGGCGATCGTCGCGCTGGCAGCATGGGGACGCTGGCCTGCTTTAGCTTCTACCCGGGCAAGAACCTGGGCGCTTACGGCGATGGCGGCATGGTCACCACCAATGATGCCGCCCTTGCCGAACGATTGGAGCAGCTGCGCAATCTGGGCTCGCCACAGAAGTACAAGCATGAACTCAACGGCTGTAATAGCCGTCTGGACACCGTGCAAGCCGCTGTGCTGGGCGTGAAGTTGCCGCATCTGGATGCCTGGAACGCCGCCCGCCGCGAACATGCCGCCTGGTATGACGGGCAACTGGCGGGGCTGAAAGGGGCGACGCCGCTGACCCACAATGCAGGCTCGGTCTATCATCTCTATGTGACCCAGGTGGACAACCGCGACGCGGTGCTCAAACTCCTCAATGAGGCGGGCATTGGCGCGGGGATTCACTACCCGTTTGCTATCCATGAGTTGGGGACGTTTGCGGATCTGGGCTATAAAGCGGGGGACTTCCCCTATGCCGAAGCGCTGGCGCGACACGGTGTGAGTCTCCCCATCTATGCGGAGTTGACCGAGGCGCAGCGGCGTCGGGTGATCACGGTTCTGGCGGAAGCGCTGGAGTCCGTTTGACAGCGGGATGGCAAAAATCGCGCGTCGTCATTTTATGTTCACATAAACTCGACTGATCCTTCATAAGATCCGACTACAGTGAAGATGCGCGCGGGGCTGCCGCGCCTTTTACTGAGGAGTGGGGTCGATGAAAGGGATCATGGGTATCTTCGCCGGGCTGCTGTTATTGGTTGCGACCATGGCGTGGCTGGATCGAAGCGTGACGCCCCATCAGTCCGCCACTCTGCTTTCCATTCAGAAGAGCGTTCCGGTTGCGCCCACTGCACAGGAGGCCAATGTGCTGGCGCAGGCGGATTAAGCGGAGAGGAGTGCTGGCGCGGTTTTTCGGTTTTGGCTAAGATGGCCCCTTGTGCGGCGTATGGCCGCGAGTGGGGAGTGTTGCCATGAAACTGAAAAACTTCGTCTATCTCAAAGAGCTTGAGGCTGAACGCAAAGCTTTTGAGGATGAGCATGGCAGCGCCATGGCGGTGCGGCTGACCCCGGAGATGGCCAAAGGGCTGCGCTGGGAGTTGCACTGTTATTTTGGCGTGGATCCAGGGCCGGACCTGTACACGCTGTTCGGCATGGAAGTGCTCACCAAAGAGGCCGATGCGCTTTCGTTCGAGCCGTAATGTCCTGCGCCCCAGTGAAAATGTTTGCGTGAGGCAGTTGGAGCTTGCGCTGACTATTGGCCTGCGGCTGGCCGCAGGCGGGGTCTGGGGCCTGTGGCCCCAGCGGGTGTGGGCGGCGCCCACGGTTTGGTCCTTCGGGAGTTTGAGGGCGGCGCCCTCAATATCTCTGATTTTCCCCTCTGTTTTTTCCTGTCTGACTCCCAAGTAAAAATGTTTGCGTGAGAAACGGTGAGCTTGCGCTGACTATTGGCCTGCGGCTGGCCGCAGGCGGGATTCTTAAGGGGCTGCGCCCCTTAAGCGGGTGTGGGCGGCGCCCACGGTTTGTCTGTTCGGGAGTTTGAGGGCGGAGCCCTCAACATCTTCCATCTTTCCCACGTTTTTTGTTCTAGACGCGCAACTCTCTCACAATCCCCGCAAATAGGCTGGTCGTAAAGGCGCATCTCCAGAGAGCGCGGCGTCGATCTGCGCCAACAGCTTGTCGCGATCCCGCGGAAGATTGCCCGCCAGCGCCAGGGCGTTGGAGGCGTGATTGGAGCGGAAGATGAGCCGCTGGGGCGGATCGGTCAGAGCGTCAATGAGGCGATGCTGTTCGCGCAGAATGGCGATGTCGTCCTGAGCGATGAAGGGCGGGTCGAAGGCGGCGAGGAAGTCGTCACGCACCGACTCCTCCAGATAGAGCTGTAGGGTGGAGAGATAGCTCAACGGCGCCCGCTGGAGCAGTTCCACTGTGCCGTCGATATGCTCTTGCCAGTGATTGGCGCCGCCCAATCCCAGCACCACCGTGGCTGAAACTTTCATTCCTGCTTGCGCCGCTTTGTTCAGACCATCGACCATCCCATCTGGCGTGGCGCCCTTGGTGATGCGCTTGAGTAGGGCGGGGGCGCCGGTTTCGATTCCGTAGTAAAGCAGGGTGAGGCGCGCGGCGCTGAGCCGCTCCAATTCAGTCACGGATTTTTTGCGCAGATTGGCGGGTAGGGCGTAGCTGGAGACGCGGGTGAGCCCCGGCAGATGCGTTTGCAGATAATCCAGAATCCGCAGCAACTCGTCGGTGGGCAGGGTCAAGGCGTCGCCATCGGCCAGGAACACGCGGGTGGCGTCGGGCCAGTCGGCGATGGCGGCGTCCATATGCGCTTTGAGCTCCGGCCAGGGGCGGGGGCGGAACGACTTGCTGCGATACATGCTGCAGAAGCGGCAGCGATTGAAACTACAGCCGATGGTGGCCTGAATGATGAGATTCTGGCCTTCGGATGGCGGGCGATAGAGTGGGGGATGATAGTCGAGCACGTTTCTGTAATTTGTAAAAGGAGACGCCATCTCGCCATGCGAAACCAAAACTGCACAGAGCGTCTAATGTTTGCGTGACGCAGGCCCGGCTTGCGCTGACTACTGGCCGCCGACTGGTCGGCGGCGGGGTCTGGGGGCCGCGCCCCCAGCAGGGTGTGGGGCGGCGCCCCACGGTTTGGCTCTTGATCTTGGGAGCTTGAGGGCAACGCCCTCAATATCTCAAAACTTTCTATCGTCTCTATTGTGTGGATATCACCCCGCCTCCGGCAACGGTAGACGCGACAGCTCATGCAGACGCGAGACGCTGCGCTCAAAGGCAAACGCCGCCGCACCCTCGGGGCAGACGCTCTCCAGGTCGATGTCGCTGAAGATCCGCGTGGGGATGCGATGCTCATACAGCAGATCCACCAGGGTGATGAAGCGAATGGCCAGATCAGCCGCGTCGGCGGCGATGCGGGTGACGCCGCTGACGATCACCGCGCGGCTCTGCTCACACAGAGAGAGGTACTCGGCGCGGCCAATAGCGCGGGCGCAGATGTCGTGCAGATCGTACCAGAACACGCCATCGACGGCGCCAAGGGCGGAGGTTCCCATCTTGCGCAAGGTGACGTTGGCCGGAGCGGCCGCATGGCCGGTGATGAGCGTGAAGAGCTGTTCCGGGTCGCCTTCGGCGCGGGCTGTGGGTTCATGGTGGGCGCGCCGCCAGTCGGCGCCGCTGTCCAGATCCACCGGAACCAGCTCGCGTTCGATCAAGCGGATGAAGGGAAGAAACTGCTTGCGATTGACCCCGCCCTGAAACAGATCCATGGGCGCCCAGTTGCTGGTGGCGCATAGCGTCACGCCGCACGCCATCAACGACTCCACCAAACGTCCCAGCAGAATGGCGTCGCCGATATTGGTGACATAGAACTCATCAAAGCAGAGTAGGCGGGCCTCCTCGGCGATCTGCGAGGCCATGAAGCGCACCCGGTCCACCCCCTTGGGCGGTTTCAGGTCGTGCATGCGCCCATGCAACTCCTCCATAAAGGGGTGAAAGTGCACCCGGCGCTTTTCGCGGAATTGCACGCTGTCGAACAGCATCTGCATCAGCATGGACTTGCCGCGCCCCACCGGGCCGAACAGGTAGAGACCGCGCGGGGCCAGAGCGCCGCTGAGGGGTTTCCATACCGTCAGGCCGCGACGAATCACCTTCTCCGCTGGGATGTTGAGCGCCGCCGACAGATGATCCAGTGCGTCCAGAGCGTTGAGCTGCGCCTCGTCAACGTGCAATGAGCCGCCACGCAACGCTTGGTGATAGCGCTGGTAGGGCGTGAGCGAAGCGGGAAGAATGGGCATGTTCATGACACTACCTGTCCGTGCAACGAGCTTATGACAGGATCAAAATATCATATGTAGAGTGGGGATTGAACAAAAACCACGAAAGCTGGTGGTGAATAGGGGCTGTGTATGGGGGCTATTTCACAACCACCCAGTTGACGCCTTCGTAGGCAAAGGAGATCAGCTTGCCAGCAATGCTCCAATCGCTGGCCAGACGCTCCCAGTCGATGTAGTCGCGCACCTCATCGGGAATGCGCTCGATGACGCCGCTCTCCTCCAACATCTCCTCGGCCACATCGCCCGCCGCGCCGCCTAGGATGGCGAGCTGCTCCAGCTCCTCCAAGCTCTTGGCTAATGGGATTGCTCGAAAAACATAGAGATAATAGAGCGCCGCGCGCTGAATCTGCTTGAGTTCCCGGACCTTCTCATACCACAGCTGAATCGTCTCATGGTCGATGAACAGTGCGTCGAACAGCTCCTCGTGGGGGCCGGAGACGTAGCTCATCTCATACTCTTCAGCCTCCAGCTCCGTCCGTTTGCTATTCCACTCCTCAATGCTGTGGAAAAAGAACGCCGCCTCTTCGCTGTCGAGTGGCTGAGCCTGGATCACTTCGGCGTCGTACATGGCGATCTCCTCAAGTGGGGGCGGTGAGCGGAAATGTCGGGTTGTCTATGGCGTCAGGGTAACATACTTTAGCGGGCGGACCGCAGGGGCGACGCAGCATTCGCTCGGTCGCATTGCGCTTTCGCAATGGACTTTTGTTCTCACTCCCTGTCAGGTAGAGCCGTCATGCCCACTCCTTGGCCTTCACCACCCGGATATGGCGAATTGTGTCCTCTGGACAGAGTTCTGCACAGGCTGCTGGGAGTGGGCAAAGGGTTTCGCTTTGCCGCCCCACTCAATGTGATCAGTTTGAGCCTGCCGGAGTTTCCCGCCGCCTGCCGCGACTACCCGGTAGTGTTCGCTCGTAGCGGTGACGGCAAGCGCTTGGTTTCCGTCGCGGTGACGGGGCTCAGTGGGGGCGAAAATCTGTTTGTCGACTCTGATGGCGTATGGCGGGAAGGGTGCTATATCCCCGCCTATGCGCGCTGCTATCCGTTCACTCTGGTGGAGGTGACGCGGGCCGGGGAGGCGGAAAACCTGGTCTGTGTGGACGAGGATGGGCTGGATCCCCACGGCGAACGGATGTTCGATAATGATGGTGATCCCACTCCCAGTTGGGAGCGGATGCATCGTTTTCTGGAGGAGTCGCGCGCCGCCTCGCGCCGCACGCTGGCGTTTCTCCAGGCTTTGGACGAACGTAATATCATCGCGCCGTTCGAACTGCGCGCTGCCCACGGCCAGGGCGGTGAGGAGCAGGTGATTCGTGGTCTGTACCGGGTGGATGAGAAACGCTTGGCGGGGCTGCCAGAGGCGCTGCTGAAAAGCTGGGTGGCCAATGGTTGGCTCAAGCGCATCCATGCGCACATGATCTCGCTGGACAATTTTGCGCAGTTGGCGCGGCTGCGCGCGGCGCGGGCGGAATCAGAAACCGAACCGGCTAATCGGCGCGCGCCACGGGCGCGGCGCATGACGCCACGCTGACTCAACTTAGGGGGCGGCTCAATCCTCGTGGATGCCGTCGTCCATTTCAAACATGCTGATGATGAAGTTGACCTCCTCCATGGCGGCGGCCACCGTCTGCGAAAGTTCGTCCACCTTGGAGCTCAAACCGTTGACCGATTCGGCCACATCGTTGATGCGCGCGGTGGAGTCGACCAGGCTCTTGGAGGCGTCCGCTGCGGTGGCGACGTTGTGGGAGATGTTGCGCGCGCCCTCCAGGGCGCCGGTGACGTTGTGGGCCATGTCGCTGATGACGCTGGAGGCGGCGCGCACGTTGTCGGTTACCTGCACGATGCCGTCGGAGACGTCGCGCATGCACTCGGTGACGTCAGAGACGCCTTGGGAGGCTTGATCCACGCTCTCGGAGAGTTGCTTGGTCTCCAGCGAGGCGTACTCCATGGAGCTGTTGATCTCGGTGATGGTGAAGTTCTGCTCATCCACCGCCTGCGCGATCTCCGTGTTGGCCAAGTCGATATTGGCGATGATCTCGGTGACCTGCGCAATGGAGGTGGAGACCCCCTTGGCGCCGTCTTGAATATCTTCCACCTGCCCACCGATCATGCGGGTGGCTTCCGCCGTTTGCGCCGCCAACTCCTTGACCTCATTGGCCACCACGGCGAACCCTTTGCCGGCATCGCCGGCGCCAGCGGCTTCGATGGAGGCGTTGAGCGCCAGCATGTTGGTCTGGTCAGCAATTTCGTTAATCAGTTCGACGGCTTTGCCGATCTCTTCGGCGGCGGCGCCCAGTTTGCCCACCATGCGACTGTTTTCTTGGGCGAACTGGTTGGCCGAACGCGAATCGGCGCTGGCGTTTTCGCACTGACTGCGCACCCCCTCCACGGAACGCGCCATCTGCACCACGGCGGTGGCGACATCCTTGATGTTGTTGCTGGAGTTGGACGCCGAGGTGTGCACCCGCTTCATGCTGTGACTGGCGTGATCGGAGAACTCCGCCACCGTGGTGAGGTTGGTGGTGGCTTCAGCGGAGGCGGCGGCGATGTTGTTCATGTTCTCACTGGCGCCGTTAGCCGATTGTGAAATGGCGTCCATATTGGTCGCCGCCACTTCCGCCGCCTCATCAATGGCGGTCATGGCCTCGGAGAGCGAAGCGGTGGAGGTGGCGGAGATCTCCGACTGGCTGGCCAGCTCCTGCGCCTGCACGCTCAGATCATGGGAGGTTTCCGCCAATTCGGCGGCGACGCCGCCCATCATCTCCGCCATCTGTGCGATGTGCCCCAGCACCTGGGAGATGTTGGCGGCCATCTTGTTCAACGCTTGATCGATGCCGGTGGTGACGCGGCCATCGCGGCCAAACACGGTCAGGTCGCCCTCGGAGAACGCTTTGGCCAGGGTCGCCAATTGATCGGGGTCGGCGCCGAACAGTTTGAGAATGCCGCGCACAATCAGCAGCGCCAGAATGGTGGCCAGGCCAAGGCAGAGCAGGAGCGCCAGGAATGAGAAGATCTGGCTGCCGGAGACCGAGTCGGCCATGTCGGTCAGGGCGTCCTGCTGCGCCTGGTGCGCGGATGCGCGCAGGGCGTGCAGTGGCGCTGCAGCCTCCTCAAAGGCGGTGATGGCCGACGCCACCTGCTGGCGCGTGGACTCTTCGCTTGCTGCAGCCGGGTTGGCGCTGAGGATTTCGATGACGGCGATGAGTTGGTTGGAAGCCTCCTCATGGCGCTCCAGAAAGCGCTGGATCTGCGCGCGTCTGGCTGTATCTGTGATCTGGTTGCGCAGGATGTGGCCTTGCCCTTTGAGCGCTTGACTCAAACTCTGCGCGCGCTCGAGCAACTCCTGCGGCGCGGCGCCGGAGATTGATGCGCCCAGCAGGCTGCGCAGCTCCATCAATTTATGCGTGCTCTGGGATATTAGCCCGGCCGCATAGGTCTGAGCATACAGATCATCGCGTTCGTCGGAGAGCGAGGAGAACAGAATCAGCTGACTCAAACCAAACACGAACATAACCGCCGCCATCACGCCAAACGACAGCAGCAATTTCCATTTGATGGTCAGGCTGTGCAAACTGATGGACAAGGTCCTCTCCCCGGCTGATTGTGGCGCCAGCTCTGCGCAATGATTCGTTCAAGATGGCTTTATTGGGAAAATAGACGTCATATTGACGTATCCAAGGAATTATTTCGACACTCTTTTATACAATCTTGAGGCAAAAGCCATTTGCAGGGTGAATTATCCGCGCATTCGGCGCAAAAAAAGGTATTCTTTGGCTGGGGTGGGGAAAGGCTGTGCGCGCATGTTGTGCAGCCTACAAGTGATGGATTGTTATGTGGATATGATTAACGAGCTATCCCACGATGGCGCTTCGGACGCGTTTGACGAGACGATCCGTATCCTTCTCATTGACGACCAGTCTCTCACGCATCGCCTGCTCGCAGCGATGCTCAGCGATGAGCCACAGTTTGAACTCACCTGCCGCGACAGTGGGCGCAACCTTCTGCGCCATATCCTCGACGTCAATCCGACGCTGATTCTGCTGGATATTAACATGCCCGATGTGGGCGGCATGGATCTGCTCGATGAATTGCGCGGCTATCGCCGCACTCAACAACTGCCCGTGATCATGCTGTCGGTGGAGGATCGCGCCGAAACCAAGGCCGAAGCGTTCTCCAAAGGCGCCAACGACTATCTGATCAAATTGCCCGAGCGCGCCGAAATGGTGGCCCGGCTCAAGCTGCATGGCCGTGGCTATCAAACCCTGCTGCGCCACCAGCAGTCGGTGCAGGAGCAGCGCGAGGAGGCCACGCGAATCCGCGCCATTCACGACGCCGCCCTGGACGCCATGATCACCATCGATGATGGCGGCGTGCTGATGGACTTGAATCCCGCCGCCGAGCGCATGTTCGGGTTGAGTCAGGAGGATCTCGGCGGCGACGCCATTACGATTCTGGCGCCGCAGGAGAAACAGCAGGCCATGCGCGAGGCGCTGGTTTCGTTCGACCCTCTCCTGAATCATCCGTTTTTGGATCAGCGTTTGGAGATTCAGGCCATGCGGCGCGATGGCGAACGCTTTCCGGCGGAGATCTCCATCACCTTTGGGGTCTCGCGCGGTCAGCGGCTGTTTACCGCGCAGGTGCGTGACATCACCACACGCAAGGCTTTTGAAGAGACGCTGCAAGAGGTTAACGCCACGCTGGAAGAGCGCGTGCGAGAGCGCACCGAGGCGTTGCGGCTGAGCAATGAGCAGCTGCTGCGCGAGGCGGCGGAGCGGCGCGGAGCCGAAGCCGAGCGCGAGCGTTTTTTTCAACTGATCCCCGACCTGTTGTGCGTGTTGGACAGCGATGGGCGGATTGTGCGCGCCAACTCGGCGTTCCAAATTGTGCTCGGCCATGAGCCAGGTGAGTTGGCGGGAGCTCTGTTTGAAAATTTGACGCAAGATGAAGATATCGGTCGTGTGCGAGAGCAGATGATCACCCTGCGCGGCGCCGGTATGGTGCGGGAGTTCCCTTTGCGCATGCGACGGGATGATGGGCAGGTGGTGTGGGTGGAGTGGTCCGCCATTGCGCGGGAGGACCGTTTCTTCGCTGTGGGACGGGATGTGACGCGCAAATTGGCCGCCGCCGAGGCGTTGCGTCAATCCGAAGCGCGATTGTCCGAGGCGCAGCATTTGGCGCAGTTGGGCAGTTGGGCATGGGATGTGGGCAGTGCAGCGCTGTTCTGCTCGAGCGAGCTGTATCGAATTTTGCGCCGACGCCCCGACTCGCAGAAGAGCAATGCTGGGCTGAATCTCCTGCTGGAGAGCATCGAGCCCGATGATCGTGAAAAATTCGAGCAAGCGCTGGAAAACGCGCGCCGAGGCGGCAAACCGATCTCAGCCATGTACCGCGTGCGCACCCCGGAGGATGAGATCCGTCATGTGCGCAGTTTGGTGCGTTGGGAGCCGGGTGGACGCTCTGAGGCGGGGCGGTTAATCGGCATCATGCAGGATATTAGCGACACCATCCAGGCGGAGACGTTGCGCATCGCCAAAGAGAGCGCCGAAGCCGCCAATGAGGCCAAAAGCGCCTTTCTGGCCACCATGAGTCACGAGATCCGCACCCCGCTCAACGCCATTCTGGGCATGGGCGAGTTGCTCATGGAGAATGAGCCGAACCCTCAGCGAATGCGTTATTTGGAGGTCTCCTACAAAGCGGGAGAGACGCTGCTGGCGCTGATCAACGATATTCTCGACCTCTCCAAAATTGAAGCCGGGCGCGTGGACCTGGAGCGGCGTCCGTTTGATCTGTGGGCGTTGGCCTCTGGCGTCACCGATCTGGTGGGCGTGGCCAAAGGCGATAAACCTCTGGCGGTGGCGTGTCAGATCGATCCGCACACGCCGCGCTGGGTGATTGGCGATGAGGAGCGCCTACGCCAGGTGATGATCAACCTGGTGGGCAATGCGGTGAAGTTCACCCCTGAGGGGAAAGTGGTCTTGAAGCTGAGTATCTCCGATGTGGGGTGGGCGGAGTTGGCGGTGGAGGATACCGGCATCGGCATCAGTCCCGCCGAGTTGGAGCGGATTTTTCACCCGTTCACCCAAGCGGACGCCTCCACCACGCGGGAGTTTGGCGGCACCGGCCTGGGGCTGACCATCTGTAAACGTTTGATCGACTTGATGGGCGGTGGGATTACCGTCACCAGTGAAAAGGGGCGGGGCAGCGTGTTCTCGGTGCACCTGCCGTTGGAATCCACCACGCAATCCGCTGTCGAGGAGTTGACCGCGCCGCAGCCTGAGAGCGCGCGTGCGCCAGGCGAGCCCCGTGCTGAGGCGGCTCAGCGGGTGATCCTGCTGGTGGATGACTCCAGCGATAACCGTATGTTGGTGCAGCATTTCCTGAAAGCGTCAGCGCATCAGGTGGAGATGGCGGAGAATGGGCGGCAAGCGGTTGAACGCTATCTGCAGGGGGGGGTGGATTTGGTGCTGATGGATATACAGATGCCGATCATGGACGGTTATGAAGCGACGCGTCAGATTCGCCAGTGGGAAACAGAACAGGGGTGGACGGCGGTTCCGGTCATTGCGTTGACTGCGCACGCGCTGGATTCCGACCGTGAGGAGACCCGGCTGGCCGGTTGCACCCGACACCTGGAGAAACCCCTGCGCAAACAGAGATTGCTTGAAGCTTTGGCGGAGTTTGGTCTGTAAGCTAGAGGGCGTCGTCCGCGTCGTCCGTGGCTTGAGCGGTTAGTGCGTCCAATCTCTCCTGCGCGGCGCGCCACTCCTGTTCGCTGGCTTCATTGCGCGCTTGTTGCAGGTTATCCTGCGCGTCCGGCAGCCCATCGCGCGCCGCCAGCGCAAACCAGTAGCACGCTTGCGCCAAATCCTGTGCGCCGCCCTCTCCAGTGGCCCACAGCACGCCCAGATTGTTGCGCGCATCCGGATTGCCCTGCTGCGCCGCCAAGGTGAACCATTGGCGCGCCGCCTCTGCATCAGGCGCGCATCCCAGTCCCTCCCAGGCCATCACCCCCAGGTCATGTTGTGCGTCTGGATGCCCCTGCTCCGCCGCGAGGCGGTGCCATTGGGCGGCGGCGTCGAAATCCTGAGCGATCTCCTCACCCTGCAGCAGCAGAGCGCCCATTGTGTGTTGCGCGTCCGGGTCGCCTTGTTCGGCCATCAGGCGCACGGCGTTGACATAGGGCGTGGGTTCGGTAACTGTCATGGCGATATCAATGCGTTCCAGGTAATATTTTGCGATGTCGCAGCGGCGCTGCGCGGTGTGATTATCTGGTTGATTGTTTCTATGCAAAATACATGCTGTTTCGGCCCTTGGCGCAGCGCGCGCTGATTGTTGGGAGTCTGCGCTATGATCATTCCGACTCTATTATCCGGCGGCTCCGGCTCGCGTCTGTGGCCCCTGTCGCGGGAGATCCACCCCAAACAGTTTCTGCCGCTGCTCGATGGCAAGTCCCTGTTTATTGAGACCCTGGAGCGGCTCAGCGGATTGCCGGATCTGGGCGCGCCGCTGGTGGTGTGTAACGATCAGCACCGTTTCCTGGCCGCCGAGAAGCTGCGCCACGCCGGGATTGAGAGCGCGGGGATTCTGCTTGAGCCGGTTGGCCGCAACACCGCGCCGGCGGTGGCGTGCGCGGCGCTCAAGGCGTTGCAGATCGACCCGCAGGCGCAACTGCTGGTCATGCCTGCCGATCACTTGATCCCGGATGTGACAGCGCTGCATAACGCCCTGTTGGCGGCCAGGGAGCACAGCGCAGGCGGCGCGTTGGTGACATTCGGCGCGCAGCCGGAGTGGGCTGAAACCGGGTATGGCTATATCCATCGCGGCGCGGCGCTGCCGGGATCGGGGCCCGCCTGTTACGCCATTGACCGTTTTGTGGAGAAGCCCGACGCTGAAACCGCCCAAGCCTATTTGCAGAGCGGGGCCTATCTGTGGAACAGCGGCATGTTTCTGTTCCGCGCCGAGCGCTATCTGGAGGAGTTGAGTCAGCATGCGCCGTTGATGGTCGAACAGTGCCAATTGGCGCTGGAAAAGGCGCGGCTGGATCTGGACTTTATTCGTTTGGATCCGGAGAGCTTCGAGGCCTGTCCGGCGGACTCCATCGACTATGCGGTGATGGAGAGGACCGCGCGGGGCGTGGTGACCACCCTGGATGCGGGCTGGAGCGACATCGGCTCGTGGGAGGCGCTGTGGCGCGCGCAGCAGCGCGATGCGCAGGGCAATGTGACCCATGGCGACGTGGTGTTGGAAGACGCCCGCGACTGTCTGGTGCGGGCCGATGAGGGGCTGGTGACGTTGCTCGGCGTGGAGGGCTTGGTGGTGGTGGAGACCGCCGACGCGGTGTTGGTGGCCGACAAGAGCCGCTCCCAGGACGTCAAAAAATTGGTCGAGCGCCTCAAGCGTGATAATCGTCGTGAAGCGGTGTTTCACCCCAAAATCTACCGACCTTGGGGCGCGTTTGAGACCATTTCGGTGCATTCGCGCTTTCAGGTCAAACGCATTACGGTCAATCCTGGGGCCAAACTCTCCATGCAGATGCACCACCATCGCGCCGAGCACTGGGTGGTGGTGACCGGCGCGGCCAAAGTCACCCGCGACGGCGAGAGCTTTCTGTTGACGGAGGACCAATCCACCTACATCCCCGTTGGGGTGAAACATCGCCTGGAGAACCCGGGTAAAATTCCCTTGCAGGTGATTGAGGTGCAGAGCGGCAGCTATCTGCAAGAGGATGATATTGTGCGTTTTGAAGATATCTACGGCTGTCGCAAAAATGATTTGTAATGGATGAGCGGCTCAGCGCCGCTTCAACTCTTCGGGCGGCGGGTTGGCCGAGCCGTATTGTGCGATCAGTTCCAGTTCGCGCACCTTGGCCTTGATATGAAATCGTTGAATGGCTTGAAAAGCGGCGTAATAAAACCCTGCCGCGCCATGGAGACAGCCGCCGCGCAACAGATAGTGATAGACAAACATCAGCAGGCTGAATCCAGGCATGAAAAACAGCTTGTGTTTGAGCCAGCGACGGCGCTGGGCCTGCGTGCCGCCAAATAAGCGCGGCGGCAATTCATCGTGCTCAAGCGCGCCGTGTTTCAGTTGCCGCATCAAGGGCGCTTCCCAGTTAGAGTACTCATTGTGCTTGAGGATGTAGCGCGACAGGGTGTTGACGTTGCGGTGTTCCAGGCCATGCTTGAGCGCGCGTGAGGGGCCATCCAGTTTCACGTGTTCGTGCACCTCCATATCCGCCATGTGAGTCGTTTGCTCCTGCAGACGCTGTTCAAAACGTCCCTGCCCGGTGCGAAACAGGCAGGTTTTATAGGGGCTGAAGTCCCCATGGGTGAGCGTGACGCCCATGAAAATATTATCCAGCTTAATGCGAAAGCCCGCATACTCCTGCTGCGTAATCGCCGTTTCAATCTCCCTTTTCACCGCTTCAGTCACGCGCTCGTCGGCATCCAGCAGCAGCACCCAGGGGGTTTGGATGGCGTAGGTGTCGAGCACCCACTGGCGTTTTTTCGGCCAGCCGCCTTGGTAGTGAAACTGCAGCAGCGTGGCGCCGTGAGCCTGTGCGATCTCCTGACTGCCATCCGTACTTTGGGAGTCGGCCACCACCGCCTCAGTGATCCATCCATCCAGTGCGCTCAAACAGCGCTCCAGATTGTTGGCTTCATTTTTGATAGCGATGACGGCGGTGATGGGAACCATGGGCAAATCGCTCGCTTGTGCAGGATGATGGATCTAATCTATGGCGAACCTGATCTCATGATAGGCGCATCCTGGCGCTTGGGTCCATGGGCGCCAAGTTTGTTCACTGTGCGGGGCGAAAAGGGGCGTTCATGGCGCGAATCGTAATGTTGACCCCCTGGTTTCCCGAGACTCCCGATGCGCAGCAGGGAAAATTCATCCTCGATTCGGCGCAAGCGCTCGCCCAACGCGGCCATAGCGTGTTGGCGATTGTGGCGGAGCCCTATCGGCTTGGCGGCGCGCGGCGTAAGCCCGATTGGTTGCCTGCTGGCGTCTGCTGGCGCGCGCTTCGTTATCCCAGCGCGCCGCGCTATGTCGCCAGAGGTCTGACGCAGTGGTTTTGCGAACGCCTGTTGGCGCCGCAGGTGGCGCACATGGCGCAGACGTTTGGCGCGGATCTTCTGCATGGGCATAACGAGCGGTTGGCGGCGGTGGCGATACGGGCTGGTCGGGCGGCGCAGGCGCCGGTGGTGGCGACGTGGCATGGGGTGGAGACCCATCCACGGATGCAGAGGTCCAAAGCGCAAGCGTTTGTCGGACGCGTTCAACACGGAGTGGATAGGGCTGTGGTGGTGGGGGATGCGTTGCGACGCCACTACCCAGCGTTGGCGCAACGCCCGGATGGCGCGCACACGGTGCACAACGGATTCCGTCCTGTTGACGCCGCCGCCGTATCACGGGCGCCCTGGAGCGACCCTTGGCGCGTGGTGAGTGTGAGCAATCTGCAGCCGGGGAAGGGGATCGATGTGACTCTGCGCGCGCTGGCGCAGTTGCGGAATCTTCCAGACTGGCAAGGCGATTGGCGTTATGATGTCATTGGCGATGGGCCGCAGCGGCGCTCTTTGGAAGCGTTGAGTCATTCACTGGGTCTGGCGCAACGGGTGCGGTTTCACGGACGCCTGAAACATGACCAGTTGGCGGTGTGGTTGGGTCAGGCGCATCTGTTCTGTCTGCCGTCACAGCCAGAGGCGTTCGGCATCGCCTATTTGGAAGCGATGTCGGCTGGGTGTCTGGCGTTGGGGGTGGCGGGCGAAGGTCCCAGCGCATTCATCGTCCATGGTCAGAGCGGCGTTTTGGCGCAGGAGCCCTCGCCTGATCTTGTCGCAGCGCATCTGCAAGAGTTGCGGGCGCATCCGTCGACCGCACAGCAGATCGCTTTGGCTGGCCAGGAGCGCGTGTTAAGTGAATTTACTTGGGCGCGCCATGCAGAGCGTTTGGAGTCACTCTACGCGCAGTTGCTGCGCGCTTGTGATCCTCAGAGCGCATCCTTAGCTGGGAAGAGTTTGTGATTCGAATCCTACTCAATTGGCGAAATTGGTTTCTGCCATTGGCGCTTATGGCGTTCATGTGCTATCCGCTGGGGTTGGTTCCCTATCTCACCGGGCAGAATCTGCGCTGGATCTACCTGATTCCTCTGGTCCTTTTAGCGTTGTTTAAGGCGCCGCTGAAGAAGATCGTTAACCAGGGTCTGTTTCTGGTCATTTTCGCCAATGTGCTTTGGGGCGTGTCGAGCACCATTTGGTCAGAAAACTATATGATCAGTCTGATGAAGGGGGGCGTCGCCGCCGTGTGCGCTCTGTCTGCCCTGATCGTTGGCTGGGATTGGGCTCGACGAAAGCAGATGCGGTATCTATTGGATCTGCTTGCGCCTGCGTTTGTGCTTATTTACCTTGCAGGATTTCTTGGCATTCAGAAGCAGATGGGGTATCTGCTCGATTTCGGTGGACAGGTCGGGCAGGTGTATGTTCTGGCTCCCGGCTTGAACCCCAATGCATTTGGCATTCTTGTCGTCATGGTCTCTATTCTGCCGCTTTGGCGGTTTTATCTTTCACTGCGGGGAACATTGTTCGAGCAGATGATTTGGGGGGCGGGGAGCGCTATCGCAATCTATTTCTGTTTAAGCTCGAATGCGCGCGCCGCTCTGGTGGCGTTGAGCTTCGTGTTTCTGGGCGGATTGCTCGCAATGGGCATGCGGCAGCGTTACCAGATTTTTCTCGGTGGCGTGGTGGTGTTGGCCATGCTGTGGTCGGCGCAGTCACTGACGATCGACTATTTTGTCGACCGTTATGTCTACAAGGGCAGTAATGCGATCCTCATGTCGCGCGAGTCCGTGTGGAAAGAGTCTTTTGATATGGCCAAGAAGGGGGGGCTGGTCGGAATTGGTTATGGGCTCACCTATGGACTCAAAGGGTATGAGTTCCAGGGCCAGCTCAGTATGGGATTCTATCGGGAGAAAGGAAACTCCCAACTGGCCATTATGGAGGAGTTGGGCGTGGTGGGTCTGGCGCTCTACATCCTGATGTTTGTGGTCTTGATGGCAACGGTGTGGCGGACTTTTCAACGGTGCCGGGACCGGGACGCCAAGCTGATGATTGGATTGTTGGTCGGCATTACTGTGGGATTGATGGCGCACTCTGTGTTCGAAGCCTGGTGGACAGCTCCCGGGTCGTCGACATTCATTTTCTACTGGGCGGTGCTCGGTTTGTTGATGGGCGTGCTCGACCGTGTGCGGGCGGCGCAACGGCGGCAGCCTGTGACGTATGCGCCGCCACGGTCTCCGCTCTATCCTGTGCGGCCCATGGGGTGATCTGACCGCCGCAATTGATGGCGCGCGTTGTGACCCCGCAATGGGATTAGGGCGAATCTGTTGCCGGGTTGCGATCCAAGAACGCACGCGCCCATAACTCGGTGGTCAACACGCCCCACTGCAGCATATACAGATCCTCCACGCCCTCTTGAGAGCGGGTGCGGGCCTGCGCCAGGGCGGCGGGATCGAACCAGCCCCGCGTACGGGCGGTTTCGCCCTGTGACACATCTTCCCACATCGGCGCCAAATCATGTCGCAGCCATTTGCGATAGGGCGCGCCAAACCCCGCCTTGCGGCGATGGATGATGGCGTCGGGCACAATCCCCTGGCTGGCGCTGCGCAGAATCCGTTTGATCACTCGGCCTTGAACCAACCAGTTGGCGGGATAGCGCGCAGCGCGCGCCGTGATCTCCAGATCCAGCAGCGGCACCCGCGCCTCGATGCTCTGCGCCATCCCCATCTTATCCAGATAGTTGAGATTGTGATTGGGCAGATAGACGGTCAAATCGCGCCAGCGTTGCGCCTGCTCCAACGATTCGGGGCGTGCGGTCATGGCGGCGTAACAGGCGTCGATGCCGCGTTCGCCATGAAGTTGATCGGCAAATGCTCGCGTGTAGATGGCGTCCATAGCGCTCTGCGGGGTGTTGGCGCAGAGGTTGAGGAAGCGCTGCTGGGGGGGAAGCGCAGCTTCGCTGAGCACGCGACGCACGCGACGGCTCAGGGCGCCAAGCCGCCCGGGGCGCGCCCCGGGCAATAGACGCGCTGCGCCCGCCAGCAGATGGCGCGCGGATTGGGGGAGGGTGTCCAGTCCGCGGGTTTGTTGCATCGCCCAGTAGCGCGGGTAGCCGCAAAACAGCTCATCGGCCCCCTGGCCGGAGAGCAGCACCGGAACGCCTTGATCTCGCGCCAGCTTGCTGACCAGATAACAGGAGATCGCCGCCGGGTCAGAGAGCGGTTCGTCCAGGTGCCACACCAGTTGTGGCCAGAGGTCGGCCACTTTGGGGCGTAGGGCGATCTCATGCAGGGGCAGGTGTAGATCAGCGGCCAGTTGCCGCGCATAGGGGGCGTCATCGGCGGCTTGGTCCAGCTGGTTTTCCGCTGTGGGGGTGGTGATGGTGAAGCAGCGTAGGGCCGCGCCGATATCCCGATTGGCCAGAGCGGTGATCAGGCTGCTATCCAAGCCGCCGCTCAGGAGCGAGCCCACCGGCGTGTCGGCCACCATTTGTCGACTGACCGCCGTGGCCAGCGCGTCACGCAGATGAGCGCTCTCCTGCGCATAGGCTTGCGGAGCGTTGATCCCCTGCGCATCTGTGGGCCCCAGACGCCAATCAAAGAAGCGCTCAATGCGCGGCGGCTCCACGCCCTCGGGACGCCACTGCAGGGTCGCGCCTGCTGGCAGGCGCATGACGTCTTGCAGCGCAGTATGCTCTCCAGAGGCGTAAATATAGCTCAAATGTTGTTGAATTGCGGCGAAGTTGGGCCGCCGAAGCAGTTTGGGGTGGGCGCACAGCGTCTTGATCTCACTGGCGAACACCAGTGTGCGCGGATCGATCTGCGCATAGTAGAGGGGTTTGACGCCGATGGGGTCGCGCGCCAGCAGCAGAGAGCCGGTGAGGCGATCCCATAGCGCCAACGCATACATGCCGTTCAAACGGGGGAGAAACGCTGCGCCCTCTTCAGCCAACCCTTGCAGCAGGACCTCGGTGTCGCCGCTGGAGCGGAATGTGCGCCCTTTGGCTTCAAGCTGCGCGCGCAGTTCGCGGAAGTTGTAGATTTCACCGTTATAACTCAGCACATAGCGCCCATCGGCGCTGTGCATGGGCTGGGCGGCGCTGGGCGTCAAGTCGAGGATGGAGAGACGCACATGGCCAAGATTGAGGGGAGCGCGTGGGTCTTCAAACACGCCGTCGCCATCGGGACCGCGATGGCGCTGCACGCGATTCATGCGCGCCGTCAGACCGGGGATCCTCTCACCGGTGTAGCCTGCGATTCCACACATTAGAGGCGTCCAAAATGCGACAGGACGGGCATGAAGTCAGCAGGCTCAGAGGTTGGGGTCACTGCTCATCATTGGCGCGCAGTTGCATCAGCAGCACTTTACGCGCGGCGCGTTCAGCGGCCTCTTCGAGCAACTCCTGGAGGTTGTCCGGTGCGATGGACGCGCCTGGTCCGCTGTCGTTGCCCAGGGGCAAGGCCTCGGCGCCGCTATCCAGACTATGGCTCAGGCGGGCGACAATCTCCTGATTCATGGAGCGGTTGTTGGCGCGGGCCGCTTGCTTGATGCGATCACGCAGACCATCGGGAAAGCGAATGACGAATTGATCGTAAGCCATGGATTCTGTTTGCTCTTGCTAGAGGTCACACGGGCGTGCGCGGATAACGAGTGCCATTTTAAGCAAGATGTATCAAAATGGAATTGTGTTGTTTTGATTTTTATAGAAAATCTATGTGATTTGTTCAGCCAGAGGGGCGGCGATGCGTTCGGGGTAGAAGTGATTCACACCTTCCAGAATTCCCGCCGCATAGGCGCCGTTCATCCCTTCAAACCCTCCGGTGGCCAAGTGCAGAGTTGCGGCCATGCCGTTTTGTTGCGCCAGACGCACCGCTTCTTCGCGCACATCGCTGCTGGCGTTAGCCACCAGCACTGCGGGCGTGTCGCTCACCAGCACATCCATGTCATTGCCCGAATCGCCGGCAAACAGGGTCTGCTGGGAACTGAATCCCAACAGCGCCATCAAAAAACGCACCGAGGCCAGTTTATTGGCGGAAGCGGGGAGGATGTCCAGCAGTCCCTCATTATCCGCCTGGTCATAGCTCCAGATGATGCTGGCGCGCACGCCAGCTTTGCCCAAGCGGTGGGCGATCTTGCGACGCAGGTTCTGGGCATCGATGTCTGGCGGGGTATAGTAGCTGAGCTTGTAGGTGTTCTGTTTTTCTGGTTCTTGCAGCTGCAAATCGGTGAAGTCGTCCAGCATATCGTCGATGCTGCGGCGGTCGAATCCGTTCCAGTCGCCGCCGATAGCGTCCTGCCACTGCGTAACCAGTTCCGGGGCCTCGCCGTTGAGTCGATAGATGGTGGAGCCGACGTCGGCCACAGCGAAATCAGGAACCGGCAGTTCGTACTCATCGATGGCGCTCTGGATCAGGTGCAGGTCGCGCCCGGAGACATAGGCGAGGGTGACGTCCTCCTGGGCGGCCAGAGCGCGAAACAGCGCGCGGGCGCGTGGCGACTCCGGCATATGCCCGTTGGGCAAGAGGGTGCGATCCAGGTCGGTGCAAAGCAGTAGCGGTGATGTCATCGGGGTTCCCAAAATGTCGGTTCAAACGGCATAATGGCGCGGCTGAGCCAATGGCCAACAGGGCTTGCGGCAGGCGTATTGGCGACTACACAGAGCGCATCAACCCAACAATCGTGAGGGACGCGGCGATTATGAGCGGCAGTATGGACGTGATTTTGTGGATCGCCTGGGGATCGGCGATCATCATTCCCATCAAGGTGTTTCTGTTGGTGCGCTGGCTCAAAAAGAAGGTGCGCGAGGATGTGCCCGCCACGCAGAGCGTCGCCAGTGAAGAGTAAAACTGGTCGGTTGCGACGCTGCAGCGCATGGTTGGACTGGGCGCACTGGGAGCGGCCAGGGCGAACATCGGCTGGGGTCGCAAGGGGTTGGCAAGATCGTGGGCTGGGGGGCTCCACCGCGCCTAAGCTCCTAAAAGGATTGTGAGAATTATTCTT
This sequence comes from Magnetofaba australis IT-1, assembly GCF_002109495.1. Classification (NCBI taxonomy): domain Bacteria; kingdom Pseudomonadati; phylum Pseudomonadota; class Magnetococcia; order Magnetococcales; family Magnetococcaceae; genus Magnetofaba; species Magnetofaba australis. The sequence goes on from NZ_LVJN01000020.1 coordinate 952,412, forward strand.
CGTGCACTGCGCCGGACGCGTGCATCGATTTCCGCAGTTTCGCTTTTTCCCGCCGTGCTGGCAAGAATTAACCGTTCCCCTTATGGGGTTTTTTGTTGCAGCCAGAGGGACTCAATGACGGCGTGGATCAGCGCCTCATGCCCCACTTCAGCGTGCCCATAGAGCGAGCACGGCAGATAAAATGCGGCGTCGGCGGGCAGCGCAAACAGGGGGTTGTCCGCTTTGAAAGCCGACAGCGTCGCCAGCTTCAGGCCGTTGTCGCGCGCCCAGCGCGCGGCGTTGAGAATGTTGGCCGAGGCCCCGGAGCTGGAGATCAGCAGCGCCAGATCGCCTGGGCGCGCGAGTACGCTCAAGGGACGCGCATAGACCTGCTCGTAGCCGTAGTCGTTGCTCATGCAGGTCAGCAGCGCGGGATCGTTGATGGTCTGTGAACGGATGCCCAGCTTGTTCAACAGATCCTGCGACAGGTGGCTGCACAGCGCGGCGCTGCCGCCATTGCCCGCCCACCACACCGACGCGCCGTCGCGCTGGGTCTGCGCCAGCAACTGACCAAGCGTATTCAATCCCGCGGCCAGCTCTGCAGGCTCTCCCTGAATTCGGCACTGACTCTGTGTCAACGCACCGTGCAGGGCGTCAAACCACTCCATTGGCTGCATCATCACTCCTGAATCCATTGCGCGCCATTTACAAGGCGCTCTTGCCGTATTGATCGGCGCAATACGCGCGCGACCCAAGCGGTTTTTCCCCACTTTTCCCACCGGGTGGAGAAGAATCCACCTCATCGTCGGCAAACTGTTACGCAAACGCAATGGCGCGCATGCGCGTATCTGCGATCTTGCGCGCGCATCGCAAGCAGAGGGGTGCCGGATTCGTTTTGATCCGGCGGCTGCGGGCGACGGAGCGCTCAGGATGAGACGGCTTGACTGTTTCTATTTGAACACCATGTCCGGCGGCGATGGACGTCGCTTCTTCCACCACCTTCTGCTCCACTATGCGTTGCACTACAAACGCCCGGTTCAGGCGCTGCTGGAGTCGATTATCGGCGTGCGCATGCCATTCAAATGGCGCAAACGGCGCTTAAGCGAGCGTCGCGCCAGCCTCTATCCGCAACTCAGCGTGGCCAGCGTGTGCGGCGCCTTCGCCAGCGCTCAACAGCAACTGCCCGACGTTTTGGGCCTGAGCGAAGTGTTGCGCTCGCAGCATAAAGAGTACATCGAACGCCTCATACAGATGGGCTACGCCTCGGTGCATGTGGGGTTGGGGCACAAGGCCAAAGGGGTCAAGGATCACCTGAGCGTGCTGCTGGCCACTCGGGAGCCCAGCGAACCCATACCGTTGCCGCACCCGTTCAAGTGGGGCAAGCGCATCGGCGGCGGCGGCGGCGCAACCATGGCGCGCGGCCAACACAGCGGCGTGATCTACTTCTGCCTGCATCTGTGCACCACCGAAAAGGTGGGCCTGTACCGACGCACCCTCAAGACCATCAATGACAACCTGCTTGCTCTGCCGCCGGAGCAACCGGTGGTGGTGATGGGGGATTTCAACCAGGACATCCCCTATCTGCGCAAACAGATTCCGGCGCTGGCGCAGTTTGACGACGCCGTTGGCCGTCCCGATGAGCCCACTTTTCTGCTCTGGTGGGATCGCAAATCCGTTGACCACATCTTCACCCGCGGCCTGTCCTTGAATACGCAGGCCAGCCGCATCATTCACGACGGACATCGCTCCGATCACGCCGCCGTGCGCGCCATTGTGGGCGCCAATGGCGCACTCTCCACCGGCGACGACGCCCCTGCAACGGCGTTGGAGCCCCTGCTGGCCGAGGCCTCACATGGTTGATGCAGCTCCCTTCTTGTCCCCCCACACGCCTCCTGCTGACGCGCCGCCGCAGGGTTTTGCGCCGCGACGCATTCTCATCGCCACCGATGCCTGGGATCCGCCTCAGGTCAATGGCGTGGCGTTGACCTATGCCGAAACCATCGCGCAACTGCGCGCTTGGGGCGATACGGTGGAGGCGATCCATCCGCGTCTGTTTCCGGGCAAGTGGTGGACCATCAAGGCGGACAACGTGGAATTGGTGCGCGACGGCGGCTTGACCGCTCGTCTCATCGATCAATTCGCGCCGGATCATGTGCATATCGCCACCGAAGGGCCGATTGGTTTTGCCGCATGGCGCCACTGTCGTAAGCGTGGTTTGGCCTTTACCACCACCTATCACACCCAGTGGCCGGAGTATGCCGAGCGGCGCTCCCAAGGGTTGGTTTCGGCGCGCTGGCTCTACCCATTGGTGCGCGCATTCCACAACGCCGCCGCGCAGGTGATGGCGCCGACTCCGGCCATGGCGGATCTGTTGGCGGACAACGGCTTCACCAGCCCGGTGCGCCTGTGGGCGCGGGGGGTGGACCAGAGCCTGTTCCATCCCCGCCCGCAGCCGCAGGAGCGCCCGGAGGAGTTGCGCAACGTGGCGGGTCCGGTGGCGCTCTATGTAGGGCGTGTCGCCAGCGAAAAAAGTATTGAAGCGTTTCTCGAAGCCGACAGCGACGCACAGCGCTGCGTGGTGGGCGAGGGGCCTCTGCTGTCGACATTGCGGCGGAAGTTTCCGCGCGCGCTGTTTGTGGGGCTTAAGCGGGGCGAGGCGTTGGCGCGCTTCTATGCGGCGGCGGATCTGTTCGTATTTCCGTCGCGCACCGACACCTTTGGCCGGGTGATGATCGAAGCGCTGGCCAGCGGCGCACCGGTGGCGGCGTTCCCGGTGGATGCGCCGCGCTTTGTGTTGGGCGACAGCGGCGCCGGGGCGATGCATGAGGATTTGGGCCGCGCCATGGCGCAGGCGCTCACCATTGAGAAGGATCTCTGCCTCAAGCGCGCCGCCTGTTTCACCATCGCCGACGCCACGCGGCAGTTCCGCGCCGGATTGGTGGATGTGGAGGCGTAATATAGTCGCTTGAATCCAGAATGACACACATCCAAAGCGCTCAATGTTTGCGTGACGCAGGCTGAACTTGCGCTGACTATGGGACAAATATCCAACGGAAATTTGTCGGGATTGATTCGGGCCATCCATGGCCCTCACCCTGCGGGCTCGCTGCGCGAGTCCGATTTGGCAATCCTGCCAAATCGTCATAGGGTCTGTGACCCTTAAGCGGGTGTGGGCGGAGCCCACGGTTTGGATGTTGACCTTGGGAGCTCGAGGGCATAGCCCTCGATATCTTTCAGCGCCCAAATGTTCACTATTGAATGCTAGCGACTATATCGGGTGGATCTGACGGGGGTAGCGGCTCCGAGCTGCTCAATGCCGGGTTAGAAGTTCGAGTCGAAGCCGTCGCTCTCTTCGTCCGGGTAGTCGTCGCGGATGGCCAGCAGCTCTGGCAGAATCTCCACAAACAGCGCGGTCAAGCGGGGATCGAAGTGCGTGCCGGCGCACTGTTGCAGGTGGGCAATGGCCTCATCCACCGGCCACGCCTTTTTATACGGGCGCTCGGAGGTGAGGGCGTCGAACACGTCGGCCAAGGCGCAGATGCGGCCCATGAGGGGGATCTCTTCGCCTTTCAGGCCCACCGGATAGCCGGTGCCATCCCACTTTTCATGGTGGGTCAGGGCGATGATGTGCGAGGACTTGAGCGGCTCGTCGCTGTGGCCTTGCAGCATCTGTGCGCCGATGATCGCATGATTGCGCATCACCGCGAACTCATCGTCGGTCAGGCGACCCGGTTTGAGCAGAATGCTGTCGGGAATGCCGATCTTACCTACGTCGTGCATGGGCGCGGCCAGCAGCAAGGTTTCGCACTCCTTCTCCGATAGCCCTGCAGCGTAGCCCAAACGGGCTGCGAACTTGGACATGCGGATAACGTGCATGCCGGTTTCGTTGTCGCGATACTCCGCCGCCATGCCCAGACGACGGATGATGTCCAGGCGCGTATCCCACAAGGCGCGGGTGGCCGAAACCAACGACTCTTCGGCGCGCCGCCGCGCGATCAAGCCCGCCAGGGTGTTGGCGATGGCCGCCAACAGGTCCTCTTCATCATGGCCGCGCTGACGACCGATGGGCAGGCACAGAGTGAGCATGCCCAGCAGCTTCTCCTGGAACGCGATGGGCACGCAGTAGCGGCTGAAGTTCTCGGTTTGGGCGTAGCGAATGCTGTGCAAATCCACGCCGGGGGCGAGCTCTTGGTTCAGCAGGTCGCTGACCTCTTCACGCAGGCACACTTCGGCGTTATCGGGGTCGCACACATCCGGCGCGCCCAATCCCGAGGTGTAGTGGGCGACTGAACTCAGCGCGCGTTTGTCCTCATTCACCAGGAAGATCACGCCGCTACAGGGCCCGCTGGCCAGCCACGGCAGGCTGAAGATCAGCGTAATGGCGCGCTCTAACTGATTGGCCAGAGAGAGCGACTCCAACGCGGTGCCCAGCAGGGCGCTGATCACCACGCGATTCTGATAGTCGCGTTCGCGCTCGCGTTCGGCGTGTTTGCGCTCGCTGATATCGCGGGCGATGGCGGTGAACTGCTGCGCGCCAGCCACCAGGCAGGCGGAGAGGGAGAGCTCTAGCGGCAGGCGCGCGCCATCTTTGCGGATGGCGGAGAGCTCCAGAGTGGCGCCCTCCCAATGCTCCGGATCCTGCGGATCGATGGGGCTATGCGCCAGTCCGTCGCAAGCGGCGTCAAATACGGGGTCGAAAATGATTTCGCGCAGGTCGCGCCCCAGCGCCTCCTCCAGGGAGTAGCCAAAAATCCGTTCGGCGGCGGGATTCCAGAAGGTGATCAGACGCTCCGGGTCGATGGTGATGATGGCGTCGTTGGCGGTGCGGGTGACTGCGCGGTAGCGGGTTTCGCTGGCGCCCAGAGCGGCGGTGCGCTTGCTCACTTCCTGCTCCAGCGCCTCTTTGGAGAAGGAGAGCTGTTCGATGGCGCGCAGATCGTCGTAGGCGCGCAGACCGGTGATGATGGCGCTCACCAGCTTGGTGGCGGTTAAGTCGGTTTTTTCACGATAGTCGTTGATGTCATATTCGGCGATCATGCGCGCCTCAGGCGCGCGGCCCGGCTGGCCGGTGCGCAGGGCGATGCGCACAAAGCGATTGCCCAGCTCCTGGCGCACATGCTTGACCACCAGTAGACCGGCGTCATCGGTCTCCATCACCACATCCAGCAGAATCATCGCCACATCCGAGCCGCGTTCGCTCATATGGGCGATGGCGTCTTGGCCGGAGTAGAGGTGGATCATCTCAATGGGACGGTCGCGGAAGGTGACGTTCTTGAGAATGGCGTCGGTGATGTGATGCACATCGGTGTCATCATCCACCACCAGCACCAGCCAGGGGTCGGCAGGCTCCTGCGGCTCGGCGGCGGGGAGCTCCTCTGCGGCAAACAGGAGTTCGTCGTCATCCTGTGGCCGTGGCTTGCCAGAGGCGTCGCTCACGTCTGCACGGTCTCTTTGGGCGTCAGCGTGATGAGGAATTGCGCCCCTTGATCCGGCGCGCTGTGGCAGTGAATCGAGCCGCCCAACAGGTGTGTGACGATGTTGTAGACCGCCATCATGCCCAGGCCGGTGCCGCCCAGGTGGCGCTTGGTGGTGTAGAAGGGCTCAAAAATCTGACGCACCTGCTCCTCGGACATGCCGCGGCCATTATCCTGGAACAGCAGCGTCAACGGCGCTTCGGGATTGTCGCGGTGGGCGCGCAGCAGGATTTCACCGCTTTCGCGCCCTTCGAACCCATGCTCCATGGCGTTGATGTGCAGGTTGGTCAACACATGGGTCAGACTGTTGGGGAAGCTGGTGATGAGCAGATCTTCAGGGCACTCAACGGTGATGACCACGCCCGTTTTTTTGCATTGGCGGCGCGCGGTGTCGGCGAATTCGGCGAGGAAGTCGTGCAGATTGATCTCTTTGGCCTCGGTTTCACCGGTGTCGGTGGAGACCAGTTTGAAGTTGCGCACCAGTTGCGAAGAGCGTCGCAGCGATCTGTCCAGCGAGTGCAGCATCATATCCGCGTCTTCAAAATAGCGCGTGAGATGGCTCTTCTTCAGGTTGCCTTGCGCCATGGCGTCGCGGGCTTCGGTATTGAGATTTTGCAAATGCGACAGCGCCGTCACGCCCACGCCCAGCGGCGTGTTGATCTCGTGGGCCACGCCCGCCACCAGGTTGCCCAGGGAGGCGATGCGTTCGGCGTCCACCAGTTGCGCCTGGGTGCGCTGCAGGCGCTCCAGCGAGTCGCTGAGTTGGCGCGTGCGGCTGGCCACGCGCTCTTCCAACTCCTCGTTGCTACGCAGCAGGGAGCGTTCGGCCTCGCGCACTCGAGTGGATTCGCGCAGCGCCACGATGCCAAAGGCCAGGTCACCGGCCAGATCCTCCAGCAACTGCCGCTCCTCCACCCCAAACGGCGCGGGGTGGGCGGAGTTGATCATCAGCACGCCGAAGGTGTGTCCGGCCTCTTTAAGCGGCAGGCCCAGAACGGCGTGATAACCGCGCTTGAGCGCCTCGGCGCGCCAGGGGGCGAAGTCGGGGTCCTTCTGCGTATCCAGCACCGCCACGGTGCGGCCTTCGCGATAGGCGGTGCCGCCGGGTCCATTGCCCAGGGCGTTGTCGCCCCAACCTACGGTGACTTCGCGCAGGTAGCCCATCTCGTGGCCCCATTTGGCTTTGGGGAGGATGCGGCGCTCGCCGTCACTCTCGTCGCCGTAGCCGACCCACGCCATGCGGTAGTTGGCCACATCGACGATGATGCGGCACACCTCGGTGAGCAGCTCCTCTTCGTTGGTGGCGCGGATCATCGCTTCGCCGCAGCGCGACAGCGCTTTCCAGTTGCGGTCGGCGCGTTGGCGCTCCTGCTCGGCGCGGGCGCGCTGGGCGATCTCTTCAGAGAGGGAGTGGTTGGTTTCGTTGAGGTGTCGGCTCTGTTCCGCCAGGGAGAGTACGTGACGGCGGCGTTGCAACAGCAGGTGCAGCAGGGTGGTGGAGCCGAACAGAATGACGCCAAAGGCGGCGATCAGTTGCCAGCGCAGGGCGTTGGCCTGCTCATCGATGCGGGAGATATCCAGGCGCAGGGTAATGGAGGCGGCGCCGCGGAAGGAGTAGTGCGCCTCCTGACGCACCGTCAGCAGCGGATGCGCGCCCACGTCGCGGTGATGGCTGGCCAAGCGCGCGCCATTGGAGGCGGTGACGGTGAGTTCGGCGATATCGGGGCGTTGCACCGCCCACGCTTGAATCAACGGCGGCAGGCTGGCGTAATCGCCCCGGTTCAATGACTGCTCAATGATAAACCGGGCCAGTTGCGCCTCGGAGGCGGCGGCGGTGCGCCGTTCGGTCATCCATTGGGACTGTTGTTGGGAGAAGAATCCCACCAAAAAGGCGCAGAACAGGGTCATGAGCAGGATATGCGCCGCCCATGCGATCAACTCTTGTTGATCGCGCACCAGCAGACCCCAGCCCTTGGGCTTGATCTGCGGCAGGGTTGCTTCGGTCGGCGGCGTCATGTTGCTGTGCGACTCCTGACGTTTGGGGCGAAAAAGCATGCCCACCCTATGCCTGCGGTTAAAGATTGGTATAAACAGCGCCTATCATTCCCATCATACGGGGCGTAGCAGTACGGCGCAATATCAATTACTGCTTGGCGAGCTCTCTGTTTTGATGGAGAAGAGTCTTTTGCATCAATTCTTTATTGGGCGATTGACCTCTGGGGCGGCGCACAGATCGGGTATTTACCCGAGTGATCGCGCGGTCTCTTCCGCTTCGGGGATCAGTTTGCCGAGGCTGGCCTGTACGCCATCGATCCAGAATTGCGGCCGCTCCGGGTCCACGGCAAACGGTTGCAGCAGCGTCACCAGGTCCTTGGATCCGCCTGCGCGCAGAAGATCCAACAACAGCGGTTCGAATGCTTCGCCATACTCATCGCGCCTCGCATGCAGGCTCTGGGTCAATAGCTCCCCCAGGGCGTAGGCGTAGACGTAGAACGGATTGTGGAAGTGGCTGACGTAGCTCCACAGGCAGTCGATGTCGGCGTAGGTGAAGGTCTCGCCCTCGGGGCCATAGAGTTCAATCACCGACTCGCGCCACCAGCCGTTGAGGGTGGCGGCGTCGAGTCGCTTGCCTGCATTGTGCACGCGCTGTTCGAACAGCGAGAAGCCGATCTGCCGCAGCACCGTATTGAGCATATCCTCGATCTTGCCGCACAGCAGCGCCATGCGCTGCTGCGGAGAGCCATTGGCCTCCGGTTGGCTGCGGAGATGGTTAAAGGCGGTCATCTCGGCGAAGATGGAGGCGGTTTCGGCCAGCGCCATGGGCGGCGAGGCCTGTAGCGCGCCCTGGGCTTCGCCCGCCAACAGGCCGTGCACGCCGTGGCCCAGTTCGTGGGCCAGGGTCATCACGTCCCGCGCCGAGCCCAGATAGTTGAGGTGGGTGAAGGCCATGGGCTGACCGTCGCCCACCACGCAGGAGTAGTTGAATGCGCCGCTGCGCTTGCCGCTGCGGGCGGGGGCGTCGATGCGTCCGGCGGCGGCGTGGTTCTGCACCAGGTCGGCCAATTTGGGGCTGAAGCCGGCGAACGCCTCGGTGACCCAGCGCAGCGCGGTGGCGTAGGGAATTTGCGCCGAGTCATCAAACGGTAACGGCGCGTTGCGATCGCTCCAGCGCAGGGTCTCGCGCCCCATCAGATGCGCCTTGAGGCGGTAGTAGCGCTGGGCCAGGGGGCCGACATGGTCGATCACCACCCGATGCAGGGTCTCCACCACGCCATCGGAGACCATATTGTTGATGTTGCGGAACGCCATGGGGTGGGCGTAACCGCGCTCCTTATCCTCGATGCGCTTGGCCCCCACCACCATGTTCAGGCACTGGGCGGAGAATTTGACGAACGGCCCGCCCAAGCCGTCATTGACCACCCTCTGGCAGGCGGCGCGGCGCTCGCCGTCGCCATCCACCGAGAGGATGTGCAGCATCTCGGTGAGGGTGCGCTGTTGACCTTCGAAGTCGAAGCGTAGATCGGCTTCGGCCTCATCATAGAATTGCGACCAGCTGTCCGCGCCATAGGCGCGACGCTTGGCCAGCGCGCCCTCCACCTCGGCGGTGAGCATGTAGGGGCGGCTGCGGCGCACCTTGTCCAGATAAGCGCGCACCCGCGTGCAGCGGGCGTCAGTTTCCAGTAGGCGCGCATAGTCGGCGTCGTCCATGTGCGCGATCTCATCTTCAAAGAACACCCCGTGGGCCCCTTGGGCGGCGTCGATGGCCAATTGCGCCTCGCGCAGACGGGAGATCACCGCTTGATCGTTCAAGTCCGCGTAGTGGCGCAGATAGAGGTAGAGGAACAGGCCGTTGGTCAGTCGCTCCAAGGCTTCGAACGCCACCAGCGCCTCGCCCAGGTTTTTACTTAGCCGACCTTTGTAGCGGCTTTCAAACGCGCCATAGCGCTCTGCCAACGTGGCGATATCCTCAATCAGTTGCGGGTCGTCGATGTCGGCGTAGAGGGCGCTGAGATCCCAGCGGGCGTTTTCCAATTGTGCATCCGGCGGCGTTGTGGTCATTGTGCTGATCCTGCTGGCGTGAAATAAATGTGTCCGTCCGTTGAAAAAGTATAGGCGATTGCGCGTCGCAAACCAGGGCTGGGCGCAGATTTTGCGTCAACCTCCCATGCAACTCTTTGATTGCGCGCCGCGCGGAAAAATGCGTGACAAAATGAAGAAAAAAAGTCATGATGCTGTCACAAAAACATCCAGCGCGGCGTCACAGCCCGCTGATGCCTCAAAACAGCCAAAGAGAGGATCGTCCATGAATCCGGCTCAAGAAACCCATTTCGAGCACCTGGTCCGTGCTTACGGTTACTCTGTTGATGGTCTGCGCGCCGCCTGGAGCGGTGAGATTGCGTTTCGTATCGAAGCGGCGGTGTGCGCGGTGGCGCTGCCGTTGGCCATGCTGCTGGGGCAGACCGGACTGGAGCGCATTCTGCTGATCGGCGCGGTGGTGCTGGTGCTGGTGGTGGAGCTGCTCAACTCCGCGGTGGAGGCGGTGGTGGATCTGGTCAGTCCCGACTGGCATCCGTTGGCCAAGCGCGCCAAGGACCTGGGCTCGGCGGCGGTGTTCGTGGCGGCCGGGCTGGCGGGAACCGTGTGGGCCATCATCGCCTATGAACGTTTTCTGGCCGGTTGACCAGCGCTGGGCGCAAGCTCGGTAAATCAGCCAAAACTTCCTTGAAGCAAGCGTCTGGGTTCGATCCAGACGCTTTTTTTTTGCCAATGATGCGAAAGAGACTTCATTTTTCTGACGAAGTAGCGTATTTTTACGCCCTGATAATAAAGAAGGACTCCGTATTGTTCGCAAGGGGTGGGCGTTACACCACTCAAGCGCGGACAAAAAAGGTCAAACGGAGCCAAAAAGGGCCCGCGTCATGGGCCCTCAGATTGAATAATAAGCATGGCGACAGCCATCCGATCGGGAGTGAAAACCATGTCGAGTGATTTGATGAAGGCGACCGCCGGCATCGTGGAGTCGTACGTCCGCAACAACCCGCTGGGCGCCGACGATGTGCCGCAACTCATCCAGGAGGTCTACGCCTCGCTGTCGCAACTGGATCCGCGTCTGCTGGAGTCGGCCGACGAGGACACCAGCGAGCTGGACGCCTGGGCCCAGGATCTGGCCCAAGGTCGGCGTCCGTCCCCCATCAGCCTGAAGCGTCCCGCCCCCGCCGTGGCGGTGGAGGAGTCCCTCTCCAAGGACAGCATCACCTGCCTGATCTGCGGCAAGGTGTGCAAGGCGCTCAAAGGGCATCTGACCCGCACCCACAAAATCAGCGTCTCCGACTATCGCGCCATGTTCGATCTGCCGCGCGACTACCCCATGGTGGCGCCCAACTATTCGGCCAAGCGCCGCCAACTGGCCCAAGACACCGGCTTAGGCGAGAAGCTGCGCGCCAGCCGCGAGCGTCTCGACGAACTGTCCGAGTAATCGCTTCGCCGCCACGGACGCCATTGTGCGTCCGTGGCGGCGAGACGGAATCCCCGCCAACGCGAGCAATTGCCATGGCCAACTCCCTGGTCCACCCTGGCGTGGTCCGCTTCGCAGGAGATGGCGTCGCCGCGCCCCTGGCCAGCGACCGAACCCTGCTGGAGCTGTCGCTGGCGGCGGGCGTGCCCCATGCCCACATCTGTGGCGGCAATGGGCGCTGCTCCACCTGCCGCGTCACCGTGCTGGACAATGCGCACAATTTAACCCCGCCCACTGACGCCGAACGCGCGCTGGCCGCCGCCCAAGGGCTGGGGCCGGAGGTGCGGTTGGCGTGTCAATGTCGCCCTTTGGGCGATGTGCGCGTACGGCGCGGCGTGCGCGACGAAGAGGATCACCTGCTGCTGACCCAGAGCGACGGCGCCGCCCCCCGCGAGCGGCGTCTCGCAGTGCTGTTCTCCGACATCCGCGACTTTACCGCCTTTTCCGAATCCCACCTGCCGTATGACACCGTGCACATTCTCAATCGCTACCATCACCTCATGGGCGAAGCGGTGCTGGCCAATGGCGGCTACATCGACAAAATCATGGGCGACGGCATTATGGCGCTGTTTGGGCTGAATGCGCAGATTCCTTGCGGCGCCGATGATGCGGCCAGCCGCGCCGCCGCGCATCAAGCGTGTGTGGACGCTGTACAGTGTGGCCTGACCATGCAGGCGGTGCTGGACGGTTTTAACGACTATCTGTTCGAATCGTTTAATCTGCGTTTTCGCATCGGCGTGGGGGTTCACTTTGGCAATGTGGTGTTGGGCAATATGGGGCACCCGCAACATAAGCGTTTTACCGCCATTGGTGATACGGTGAATCTGGCCGCGCGCGCCGAATCCATGACCAAAGAGTTGGGTCATCCGCTGCTGGCGACGCAAAGCGTCATCGACGCCCTGGGCGCGCGCGCATTGGTGGAGGGCAGCAGTCGGGTGAAAATCAAAGGCAAACGCTTGCCGCAGGAGCTGTATAAAGTGACCGGTCTGACGCGCGAACGCGCAAACAACGGAGTCATGCCATGAGCGGCGCGGCGCTGGCCATCGACGGGCTGCGGAAGACCTACGCCAACGGCGTGACCGCGCTGTGCGGGGTGGATCTGAATATCGCGGCGGGCGAGGTGTTCGCCATTCTCGGCCCCAATGGCGCGGGCAAGAGCACCTTGATCAACATCGTCGCTCAAGTCACCGCCAAGAGCGCCGGACGGGTGGCGGTGATGGGGGTGGATATCGAGGCCCAGCCGCAGTTGGCCAAACGACTGGTGGGGGTGACGCCGCAGGAGATCGCGTTGGATCCGTTTTTCACTGTGCGCGAACTGTTGATCAATCATGCGGGCTATTACGGCGTGCGCAAACCCGGGCCGTGGGTGGATGAGCTGCTGCAGCGGTTGGATCTGGCCAAGCACGCCCATAAGCGCACCCGCGAACTCTCCGGCGGTATGAAGCGGCGTTTGACCGTGGCCAAATCGCTGGTGCATCAGCCGCCGTTGGTGATTCTGGATGAACCCACCGCCGGGGTGGATGTCGCGCTGCGGCATGGCCTGTGGAGCTTTATCCGTGAGCTGCACGCCCAAGGCTCCACAGTGATCCTCACCACCCACTATCTGGAGGAGGCGCAGGAGCTGGCTGGACGGGTGGCGATTATCAACCAAGGCGCGCTGGCGGCGTGTGATCGTACCGAAAATCTGCTGGCGGATTTCGCCGCGCGACGCGTTGAAATCCAGTGGAAGGGTGAAAACGGCGCCGCGCCGGACGTCATCCCCGTCGGTTTGCAATGGGACGCCGGGGCGTGTCGGCTGCATGGCGAGCTGGCCACCGATGCGGTGAGCGAATTGATGCGCTGGGCGGGGGAGCGGGCGTGCCAGATCGCCGATCTGCGGCTGGAGCCGCCGCGTCTGGAGGATGTCTATCTGCACCTGACCAGCGGGGCCGCCGCCACAGCAGGCAAGCAGCAGCAGGAGGCGCGCCATGCGGGATGATCGCAACTGGTATGGCGCGTGGTCGCTGTTTCGCCGCGAGGTGCGCCGTTTCATGCGCGTGTTCGGCCAGACTGTGGGCGCGCCGTTGGTGACCTCGCTGCTCTACTTCGCCGTGTTCGGCGCGGCGCTGGGCAGTCGTATCGGCCCCACTGAAGGGGTGGGCTATCTCACCTTCCTGGCCACCGGATTGGCGGCCATGGGGGTGATGCAGCACGCCTATCAAAACGCCAGCTCATCGCTGATTCAGATGCGCTATGCGGGCATGATCCAGATGGATCTGGCGGCGCTGCCGGTGACTCCGGCGCAGATGGTGCTGGCGGTGATGGGCGGGGCCATGGCGCGGGGGCTGCTGGTGGGCGCGGCGGTGCTGCTGGCGGCGCGGGTGTTCACCCCGTTTGGGGTGGCGCATCCGTTGTGGCTGCTGGCCGCCTCTCTGGCGCTGGCGGGACTGTTCGGTCTGATCGGGCTGTTCTCCGGCTTGTGGGCCAAGAGTTTCGACGACACCGCATTGGTGAGCAACTTTGTCATCACGCCATTGGTCTATCTGGGCGGCGTGTTCTTCTCGGTAGAGATGATCGACGCCGCGTGGCGGCCGCTGGCGTTGGTCAATCCGGTGTACCACCTGGTGGAGCTGTTCCGCTATGCGCTGCTGGGGTTGGATGAGGCGGTGCTGTGGCGCTCCGGTCCGCTGACGCTGCTGGCGTGGGCCGGGCTCTACGTGGTGGCGGTGTGGCGCATCGGCCGGGGTTGGCGCTTGAAGGATTGAGTCGAAGCGGAAGGTGGAGATCGTGGTTGTTGGAGGTTGGCGGCGTCTGCGCCATTGGCTGAAGCCCAGTCCGGCGGCGCGGCGCGTTCTCATCGTTGCTGGAATCGTGCTGGCGCAACCGGCGTGGATCTGGGCCAGTGGTCAGGTGCGCACCGATGTACATTGGCGCACCGCGCCGCGCCACAGCATGGATATTGCCCCGCTGCCCGCCGAGGCCCCGCAGGCGCTGGTGCAGGTGTGGCAGGCGCGCGCCTATAATTGGCGTGGAACGCTGGGGGTGCACACCTGGATTGCGCTCAAACCGCGCAACGCCGATCACTACACCACATTGCAGGTGATCGGTTGGCGGGTGTGGAGCGGGCGCAAAGCCACCCGCATCGCCGATGAGGCCCCGGATCGCTCGTGGTTTGGTCATACGCCGGAGCTGATCGACCAGATCTGCGGTCCCGACGCCGAGCAGGCGATTCCGCATCTGCTGCAGTTGGCGCAGAACTACCCGGAGGCGCACCGCTATCACATCTGGCCGGGGCCCAACAGCAATACGTTTATCGCCTATCTGATTCGCCACACGCCGCAGCTGCGCACCGAACTGCCCGCCACCGCCATCGGCAAGGACTATCTGCTGGGCGGGAGCTGGCGTGGCGAAGGGCTGGGCGGCGGCGAACTCTATTCGTTGGCGGGGTTGCTCGGCGCCAGCGTGGATTGGTCGCGCGGCGCGCAGCTCAATCTGCTGGGCGCAACATTTGGCGTGGATTGGCGCAATGGCGCCATTGATCTGCCGTTTCATGGGCGTATCGGCGCGCGCGCGCCGCACTGTCAGGCGCGTAGGGCGACGCAGGCGGCGCAGGTTGGCATGGGGAATCAAATGAGGAGCGGTCAGTCGTGATCAAGTGGAGCGAAGCGCGCAAAAGGATCATGCTGACGCTGTTGGCGGGTGGTGCGATGATGAGCGGCGTGGAGCCGCTCGATGCGGAGGTTCTGGCGCTGCTGCCGGATGTGGCGCCGCGCGCCGCCGCCCAACGCGACTGGGCGCCGCTGGAGATGCGCTGGGTGGAGCAGGCGGGCGACAGCGCCGAGACGAGCAGCGCTTTGTTGCCGCTGGATCTGCGTATTGGTTTGGTCTCGGCGGGGCGGCGCGTGGCGCTGCTGGAGCCCGAAGGCGCGCCCGATGGGCAGCGCCGGTGGGTGCGCGCGCCGGTGCAACTGGCCGATGACCATCTGTTTGTGGCGCAGGCGGCGCCGGTGTGGAGCCGCTCTGACCGGATGTGGCGAGAACACGCCGCAGTGTTGGCGCTGCCGGCGCGGGTCTCCGTGGATGGGTGGCGCGCCCCCAGCGGCGCGCCGCTCTCCATCGAGCCGCTCACGCGCCCCTATGGCCTGTGGGCGGGGGGGGCTGTTTCGCGGTGTGGCGCGAATCAATGGCGAGCCCGCTTCCGGCCTGCGCATAGACGCCGCCTGGCTCAGTGCGCGCGGGTTGATGGTGGCGCAACAGGCGCGCAGCGACGCCCATGGCGTGTTTGCCGTGACCCTGCCGCGCGCAGGCTGGTGGGCGGTGTCAGTGCGGCAGCCCCATGGCGTGTTGACCGGGCCCAACGGCGTGCAAGGGCCGCTTGAGCGGGTCACCACGTTGTGGATTGCGGTGGATGAGCCGCCGGGGGAGTGAATCGATGCAATCGAACAGAGGCTGGATAGGGCGCGGTGGCGCGCTGATGCTGGTGGCGCTCATGGCGGCGCCGACGCTGGCGCGCGCATCGACCGCAACCCTGGAGCGTCTGGTGGATGACAACGCCCAGGAGGAGAGCGACGCGCGCAGCGTGGGCGAGATGACGCCCGATGAGTTGCGCCTATTGATCAATCAGGCGGTGAGCGATGAGTTGGCGCCGCTGCGTCATCAGTGGCGGCAGCGCGAAGAGCAGTTGCGCTGGACCGACTGGCTCGGCGCGCTGGGATGGATCGTCGGTTTGAGCAGCGCCGCCTACATGTTGGCCAAACGCAACGCCGCCGTCGCGGCGGCCATACAGCGCGAAGAGGAGGCGGAGTCCGACGAGGAGTTGATTGAGGTGGAGGAGCGCACGGTGCGCCCTTGGAGTCAGTTGGGTGAGAGCGAGCAGTTGGCGCTGCGTGAGGCGTATGGACGTTGGATGGATGACAATCCCGGCTCCACCGGGTGCGATCCGATGCGCAAGGAGCAGCAGTTCGCCCAGTGGCTGGCTGATCGCGGCATCGTGTGGCGGCCAGGCGCATGACCGGCGGCTCCGCGCAACAGCAGAAGGCGTTGGCTTGCGCGCAGGCGTTTTTGCGGCAACATGGGCAGGCGCGTTTGAGCGAATTGGCCGCTGAATTGACGTGGGAGCAGGATGCGGTGCGGGATCTGCTGGCCCCGCTGTTGGCCTCGGGCGCGGCGGAGCGCTATTGGGTCTCAGCGCGCAACGATCAGCCCACGCTCCCGGCGTGCGCGCGTACGGAAATGGTGCGTTGGCGCGGGGAGGCGCAGCGCTAGGCTCACGCGCTCAGGCAGTGGTCCACCGAGTCCGGTGACTCCAGCATCTGCTGGGCGGAGAAGGGCGGGGCCAGGCAGAGCCCCTGTTCACGCCAGGCGTTGACGCCGCCAATCAACTCACACGCCTGCAACTCGGCGTCGAGAAAACGCTCCAGGGCGATCTCGGTGCGCGGGCCGGTGCGACAGATGAGAATGTAGCGGGTGTCGGCGTCGAACTGTGTGGGGTCGAACTTGTTATCGAAATCGGCGGTAAACGGGGCGGTGTTTTCGCGATCGATGAGATCGTGATCACACGGGTAGAGCGTAGAGCCGGGGATCACCCCCTCGTCATGCTCCTCGCCGGTGCGCACGTCCAGCAGCACCACCTGCGCGTGGGGCAGAGCGCGCACAATGCGCTTGAGCTGCTCCACGGAGATCATCTCGGTGGCCATGGCTTTATCGAGGATCGATTCCACCTCGGTGGATGCGGCGTCGTTCATGGTGTCGTTCCCGGTGCGAATCTTGAATACAGGTGGGATGAAGCGATTACAGGTTGCGCTTTTGGGCGGTGAGCATAGCGGAAAGTTCCCGGCGCGGCATGGAGTTTTTTGCAAACGGATTTTCCATAACGAGGATGAAGATGGCAAAAGCGGTGTGGGAAGAGCGCTATCAGGCGGGGCGCACCGGATGGGATCGGGGCGGCGCCAGTCCGGTGCTGTCCAAGTGGCTGCGTCACGCCAGTGACAGCGAGCGGCGGGTGCTGATTCCCGGTTGCGGGCGGGGCCATGAGCTGGCGGAGTTGGCCCGGCGCGGCTATGAGATCACGGCGCTGGATTTCGCCCCCTCCGCCGTGGCGGCGGCGCGTGAGGCGCTGGCGGAACACCCCCACTGCGTGGTGCAGGAGGCGGATCTGTTTCATTGGGAGGCGCGCGAGGGGACCTTCGACGCCATCTATGAGCAGACCTGTCTATGCGCCCTGGCGCCGGATCAGTGGCGTGAATACGAACATCGCCTGTTCGATTGGCTGCGCCCGGAAGGGCGGCTCTATGCACTGTTCATGCAGACCCACGCCGAGGGCGGTCCGCCTTATCACTGCGCCATTGAGCAGATGCGCCGTCTGTTCCCCAGCGCGCGCTGGCGCTGGCAGCAGGAGCCGCCGCTGGAGGTGCACCACCCCATGGATAAAGTGGAGTTGGGTTTGATCCTGACCCGCTGTTAGGGGCTCTTCGTCTCCTGCGGCTGCGGCTCGGCTTGGGCGTCGCGGGGTGGTTGCGGCGGCGGCTGTTTGGCCGCCGCGATGGAGAGCGCCAGCGGCGCGCGGGTGCGGATTGGCGGCGCGCCAGTGGCGGGCGCGCGCAGGGCGCCGTTGGCGTCAAACGCGGCGCTGAGCGGCGAGGCGCCAATATTCCACTCCCGCTTCAGTCGATTCTCCCCGCTGGCGGCGTCAAACGCGGTGACGCCATATTTGCCGTAGTGTGGCAGTTTGCGCGCCAGTTTCTCCACGCTGCCCGGGGCCGGGTGCACGAACCCCAGCGGCGCCCCCGCATCGGTGCGCAGCGCCACGGCGATGGCGTGCTCCTTCCACTGCCAAGATGCGCCCGCACTGTGCATCCCATCCTCCCGCCACTGCGCGCCCACGCTGTCCAGACGCTTCTGGATCACCTCTTTGTGGCGATTGTCCCGCCCACAAATCCATACGGCGTTGGCGCTGGCTTTCTCCAGCGGTTGCGCATCGTCTCGAATGGTCACTCCCCAGCTTTTCCCCAGTTGCGCGCAGGCGTCTCGGGTTGCGGCGGGGGCGGCGGGGAGAATCAGGGCGCCATCGGCGGCGCCAAACAGTTCATTGAACGCCGGAGGGATCTCCGCAGCGTCCAGGCGGCGGAACAGATCAAACGCCGGGTCGATATCCACCCGTGTGGGCGCGGCGGTCAATGTGCGCTCAAACACCTGGGTGCGGCGCGTCAGATGGAGTTGATCCCACTGCACGGCGCCGTCGGCGGTGGTGATGGCGATGGGAATGGTCAGATTATAGGGCGCCTCAGGCTGCGTTTGTGACAGGGTGATCGAGAGCAGATGCCCCGCCTCGGTGGGGTGTGTGGATGCGGCGTCCAGATGCAGTGTGGGCGCGCCGATGCGCGCGCTCCACTGGGTGAAAAAGGGCTCCAGGGAGTCGCGCCCGCTGGCGCTTTCGAATGCTGCGCGCACGGCGTCCATGTCGGCGGCCTGGAACAGCTTGTCGCGATACAGCGTGCGCAGCCCGCGCAGGAACCCTTCATCGCCCAATTCGCCGCGCAACATGTGGAACATCATCAGCGTCTTGCCATAGCCCACCGCCTGGGTGGCGCGGTCGTGGCGGCTGATGAACTGCGCAATGGGGATGTCGTTTTGCGGCGTGACCGTCTGCGCATAGCGTTGCAGCAGAGCGCGGCGGTAGGCGCTGTCCTTGCCGTCCAAAGCCTGCATGAGGTGGTCGGCCAGATAAGCGGTGAGCCCTTCGCTCCAGTTGCCCTGGCGCACGTCCACATCCACGCCGTTGCCCCACCAGTTGTGCAGAATCTCATGGGGGTAGCTGCTGGTGAGCAGAAACGGCAGCCGGATCACACGCGGACCCAGCAGGGTGAAGCCGGGCATGCCGTAGCCGGTCTCCCAGAAGTTCTCGGCGGCGCTGAAGGCGGGGTAGGGGTAGGGACCGAGCAGGTTTTGATACAGCTCCAGGTAGCGCGAGGCGGCCTCCAGATAGCGATTGGCCAGCGCTTCATCAGGCGTGCGCAGCAGCGCGCGCAGGGTGATGTGGCCCGCGCCGGTTTGGGCGTCGCGGCTGTACTCATGCCAGCGTGCGGCGGCTAGATGGATCCCCGCCAATGGCTGCTCCTGGCTCCAGAAGCTGCGTGCGCCCTCTTTGCTCTCCCGGCGCGCCAGTCGTTTGCCGGTGGTGAGCGCGCGCCAGCCGCGCGGCAGCCGCACGGTGAGGGTGTAGATGTGACGTCCTGCGCCGAAATCCGCTGTCCAACCCGCCTCTGGCGGCAGAAACACGCCGTCGGCGCCGATCATGCCGCGGGTCTGCGCATGGCCGCCGCGATAGGCGCCGTGGCGATGGCTGGGCGCTTGGTTGATGACGCCGCTGTAGTTCAGTTGCAGGGTGTCGCCGGAAGCGGCGGGGCCGACGGTGATCTCGCGCCAGGCTGCGTCTGGCGCGGGCATCGGCTGGTCGAGAACGGGACGGCCAAACACGGAAACATGGCCCATGGCCGCATTCAGACGCAGTTTTAATGGGCGCTCGCGCCAGTCGCTGGGCAGTTTGATGGCGTCGCGCGCCTCGATTTCGCCCGTTTGTGGGTCGATGCGCAGATCCAGTTGATGGGAGATGATCGGCGCGGTTTCAGCCGCATGGGCAAGCGCGCTCAAAGCCACAACTAAGAGCGCAGATAGTACGGCAGCGCCATGGCGAAAGGCGAGGGTCATGGGGGACTCTCCTGATGTCGCGTCGCCGCGTCATTGTGGAGAATGCGCAGCGGGATCGGGCCATAAAAATTGTTTAGCTGAAAATGATTATAGCGTATGCTTGAGAGTGCATTGCTATTTAATTGAAAGTTTATTCCCAATGGGGCGTTTTGCCCCGATGCTTAGTTGTTTACTGGCTCAATTTGGACACTGTGATCACGCATGCTTATGCTCACTGACGCCCCACTGACGCATCCGACCATTCTGATCGTGGATGATTGCCGCGATAATATACAATTATTGCGCTCCACGCTGGATGGCATGTGCGATTTTATCGTCGTGCATGATGGCCACGAAGCGGTCTCCGCCTGCATCGCCCAGCAACCGGATCTGATCCTGCTGGATGTGATGATGCCGGGGCTGGATGGGTATCAGGTGATCTCCAAACTCAAAATGGAGCCGCTCACCCGACAGATCCCGGTGATCTTCCTCACCGCCATGGATCAGGTGGAGCATGAGAGCGTCGGCCTGGATATGGGCGCCATCGACTACATCACCAAACCATTCAATGCCGAGTTGGTGCGGCTGCGGGTGCGCAACCAGTTGGAGCTCAAGCGGTTGCGCGACTTCTATCGTGAGCGTTCGGCGGTGGATGGGTTGACCGGCGTGGCAAATCTTCCGCGCTTTGAGGAGCGCTTGGATCAGGAGGCGCGACGCGCCGCCCGCGCCGGCGAGCCGCTGAGTCTGCTGACGCTGGATCTGGACCGCTTCCACGCCTTTAACGAAGCCTATGGCCATCTGAGCGGGGATGACGCCATCAAGCGCATCGCCAAAGCGCTGCAGGAGAAGTTGGCGCGGCCGGGGGATCTGGTGGCGCGCTGCAATGGCGCGCGTTTTTCGTGCATTCTGCCCCATACCGACGCCCGCGGCGCACGCATTATCGCCGCCAAACTGCTCGAGTGTGTGGCGGAGTTGAATATCTCCCACTCGGGCTCCGACGTGGCCAACCATCTGACCGTCAGCATCGGCGGCGTCTCATTGAAGCGGGTGGATCGCGACGCCTCGGTATGGATGCGCGAGCAGGTGGCCTTGCGTCTGCAACAAGCCAAGCAGCAGGGGCGCAATCGGGTCTGCTTCGACGAGGATTGCGCCGAAGCGCAATGAGGCGAACGCGCCCCTTGTGCGGCCTTTCTCCGCTGGCGCATTCGCGTTATGCTCAACACTCTTGATCAACTCTTAGCGCCCTGGGGCGCTTGGGTTATGAACCGACCGCGCGCTTGGCAACGGGCGCGTTTTCTGCTTGAGGATCATCATGGGCTCGCATCACAAGGGAAAAGCGCACCCCCCGCTCACGGAAGAGGCATCGCTGGAGTCTGAGGGCGACCCCATCATCGACGCCGCCTTCTCCGAGGTTGACTCCGATGTGGTGACCATGGAGTCCCTGCTGGAGGAGTATCAACGCCTGCAGGAGGAGAACGAGCAGCTCAAGGCGCGTTATGCGGGCGAAGAGCAGATTCGCACCGCCGCCGAGAAGAAGTATCACGACCGTATGGAGCTGCGTCCCTATGCGGCGGAGCTGAACAAACTCCAGCAGCACCTGGATCGCACTGGACGCGGCATGATCGTGCTGGTGGAGGGGCGCGACGGCTCCGGTAAAGGCGGCGTGATCCGACGCATCACCCGCTACATGAACCCCAAACACTACCGTGTGGTGGCGCTGGGAAAACCCAATGAACACCAGCGCACCCAGTGGTATTTCCAGCGCTTTGTGCAGCACTGCCCCCACGGCGGCGAGTTGGTGCTGTTCGACCGCAGTTGGTACAACCGCGCCATGGTGGAGCCGGTGTTTGGCTTCTGCACCGAAGAGCAGTATCAGAACTTCATGCAGGGGGTGGTGAGTTTTGAGCACGATCTGGTGCTCAACGGCCTGGAGCTGGTGAAGATCTACCTGAGCGTGAGCCGCGAGGTGCAGACCCGCCGGTTTGAGAAGCGCCGCGTGGACCCGCTGCATAGCTGGAAGCTCACCGAGATGGATCTGATGTCGCAGGATCGCTGGGACGATTTCACCCTGCGCAAATATGAGATGCTCAAGCGCACTCACACCAGCGAAGCGCCGTGGACCATCGTGCGCGCCGACGATAAACAGCAGGCGCGCGTCAACGTCATGCGCGTGCTGCTCAACGCCATCAACTATGAAGATCGCAACCCCGACTTGAGCTACGTGCCCGACCCCCATTACGTCTACTCCGGCGCCTATGAACTGGAGTTGATGGCCGATAAAAAGCGGCGCGGCGGCGACTTCAGCGGCTGACGTCGCGCTTTCTCTCCTTGCCATGTCTCTTCGTATCCAGCAGGCGGACTTCGCCAACCCCGATCACGGGGCGGCCATCGTCCGCCTGCTGGACGCCTACGCCCGCGACCCCATGGGCGGCGGCAAACCTCTAAGCGACTCAGTCAAATGCGATCTGGTTCCGGCTTTGGCGCGCATCCCCGGCGCGCTCACTCTGCTGGCCTACGTGGATGAGCATGCGGTGGGGCTGGCCAACTGCTTCGCCGGCTTCTCCACCTTCGCTTGTCGACCTCTGCTAAATATCCATGATATCGCCGTGTTGCCCGCATACCGTGGACAAGGCGTCGCGGGCGCTATGCTGGCGGAGATCGAAGCCATTGCGCGGGCGCGGGGGTGCTGCAAAGTGACCCTGGAGGTGCTGGAGAACAATCACGCCGCCCAGTCCGCCTACCGCAAATATGGTTTTGCGGGCTACGAACTGCGCCCCGAGGCTGGGCGCGCGCTGTTCTGGGAGAAGTCGCTGTAGGAACTTGCCTGCCCCTGCGGGACTCTCAATTTTCAAGCGTGGCGGGCAGTTGCAGGCCCCTATATTGCATCTTCACGCCATGGCTTAGGCGCTTGGCATGAGGCGCATGGTTTGAGGCCCTCCATTCGACGACAAAGGAATTGGCGCGCATGACTCCCCGACTGCTTCTGGTGGAACCCCCGTTTGGCCGTCTGTACCACGACAATAACGGCGCCTTCCGCGCGCCCCTGTCCCTGGGCTACCTCTCCGCTTCGGTCAAACAGCGCACGGATTGTCCGGTAATGGTCTACAACGCCGATTTCAACCCGGACCTGGAGCATCACGTCAATGTCTCTAACGACTATCTGTTCAGCGCTGGCTTCGAGCGCTATCAACGCTGCTTGAAGGACCTGGATGCGCCGGTGTGGGATGAGGTGCGCCAGACTCTGGCGGAGTATCGGCCCGATGTGCTTGGGGTGACGGTGAAAACCCAGAACTACCACTCGGCGCTGCAGGTGGCGCGCCTGGCCAAACAGCAGAACCCGGATTGCTTTGTCATCTTCGGCGGACCGCACCCCACCATGGCGGGGGAGGAGTCGCTGGAGGATCCGGTGGTGGATATGACTGTGTTGGCGGAGGGTGAGAATACCCTGGTGGAGATACTGCAGACGCTCTCCAACAGCGAAACGCCGGAGTTTGGCGCCATCGCCGGGATCATCTATCGCGGACCGGATGGTCTTGTGCGCACTCCTGCGCGGGGCAATCATGACAATCTGGACGACTTTCCCAACCCCATTGAGGCGCTGCCAGAGGTGCTCAAGGATTTTGACGTCTACCCGGCCAACGCCCTGGCGCGCATCTTCGCCACCCGGGGCTGCCCCTATCAATGCACCTTCTGCGGCTCGGTGAGCATGTGGACGCGCAAGGTGCGTTTCCGTTCGCCGCAAAACGTGGTGGGGGAGATTAAAGCGCTGCTGGCGCGGGGGGCGACCCATGTGCACTTTGAGGATGACACTTTTGGCGTCAAGAAGAGCTATATTCGCGAACTTTGCGCCCTGATCGCTCAGGAGTGTCCGGGGTTGAGCTGGTCCTGCGAGATCACCGTGCAGTTGGCCGATGATGAGAACCTCCGCAATATGCGCGCGGCAGGCTGTCATCAGGTGACCTTGGGTATTGAATCCGGCGACGATGAGATGCTCAAGCGCATCAAGAAAAACATCACCACCGAGCAGGCGGTGGCCGCCGTGGAGCGCTGCCGCAAACATGATATCACGCCCTATGTGTTCCTCATGTTTGGCTTCCCGGAAGAGGATGAGAAGAGCATCCGCGGCACGCTGGACATCATTCCACGTCTGAACTCGCCCTCCATCTGTTTTAGCGTGTTCACCCCCTACCCGGGCTCACAACTGTTCGAACAGTGCAAATCGTGGGGCATGATCGATGACAAAATGGACTACTCCCGCTTCAACCACCAAAGCCCGGATAACCACTTTTCGCGCAATTTGAGCAAAGAGACGCTGGATCTTCACTTACACGAAGCCATTCGACGCATCGACCGGCAGGAGGCGCGGGTTGCAAAGCGCATGCGCAGAGAGCGCGGGCTGCGGTTGTTGCGTGAGCAGGGGGGCTTTGCCGCGCTGCGCTGGGCGCTGAGCGGCGTTGCGCGCCGTTTGGCGCCGCGTCCGGCGGAGTGAGTCCTGTGGTGAGAGGCCGGGAGGCGGCGCAACTCAGCTTTGCCCAGTGATGGGAGTGTAGTCGAACAGGGCGAAATCCTGGGCGTAAAGCTCTGTGGCGATGCGCGCCATTTCCGCATCATAGGCGGTTTCATACGGCGCGTGATCGGAGCGGTTTTTGTGCGCCAGGGTGGCCTCTATGCCCAGGCGTTGCGCCACGGTGTGAAAATCCGCCTCAATGTTCTCCAGTCTACCGACAAAATCCACCTGAATGCGTCCGGCCTTATCCGCCACAAAGTAGTGCTGGGGATGCAGGTGGGGGATGCTCCACAGCCGCTGCGGCGAAATCCACTCTTTGACGAACTGCTCAAAACTCTCAATGGAGGTCAGGTGGGTTTCGGAAAACGCCTTGTCCTGATGGTTGATGCCGCCTTTTTTCAGAAAACTGTAGGCTGACAGCAATCGATCATGGGGGTGGCGGACAAAGGTGAATTTAAAAAACCGTTTGAATTTTGACGGGTTGGCGCGCTGAAACAGAAAGTAGGGTTTGTGGTTGGACTGATAGTTCAGCGCCTGTCCCACGCTCACGCCAGCGGCTTTGGGAATGTGAATAAAAATGCACTCGCAGCAGTTGGGCGAGCCTTCATAGACGCCGCGTCCGCGCCAATCGGCGATGCGCATTCTCAGGGTGGTGAGCATGCTGGGCTCCTCAAGCGGCGGAGTGGGGGAGAGGCATGGCGTCGTCATGGCGTCGTTACTCCCTTAGCGACCGCGCCACGCCTGCAGGCGGGTGGCGGCGTATTTGGCCTGAGCGCCTTGGCGCACCTGTCGCAGATAGCTGTTATAGGCCGTCGCCGCGCCGCGCACGTCGCGCATCTGCTCCATGGCGATCCCCTGCAGGAACAGCGTATCCGGGTTGCCCGGCAGGCGCTGCTCATAGGCGCGGAAGCTGGCCAGCGCCGCATCCGGGCGATGCAGCGCCAGTTGCGCCACGCCGGTCATGTGCTGCGCCTGGGCCTCGCTGGGTTTGATCCGTTTGGCGTCCTCGGCGTAGCGCAGGGCGTCGTTGGGGTGGTTGAGCGCCAGTTGCGTCTTGGCCATCAGCACCAGCGCCGGGTAGTCCTGCGGCGCCTGTTTGATGGCGCTGCGGATGTGCCTGTCGGCTTGGGCGTACTGCTTGCCGGAGAAGGCGTCTTCCCCCTTCTGGAGTTCATCAATGACCGGTTTGAGGGCGCGGATGGAGGCGGTGTTGTCCATGTAGCGTTCGCGATTCACCGCGCCGCCGGGGCGCACCTCGCCCCTCTTCTCGGCGATGGCGGCCTGGGCGTTGGCGATGCGTTCGCTGCTGAGCGGATGGGTGGCCATCATCAGCTCCAGCGCGTTGGGCTTGTGCTCGGACTGACTGTTGAGCATCTGCATCAGCCCCACCATCCCCTCGGGGTCATAGCCGGTGCGGCTCATGTAGGTCATGCCCAGGCTGTCGGCTTCGCGCTCGTTATCGCGGCTGTAGCTGGAGAGCAGCGCGCCTGCGCCCAGCCCGCCAAGTTGATTGATCCAGCCCGCCTGATTGGGCGCTTTGGCGTTGGCCACCATGCCCACCCCCGCCAGCAGCGCTTGCGCGAAGATTGTTTTGGTTTGGCGCTGAGCGGCGTGACGGGCGTTGACGTGGCCCAGCTCATGCCCCAGCAGACCGGCCAGTTGGGATTCGTCCTGCATCTCCGCCAGAATGCCGCGGGTAGCGGCGACGCTACCGCCGGGGAAGGTGTAGGCGTTGACCCGATTGGCCTCCAGGGCGCGGAATGAATAGGGCATCTGCGGACGGTGGGAGCGTTGCGCCAACTCCTGGCCCACGCGGGTGAGGTAGCCGTTGACGCGGGCGTCGCTGACCGGGCCGTAGTCCTCGGAGAACTGATGCGGCGCCTGCTCCTTATCGATATTGATCTCCTGGCTCTCCGACATCAGCAGAAACTGCTCTTCGCCGGTGACCGGATTGACGCTGTTGCCGCAGGCGGCCAGTCCCACCGAGGAGAGGGTGGAGAGCCAGACGAAGTCGCGGCGGTTGAATCGGCGGTTCCACAGGCGGTCGGCAAAGTCACGATTCATGGAGCAAACTCTCAAAGGCTGGCAGTAACGGAAATCGAGTCAAAATAGAACATCTGCGCGCGCTCAAAACGTTCGGACGCGCACGCAGCAAAACTTACCGAGGTCCAGGAGGGCGTCCCTTCTGGCGAGTCGAGGGCGGCGCCCTCGTGGGTCCAGGGCAAAGCCCTGGTGGGGTCTGGGGCGAAGCCCCAGTCTCTTTTCTCTTCCCCCGGATTGTTTATTACAATTACAGCGGCCACGGCAGCGGCTGCTCCTCCATCAGGGCCGCCTGTTCGCGCAGCCCTAGAATGTGCGTCTCCCACTGTAGCGGATCATCGAACCAGGGGAAACAGCGCGGGAAGGCGGGATCGGCCCAGCGTTTGCCGATCCACGCCATGTGGTGCAGCATACGCAGGGTGCGCAGCGCCTCGATCAGATGCATCTCGCGCGGGTCCAGATCGTGGAAGCGGCTGTAGCCCTCCAGCAGATCGCAGAACTGGTCGGCTTGGGTCTGGCGGTCGCCGGAGAGGCAGAGCCAGATATCCTGAATCGCCGGGCCGCTGCGGGCGTCGTCGAAGTCCACCACGCGGGGGCCTTCGTACTCATCCCATAGGATATTGCCCACATGAAAGTCGCCATGCAGGCGGATGGGCTTGAACCCCTCGGCCAGTTTCCATTGGCGCTCGATGCGCCCCAGCAGATCTTCGGTGAGGCCCTGATAGACGCTGCGCAGGGAGTCGGGGATGTGTTCCGAGGCGAGGAGGAACTGCGCCGAGTCCACGCCAAATGATTGCGGCGTCAGCGCCGGGCGGTGGGCGAACTTCTCGGCGGCGCCCAATTGATGCAGCCGCCCCAGGAAGGCGCCCAGACGGCGCAGGTGGTCGGGACTCTCCAGATCCGGCGCGCGCCCGCCCACGCGGGGGTAGAGAGCAAAGCGGAACGGTCCATGTTTGAGCAGCGTGCGGCCCTCGTCGTCGGCCATGGGCGGTACGGCGGGGATCTCCAACTCCGCCATCTGCTGGGTGAAGAGATGCTCTTCCAGAATCTGCTCGTCGCTCCAGCGGCCCGGGCGGTAGAATTTGGCCACCAGCATGCCGCGCTCTTCCACGCCCACCTGGTAGACGCGGTTTTCGTAGCTGTTCAGGGCCAGCAGATGTCCGGTGCAAGGGAAGCCGGCGGCCTCCACGGCGTTGAGAATCTGGTCGGGACCCAGCTCCAGAAAGAATGCGGTTTCGTCGAAAGCATCCATCACGTGGCCCCCTATGGCGCGGTGTGAAACAGTGGCTAAGTACTCTATCAGAGTCGCATCGGCATTGCGCGGTTCGTCAAAATGGATGCGAATTTGCGCGGTTGCGATTATAGTCTTTCCTGCAAAGCTATGGTTCACCCATTTTAACGAAATACATGGGCGCTTTCGGGCGCAGATCCTACATTCGGGCGCATCCGCCTGTTTCGCCAGTGGAATGAGACATGAACGAAACCTGGTACGACGGCGAGAATTTTGACTCCATTCAACTCTTTCAGGGGGTGGGGTTCGAAGCGGTCTCCCACATTCTGGAGGAGTGCCCGGTGGTCAAATTCGCTCCGGATGATGTGATCATCACGCCGGAGACCCCCAACACGCTGCTCTATCTGGTGCTGGAGGGGGAGCTGTCGGTGCGCTTGGGGCGGGCCGACGCCAACGCCCTGGTCTCCGTGGGGGTGGGTGGCTGCGTGGGCGAGATGTCGGTGATCGACGCCGATAAAGCCTCCGCCTATGTGGTGGCGGAGACGCCGTGCCGACTCATCGAAGTGGAGGATGAGAAGGTTTGGTCGCTGATTCACAACTCCCACGATATGGCGTGTAATCTGCTCTATCTGCTCTCGCGGCGCATGCGTTTTAACAACCGCGTGATCATGGAGGGGGAGGAGAAGCAGCGCGCGCTGGAGACCAGCGTGCGGGTGGACGGCCTGACCGGGCTCTACAACCGCCGTTGGCTGGACCACTCCCTGGAGCGGCAGTTTCAGCGCATGGGTCGCGACGGCGGCTCACTGAGTCTGCTGATGATGGATGTGGATCACTTCAAACGCTTCAACGACACCTTTGGTCACCTGGGCGGCGACTGCGCCCTGCGCACCTTGGCGCGGTCGTTGATGGACCATCTGCGTCCTGGTGACATGGCGGCGCGCTATGGCGGTGAGGAGTTCTCCGTGCTGCTGCCCGAGACCACCTTGCAGACCGCCATCAATATCGCCGAGCGTCTGCGTGAGGGGGTGGCCGGGGAGAAGATCGTCAGCGAGGAGGGCAAAGCGCTGGACTCCATCACCATCTCCATCGGCGTGGCCTCCACCAGCGCTGAACTCAACACCCCGGCCAAACTGGTGGCGGCGGCCGACGCCGCGCTCTACGCCGCCAAGCAGGGCGGGCGCAACTGTGTGCATGCGCATGGGGAGGAGTGAGCCCTAAGCAAAGACTCAAGGGGCGCGCTGCGCGTCAGCTTCCGCCGCCACACCCCGCGCCACCACAACTGGAGCCGCCACAGCTGGCTCCAGTGCCCCCCGCGTCGCCGCCGCAGCCCGCGCCTCCGCCATCGCCGCTGCATCCCCAACTACTGGCGCAACCAATGCTCCCGCCACAGCCGATGTGCGTTGCGCAGTAGCGGTTCGGCGTCTCATCCTGGCGACAGTCCAGGGTGTAGACAAAGCCATCCGCAATCCCCAGCTCCCCATCCAAAGCGAACAGAAGAGGCAGTCTGTCAGGCTTCTTGGAATCGATGCCCTCTTTCAAACACGCCAGTCGCCACGCGCGTTTGATTCCATCTTGCGCCTGATCAGGCGAACGCATGGCCTCGGTAGGCGTGTGGTGGAGAAAGTAGCCGAATCCCCGTTTGCAGAAATCCGCATAAGTTCTGGTGAAGAGGATGAATTCGTGCCACGCCACGTCGACAGCTTGGGAGGGCATGAAGACCATGGCGCGCTTTTTCGACATGCGGCAGAGGCAGAAAAAGTCCCGCAATCCGGTGATGACCTGTTCCTGCTGCTGTTCATCCAGATGGGGATAGACGGTGGCCAGTTTTTGTTTGAGCACAGGGGTGAATTTGTACTTCTGGATGAACTCCAGATCCTCCTGCAAACTGGCGCGCTTGCGCCAGGTCAGGAATTGCCAAAACACCAGGGCGCCAATCAGCAGCGACAACAGAGTGGAAAAAGACATGGTGAATCTCCCGCCGTGAGCGCCTATGGTTACCGCATCAATTAAACCAAAGCTTTCTCATCGGGTCACCGTTTGGCGGCCCAAGACACAGGGCGTTCAGCGCGAGGAGAAGACGTCTGAGAACCAGCCTGACGCCGCAGAGGTCAGGCACGCCCACACGCCCTGTGGTTTCGACGCCAGGGCGCAGCCCAGAATCCAGCGCTCACAGCGCTGGCTCATCCACTCCTGCTTGTAGGGATCGTTGCCGTATAGATAGTCCAGCTCCATCACCCCCTCGCGGTCGATGGCCAGCTCCATCATGTAGGCGGTGAGCAGCGTGCCGGGGGAGTACTCCCTCCACGCTTCGTCATACACCAGCCGGAAGATGCTGGCCCTGCCGTGGGCGATGAACCAGATCTGCGCCGCAGCGGCGTGGCCGTCGATGGTGAGCAGCGCCGCGCGCAGCCAGCCGCGACTGGCCAGGGCGTCCAGCATATCCGCCAGATGGTCGTCCAGCGGCTCGCGGCTCTTCCAACTGCCCCGGTGGATGGCGTGATAGTGGGTGAGGAACTCCGGCAGCTCTTCGCTGCCATAAAGGCGGATTTGATGCTTCCGTTCCCGCGCCAGTTTGCGCCCTTTGCGCGCAATGGTGCTGCGCACCCGGCCCGGGCGCCCCGCCATGTACTGTTTGAAGCTCTGTCCGCCCACCGGGTGGATCCAGTTCACATGCTGAAAACGCGGGTGACAGAGGAATCCCGCCGCCTCCAAGGCCGCTTGCAGCGCCTGGGTGGTGGGGTCGTGACGATCCAGCAGGTCCAGCGTCAACACCACCAGTTTCGCCGCCGCCAACCCCTGCGCCAGACACTTCAGCACGGCTTCCTGGTCCTCTGGTGCCAGCAATAGCGTATAGCGCCCGGAGTAGAGGCTGGTGAGGGCGTCCCAGGCGTTGTTCTGCACCTCCGCCAGCGGCAGGATGGCGCGCACGGTGTCGCCGTCGAGCACGCAGGCCAGGCGCACTTGCCGCGCATCGGCCAGCAGCCGCGTGACGTGCTGCTCCAGCCACAAGCGCGACAGAAACAGGCTCTGGCGTTCGCCAGCGGCGAACAGCGCATCGGCGCTGGCGGGCAGTTGCGCCCAATCCGTATAGCAGACGAAATGCATTGGCCGGTTAACTTATTTGAAAGAGGGGTGGGAAGCTGAAAGAGGCTGGGGCTTCGCCCCAGACCCCGACCAGGGCGCCGCCCTGGACCCGCACGGGCTCTGCCCGTGACCCGCCAGGGAAATGATTTCCCTGGACCCTCGTTAGTTTGCTCTGTGCATGCATGACGATTTGTGTTTGGGCGGTGGGCCGTGGGCTTGCTTGTGAGTGAATGAAAGATCGAATTTAATGTTCTTGCTTATCCAGCGGACGGATCACCCGGGCCGGATTGCCCGCCGCCACCACGCCGGGAGGAATATCCGTCGACACCACCGAACCCGCGCCAATGTAGCTCCCCTCGCCAATGGTCACGCCGGGCAAAATAATCGTGCCGCAGCCCAGGAATACGCCACGCTCCAGCGTCACCGGCGCGTTGCTCTCGGTCATGCCGAAGCGCTCCCGTTGCAGCGCGCTGCACATGCCGTGGGTGAGAATCACGCAACCGGTGGTGAGCCAGACGTCGGCGCCGATGGTGATCAACGCTGGCGCGCGGTTGTCCAGCAGCACGTTGCGGCCGAGAAATACGCTGCCGGGCGAGGCCATGTTCACCCCGCGCCAGATGTGCAGCCGCTTGGCCAGGGGGGGGAGGAACCACAGCGTTTGCGCCAGATTGCCCAGAGCCCAACTGACAAGCTGACGCGGCGAAATAGTCAAATCAGGCATGGGAATCCATTTTCAGCACGATAGCAAAGGTCGAAAATCGGGACATTTATGGCCCGATTTTCGGGGGTCTGGGGTCCGCGACCCCAGCGGGGTGTGGGGCGGCGCCCCACGGTTTGGTCTTTGGGAGCTCGAGGGCAAAGCCCTCGATATCTTTCATCTTCCAGGCTGTTATAAAGTCTAAGCTCAAGAGGCGGCCTCTTCCAAGCGCTCCCATTGATCGTACTTCTCCAGCAGTTCGCTCTCCACTGCCTCCAGACGTGCGGCGGCTTGCTGCGCGGCGCCTGCGTTGTCGGGGGTGTGCAGGGCGGGGTCGGCCAGCTTCTCCTCCAGCTCGGCCTTCTCCTCCTCCAACGCTTCGATCTGCTCCGGCAGCATCTCCAACGCGCGCTGGTCTTTATAGCTGAGTTTTTTGCGCGTCGGCTTGGCGGGCGCCGGGGCGGGCGCGCTGTTTTTGCGGGTGGAGAGTTCGGGCTTCTCCTCAGGCGCGGATTGCGGGCGTTGATCCAGCCAGTCGTCATAGCCGCCAGGGTATTCGCGGAAGCGCCCATCGCCCTCGAAGGCGAGGGTGCTGGTGACGACGTTGTTGAGGAAGTCGCGGTCGTGGCTCACCAGCAGCACGGTGCCGTTGAACTCACCCAGCTTCTCCTCCAGCAACTCCAGGGTTTCGGCGTCCAGATCGTTGGTGGGCTCGTCCAGCACCAGCATGTTGGCGGGCTGGGCGAACAGTTTGGCCAGCAGCAGGCGGTTGCGCTCGCCGCCGGAGAGCACCGAGGCGGGGGAGCGGGCGCGCTCCGGCTCGAACAGAAAATCCTGCAAGTAGCCGATGATGTGGCGCGTCTCGCCGTTGAAGTCGATGCGGTCGCGGCCGCCGGCGACATTGTCGGCCACGCTCAGATCGGCGTCGATCTGACTGCGATGCTGGTCGAAGTAGGCGATCTGGAGTTTGGTTCCCAGTTTGACTTCGCCGGATTGCGGCGCCAACTGGCCCAGCAGCAGCTTGATCAAAGTGGTCTTGCCGCAGCCGTTGGGGCCCAGCAGGCCCACCTTGTCGCCACGCAGAATGGCGGTGGTCAGATCGCGCACAATGGGCGTCTGCTCGTAGGCGAAGCTGGCGCTTTCGGTCTCCACCACCAGCTTGCCGGACTTCTGCGCCTCCTGCACCAGCATCTTGGCGGAACCGGCCAGTTCGCGTCGCTTCTGGCGCTCCCGGCGCATGGCGATGAGGGCGCGCACGCGCCCTTCGTTGCGGGTGCGCCGCGCCTTGATGCCCTGACGAATCCACGCCTCCTCCTGGGCCAGCTTCTTGTCGAACTTGGCGTCGGCCTGGGCTTCGGCGTCCAGCGCCGCCTGCTTGCGCTCCAGATAGGTGTCAAAATTGCCCGGCCAACTGGTCAGATTGCCCCGGTCCAGCTCAATGATGCGGGTGGCCAGTCGGCGCAGGAAGCGGCGGTCGTGGGTGATGAACAGCAGCGTGCCCTTGTAGCCCAGCAGGAACTCCTCCATCCACTCGATGGCGGGGATGTCCAGGTGGTTGGTGGGCTCGTCCAGCATCAGCAGATCGGGATTGTCCACAATCGCCCGCGCCAATAGCGCGCGGCGCTTCTGCCCGCCGGAGAGGGCGTCGAACAGGGCGTCCGGGTCCAGTTTCAGTCGCTCGATGGCCGAGTCGATGCGCTGTTGGCTGCTCCAGCCTTGCGGATCGTGGTCGATCTGTTGGTGCAGCGCCTCCAGTTGCGCCGGGTCGCCCTGCAGCGCCGCATGGTACTGCGCCAATAGACGGCCGCTCTCGCCCAGGCCGTCGGCGACCACGTCGAACACCGTTCCCTGCTTGCCGTGGGGCACGTTCTGAACCATGCGCGCCAGCTTGAGGCCCTTTTTCCACGCCACCTCGCCGCCATCGGGGACGATCTCCTTGCCGATGGCCTTGAACAGGGTGCTTTTGCCGCCGCCGTTGCGGCCGATGAGACAGACCCGTTCGCCCGGCTCAATGGTGAGATTCACCTCGTCGAGGAGCTTCGGGCCGCCGAAGCTGATGGTGAGATTGCTGATGTCGATCAAACCCATGGCGATTTTGGCTTTTTATTCTGTTGCAGTGGATGTGCGACGCATTTCCCGCCCGCGCGCTTTGGCGTATGCTCGGCGCCATGGACGATCCGTTGATCATACTGCTGGCCCTCGGCGCCGCCATCGCCCTGTGGAGCGTGGTGATGGGCGCGCGCGAACGCGCCCTGGCCGCCGCTCGACGGGTGTGCGACGAGATGGACGTGGCGCTGCTGGACGACGCTGCGCCGCTGGTCGCCTGGCGTCCATTCCGCAGTGAGGCGGGCTGGCGGATGCGTAGGATATACGAATTCCGCTATCTGGACCACGATCAAGCGGTGCGCATCGGTCTGTTGGTGTGGGAGGGGCGGCGCCTCACCCAGGTGATCATCCCCGAAGCCGAGCAGACTGAAACGGCGCCAAGCGTGCATTGAACCCGCCTGTGCGCGGGAGTATCCTAATCCCTGAAGCGCCGGAATCCGTTCGTTTGGTCACAGGGACAGGCCAAGCGGGCCCAATGGGAGTTGACCAGTATGAGCAGACATCCGCGCCAAGCGCCTGGCGGCACGCCGTTTTGGAAACGGTTGGTGCTGTTCTATTTGATCTTCCTGGTGGTGTTCTTCGCCGCCACGCCGATCCTGACCATGACCCTCTACTGGGAGGCGGACCTCTCCGTCAGCATTCTGCCGGAGTTGATCGGCTTTTCGCTGCAGGGGGGCTTTCTGGTTCTGGTGTTCGCCGTGTATGAGTGGCGTTCGGCGCGCAATGCTCGCCACAACCAGAAGTTCACCCTGCGCACCTACCTGGGGTCGTTTGTGGATCGCAGCCTGTTCGCCATCACCTCGCCGGATCTGACCGGCGAAGGCGAAGTGCCGGTGGCCGAACCGCCGGTGCTGGATCTGGAGAGCATGACCGCCGATAGCATCAGCGATGGCGCGGCGCAGCGCATTCAACAGTTCGCCGAGCGCCAACTGACCTCGCTGGAGGCGCTGTCGTCGGTGGCCGCGCACATCGACTACAACCACCTGGACGCCTGGAGCGTTATCGTCGACGATCTGCACAACATTCGCGGCGCGGTGGAACTCTCTGAGGTGAAGGACGGGGTGATTTCGTTGCTGCGCAACATTAAGAATTTCGACGACCTGCCGTTGGGCTGACGCCAATGAGCGACCTGCAACAAGTTCAATCTTTCTGGGAGCGGCAGAGCTGCGGCGAAGTGTATGCGCAAGGGCAGTCCGAGCGGGATTTCTATCTCAGTGAAACCGCCGCCCGATATGCGCTGGAGCCCTATATCGCCGAGTTCGCCCAGTTTGACGACTATGCCGACAAAACCGTGCTGGAGATCGGCGTGGGTATGGGCTCAGACCACTCCCGCATCGCCCAGGCGGGGCCTGCGCGTCTGGTGGGGGTGGACCTGACCCAGCGCGCCATTGAGCATACGGGCAAGCGGTTCGCCGCATTGGGACTGCAATCGGAGCTCAAGACCGACAATGCCGAGGCGCTCAGTTTTGCCGATGAGACTTTTGATCGCGTCTACAGCTGGGGCGTGCTACACCACTCGCCCAACACCCCGCAGGCCATCGCCGAGGTGCACCGAGTGCTGAAACCACGCGGCGTGGCGCGCATCATGGTCTACTATACCTGGTCGCCGACTGGTTTGATGCTGTGGGCGCGCTATGGTCTGTTGCGTGGGCGCCCCTTGACCCCCATGAGCCAGATCTACGCCGACTATTTGGAGTCCCCCGGCACCAAAGCGTACAACATGGACGAAGGCGAACGCCTGTTCTCACGCTTTGATCAGGTGAAACTGCGCGTGCAGCTTGGCTTCGGCGATCTGCTGGAGGGGGCGGTGGGGCAGCGCCATCGCGGACCGCTGCTCTCCATCGCCAAACGCATCTGGCCGCGCTGGTTGATTCGCGCCATCAGCCGCCATGTTCCCTTCGGTCTCTATCTGTTGATCGAAGCGCGCAAGTAACGCCTTCTAAGTTGTCACACTCTGCGTCCCGGTTGGTTTACGCCAGCCGCGCTTGTACAGCGCCAGAATGATATAGAGCGCAAACGCCGGCGCGGTGAACCAGTAGCTCTTCTCCATGCCGAACTGCTCAGACAGCAGTTGCGGGCGGAACAGACCCACCACCACCAGCAACAACAGAATCCGCTCCCACCAGGGGGCGCGTCCGAAGTGCCACCCCATCACTGCCGAAGCGAAGGCGAACATGGCGGTGCAGGCCAGAAGGAACAGTCCAGCGATGGCGAAGGGGTTGGTGATCCACAGCCAGTCCGCCGCCGAGGGGAAGAACGCCCCCTCGCGAATGCCGGAGATGAGGATGATGTCGGTGTTGAAGATGAACATGAACGGCAGAATCGCCGTGCGCATGTCGTAGGTGAAGCCCTGCAGGCCGGTCTTGATGGGGTTGGAGCGGGCAATGGCGGAAGCCGCATAGGCGGCCAGTCCCACCGGTGGCGTATCGTCGGCGAGAATGCCGAAGTAGAACACGAACAGGTGTGCGGCGATGGCGGGCACCACCAGGCCGTTGGCCGTGCCCAGCTCGACGATGATGGGCGCGGTGAGCGAGGCCATGACGATGTAGTTGGCGGTGGTGGGAAGGCCCATGCCCAGAATCAGACTGGTGATGGCGGTGAAAATCAGCACCAGTATGATCTGCCCCATGGAGATCACCTCGATCACCTCCAGGATGCGTTGCCCCAGGCCGGTGAGGGTGATGGTGCCCACCACCAGACCGGCGGCGGCGGTGGCCACGCCGATGGGCACCATATAGCGGGCGCCGTTGACCAGACCGTGATAGAGGTCGGCGAAGCTGTCGCGCAGGGCGCCGGTGACGGACTCCTTGTGCGCCAGCGCCATCACCGGGCGCTGAATGACGATGATGGCCATCACCAGCAGAATGGCGTTGAAAGCGGCCAGACTGGGCGACTGGCGCAGCACCACCAGGGTGTAGATGAGCATCGCCACCGGGATCAGATAGTGCACGCCGGAGATAAAGGTGCGCCAGATGGGCGGCAGTTCGCTCTTGGGAATCCCCTCCAGCCCCAGTTTGCACGCCTCCAGATGCACCACGTAGAACAGCGCCATGTAGGAGGCCACCGCCGGAATGAAGGCGGCGGTGACCACCTCCAGATAGGAGATGCCGAGGAATTCGGCGATGATGAAGGCCGCCGCGCCCATGATGGGCGGCATCAACTGTCCGTTGGTGGAGGCGGCCACCTCTACGGCGCCCGCTTTCTCCGCCGGGAAGCCGACCTTTTTCATCAACGGAATGGTGAAGGTGCCGGTGGTGACGGTATTGGCGATGGAGGAGCCGCTGACCATGCCGGTGAGGCCCGAGGCCGCCACCGCCGCCTTGGCCGGGCCGCCGCGAAAGCGTCCCAGGGCGGCGTAGGCCAGTTGGATGAAGTAGTGTCCCGCCCCGGCGCGCTCCAGCAGCGCGCCGAATAGCACGAACAGAAACACAAAGCTGGCCGAGACCCGCAGCGGCACGCCGAAGATGCCCTCGGTGGTCAGGTACATGTGGTTGACGATCTTGGTGATCGAGGCGCCGCGATGGGCCAGCAGGTCCGGCATGTAGGGGCCGAAGTAGCAGTAGGCCAAAAACAGCGAGCCGATGATGGTCAGCGCCGGGCCCAGGGTGCGCCGCGCCGCTTCCAACAGAAGCACCAGGGTGATCACCCCCAGCACAATATCCTGAGTGAGGGGCAGGCCGGGGCGTTCGGCGATGGCGTCGTAGTTGGCGAAGATGTAGAATGCGCCGCCCGCGCCCAGCAGACACAAGAGGATGTCGTACCAGGGGAAGTGATGGCGCGGCGCGGTTTTATACGCCGGGTAGGCGAGGAATCCCAGCGCCAGAGCGAAGCTCAAGTGAATGCTGCGCACCAGGGTGTCGTTGATGGGCGTGGTCGCCACCCACAATTGGAACAGCGACCAGGAGAGCGCCAGGGCGATAATGATGTAGCCGCCCAGACCCGCCGGGTGGCGCGCGCCGCCCTCGATGTCCTCGGCCATGTGTTGCGCCTCAACGGCGCCTTGGCTCTCAAAGTCGATGCCGGGTTCAGCGTGTTTGCTCATGGGATGTCTTTAAAAAAAGAGAAATGAAAAGGTTTGGGGTGGCGCGCGCGGCGCCGTTATTCGACGCCGCGCATAGCCGGTGGGCTTACAGCAGCCCTTTTTCCTTATAGTACTTCTCGGCGCCCGGATGGATCGGCGCGCTCAGACCTTGCAGCATCTCCTTGGGCTCGAGGATGCGGAAGGCCGGGTGCAGCGCTTTGAAGGAGTCCAGGTTCTCGAACACGCCCTTGACCACTTCATAGGCGGCCTTGTCGGACAGATCCGAGGTAGTGACGATGGTGGCCTTCACGCCGTAGGTGGGCACGTCAGAGTCGACGCCGCGATAGATGCCCGCCGGCACTTTGGCCTTCACGAAGTAGGGGTATTTGCTCACCAGTTTGTCAACACAGCCGCCGGTGAGCGGGACGATGTTGATATCCACGCTGGTGGCCACATCCTTGATGTTGGCGGTGGGGTGACCCACCACGTAGAAGTAGGCGTCCAGCTTATTGTCGCGCAGGGCGTCGGGCATCTCTGAGGCTTTCAAGCGGCCGGCTAGGGCCAGCTTGTCTTCGCTGATGCCGCACACCTCCAGCAATTCACCGGCGGTGCGGGCCTGGCCGGAGCCGGGGTTGCCGATGTTGATGCGCTTGCCGACGATATCCTTCAAGCCGTTGATGCCCGCATCCTTACGCGCGGTCAGGGTGACCGACTCCGGGTGCAGGGAGAACAGGCTGCGCAGTTTGGTCACTTTGCCCTGGAACGGCTCCTGACCGTTCCACGCCTTGTAGCCGACGTCGGATTGCACCACGCCGATGTCCAGCTCGCCGGAGGCCAGGGCGTTGCTGTTGTAGACCGAGCCGCCGGTGGACTCCACGCTGCAACGCAGGCCGTGGGATTTGCGGTTCTGGTTGACCATGCGGCAGATGGCCCCGCCGGAGGGATAATAGACCCCGGTAACGCCGCCAGTGCCGATGGTAATGAAACCGCCGCGTTCGGCGGAGGCGGGGGCGGCCAAGCCCAGCGCGAGCGAGGCCACTGCCGCGCCCATGGCGATTTTTGCAGTAAAGAGTTTCATTGTTGGTATCCTTGTTCAGGCGGATGGGTTTGGTAACAATAGAGTTAGCGTAATCAAATTGGCCGCCGAATGTATAGTGTTCAAATGAATGAATATTAGCGTACAAACGGATGAATTTTTCTTGGGACGGATAAAGCGCGGCGCGCGCGCGGGGAGAGCGGAATGAGTCGGCCGGGATGGGATCAGCACTGGATGGAGGCTGCGGCGCTGGCCGCGCAGATGAGCACCTGCGCTTCCGGGCGCAAGGTGGGCGCGGTGTTCGTGCGCGATAAACGTCTGCTGGCCACCGGTTTTAATGGGGTGCCGTGCGGCTATCCACACCCGGCCAGTTGCAAGCGGCGCGATCTGGGGGTGCCCAGCGGTCAGCAGTTGGAGCTGTGCGCCTGCGCCCACGCCGAGGCCAACGGCATCGCCAACGCCGCGCGCCACGGGGTGAAGCTGGAGGGGGCGACCTGCTACGTCACCACCCAGCCGTGCGGGGCGTGCATGGGGGCGCTGGCCAATGTGGGCATTACGCGGGTGATCTACGCCGGCGCTTATCCCGATCCGCGCTCGCAGGATATCGCCCGTTATGCGGGCATCGAGCTGCTGGAGTGCGATGGTCAGGGCAATGCCCATCCGCCTCAGGCGGCTTCCGAAGGCGGGGGCGAGGCGGGCTGCAGCAGCTGTTCGAACCCCTGAACCGACGGGAAGCGCTGGCTGTATTGGGGCTCCCACTGCAGATTGGGTTGGGCGATGTGCAGCAGGTGGCCGATACCGAACGCTTCGGCGGAGCGCAGCACCGGCTCGGAGTCTTCAATCAGCAGGGTGGTTTGCGGATTGAAATCGATGCGTCCGCGCAGTTGGGTCCAGAACGCTGGCTGCTCTTTGGCCAGGCCGTAGTCGTGGCTGCTGTGCACCGAGTCCATGAACTGGCCGATGGGGGTGCGCGCCAATTTTAGATTCAGCGAGTGGGCGTGGGCGTTGGTCACCAGATGGGTCGGCAGTCCTCGCTCTTTCAGACATTGCAGAAACGGCATCACATAGGGACGGGTCTGGATCAGGTGGGCGATCTCCAGCTTCAGCAGCGGGATGTCCATCTGCAGCCGTTTGCTCCAGTGGTCCAGGTCGTACCACAGCAGCGATCCGGCCACCTCTTCATAGATGGCCAGCACCTCGGCCTTGGCGGTTTCAAAGTCGAGACCGTTCTGTTTGGCGTATTGGCGCGGGGTGGTGTCGAGAAAGAAGTGGTCGTCAAAGTGGCGGTCCAGCAGCGTGCCGTCCATGTCCAGCAACACGCAATCGATGGCGGACCACGCTACGGGGCCTGCGAGGGCGGGCAGGGGCGCGGGCATGGGAATCAAACCTTTCCATGTAAACGGGTATTGTCAAAAATGGACGGTTGTGAAACGATGCGTAACAATCGCTCCCTTCTTCGCCCTTTAACAGTATGAACGCCATGGATCAATCCGAGCAATCCCTGCAAGCGCTCAAACCCTTCTTCAAGCAGTACGTGAAGATCTTTGTGCGCCATTTTTTCCATCAGCTCAAGATGTTGCGTGGCGAGTCGTCGGTCAACAAGGAGATGGCTCCGGCGGTGGGGTATCTCTATTACCGCCACTTCTATCCGGGTATGGAGCTCAAGCGATTGCCCGATCTGACGCCCAATCTGGAGCAGGCGTATCAGAAGTTTATGCGCGACTCCACGCTAATCTCGCTGGTCCTCAAAGAGATGCAGAAGGATCTGGAGGCGTTTCAGCAGCGCAATGTGCAGCGTCGCCGCCATGCGTTCCAACTGTTTCTGGAGACCGCGCTGACCCACGCCGGGGCCAGCGCTGATGAGTCCGAAGCGCTGGTGGATACCTTCAAGCATCAGGGCGATGCGGAGGCGAGCGGCATCAGCGCCGAAGAGGAGGCGCAAGCGGTTCGCGACGAACGCAGCATCATCGAGCGTCTGGTGGATATGCAGTCGGCCAAGGCCGAGTTGCTGCTGTTCAATATGTATCAGGACGTGCCCATCAGCTACGAGGCCACCATCCTCGACGTCACCCCGGACGCCAACAAGGCGCGCCTGAAGATCCATCGCTTCCAGTCGGTCATCGTGGCCGACGATCGCTTTACCTACATCAAACACCCCGATCTGCCCGAGCCGGTGCGCGCGGAGCTGGTGACCCTCAATCGCGAAAAGCATGAGGCGATCTTCACCGACTTCCAGTTCGCCGTGTTGGGCATGGATGAACGCACCCATATTCGCGTGCGGCCGCCCAAGCCCACGCCGGTGACCCTGACC
Source organism: Magnetofaba australis IT-1 (assembly GCF_002109495.1). NCBI lineage: Bacteria > Pseudomonadati > Pseudomonadota > Magnetococcia > Magnetococcales > Magnetococcaceae > Magnetofaba > Magnetofaba australis. Next base: position 993,077 of record NZ_LVJN01000020.1, read on the forward strand.
ACTACCAGCGGGCGTCTGGTGACCGATCTGCTGGACGTGTCGGTCAACGGTCTGGGGGTGATGGTGGATAAGAAGAGCACGCCGTTGGAGAACGGGCAGAGCGTGGATGTGTCGCTCAGTCTGGAACAGGGGCAGAAACTCAGCCTCAATGGCATGGTGGTGGCGGTCAAGCCGCAGGACAACGGCGGGCATTTCCTCGGTGTAGCGCTCACCCCCGACACCAACGCCGAGGTGTTTATCTCCCAGTACGTCTATCAGCGTCAGGCCGAAGTGGTGCGCAAGCTGCAGCAGAAGGCGATGAGTCTGGTGTGAATAGTGTCAGTCGAATTCAAAATTGGACATTGGCGATTTTGAAGATGGAAGATATCGAGGGCTCCGCCCTCGAGCTCCCGAAGACCAAACCGTGGGCTCCGCCCATGTATGGTCCGCTCCGCCACGGCAAGAGAAAATGTCCACTGATGTGTGAGGCTTAGTCGCGCCCATGTATCCGGCCTGTTGATGAGGGGCTTGTCGCCCTCTGGCCCTGATGGAATTTGCGCGTGGCCCTCCTCAACACACCCTCGGCCTCTATGGGCCCTTGGGCGAAACAGGTTCTTGACCACGCAGGGCTATGCCGTTTCACGCCATCAATCTCGACTCTCTCTCGCAACCTGGCTGGTGGGATCTCTTTCTCTTTCCTTATCGGCCTGTTTTTCTTTTAGAGTTGTATTGCGCTCTCTCTACACAGCGGCGCTGGCCCCATAGGCCTCCTGCTTCACCAGCATCGCCCACGCGCTGCGCGCCATGCGGTTGGCCAGCGCCACCACTGCTCTATTTGCGCCGCGACGTTCCGACACCGACACTGCCCACTGGCTGCGGCGATCCGGCTTGTTTTCACACACGCGCAACGCCGCCCGCGCCCCATGAATCAACAGGGTGCGAAGATAACCGTTTCCCCGCTTGCTGATCCCCGTCAGCCACGCCTTGCCCCCTGTGGAGTGCTGATTCGGAACCAACCCTATCCATGCCGACAGCTCCCGGCCATTCTTAAACGCCCGCACATCCCCCACCGACGCCAACAGCGCCGTCGCCGTGATCGGACCCACTCCCGGGATCGTCATCAGCAATCGACACTGCGGCTCCGCCTTGGCCAGCGCCTCAATCTCACGCTCATATTTGCCGATGCGCTCATCCAAATGCGCCAGCTCATCGCGCTCATCCTCCAGAATTACGCGAAAATTGGCGCTCATTTCCGAGCTCTCATCACTCAAAATCAGCACAATCGCCCGCCGCGCCTGTTTGATGCTCTTGGGAAAGACAATCCCATACTCGGCAAGCAGTCCGCGAATCTGGTTCACCAACGCCGTGCGGTTCTTCACCGCCAGACTGCGCACCCGATGCAACGCTAGAATTTCTTGCTGGGCAACGCTTTTGATCCCCACAAAACGCATATTCGGACGCTGTACCGCTTCACATATCGCCTCTGCATCCACGCTGTCGTTCTTGTGCCGCTTCACGTAGGGCTTCACATATTGCGGCGCCATCAAACGCACATCATGCCCATATCCCTGAAATTTCCGCGCCCAATGGTGGGCGCCGCTACTGGCTTCCATCCCCACCAGGCACGGCGGCAGTTGCGCCATGTACTCCAGGAGCTCGTCTCGTTTCAGTCGCTTCTTGAGAACGCTTTTGCCGCGCGCATCGACGCCATGCAACTGAAACACGCTCTTGCCCAGATCAATCCCCAGTACCCGTACCTGTCCGTTTTCGATATGATTGCTCATGGTCCGCTCCGACTCCGTTTAGATGGAAAAACACACCACCATCTTGGCCCATTGCGAGGCCGTTTGGGTAGCGGAGCGGACCATTCCATTACACCCGCTGGGGGCGCGGCCCCCAGACCCCGCCGCCGACCAGTCGGCGGCCAATAGTCAGCGCAAGCGCCACCTGCATCACGCAAACATTGGACGTTCTCTCCAGGACTGGTTTTCATGGTTTTCGGATTTGCGTCGAAGCCTCGGCGGGGTCAATCGGACTCAAAACCCTTCATGCGCGCATAGGCGGCGGTGGCGGCGTCCATGGTGTGGGCGTGGTTGAGCAGCCACTGGGGGAATTCATTCTCAATGTAGTCCCGCGCCGGGGCCAGTTGGCCGCGGCGCATCTGCTCGCGCAGGGCGTCATACCCGGCCAGGGTGCGCAGGTGCTCGCCCCGATGCACCGGCGCCGGGGGAAAGGCGATTTTGTCCATCAGCGCCTCTTCGCGGGCGAAGTGTTCGCGCATGTGGGTGAGCCACTTGTCGAACAGCGCCGGGAATTGATCCTCCGACGCGCCGATCATGGCGTTGGCCAACGCCACCGACTCGGCGTGGTCGGCGTCCATAAATTCCAGCCCCATGCGGGGCACGTCGTTGAAGTCAATCAGCGGCATATGCGCTCCTCCGCTCGGCTTAGGTGCGATAGTCGGCGTTGATGGAGACGTATTCGTGGGTCAAATCGCAGCTCCACACCTCCGCCCGCCCATCGCCTGAACCCAGATCGATGCTGATCTCGATCTCATCGCGCTTCATCACCGCTTGTCCCATCTCTTCGGTGTAGCTGGCGGCGCGGCCGCCGCGCTCGACGATGAGCGCCTCGCCCAGATGGATGGTCGTCGCATCGGGGTCGAAGGGGACGCCCGCATACCCCACGGCGGCGATGATGCGCCCCCAGTTGGGGTCGGAGCCAGCGCAGGCGGTCTTCACCAGAGAGCTGCGCGCCACGCTCATGGCCACCTGCTTGGCCCCAGCGTCATCGGGCGCGCCGGTGACGCGCAGGGTGAGGAACTTGCTCGCCCCTTCGCCATCGCGCACAATCCACTGCGCCAACTCCTTGGCCAGACTCTCCAACGCATGGGCGAAGGCGGCGGCGCGGGGGTCGTCGGGATCTTCGATCAGGGCGTGTTCGGCCTGTCCCGAGGCGAACAGCATGCAGGTGTCGTTGGTGGAGGTGTCGCCATCCACGCTGATGCAGTTGAAGCTGACGCCATTGGCGCGCTCCAGCAGAGTTTGCAAGGCGCGCGGGGCGATGAAGGCGTCGGTGAAGATGTAGCCCAGCATGGTGGCCATGTCCGGGTGGATCATGCCCGAGCCCTTGGCGATGCCCACCAGAGTCACCGGCGCGCCGTCGATCTCCACATGGCGCGCGCCGCCCTTGGGGAAGGTGTCGGTGGTGGCGATGGCGCGGGCGGCGGCCTCCCACTTGCCCGGGGCTAGAGCGTCGCGCAGGCCCGGTAGGGCGTCATTGATCTTCTGTGCGGGCAGGGGCTCGGCGATGACGCCGGTGGAGGAGAGGAACACCGCGCCATCGGGGATCTCCAGCAGGTCGGCCACGGCGCGGGCGTTGGAGAGGGCGTTGAGCATCCCTTGCGGGCCGGTGCAGGCGTTGGCGTTGCCGGAGTTGACCAGCAGCGCGCCCGCGCGCTCATTGGCCAGATGGTCGCGGCACAGGGTCACCGGCGCGGCGACCACGCGGTTGTTGGTGAACACGCCCGCCACCGCGGTATCGGCGGCCATGCGCGCCAGCAGCAGGTCCAACGCGCCATTCTTTTTGATGCCGCAGTGGGTCGCGGCGGTTTCGAATCCGGCGACGGCGGGCAGTTGGGACAGATCGGGCGGCGCGCCTACGGCCATGGCGGTTCCTCACGCAGATGGTGCGCTTCGGGCTCGTTTTGGGATGCCCGGCGCGGTATAGTAAACGCTTTGCACGCGGATTTTCGCCACCGGCGAAGGGCGCGCGCTATTCGCTTCAGAATGCGCCGATTATCGGTCATTGTGCGATAAATCACAACAGTTTGACGTAGGTGGAGCAGCGATGCACGGCAACGAATTCGCCGAACGGCTCAAAGGCCGTTTCGATGGTATGATCCGCATTGAGGACGTTCACAGTCTGGGCGAGCGCATGGCGGCGTTCAGCGCCTGGTGGGTATGCGAACCGCTGGGCGAGGAGGAGATCGTCGAAAAGATGGATGGCGAGCAGGCGCAGCGTCTGCTGCTGTCGCTGGCCGATGAGATTCTGCGCGAGGAGAAGGGGGTGTGGTCCACCATGGTCTACTCCCAGCGCATCGACGATGTGAAGATCATCAAGGTGTATCATCCGCGCCGGGCGGGCAGCTCCTGCGGCGGCGGCAAGAGCAAAATCGCGCCGTGGTGGGTGTTCGTCAATGTGGAGCCCCACGCCTGGCCGGAGTGGAAGCCCAAAGCCGAACCCGCCACGCCCGCCAAGGCGGAGGCTATGAAGGCCGCCGGACGCACTTGGTGGAAGAAGGTGTTTGCGTGAGCGCAGGCGGCGCGGGCAAGCCGCTGCTGCTGGTGAGCGCGGCGCTGATTGAAGACGCCGCCGGGCGGGTGCTGTTGACCCAGCGCAAACCCCGTGCGCATCTGCCGCTGTGTTGGGAGTTTCCTGGCGGCAAGGTGGAGGCGGGGGAGACCCCGGAGGCGGCGTTGATGCGGGAGATGCGCGAAGAGGTGGGAATCGAGATCGCCGATCTCAAACCCTGGCGCTTCGTGTCGCACGACTACGCAACGTTTCACCTGCTGATGCCGCTGTTTTCCTGTCGCATCGCGTCGGGAGAGCCGCAGGCGCTGGACGTGCATGCGGTGGCGTGGTTCGAGCGGGATCAGCTACGCGCACTCGACTGGCCGCCTGCGGACGAGCCGCTGCTGGAGGCGCTGTTGGCGCAGTAGCGCGCGTCAGCTATCCACGCAGACCTGGTTGCGGCCTTTAGACTTGGCTTCGTAGAGGGCTTGGTCGGCGCGCTCCACCAGCATGCGGATGGAGTCGTGAGCGCGATACTGCGCCACCCCAAAACTGCAGGTGATGCCGCCGGCTTGCGGCATCTCTGTCTGCTCGATCAGCTTGCGCAGCTTCTCGGCCAGCAGGCGCGCGTCTTCACTGCCGCTCTCCGGGGTGATCAGCACAAACTCCTCGCCGCCCCACCGCGCCACGGTATCGGAGGCGCGCAGATTGTTCTTCACCAGTTCGATCAACTTTTTCAGCACATCGTCGCCCGCGTTGTGGCCGTAGGTGTCGTTGACCTTCTTGAAGTGGTCGATATCGAACATGACGATGGAGAGCGGGCTGCGGTGGCGCATGGCGCGATGCATCTCCGCATGCATCACCCCCTCCAGGCGCGCGCGGTTGCAGGCTCCGGTCAGCGCGTCGGTGTAGGCGATCTCCTCCAGATTGCGCATCTGGTTTTCGATGAAGGTGATGTCCGACAGGGTGAGGATGTACTTGCCCGACTCCGGCGCGGCGTTGACCGTCACCGCAAACGGGCGCACTTCGCCTTCATGGTCACCAGCCCCGTGGGGGCAGTTGCGCTTCAGGTAGACGATGGGCGGCTTCTCCTGCTCTTTGAGCAGTCGGCTGATCCAGTTGTTCTGATTGATGGGTTCGTAGTCGGCGCCGTCCAGCGAGACCTTGAGCTGGAGATCTTCCAGTCGGTCGTGAAACTGTTTGACCGATTCAATGCCCAGATAGTCGAGAAATGCGCGGTTGAGATATTCAATGCGTTGATCGTTAACCACCATCAACAGATTGGGCTGGATATCCAGCACAAAGCGCAGGTAGCGGTTGGCCTCGGCCTGCTCGCGTTGGCGCCACAGCAGGCGCGCGCACTTCTCTAACGCAGTGATCAACTGGTGGGGGTCGGTGGGCTTGAGCACATAGCGGTCGATGCTCAGCTCAATGGACCGCATGAAGTACTCGTCATCGTTATACGCGGTGGTGACGATGATGGGAACGTCGTCGTTCTGTTCGCGAATGGCGCGGGCCATGGCCAAGCCATCCATCACCGGCATCAGGATGTCGGTGATCACCATGTCCGGTTGGCGGGAGGCGAACAGAGTCAGCCCCTCCTGACCGTTGGCGGCGGTAATCAATTCCCCCACGCGACGCTTCAAAAACAGCGACAACTGCAGACGTATCTCTTCATTGTCCTCTACATAGAGGATCGTCAGGGACTTGAGAAACTCTTGCGTGGAGAGGGTTTTGGTCTGCTCCATTAACGCTCCCGTCTCATCAATCTTCTGATGCGGCGATCGGAGTGAGGCGTTTGCTCGCCGGTTGTTTTATCGATCGTCCCTGCGTAAATACAGTGACATCTGAATGTGCATTGGGTTCAACGCCCAGCGGGCTCGGAAAAATACCACAAAAAAACGGTAAAACGCACGCTTTCCGTGCGGCGGTTAACAATTTCAGGATCTTCCCTGCAAATCTTAGGCGCGTTGATGCGCAATACGGTTACGCGCCAGGGTCGGGATTTTTCCACCCATGGCCGAACAGGAAGTCCAGCGTCACCAGCAAAGAGCCATCGGCGGCGCAAAAGCGTTGGCGATAGAGCTCCTCCAGCGCGCGCAGATGGCCGCGCCCGAGCAGCCCCTTTTGTGCGGCCCGATAGGGGCTGACCGCGCCGCCGTCGCGCAGCATGCCCAGCAGGTCCGCCAGGGTGGGGACCTCCACGCAGGCGAACTCGCGGTCGGCCACCGGCAGGGTGAAGCCTGCGGCGGCCAGGGCGTCGCCCAACTCGCGCACGTCCGGGTATTGCGGAATGCGCGGGCGATGGGGATGTCCATGGGTTTGATCCATCTGGCGAGCGCAGGCGGCCAGTTCGTGAAACGCCTCGCGTCCGGGCACGGAGAAGAGCAGTAGGCCATCGCCAGTCAGCACGCGGCGGCACTGCTCCAGCGCCGCAGGCAGATCGCCGCTCCAGTGCAGGGACAAATTGGCCAAAATCAGGTCAAAACTATTGCTGGCAAAGGGTAGCGCCAGCAGGTCGGCGGCCACAAACGGCGGCGCGGCGCGCAGCAGCTTGCGGCGCGGGCGCAGCGCCCGGGCGGCGGTCTGCGACAGGCTGAGGGTGATCACCTGCGCTTTGGGCCAGCGTTGGGCGATGGCGGCGGCGGTGGCGCTGGTGCGGTCGCCCAGGTTGAGAATGCGGCGCGGCGCGATTTTGATGCCGTCGAGTTTGTCGCCCAGCAGCAGGCCGGTTTGATACAGTGGGCCGTCGTCGAAGGGGAAGTCGCGCGCCGCGCGGCTCCAGGCGCGACGGGGGGCGGCGCGATCGAACGGCGGCGGCGCGATGGGGATCATGGGAGCGTTGGGCTCGGACATGGACAATAGCCTGTTTAGCGGGGAAAATAGAGCCTTGCGCGCACGCCGGGCTACAGGCATTGTGCGATGCATGAGCGGGATTGGCAAGCCATTGGCCCGAACGTTGCTCAATTGGGCGCTGCCCGAGCGTTGCGCGCTCTGCGGCGAGGACGCCGCGCCGTTAACTGACGGCGCCTGCGCTGTCTGTTTGGCGCAATTGCCGCCCATGCCGCCGCCCGGTTGCGCGCGCTGCGGCGCCCAGACCGGCGCGCCGCTGGATGTGTGCGGGGCGTGTCACGATCAGGTCGATATTCAGGATGCAACCTGGCGCGCGTTCCCTTATGAAGAGCCGATCCGCACCCTGGCCACCGGTTTGAAGTATCATGATCGCACGCGCTGGGCGCATCTATTGGGGGCTTGGGCCGCAACGCGGTTGGAGGCCCCTGTGCGGGCGTTTGCGCCGGACTGCATCACGCCCATGCCGTTGCACTGGCGTCGGCTGCTGTTCAAGCGCGGCTATAACCAGTCGGCGCTGCTGGCGCGGGTGCTGGCCAAACGGCTGGGCGTTCCATTGGACACCCGGGGCTTGCGCCGGGCGCGCGCCACGCCGCCCCAGACCGGTCTGTCGCGACGGGCGCGATTGCGCAATGTGCGCGGTGCGTTTGCGGTGCGTGATGACCGCTTTATGGGGCGTCGCGTGTTGTTGATTGATGATGTGATGACCACCGGCGCCACCACCTTTGAAGCCGCGCGGGTTCTCAAACGCGCCGGCGCGGCGCAGGTGGCGGTGGCGTGTATGGCGCGCACGCAGAAATAGCGCGTCGTGCTGCAAGTGAATGTGATGATGTTGTGGGAAAGTTAATCCAGGAGAGCGAGAATGCCGCAAGTGACTGTCTACACCACCACCGTCTGCCCCTACTGCGTGCGCGCCAAAATGCTGCTGCAGAAGAAGGGCGCCTCCTATGAAGAGGTCAACCTTGATAAGGAACCGGGCCGCCGCGACGAAATGCTGAGCAAGAGCGGCGGCAAGCGCACCGTGCCGCAGATCTTCATTGGCGACAAGCACGTGGGCGGGTGTGACGATCTGTATGAACTGGAGCTCGATGGCGAGTTGGACGGCCTGTTGGCCGACTAAGGGAGAGACGTGATGCAGCAGGAGCAGGCGCGGACGACCACCGCGGCAGTGATCCAGATGAACGCCCAGGATGATCGTCAGGCCAATCTGGACAAGGCCGAGAGCCTGATGACAGAGGCGGTTCGCGCGGGCGCCGAGCTGCTGGTGTTGCCGGAGAACTTCTCCTTCTTCGGCGCCAGTGAAGCCGACAAGCTGGCGCACCGCGAAGACCCGGAGAATGGTCCTTCGTTGGCGATGCTGCGCGGTTTTGCACAGAAGCATCGGGTGTGGATCGTGGGCGGCTCCATCGCCGTGGACGTGGGCGAAGCCGACCGTGTGGGCAACACCTGTTATGTGGTGGATGACGCCGGGCAGGTGGCGGCGCGCTACGACAAGATCCATCTGTTTGATGTCAATCTGGGGCGCAGCGGCGCCTACCGCGAGTCGGACATCATTCGCGCCGGGGTCGACCCGGTTGTGGTCGCCACCCCGTTTGGCGTGGTGGGGCTGACCATCTGCTATGACCTGCGCTTCCCGGAGCTGTATCGCCGTCTGGCCCAAATGGGCGCGACCATCTTCACCGTGCCCTCGGCGTTTACCCAGGAGACCGGTCAGGCGCACTGGGAGCTGCTGCTGCGCGCCCGCGCGGTGGAGAACTTCGGCTATGTGCTCGCGCCGGGGCAGTGGGGCAAACATCCCGGCGGGCGCCGCACCTATGGTCACTCGCTGACGGTGGAGCCGTGGGGCACGGTGACCGCGCGCTGTCCCGACGGCGCCGGATTCGTCCTCACTCAGATCGATCCCGCCGCCGTGCTCAAGCGCCGCCAGCAGATCCCCTGTCTGTCCCACCGTGTGATCGGCTAATGCCTGTTGTGCGCCACAGCTCCCGATCTCTCGGGGTCGTGGCGCTGATTGTGGCGCTGCTGACGCTGGCGGCTCGATGCGCCAGCGCCGCCGAGACCGACGCCACCCGCCACTGGGTGGTCGCCGCGCTGGCCGAGTCGCTCAATCCTGACGCGCCCCATTGGAATCGCGCCGCTTCGCTGCTGTTTCCCCTCACACGGGGGTATCACGTCGGGGATGACGCGGCGGTGGACGCGGCTTTGGCCGATGCGGCGGTGTTCCTGAGCGCCATCGATCTTGCGCTGCTCAGCGATGATGCCCGCGCCGACTATGATCTGATGCGCGGTTTTCTGGCTGACGCCGGGGTGATGACAACGCCCCCTGACTCCGCCGCGCCCCCTGTTGTGTCCCACGCTCCAGCCGATGATCCCTTCACGCTGGCCAATCAACTCAACGCCCAGTGCGGATTTGACCCACGCAAACCCGGGCGCGCGCACCCAGGGTTCCTGCAGGCGTTGATCCAGAAGATGCATTTCCATGGCGGCTTCTCGTCGGCGGATCCGCTGGAGGGGTTCTATCTGGACTCCCACGCCACATTGGCGCTGCATTTGTGCGCCGCCCCTCAGGCGGTGCGGCAGCGGGCGCAGGCGCATCTGGCGCACCTGGCGCCTCTCCTGATGCAGCGCGGCGCCCTGGATGCGCTGACAGAGCTGTTGGTGTTCCTGAACTGGATGCGCACGCCGCTGCCCATGTGGCGGCGCTACGACGCCTATATCGAATCACAGGTCAACGCTGATGGCGGCCTGTGTCGCATGCGGCGTCCCGGTTGCGCCTCCGACTGGCACGCCACCAGCCTATTACTGGAGTGGCGGCGGCTGAAACAGGCGGCGCACAACGATGAGTGACTCCTTCTCCGCGCTGATGACGGCGGGGCGCGCCGCCTATGCGCAGGGGCGATTCGACGCCGCATTGATGCTGTTTGAGCAAGCATGCGCAGCGGATCCCACCCATGCGCCCTCCTGGTATGGCGCGGCGCTGTGCCGTCAAACGCTGGGCGATTGGGGCGGCGCCATCAGCGGCTATCAGCAGGCGTTGGCGCGCAACTCCGACGACCCGGACACGTGGAACAATCTGGGTGTGGCGCTGCAGGCCATCGGCAATCTGGAGGTGGCCGAACAGGCGCTGCGCATGGCGGTGAAACTCAGCGGCGGGCGTCCGGCGCTGCTGGGCAATCTGGCTGGCGCGCTGCGCGTCCAGGGGCGGTTTGAGGGCGCGTTGGCGGCGCTGCGTGAGGCGCTGGCCGCGCAGCCGGATAATCTGGAACTGCACGCCAACCTCATTTTTACGTTGGATCAATCCCCTGGAATCCCCTTTGCGGAGCTGTTGGCGGAGCGGCGCGCCTTCAATGCGCGTTTTGTCGAGCCGCTGAAGCCCGTCTGGACCTCACCCGCCAAGCGCGTCTCCGATTCCGCTGGGCCGCTGCGCATCGGCTATGTGTCGGCGGACTTTCGGCGCCACTCCGCCGCGTGGCTATTCGGCCCCATCCTGTGGAATCACGATCCGCAGCGGGTGCAGTGGGTCGGTTACGCCAATCAGACTCAGAGCGATGATCTGACTGCGCGCTTTCGCGCCGCCGCCAGCGGATGGCGGGAGATCCTGGGGGGCGACGACGCCACGGTGGCGCAGTGGGTGCGAGAGGATCGTATCGATCTGCTGGTGGATCTGTCGGGTTACTCGGCGGGCAATCGATTGGGGGTGTTTGCGCAGCGTCCGGCGCCGTGGCAAGCCAGCGGTTGGGGCTATGGCGTGGGCATGGGGCTGGACTGCTATGATCTGATTTTCAGCGGTCCCGGTATTTTTACCCGAGAAGAGATCCAGGCGCTGCCGGAACGGGTGGTGACGCTGCCTGCGCCGTTTGTCTATACGCCGCCAGAGCGGACGCCTCCGCCTTCTGTGGTGGCGCCACGGGGAATCAATGGTCATCTGACCTATGGCGCCTTCACCCGGGGCGAGAAGATCAGCGACGCCACTCTGGCGTGGTGGGGCGAGGTGTTGCGCCGCGAGCCTTCTGCACGACTGCTGATCAAAGGGCCGAATCTGAACCCTGAGGCCAATGGCGAGCGGGTGCTGAGTGGGTTGCAGAGCGTGGGGGTGGAGCCGGAGCGGGTGCGCATTCTGCCCGCCACCGACCAGATGGCGCACCTGGCGGCGCATCAGCGCTTGGATGCGTTGCTGGACACCCTGCCCATGAACGGCGGGACCTCCACTTGTGAGGCGCTCTATATGGGCGTTCCGGTGATCACGCGCAGCGGCGCGACGCCCGCTGGGCGCACGGGGGCGGCGTTGCTGACGGCGCTGAATGCCCCCGACGGGCTGCGTGGCGCGGCGTTGCGTCAGCATTTTCTGGCTTCGCCGCTGGGCGATGTGGCGGCCTCTGTGCGCGCCTATGAAGAGTCATTAACCGCGATCATCACCGTCTAAGCGGACGCCCCGCGCCCACACTCACATCTCTTGATTCATCAAGCTTAGATCCGAGGCGTACATCACGTCGGTGCGCAGGGCGTACTTGGTCCCTTGGCGCAGAGTGCGCCCCTGGTGGCGCAGCTCATGGCGGAACACCACCCCCATGCCCGCTTCCGCGACCACACGGAAGTCTTCAAACTCTGTCTCGCCCCCTGCGAAGTCGTCATTGAGGTAGATGAGCAGGGTGAGCATGCTGACCTCGGACGGACTCTTGCGGAAATGGCCGTCCTGATGCCACTTGAAATATTGCGCGCCGGTATAGCGCAACAGGCGGAAGTGGTCGTTCAGACCCACGGGTCGATAGATATAGATCTGTGGCGGCAGGAAGGGCCGCACGCGGGCATACAGCGTCTGCGCCAATTCGGTATCCTCAAAGATGACGCGATCGTTGTTGCGCACCTCGTCGGAGTAGACCTCGCCACGGCCGGTCTGGATCAGCGCCTTGTCATACCCTGCGGCGTCGCCGCGCGCGATGATGTGGCGACACTCCTCGGCGCTGAACAGATTGCGCAGGGCGAACGATTGGCTCTCGGCGTGGATAACTTCCGGGGTCATGGCGTTGCTCTGTTAAGACTTCTCAGTCAAATCAATTGGCGGAGTTGAGCGGGTTCCGACAGGCGGCGCGCGCCGCCCGTCGAACACTTCAGATGTTTGTGCGTGATATCTTATCGGATTTTACCGTTCTGTCCACTCAAGTGCAGGTTGGCGGCGTAGATGATGTCGGTGCGCAGGGCGTATTTGACTCCCTCCAGCACGCGCTTGCCCTGGTGTAGCAACTCATGCTGGAAGATCACCCCCGCACCGGCCTGGGGGCGCACTCAGAACTGTTCAAACTCGGTTTCACCGCCAGTAAAATCGTCATTCAGATAGATCAGCAGGGTGAGCAGACTTCTCTGCGCGGCGCTATAGCGAAACTGGCCATCGCCATGCCACGTGAAATAGTGACCCGGCGCATAGCGCAGCAGACGAAAATGGTCGTTGAGACAGAGCGGGCGGTAGATGGCGATCAGCGACGGAAGAAAGGGCTCAATGCGCGCATACAGCGTCTGCGCCAGATCCGCATCCACGAAAATCACGCGGTCGTTGTTGCGGGTCTCCTCCGCATAGACTGCGCCATCCTCGGTTTGCATCAGGGCTTTGTGATAGCCCTCGGCAGCGCCGCGCCGGATGATGGCGCGGCGCTCGGCGTCGTTGAGCAGTTCGGTGAGCGCAAAGGCTTTGGACGAGTAGGGAATCTTCGAAACAGACATGGCGCGGACTCCTGCTGGGATTGCGGCAAGGGGAGGCTGCGGAGCGGGGCATGGCCCCATTCCGCAAGCGTATCGTCAGCGAGCATTGGTCAGTCGAAGAACAGCAGGGGGGAGCCGGGGAGCGGCACGCCGCTCCCCGGGAATGCGCTTCAGGGCTTCTGTTGCAGCTCCTGGATCGCCTCGGCGATGAGGAAGGCCAGATCCAGGGATTGCTTGGCGTTCAAACGCGGATCGCAGGTGGTGTCGTAGCGCTCCTGCAGATGCTCCTCGGTGAGCCCCTGGGAGCCGCCCACGCACTCGGTCACCGCATCGCCGGTGAGTTCGAAATGCACGCCGCCGGGGCAGGTGCCCTGGGCCTTGTGCACGGCGAAGAAGTTGCGGATCTCGTCGAGAATGTGCGCCACATCGCGGGTTTTGTGACCGCTCTTGGCGCTGAAAGTGTTGCCGTGCATGGGGTCGCAGCTCCAGATCACCGAGCGCCCTTCGCGCTTGAGCGCTTCGACAAACTTGGGCAGCTGATCGGCCACCGCATTGTGGCCGAAGCGGGTGATCAGGGTCAGGCGGCCCGGAACGTTGTCGGGGTTGAGCGCATCGCACAGACCCAACACGTCGTCCACGGTGGCTTTGGGACCAACCTTGCAGCCGATGGGATTCTTCACCCCGCGCAGGAACTCCACATGGGCGCCGTCCAATTGGCGGGTGCGCTCGCCGATCCACAGCATGTGCGCCGAGCAGCAGTAGAAATCGCCGGTCAGCGAGTCGCGCCGGGTCAGCGCCTGTTCGTACTCCAGAATCAGCGCCTCGTGGCTGGTGAAGTACTCCACTTCATGCAGCACCGGGGTGTTGGCCGAGTCGATGCCGATGGTCTCCATGAAGCGCAGCGCTTGGCTCAAACGGTCGGCGATGTCGGCGTAGCGCTTGCCCTGGGGGCTGTTGGCGACGAAATCCTGGTTCCAGCTCTGCACCCGGTGCAGGTCGGCGTAACCGCCGCTGGTGAAGGCGCGGAGCAAGTTCAGGGTGCTGGCGGACTGGAAGTAGACCCGCTCCAAACGGCCCGGATCGGGCTTGCGCGCCTCTTCGGTGAAGTAGGGGTCGTTGACCGCTTCGCCGCGGAAGCTGGGCAGGGTCTCGCCGTTCTGCGTCTCGGTGGGGCTGGAGCGCGGTTTGGCGAACTGACCGGCGATGCGGCCCACTTTGACCACCGGACGACCGCCGCCATAGGTGAGGATCACCGCCATCTGCAGCAGCACTTTGAGTTTGTCGCGGATGGCGTCGGCGCGGAAGTCGCTGAAGGATTCGGCGCAGTCGCCGCCCTGCAGCAGGAACGCCTTGCCCTGGGCCACTTTGGCCAAATGGTCGGAGAGCGCGCGCACTTCGCCGGCAAACACCAGCGGCGGATAGCTGCTGAGATTGCGGAAGGTTTGATCCAACGCGCCGCGATCGGGCCAGTCGGGTTGCTGGTGGGCGGTGCGCTGTTTCCAGGAGTCGGGGCTCCAGGGTTTGGAATCGGCCACGGCGGACTTCCTTATTGCGCGCCTCTGCGGGAGGCGAGTTGACACGTCCCGGCGTGCGATGATTGCGCGCAGGGCGTGGGTCAAATTGCGTTGAGCCGGGGATTATAGCCCGGAATGGGCGATTTTCGCTACCCCCTCAATCGCTCCAGTTCTCTTGCGGCGTTTTCGCGTGGGGCGCGTGGGGCAGGCTCCCGCCCAGCGCGCCGCCGCCCTCATCATGGGCCTGCTGCTCCAGGCGCTCGATGCTCTCCAGAATGCCCGCGCGCAGACGGCGCAGTTTCTCATGCCCCAATTTCAAGCCGAACATGTCCTTGATATAGAACACGTCGATCACCCGTTCGCCGTAGGTGGCGCACTTGGCGCTGCTGATCTGCGCGCCCTGCAGCATCAACTCATGGGTGATGGTGTAGAGCAGGCCGAAACGGTTTTTCGTGCCGATCTCCAGCACCGTGTAGAGGTCGGAGTAGTCGTTGTCCCACTCAATGTGGGTGGGCACCACGAAGCTGTCGGCTTTGGGCTCTTTGTGCTTGGGAATGCCGATCTCCTCTTCAGGCAGGGTATGGCCAAAGAGAATGCGTTCGAGGGTGCGCTTGATGTTCTGGCGCTTCTCCTCGTTCTTGATGGGGCGGTCCATGGCGTCCTGGATGATGAAGATGTCCAGCGCCATGCCATCCTTGGTGGTGTTGGCGTTGACCGACAGAATGCTGGCCGAGGCCGCCGCCAGCCCGCCGGAGATGCGCTCAATCAGACCCGGGTGGTCCTGGGTGTGGATCAGCACATCGGTGGCGCCGGTTTCCGGATTGTCGCGGAAGCTCACCGTGAGCGGTTCGCCAGCAGTCTCGCGCAGGGCCAGATAGTGCTCCAGGATGTCCTCGGCGTCGAAGCCGAGGAAATAGTCGTTGTAGAAGCGCGCCATGTAGGCTCGCGCGTCTTCTTCGCTGACATCGTGTTTGGAGAAGAGGACCAGGGCGGTCTGGCGCTGCTCCTCGGCCAGGGTGGCGATATCCTCGGGGGTGAACAGGCCGCGGTTGATCACCTTGGCGGCGACGTTGTAGAGGCGGCGCAGCAGATTGGCCTTCCAGCCGTTCCACACATTGGGCCCCACCGCGCGGATATCGGCCACGGTGAGCAGCAGCAGCAGATCCAGATTGCGGATGTTGCCCATCTCGCGGGCGAAGCTGAGCACCGTTTGCGGATCGTTGAGGTCGCGCTGGAAGGCGGTGCGCGAAAAGATCAGATGCTTCTCCACCAGCCACGCCACCTGTTCGGTGTCGCGCGCATCCAGTCCCAGGCGCGGGCACACCTCGCGGGCGATGGCGGCGCCCTTGATCTCATGCTGGCCGCCGCGCCCTTTGGCCACATCGTGGAACAGCACCCCCAGGTAGAGGATCACCGGGCGGCGCAGATCGGTCATCAGCACCGTGCTGATGGGCAGTTCATTCTCCAGCTTGCCCGCTTTGATGTTGCGCAGCTCCTCCACCGCCAGGATGGTGTGTTCATCCACGGTGTAGACGTGGAACAGGTCGTGCTGAGTCTGGCCGATGATGCGGCCGAACTCCGGCAGGTAGCGCCCCAACAGACCGCAGATGTTCATTTTGCGCAGCACCCAGGCCACCGCGTGGTGGCCGTTGAGCAGTTGCAAAAACAGTGCGGCGACCTCCGCGTCGCGGCGGAAATTCTGGTCCACCAACCCCAGGTTCTGCGTCACCAGGCGCATGGCGTCGGGGTGGACGCTCTTCTCCATGCGTTGGGAGATCTCGAACAGCCCCATCAGGCGCGCCGGTTTCTCCAGGAACGCGGTGGGGTGGGTGATGGTCATTTTGCCGCCCTTGAGGACGAAGCAATCCTCCACCGGATCGCCATCCAGGGTGTTGGTGACGTGCTCCTCCTGGTAGATCTGCAGGAACACCTGGGAGAGGTTGCTCACCTGCTTGGCGGCCTGATAGTAGCGGCGCATGAACTGCTCCACCGCAGCCATGCCGGGGCGATCCTTGTAGCCGAACTCTTTGGCGATCTCCACCTGATGGTTGAAGGTGAGGCGGTCGTCGCGGCGACCGGCGCGGTAGTGCAGGGCGTTGCGCACGCGCCAGAAGAACTCGCGGCAGCGGTTGAAGGCGCGATACTCCTCCTCGGTGATCAATCCACGCGGCAGCAGCTCCTTGACCAACTCCACCCGGTAGCGGTACTTGGCGATCCAGAAGAAGGTGTGGATGTCGCGCAGGCCGCCGGGGTTCTCCTTGATATTGGGCTCCAGATAGAACAGCGAATTGCCGAAGCGTTCATGACGTTGACGCTGTTCGGTGATCTTATCCTCCAGGAACACCTCGGGGTTCTCCAGCACGGCGCCGGCGAAGTGGTCGAGGAAGGTCTTGAAAAGAGACTGATCCCCGGCCAGAAACCGCGATTCAAGCAGGGAGGTGCGGATCTCCACCTCGCGGCTGGCCTGCTCCATGCATTCATCCAGTGAGCGCACCGCATGGCCCAGGTCGAGCCCCAGGTCCCACAGGAAGTAGAGGGCGCGTTCAATCCGTTTATTGAGGGATTCGCTCTCGGTTTCCCCCAGCAGAAACAGCAGGTCGACATCGGAGAAGGGGGCCAACTCGGCGCGGCCGTAGCCGCCGGTGGCCATCAGCGCAAAGCCGGGTTTGTCCGGGTCGGCGCCATCGGCGTGGTTGAGCAGTCGGTGCAGACGCTGCAGCACGGCGTCCATCAACAGGGTGTGGCTCTTGATGATATGGCGCCCTTTGGCTCCGTCCAGATGCTGTTGATGCAGCTCCTCGCGCCCTTCGGTGAGCGCGGTTTGGAACAGCGTGACGAGTTCTTGACGCGCAGGCCCGGTGAACGGGTCGGCGGCGGCATCGGCCAAGTAGGGCTCCAGAGCGCGATCGAAGGCGCTCACGTCGATGTCTTCAGCGCAGGGGTCGGTGTGGGTCAAGGGCACGGAGCGGATTCCTGAAAGCCCGCCGCAAAGGGCGTGGCGACAACGGTTGATGGGGGCTCAAACAGCGTGTAGAGTGCCTTTTTTTGAGGCGGATCGCCACCTGTGACGGATGCCCCAATGTGAGCAAATGGATCGCACGCGGCCTGCAGGCCGCAACGGCGTGATCGATACTACCTGGACCAAGGGTCATAACGCATGTTCAGCAAGCTTCTGGGGTTGTTCTCCTCTGATATGGCCGTCGATCTGGGCACGGCCAACACCCTGGTCTATGTGCGCGGCCAGGGCGTGGTGCTGTCAGAGCCTTCGGTTGTTGCGATCCACGATAGTTCCCGCAACGGGCGCAAAGTGCTGGCGGTGGGCAACGAAGCCAAGCGCATGTTGGGGCGCACTCCCGGCAATATCGTCGCCACGCGCCCCATGCGCGACGGCGTGATCGCCGACTTCGTCGTCACCGAGGCGATGCTCAAGCACTTTATTGATAAAGTTCACAAACGCAAGTTTCTCTCCTCGCCGCGCATCATCGTCTGCGTGCCCTACGGGGCCACGCCGGTGGAGCGCCGCGCCATTCGCGATTCGGCGGACCGCGCCGGCGCGCGCGAGGTGTTCCTGATCGAAGAGCCCATGGCGGCGGCCATCGGCGCGGGCCTGCCGGTGACCGACGCCACCGGCTGCATGGTGGTGGACGTGGGCGGCGGCACCACCGAGGTGGCCATCATCTCCCTGGGCGGCATCGTCTATTCGCGCTCCATCCGCGTGGGCGGCGACAAAATGGACGAGGCCATCGTGGCCCACGTGCGCCGCAAGTACTCCCTGCTCATCGGCGAAGGCACCGCCGAGATGATCAAAATCAACGTCGGCTCGGCGTTCCCCATGGAGGAGCGCATCGAAGTGGAGGTCAAGGGGCGCGATCTGGTCAATGGCGTGCCCAAGCATCAGGTGATCTCCGACCCGGAGATTATGGACGCCTTGGCCGAGCCCATCAACGCCATCGTTGAGGGCGTGCGCATGGCGCTGGAGCGCACCCCGCCGGAACTGGCCGCCGATATCGTCGATCGCGGCATCGTGCTCACCGGCGGCGGCGCGCTGTTGCGCGGTCTGGACAAGTTGTTGGCCGAGGAGACCGGCCTGCCGGTGATCATCGCCGAAGACCCGCTCTCCTGCGTGGTGATGGGCTCCGGGCGCGCCCTGGAGGAGTTGGACGCCATGTCCGATATCCTCATGGACCGCTGACGGAGCGTCCGCTCATGGGCGCCCCACATGTTGCGTCACCCCCGGTTGGGGAGTGAACCATGCTGCCCCTGCTCACCCTCATCAAAGAGTATCGCCAAGGTCTCGCCGCCTTTGTGCTGATGCTGGTGGCGCTGTTCCTGATGCTGTCGGTGCGTCCGGGCGATCAGCAGGGCATGAACTCCGCACAATCCCTGGTTTTGGATATTATGGGCGGTCTGCAACGGCTGATCCTGTCGCCGGTGGAGGCGACCCGCGCGGCGGGCGAGCGCATCGATGACCTGATGGCGCTGGACGCCGAGAATCGCCGCCTCAAGCGCGAACTGGCGCGCATGGCGCCGCTGCAGCTGCGCGCCGAGGAGTTGCGGCGCGAGAACCAGCGCCTCAAAGAGCTGCTGAGCATGCCAGCCGACCCGCTGTATGGCAAACTGGCCGCGCGGGTGATCGGCGACTCCTCCTCGGCCTTCGCCCACTCCCTGATGATCAACGCCGGTCGCGACAGCGGCGCCGCTCTCGATAGCGTGGTGATGGGCGCGCGCGGCCTGGTGGGGCGCGTGATCCAGTTGGGCGAGAAACACAGCCTGGTGCTGTCGATTCTGGACGTCAACTCGCGGGTGCCGGTGATGGCGCAGCGTTCGCGCATCAAGGCCATGGCCGCGGGGGCCAATGATCGTCTGCTGCGGCTGGAGTTCGTCGCCCGCGAGGCGGACCTGGAGGCGGGCGATCTGATCATCACCTCCGGCAGCGGCGGCGTGTTTCCCAAGGAGTTGGCGGTGGGCCATGTGGTGTCGCTGCAGAGCGTCAAGGCGGGGCTGTTCCAAACCGCCTGGGTCAAACCCATTGCGGATTTCGACCGTCTGGAAGAGGTGCGTCTGCTCACCCCCGCCACGCTGCCTGATGACCGCCTGGCGGCCCAGTAGGCCGGGGTGAGGCGGTGATTCTGGCTTCTCTCAGCCGCTGGATCCCGGCGTTGACGCTGATTCTGGCGGTGGCCATTCAGGAGCTTGCCCTGCCGTGGCGCGCATGGTCGGTGTTCCGGCCCGATCTGGCGCTGTTGTGTCTCTTCTACTGGCGGCTCTATCGTCCCGACCTGTGCGGTCCTCTGCTGGCGTTTCTGATCGGTCTGCTCATCGATATGGTCAGCGGCGCGCCGCTGGGGCTCAACGCGTTCAGCAAGACGCTGTTCATTCTGCCCATCAGCTACTTTGGCGCGCGTCTGCGGGCCACCGATTTTCTGTTTTTGCTACCGGTGGTGGCGCTGCTGGGCGCCGGTGAGCAGTTGGTGCAGTGGGTCACGCTGCTGCCGCTGCAACAGGGCTGGGCGCGCTGGGATCTGGTGGCCGGTCGGGTGATCAGCACGGCGCTGTGCGCGCCGCTGGTGGTGGCGGGGCTGATTCATCTGCACCGCACATGGTTGGAGGAGACGCCGGGTGCTGGAAGACGATCATGAACGCTTCCGCGTGGATGCGCGCCGCCGGGTGTTGACCTTGGGGGTCGGCGCCGCCGGTTTGTTCGCCGTGTTGATCGGACGCCTGTTCAATTTGCAGGTGTTGCGCGGCGGCGCCTATCGCGATCTGGCCGAGAACAACCGCATCAGCCTGCAGCCGCTGCCGGCCCCGCGCGGACGCGTATTCGATCGCTTTGAGCGCATGCTGGTGGAGAACAGCCCCAACTACCGCTTGGTGGCGATTCCCGAAATCAGCGGGCCGGTGAGCGAGCTGGTGGGGCGTATCCGTCAGATCACGGAACTCAGTGACGAGCAGATCGAACAGGTCCTCAAACAGGCCAAACGTCAACGCGCCTTTCTGCCGCTGAAGATCAAATCCCACCTGTCATGGTCCGAACTCAGCCGCATTGAAACCCGCATTCATGAATTGCCCGGAGTGGAGATTCAGGCCCAAGCGCGGCGCCACTATCCCCATGGCGCGCTGCTGGCCCACGTGCTGGGCTACCTGGGCGAAGTGACCGAACGCGACCGCAAGCGCTTCCCCAACTTTCGCTATCGCGCAGGCGATTTGATCGGCAAGACCGGCATCGAGCGCGCATTTGAGACCCAGTTGCGCGGCCACGAAGGGGTGCGCGAAATGGAGGTCAACGCCATCGGTCGGCGGGTGCGCGAGCTGGCCCGGCGCGAGCCCGATCAGGGGCGCGATCTGACCCTCACCATCGATCTGGATCTGCAGCGAGACGCCGAAGCGGCGTTGGGGGAGAACTCCGGCGCGGTGGTGGCGCTGGACCCGCGCAATGGCGAGGTGCTGGCCATGGCCAGTTCGCCCTCGTACGACCCCAACCGCTTCATCGAAGGGTTTCGCAGCGACGAGTGGCGCGAGCTGATCACCGACCCATTCCGCCCGCTCTCCAACAAGGCGGTGCAGGGGCGCTACCCGCCTGGCTCCACCTTCAAGATCGTGGTGGCGCTGGCGGCGCTGGAGTCGGGCAAAATTTCGCCCCATGAGAAACTCTTCTGCGGCGGCCATCTGACGCGCCATGATCACCGTTTTCACTGCTGGCGGCGCGGCGGCCATGGTTCAGTCAATCTCAAGCAGGCCATGGCGCAATCGTGTGACGTCTACTTCTATCGGGTGGCCGAAAAGCTTGGCATCGACACCATTCACGATATGGCCGACCGCCTGGGATTCGGTCGCCAAAGCGGCATTGCGCTGGGCGGCGAGCGGCGCGGCATCAACCCGTCGCGGGAGTGGAAAAAGGCCAATCTGGGTAAGATCTGGTTCCCCGGCGAAACGCTGATCAGCGCCATTGGTCAGGGCTATAATCTGGCCACGCCGCTGCAACTGGCCAACATGATGGCGGCGGTGGCCAATGGCGGCGTGCTCTACAAGCCGACGCTGGTGCGTCCGGCGCGTGGGCGCGAGCCGCAGGTGCTGCGCCACACCCGCTTGCGGCCCGAGGATCTGGCGTTCGTCAAGGAGGCCTTGGAGGAGGTGGTGCACGGCGCCCGCGGCACCGCCCATAACGGACGCCCGGAGCTGGTGCGCGCAGGCGGCAAGACCGGCACCTCTCAGGTGGTGCGGCACAAGCGCGAGGCCTCAGGCAAGATCATCAAGGATGACGACCCGACCCTGCGCGATCACGCCCTGTATGTCTCTTACGCCCCGGCGGACGATCCGGTGCTGGCCATCGCGGCGGTGGTGGAGCATGGCGGCGGCGGCGGCTCGGTGGCGGCGCCGGTGGTGAAACAGGTGATGGATGGCCACTTCGCCCGCCGCAAGCAGTGGTGGGAGCGGCGCGCGTTATGAATACGACCTGTGCGCAACAGCTGGGGAGGGGCGGGGTATGAGCGCAAACAGCGGTAAACGCAGCGCGCCTTTGACCCAGGCCGAGCCAACCAGCAGCTTGCAGGAGCGCCTCTATCGCTTTCCCTGGGGCTTGTTGATTACGCTGCTGCTCATCGTCGCCGTCGGGCTGCTGGTGCTCTATTCGGCGGTGGGCGGCGGCGAGAGCAGTCAGATGTTGATCAAACAGGGCGTGCGGGTGGCGGTGGCGTTTGTCCTGATGCTGCTTATCGCCTTCTCCGGCGAGAAGTTCTATCGCCGCCACGCCTATACCCTCTATCTGCTGGTGGTGGTGCTGCTGGTGGTGGTGTTCCTCTCCGGGGTGATCGGCATGGGCGCGCGGCGCTGGCTCGATCTGGGGGTGGTGCGCCTGCAGCCGTCGGAGTTGATGAAGGTGGCGCTGGTGCTGGCGTTGGCGCGCTACTTCCATGATCGCGGCGCCATCAAGCGTTTCGGCTGGCGCGAAATCTGGCCGCCGCTGCTGATGCTGGCGCTGCCCATGGCGCTGATCCTCAAACAGCCCGACCTGGGCACCGCGCTGGCGGTGGCGGCGGCGGGCGGGGTGGTGATCTTTGTTGCCGGACTGCCGTGGCGCATCCTCATTGGCGGCGCGCTGGCCGCCGCCGCCGCCGCGCCGCTGCTGTGGCAGGGGCTGCACGACTACCAGCGCCGCCGGGTGATGACCCTGTTTTCGCCGGAGGAGGATCCGCTGGGGGCGGGCTACCATATCATTCAATCCAAAATCGCCGTGGGCTCTGGCGGCATTGTGGGCAAGGGTTTTCTGGCGGGGAGTCAGAATCGCTTGGACTTTCTACCCGAGCGTCATACCGACTTCATCTTCTCGGTGTTGGCCGAGGAGTGGGGCTTTATCGGCGCGCTGGGGCTGCTGGGGTTGTATGGTCTGATTATCGCGCGTGGGCTGCATATCGCCTTGAATGCGCGCAATCGCTTCGGCATGCTGGCGGCCACCGGTTTAACCGCCATGGTGGGGTTGCAGGTGGTGATCAATATCGGCATGGTGATTGGATTGCTGCCGGTGGTGGGCATTCCATTGCCGCTGGTCAGCTACGGCGGCAGCTCCATGTTGACCATTATGATCGCCATGGGGCTTCTGGCGCATATTAATATCCACGCCAAACCCATGAGCGGGGGCGGCGTCTAGCGCCATGGGCGCGGGGAAGGGGAGAGCATGAAGCTGTCACACATCGCCGAGGCGCTGTCGCTGGCGTGGGAGGGGGAGGATCGCGAGATTACGCGCATCACCCCGGCGCAGGATCCCGCCCCGGACGCGCTCACCTTCGCCCAAGAGAAGCGCTGGCTTACGCCGTTGCCCGCCGACGCCGTGGTGGCGATTCCCGACAAGCTCAAACCCCATCTGGCCGGGCGCAGCGCGCTGATTACGCCGGTTCCGGCGTTGGATCTGGCGCGCGCTGGCGAACTGCTGGGAATGGTCCCGTTTCAGTCTCCCGCCGACATCTCCCCGGCGGGCGCTATCGACCCGTCGGCGCAACTGGGCGCCAACGTGCGCGTGGGCCCCGGCGCGGTGATCGGCGCGCGGGTGGTCATCGGCGATAATTCCGTCATTCACGCCGGGGCGGTGATCCACGCCGATACGGTGATCGGCGCCGACTGCATCATCCACAGCAACGCGGTGATCGGCGCCGACGGCTTCGGCTATGAGTTTGTTGACGGGCGGCATCTGCGCATCCCCCACTTCGGCACAGTGGAGATCGCCGACGATGTGGAGATCGGCGCCGGGACCACCATCGATCGCGGTCGCTTCGGCCCCACCCGCATCGGCGCGGGAACGCGCATCGACAATCTGGTGCAGATCGGTCATAACGTGCAGGTGGGACGCCACTGCCTGATCATCAGTCAGGCGGGCGTCGCCGGCTCCTGCGTGCTGGAGGACTACGCCATACTCGCCGGTCAGGCGGGCATGGCGCCGCACACCCGGCTTGGCCAGGGGGCGCGGGTGGCGGCGGGCAGCGGCATCGCCAACGATGTGCCCGCCGGACAGACCGTCTCCGGCTGGTGGGCGATTCCCCACCGTGAGAATTTGGCGCAAGTGACGGCGCTGCGCAAACTGCCCGACTTCATGAAGCGGGCGCTCAAATTGATGAACCGATTCGAAGGGGAGTAAGGCCATGAGCATGGAGAGCCACGTCAAAGCCCGGTACGCCCAGGGGGCGCAGGCGGTGGAGGCGGAGCTGTGCTGCCCGGTGGATTACGACGCCGATCTGCTCAAGCTGCTGCCCGATGAGATCGTCGAGCGCGACTACGGCTGCGGCGATCCCTCCCGCTATGTGCGCGAGAATGACATCGTGCTGGATCTGGGCTCCGGCGGCGGCAAGATCTGCTATATGGCCGCGCAACTGGTGGGCGAGGATGGCCATGTCATCGGCGTGGATATGAACGACGCCATGCTGGATCTGGCGCGCCGTCATCAGGATGAGATGGCGGAGAAGCTGGGCGGACACCGGGTCACCTTCCTCAAAGGGCGGATTCAGGATCTGACTCTGGGGCTGGACGACGTGGCCGAGTATCTGGCGGCCAACCCGGTGAAGGATCTGGAGAGCGCCGAGGCGTTCCGCCAGTGGGAGGAGGAGATGCGCGATGAGAATCCGCTGATCCCCGACGACTCGGTGGATCTGGTGATCTCCAACTGCGTGCTCAATCTGGTGGATGATCGCGACAAGCAGCAGATGATCGAAGAGATCTATCGCGTGCTCAAGCCGGGCGGGCGGGTGGCCATCTCCGACATCGTCAGCGATATCGAAGTCCCCGACGACATGCGTGACGACCCCGAACTGTGGTCCGGCTGCATCTCCGGCGCGTTTGAAGAGAGCGCGTTTGTCGAGGCGTTCCAGGACGCCGGGTTCGCCGCCGTGGGCTATGACAAATGGGACCTGGAGCCGTGGCGGGTGGTGGAGGGGATCGAGTTCCGCTCGGTGACCCTCACCGCCATCAAGGCGCCGCTGGAGAGCCTCACCGACGGCGGCCATGCGGTGATTTACAAAGGCCCGTTCGTGCATGTTTCCGATGAGCTGGGCAATGTGTTCAGCGTGGGCAAGCGCGTGGCGGTGGCGCGGGAAGTCTACGAGCGGCTGGGCGAAGCGCCCTATGCGGAACACTTCATTCGCCTGGAGCCCTCGGAGCCGTGGCCTGATGACGAGCCGTTCCTGCTGGAGCCGGGGACTCTGCGCGAGCCGGGGGTCAATCGCGGCGGCGGCGCGAGCATGAGCGCCGCCGAGGCGGGCGGCTCTTGTTGCGCGCCCAAATCCAGCCACGGCTCGGGCTGCTGCTGAGGTCGTCATGCGCACCGCACTGGCGATACTGGCCAAAGCGCCGACGCCCGGCCAAGCCAAAACTCGATTGATTCCCACGTTGGGCGCGGAGGGCGCGGCGCGCGCTGCAGCGGAGCTGCTGGCTGCGGTGTGCGACAACGCGCGCCAGTGGATGGCGGGCGACCCGGAGCGCCGCAGCGTGCGGCTGTGGTGCGCGCCCAATGATGACGACCCGCTGTTTCAGCAGCTCTTTACCGATCAGCAATCTCGCGCGATTCAGTGCGCAGGGGATCTGGGCGCGCGCTTGGCTCATGCGGCGCGCCAGGAGTTGGCCGAGGCCGATGCGGTGCTGCTTTTGGGCGCCGACGCCCCGGCGGTGGACCCCTCGTGGTTGGCGTGGGCCGTGGAGATGCTCGCCCGGCGCGATGCGGCGCTGATTCCGGCCGAAGATGGCGGTTATACATTGCTAGGGCTCAAGCGCGCCGAGGCGGCGCTGTTTACCGACATGGAGTGGGGCGGGGATCAAGTCGCGGCGCAGACCCGCGCGCGGATTCAAGCGCTGGGCTGGAGCTGGGCGGAGTCCGCGCCGCTATGGGATGTGGATACCCCGGATGACTGGGCGCGGTTTTGTGCGAGCAGGGCTCCCCACGGGTAATCGGTGGGATTTTGAAAAATCCACAACGCTGAAAACAGGGATGCGTCATGTTGACCAGTCTGAGCTTGACCAACGTTGGGCACGTCCCCTTTGCGGAAGCCGATTTTGGTGAGGGGTTGAATATCCTCACAGGCGATAATGGGTTGGGCAAGAGTTTCTTGCTGGATATCGCTTGGTGGGCGTTGACCCGGCGTTGGCCTCAGGAGCTGAATCCAGGTTTGACGGCGGGTGGTATGGCGTTGCCAGGGGGGGGTCCCAAAAACCCAAGATAGAAATCGCTCTGAAGGCGCGTTCCAAGCGCATTCAGTTCACGAGTGAGTTTCAACCCAAGGAGCAAATTTGGACGGCCAAGCGTGGGCGTCCCTCGATTCCCGGGTTAGTGTTGTACGCAATGGCCGATGGCGGCTTTTGCGTGTGGGATCCGGCGCGCAACTATTGGACGGACACGAAAGATGGTGAAACGTCTTCCGCTCGTGTTCCCGGTTATGTTTTCACTCCGGGTCAGGTCTGGGATGGGTTGAAAAGCGCGGATGGAAAGACTCTGTGTAATGGGTTGATCGCGGACTGGTCTGGCTGGATCCGCGAGCGTGGGGAATCTTTCAAGTTGCTCAATACTGTTTTAGCGTCGCTCTCACCTCCTGAGGGGCAGACTCTTCAAACAGGGGGGCTCAAGCGGATCAGTCTGGACGATGTGCGGGATATTCCAAGCATCCGAATGGCCGATGGTGTGGAGACGCCGGTGCTCTACGCCTCTGCGGGGGTCCGTCGTATTCTGGCTCTGGCCTATATGTTGGTCTGGGCTTGGCAAGAACACCGCATCGCTGCGGATTTGCGCGGCGAGCAGCAGAGTGATCGCATTGTTTTCCTGATCGATGAAATCGAGGCGCACTTGCACCCCAAATGGCAACGGCGCATCGTCCAGGCGTTGCGCCATGTGGTGGAGAAGCTGTCGCCACAGGCGCGCACGCAATTGATCGCGGCAACCCATTCGCCGTTGATCATGGCCTCCATAGAGCCGCAGTTTCATGAGAAAACAGATCGCTGGTTCGATCTGGATTTGGTGGATGGGAAGCCTCAGTTGCGTCGCATGGCGTTTGTCAAGCATGGCGATGCGGAAGGGTGGTTGACCAGCGAGGCGTTTGACCAGAAAAGCAGCCGGGCGCCAGAGTATGAGGCGCTGATGGCGGAAGCGTCTTGGCTGGTGGATGAACGCAATCCCGATGTCGATGCGTCTCAGATTCAAGAAATGTCTCAGCGCCTGATCAATGCGCTGGACCCCAAAGACGCCTTTTTGATGCGTTGGCGTTATATCGCGCAGAAAAAAGGCTGGGTGACTGGAGCCGAAGGCGCGTCGCGGAGCGCAGAAGGCGAACCGCAGTGATTCCGGTGGTCGCGCAACCGGAACCTGCCGAGTTTGACGCACAGGTGCGTCAGCCTGGGTTGGCGCAACTGGTTAGAGACAATGTGCCTGCAAATGGGCCGCCGCCCAAGAATTACAAGTTCAAGGCGACTTGGCAGGGGATATGGAATCGAGTGCTTTGGGACACCTATTCAGGTACATGCGCCTATCTGGCAATCTACTTTGAATTTGCGACAGGAGCCAGCTCCACAGATCATTTCATCCCGAAATCCCTGAGCGCCGGGTTGGCTTATGAATGGGATAACTACCGCCTGTCGTCTCTTGCTCCCAATCGCCGGAAAAATGCGCGGACCATTCTCGATCCATTCACCATGCAGGCAGGGACATTTCACCTGAACCTGATGACTGGAGAGATCTATCCTAACCCCCAGCTGTTAAGGCCTGTGTTGCAACTGGCGCTCACAACCATCTCTGCGTTGGGGCTGGATGACGCCGATTGTCGCCGTATGCGCGTGAAGCATTATGACGAATACCTCAGCCACAAGGTTTCCCGCCCGTATTTTCAAGAACACTCCCCATTTGTCTATTATGAAGCGGATCGACAAGGGCTTTTATGAAGCGGATCGACAAGGGCTTTTGTGCGTTCGTGGAGACAGGATTGTCATAAGGGTTGCATGGAGGTTTCAGCAAGCGCGAACGGCGTGCTGACATGCGATCTGGGTGGCAACGAATGAACACACGGAAATTGAAGATTTTTCTCGGTGATCTTGTCCACACCTGGGGCAAGGTGGCGCAGTGGACGTTTCCACTCAACATCGGCTACGTGGGCGCCTATGCGCTGAAAAAATTTCCCCACGATGTGGAGGTGCGGCTGTTCAAGCGCCCCGAGCTGATGATCGCCGCCATCCAAGCCGAACGCCCGGATGTGGTGGGGCTCTCCCACTACGTGTGGAACGCCCAGCTCGACAAGCTGGTGTATCAGATCGCCAAAGCGGCCAACCCCCAGTGCCTCACCGTGGGCGGCGGCCCCAACTTCACCGATATCAACGCCAACGAAACCCACGCCAAACGTTTCTTCCAAAGGCAACAGGCGTGCGACGTGTTCGTCCTCAATCAGGGCGAGGCGGGCTTTGCCGCGCTGCTGGAGCGTTGGCTGGGGCTGGGGTGTGATCTTGCCGCGCTGCGGCGCGATCCGCTGGAGGGCGCGCTGATCAACGCCTCCGGCGATGGTCAGGCGGTGCATGTGCGCGGCGGACTGCCCGCGTTTATGGATCTGGATGAGATTCCGTCGCCCTACTTGACCGGCATGCTCGACGACTTCTTCGCCGAGACCATGACCCCCATTATCGAAACCAACCGCTCCTGCCCCTATCGCTGCACCTTCTGCGCCTGGGGCATCGGCGCGGGCAAGCTCTCCCAGTACAGTCTGGAGCGGGTGTTCGCCGAGATCGACTACATCGCCGCACACCGGCCCAAATCGATGAATCTGTTCCTGGGCGACGCCAACTTCAGCATCCTGCCCCGCGATACGCAGATCGCCGAGCGTCTGCGCGCCGCCCACGACGCCCACGGCTATCCGGGGTTCTGCAGCATTCAGTGGAACAAGGGCGCGCCCCAGCGGGTGATTGAAACCGCCAAGGCGCTCAAGGGGCTGGCCGATATTACCGCCACCCTGCAGAGCAGTAACGAAAAAACTCTGGCGGCCATCAAGCGTAAGAATCTCTCCCTGGAGACCATCGGCGACGTGGTCAAGACTCTGGAGCGGGAAGGGGTCTCCAGCATCGTCTTCTCCGAGTTGATCCTGGGTCTGCCCGAGGAGACCCGAGAGAGTCATCTGGCGGCCATTCGCGACCTCATGGACGCCGGGGTGGAGGTGACCAACTACAACCTCTACCTGCTCGAAGGCACCGAGATGGAGAGCCCCGAGCAGCGCGCGCAGTACTTCAAGCAGACCGGCTGGCGCTTGCAGGATGGCGGCTATGGCGAGTATGCCGGCCAGCGCGTGGTGGAGGGGCAGGAGATCGTACTGGAGACCGCCAGCATGTCCCGCGAGGCGCTGCGCGCGTTCCGCTTTACCCACTTTTTGATCCAATTCCTGTGGTCCAAACGCTACTACTTCGATGTTCTGAAGCTGCTGCAAGTGCATGGCGTGCATCCGCTGGACGCGATCCTGGCCATTGACGCGGCCATGCGCGGCGCCGAGGGCGATCTGGGCGGCGTGATGGCCGACTTCAATCGCGATCATGACCTGGAGAATTTCGCCACCATGCAGGCGTTGGCGGAGTACTGGACCGCCGATGAGCCGTTTGATCGCTTGCGCCGAGGCGATTACGGCAAGCTCAACTACGCCTTCTCGCAGCGGATTCTGTTGGACGCATTTGAGCCGTTTAACGCATTGGTGCAGGAGGTTGGCCAGGCGCTGTTGCGCCACATCGCGGCCCCGGCCGAGGCGTTGGAGCAACTGGCCGAGGCGATCCGCTTTGGCGCGGCGCTGCGGGTGCGCCTTACCGATGCGCTGGAGTGGGTGGAGCAGTGCGATTTTGAGTCCCGCTATGACTTCCTCAGCTGGCGCAAAGCGGGCTTTGAGGGCGCGCCTGCAAAAATGAACGGGACGCCGTTTGTGTATCACTTTCAATTGCAGCCGGAGCAGAAGTCCAACCTGCAGCGGCAACTGAATCAGTTCCGCGCGCAAAACCCGCGGATGACGCTGCGCAAAATGGGCGAGTATATTAGCGCCCAAGAGTTCTTTTATCGTTGTTAGTCTTGAATCTGACCTGTTTCACAATGGCAAGCGGACGCAGTTTTTCTCTGTGCATCGGCGTAAGTCTTGATGACCTTTCCGTATCGCTCATGGTAGTTTGAATCTTCACGATAAACTTCCATGCAAAACGCCTTTTTCCCAAGTGATGGTCAGGTTGGAGTCGATGCGGCGACTGTTTTTGGCTCTGTGTCTATTGTGTTTGTCGTGTGCGTCGACGGCGCATGCGCAACGCGACACGCAACAACCGTTACGGCAAGCCGACGCCCACTCCTCACACGCCTTGTCCGCAGAGCGTGCGCCCGCCGCCACGTCTGATCATGGGCTCAGTTTGAGCGAAACGACGCTCTCCTCGGGGCTCTCCTCTTCTGTTGACGCTCCCCCTCTCTCTTCGTCATCCATGGCGCAAATCACCAATGATGTCCTGGTCGATTTTCGCCCCCCGAGCTTTCAATGGTTTCACGTCTGGATCGACTTTATCGACCGCGGCGGCGTATTGGCGGTGGCGGTGGTGGCGGTGGCGCTGTTGCTCATTAGCGCCGCGCCTTTGCTGATCCGTTTGGCGCCGGAAGAGTGGGTGGTGCGCCATTTGGGCGGACGCCGCATGCGCATCGCGGCGGTGTTGGGCAGTCTGGCGGCCATGGCGCTGGTGTTGGCCATGATTCAGCAAAGCTCTTTTAGCCACCGTGAACATGCGGTGGATATGGCGCACCAGAATCTCACGCATGTCCTACGCGGCGATTTAACCCGCTTGGAAACCTGGGTGCAGGAGCGCCTGCGCCTGATGCGGGTGTTTGGCGAAAACAGCGCGCTGGCGGGATTGGTCTCCGAATTGAGTCTGCATTCCCATCTCTCGCCTAAGCATTTGCGCGCCTCTCCGGCGCAGGGCTGGCTACGGATTCTGTTCGATAGCCATGAAGAGGTGTTGCAGAGCCGGGATTTCGCCATCATCAATCGACAGGGCGTGATCCTGGCCTCGCGCAAAGAGTTGGAGGTGGGTGAACTCTTGCCGGGTCTGATGCGGCACAGCAAATCGGTGAAACAGGCCTTTTCCGGTCTGCCGCTGGCGATCAGTCTCCTGAATGAAAAAGTCGCGTCAAACACCTCCATGAGCGCCGAGGCGGAGCATCTGCTGGAGCGCTGGCGGGCCGTTGTTCTGCTGGCGCCGATTCGGGATGAAAAAGGACGCGTCATCGCTCTGCTTGCGCGCCGACTGGCGCCAGCACTTGATCTGAGTCGCCTGCTGGAGCCTGGACGCATGGGCGATAGCGGCGAGAGTCTGGCGGTGCGCGGCGATGGCGTGATGTTGAGTCAAAGCCGCTTTGTGCAATCCTTGTCCGGCGTGCGCTCTGTTGATGGCGTGTTGGTCGGACGCATCAACCAGCTGCTTCGCGATCCCGGCGTGGATCTGCTCGCGGGAGGCAAAACCGAGCGTGTCTTTGCGCAGTGGCCGTTGACCGAGGCAGCGCAGCAGATTGTCGCGCAGAGCCGTGATTTGACCGCTGTTCTCAAGGAGGACGAGCCGCAGGAAACGCGGATTAATCTCCTGACTGCGCGCGACTATCGGGGGCGTGTGGTGATCTGCGCCTGGATGTGGAGCGAGCGCTGGGGGCTTGGCTTACTGGCGAAGATCGATCGTGATGAAGCGCTGGGGCAGTACTATGTGCATCAATCCAACCTGATCCTGGTAGCGGGCGCTACGCTGCTCTCGGCGCTGGTGATGATGTGGACGGCGGTGTTGTTGGCGCAGAGCGCGCACAAGGTGCTTCAACAGCGCCGTGAGGAGTTGGAATCCCGTATGCGCGAAGGCTCCGAAGCGTTGCAACGGGTCATCAACTCGGTGCCGGACGGCATCATCGTGATCGATGACAAGGGGATGGTCGAGCGATTCAGCCCCGCCGCCGAGCGCATTTTCGGCTACTCCGCCGAAGAGGTGATTGGTCGCAATGTCAGTCTGCTCATGGCTGAGCCTTTCCGCTCGCAGCACGATGGTTATCTGGCGCGCTATCTGACCACCGGCCGCAAGCGCGCTCTGGAGACCGGAGGCATGGAGTCGGTGGGGCTGCGCAAGAATGGCGAGAGCTTCCCCATCGGTTTGTCGATCTCCGAAGGCGCCCGCGCCGATGGCCGCTACTTCACCGGCGTGGTGCGCGACATCACCGAGAAAAAGGCCTCGGAAAAGGCGTTGATGGAGAGCTCCGAACGCCTGGACCTGGCGCTCAAAGCGGGCAATATCGGTTATTGGGACGTGGATCTGATGACCGGCGATACGCTGGTGGATGACCGCTATCGGGAGATGTTTGAACTCGCCCACGGCGATATGCTGACCCGTGAATCGTGGTATCAAACCATCCACCCGGACGATCTGTCGGAAGTGGAGCGCATCGGCGCCGAATACAAAGCGGGGCTGCGCAGTGATTACGAAATCCGTTACCGCGCCATTACCCCCAGCGGCAATCTCAAGTGGTTTGTCTCCAACGGCGTGATCGTGAGCCGGGATAAACATGGTCGGCCCGAGCGCATGGTGGGCGCCATCCGCGACATTACCGCGCAAGTGCGCGCACAGGAGGAGCGCGCGCTGGCGCAGGAGAAGCAGCACGCCCTGCAGGCGCAGATGGACGCCATCCTCACCAACATGCAGAACATCGTGCTGTTGCACCACTACGAAAAGGGGGTGGTGTATTGCAATGCGCGGTTTGCGGACCTGCTTTCCCGCGATCTCGATACGGTGCTCGGCGAGACCTATGAAACCCTGTTTCCCGGATTGGTTGGCGCGCGTCTGGCCACCGCCAATCAGACCGCCTGGCGGCGCGGCGCGCCGGTGGACCTGGAGATTGCGGTGGAGGGTGAACGGCATACGCGCTATTTCGATATTGTGATGTTCCCGGTCAGTCTGGGCGGCGAACGCGCGCCGCTGATCTGCTGTATTGGCGCGGAGATCACGCGCCGCAAGCAGATTGAACAAGCGATCATGCAGTCCAACCGCGATTTGGGCGCTCTGAGCAACGCCAACGAAGCGGTGTTGCAGGCGCGCACGGAAGAGGAGCTGTTGCAGACCATCTGCCGCATTCTGGTGGAGTTCAACGGCAAGCTGATGGTGTGGGCGGGCCTGGCGCGCGATGATGAGCGGAAGTCCATCGATGTGGTGGCCCATGCGGGCTACGAAGAGGGCTATTTGCAGCATAGTGACTTCTCCTGGGACGCGGCCCGCGCAGAGGGCCATGGGCCGGCGGGGGAAACCATCCGCTCCGGGTGTTGGGTGCTGACCCATGACACCGAGACCGACCCCAATTTTGCGCCGTGGCGTGAGGCGGCGCGTGGACGGGGATACCGCTCGGTGCTGGGGCTGCCGATGATGCGACAGAACCGTGCGTTTGGCGTGATTATGGTCTACTCCGCCCAACCGGATGGTTTTGAACCGGAGAATATCCATACCCTGCAGCGTTTGACCGATAACGTCGCCCACGCGATTTTGGCCCTGCGCAGCGAAGAGGCGCGCAGCGCCGCGGAAAAGGCGCTGCAGATGACCCAGTACGCGGTGGACAACGCCGCCGAAGGGGTGTTGTGGATCCATCCGCAAGAGCGTTCCGTGCTCTACGCCAACAAGGCGATGCAGGAGATGCTGGGGTATTCGGCTGAGGCGCTGGCGCAGTTGGCGGTGGGCGATCTGAATCCCGAAATCAACGACGCCAGTTGGGACATGTGGATGGCGCGTTTCCAGGCCGAAGGCGGCGTGGAGTTGGAGACTGAACTCGTGGCCGCCAGCGGCGCGCGCATTCCCGTGGAGGTCAACGCCACCCTGGCGCGGTTTGAAGAGCAGGAGATCCTGGTCGCCTTCATCAAGGATATCTCCTCGCGCAAGGAGAGCGAGCGGGCGCTGCTGGAGGCGAAAGACGCCGCCGAGGACGCCGCGCGCGCCAAGAGCGCCTTTCTGGCCAATATGAGCCATGAGATTCGCACCCCCATGAACGCGGTGATCGGTTTGAGCCACCTGGCGCTGCATACCCAGCTCACGCCCAAACAGCACGACTATGTGAGCAAAATTCATTCGTCGGCGAATAATCTGCTGGGCATCATCAACGACATCCTCGATTTCTCCAAGATCGAGGCGGGCCGTATGCGGATTGAAAAAGCGCCGTTTGAGCTGCGTGGAGTGATTGACCAGGTGACCGGCCTGGTGGCGCAATCGGCGCGGGAAAAAGCGCTGGATCTGTTGGTGGATATCCCCTCACACGCGCCGCAGTTGCTGTCTGGGGACGCATTGCGCCTGCAGCAGATTTTGCTCAATCTGGCCAACAACGCAGTGAAATTCACCGAAGTGGGGGAGGTGACGCTGTGCGTGCGCGTCGATGAGGCGGGAGAGGACCATGTGCGCCTGCATCTGTCTGTGAGCGATACCGGAATCGGCATGGAGCCCGCTCAGGTGGCGCAGCTATTCCAATCATTCAGCCAAGCGGACGTCTCCACCACCCGGCGTTATGGCGGCACGGGGTTGGGCTTGGCCATCAGTCGCCAGTTGGCGCGTCTGATGGGGGGGGAGATCCATGTGCGCAGTCAAGTGGGCGAGGGCAGCGTGTTCACGCTGGAGGCGGAGTTCGGTCTGCCTGAGCAGCCGGATGAGCAGCCAGTCAACCCACTGTTGAAAAAATGCGCCGCTTTGATCGTCGATGGATCGGAGAGCGCGCGGGAAATTCTGGGGCGCATGGCCGCGCCGCTGTTTGCGCGGGTGGAGTGTGTGGCCGACGCCGACGCCGCTCTGTTGCGATTGAGCCGGAAAGAGCAGGACGAAGAGCCGTTTGACTTGGTGATTATCGATTGGCGCACGCCGCCTCAGGGCGGCGAGGCGCTGGTCAAGCGGCTGCGCGCCGATGAGCATCTATTGCACAAACCCCGTGTGATCTTCGTCTCATCCGATACCGCCGAGCGTGATCTCAACGACCTGGATGGCAGGCAGGTGGATGGCGTGGCGCTCAAACCGTTGACCGCCTTCTCGCTCAGCGAATCGGTGCAGGCGCTGTTTAGCAGCGGAGAGATTGCCCGATCCGCTGGGGTTGCCGAGGAGCGTCATGCGCCCAGCGGATTGCCCGTTCTCACGGGAGTGCGTCTGTTGGTGGTGGAGGATAACCTGGTCAATCAGCAGGTCGCCAAAGAGATTTTGACTATGGCGGGGGCCGAAGTGACATTGGCCAAGGATGGTCATGACGGCGTCGAGAAGGCGTTTTCGTCGCCATTCGATGGTATTCTGATGGATATCCAGATGCCGATCATGGATGGGCTGGAAGCGACCAAGCAGATCCGCAGCGGCCTCAAAGAGAGTTCGCCGCCCATTATCGCGATGACGGCCAACGCCATGCCAGGCGACCGTGAGCGTTATCTGGCGGCCGGGATGTCGGACTATATTTCCAAACCCGTCAACGTCATTGAGTTGGGGGAGAAGCTGCGGGCATGGATCCCCCTTGTGGAAACGCTCTATGAAAGCCCTCTTGCGCAGCGCAAGAGTCCGAATGAGCTGGACGAAACGCTGATTCCGCAACAGCTTCCCGGGATCCATGTGGACGATGGTTTGGCTCGCCTTGGCGGCAACGCCCGCGCCTATAGACGTCTGTTGCTCCTGTTTGCAGACCGGCAGCGCGACAGCGCAGTGCAGATAGAAGAGGCGCTGACACAAGGTCGGACCCAGCAAGCGCTCCAGTTGAGCCATGGGCTAAAAGGCGCGGCGGGTCATATCGGCGCCATCGAGTTGCAGGAGGCGGCGGCTACGCTGGAGATGGGATTGCGCCATGAGCCGGAGTCGGTGACGGCGCCGCAGGTCGCTCCCATCGAACAACTGCTCATCCAGGTGTGCCAAGGCATTGATCAGGCCTTCGCCGGACTGCACGCGCAGGGGCGTCCTCAAGTCCGTGCGATCTCCAGCAAAGAGTTGGCGCGCAATGGGCGGGCGTTGCTGGCGATGCTTGAGGAGTACAACTCCGATGCCGTGGATCTGTTTGAAACCATGGAGCCGTTGTTTGCAACCTGTGGCTACCAGGAGTTGAATCAAGAGTTGCGGCTGATGATTGGGCGATTCGATTTTGATCAGGCTATTGCGCAGTTGAAGCCAGTATTGGATGATTTGATCGACGAGGATGGCGAGTCTGTCGAAGAGGGGCGCGAGCCGCCGCCGGAAGTGAGTGAATGATGACATCAGGACAGATGAGGAATGTAGTCCGCCACGCTGCAAACCGTTTGGCGATCACGATCCATCCCTCCTTAGGGGAGGCGGCGAGATGGTGAATCGCACAGCGCACCCGGAGGGACAAGGCGTCGTGCTTGTGGTCGACGACATGCCGCAAAATATCTCCATCATCAAGGATATTCTGCAGGAGCACTATCTGGTCAAAGTCGCCACCAATGGTCAGGTGGCGCTGAAAGTGGCGCAAAAAGAGCCGCTGCCGGATCTGGTGCTGCTGGATATCATGATGCCCGGCATGGATGGCTATCAGGTCTGCAAACAGTTGCGGGAGAATCCGCTGACCCGCGATATTCCCATCATCTTTGTCAGCGCCATGGGCGAGGTCAGAGACGAGGTCAAAGGGTTGGAGTTGGGCGCCGTCGACTACATCATCAAGCCCGTCTCCGCGCCGATTCTGCTGGCGCGGGTCAACACCCAAATGGCTCTCAAACGCGCGCAGCAGGCGGTGCGGCGGCAGTACCACCTGCTGCGCGAAGAGCGTATGGTGGTGGAGAATATCGTCAAACGCATGCGGCGTTCGCGGGATTTCGATGACCGTTATCTGCGCTATCAGGTGGCGCCGGTGGAGGCCACCAATGGCGATATCGTGCTGTCGGCGTTTCGCGCCGATGGTTCACAGCAGTTGTTGGTGGGCGACTTCACCGGACATGGATTGCCTGCGGCGGTGGGCGGCCCTCTGGTGACCTACATTTTCTATCGCTCCGCGCGGGAAGGGCGCCCCTTTCAGGAGGCCCTTGAGCAGATCGATCAGATGCTGATCGAACAGTTGCCGGTGCAGGTGTTCATGGCCTGCGGCGCGGTGGAGATCTCCGCCGATCGCACCCAGGCGCGGGTGTGGAGCATGGGGTTGCCGCCCC
Source organism: Magnetofaba australis IT-1 (assembly GCF_002109495.1). Taxonomy (NCBI): domain Bacteria; kingdom Pseudomonadati; phylum Pseudomonadota; class Magnetococcia; order Magnetococcales; family Magnetococcaceae; genus Magnetofaba; species Magnetofaba australis. The sequence goes on from NZ_LVJN01000020.1 coordinate 1,030,038, forward strand.
TGGTGCGGTTTGACCCCCAGGGCGCGTTGACCACCATGGAGTCGGTGCGCCCGCCGCTGGGCATTGACGACCGCGAGGCGTTCCCTGAAGGCGATCTGCTGGAGTGGAGTCCGCAGGACAGGCTCTATCTCTACTCGGATGGGTTGATCGAACTGGAGAACGCCGCCGACGAGCCGTATGGACAGGCGCGCCTGGTGGAAAAGCTGTCGCACATCGCCAAGGAGGGGCATCAATTGATGCGCCTGTTTGACGACCTGCGACGCTTTGTCGGCCAGGGCGAGCCGTTCCAGGATGACATGACGCTAGTGGAGTTGGCCGGATGAGCGCAGAGATGACGCCCAACAGCGAGCAGAACAGTCGTCGCCGGACCGTGTTGGCGGTGGATGACACGCCGGAGAATCTCCATGTGTTCAAGGAGCTTCTGTCGGCTGATTATCGCGTGCAGGTGGCCACCAACGGGGTGACGGCGCTGAAGATCTCCGCCACTCAACGCCCCGACCTGATTCTGCTGGATATCATGATGCCGGGGATGGACGGGTATGAGGTGTGCCGTCACCTGAAATCCGATCCGCACACGGCGAGCATTCCGGTGATCTTCGTTACCGCCATGAGCGATGTGATGGATGAGCATCGTGGGCTGGAGGCCGGCGCGGTGGACTATGTCACCAAACCGGTGCAGCCCGCTCTGCTGGAGGCGCGCGTGCGCACCCATATGGCGTTGGCCGATCAGCAGCGCGCATGTGAAGCGTTGGTGCGCCAGCGCACGCAGGAGTTGGAGGTGAGCTATCGCGCCGCCATCGACATGCTGGGAGAGGCCGGTCACTACAACGATACTGATACCGGCGCCCACATCTGGCGCATGGCCTCCTATTCGCGCGCCCTGGCGCAGGCGGCGGGGATGAGCGTGGAGGAGGCCAAGCTGCTGGAGCTGGCGGCGCCCATGCACGACATGGGCAAGATCGGCATTGGCGATGAGATTCTCAAAGCGCCGCGCAAATTAACCGCAGAAGAGTTTGAGGTGATCAAAACCCACACCCTGATCGGCGCGCGTATTTTGAGCAAGAGCGATGCGCCCTTATTCAAGCTGGCGGCCAGCGTGGCGCTGCATCACCACGAACGCTGGGATGGGGCGGGCTATCCCGATAAGCTGGCGGGGGAGGCGATTCCGCTGGAGGCGCGCATCGTCGCCATCGCGGATGTGTTCGATGCGTTGACCATGAAACGTCCCTATAAAGAGCCGTGGCCCATCGACAAGGCGATGGATGCGATTCGCGAGGGCTCAGGCTTACATTTTGACCCGGAGTTGGCGCGCCTGTTTTGTGACCTGACGGAAGAGGTGACCCAGATCAAACAGGAGTGGGATCGCGAAGAGTTGCAAAACAGCGAGCGATTCAGCCTGGGAAAAGGCGCGGTGAAGAGTTGAACGCTTCTGGAGCGCCCGACGCATCCGCTTTGTGAAACGGGGTCCCCATTGACCCCACAAGCGGCGCGTTTGTCGTCTGCGCTATGGGAAGACGCTAGGCTGCGAGGCGGGGGGCTCCGGGGCGTCGTCGGCGGCGTGCTGGGCGCTGTGGAACCGCTCGAGGAAGGCCAGCAGCTCTTTTTTGCGGATGGGCTTGGTCAGGTGCCCATCGCAGCCAGCCTCTTCGGAGTGGCGGTGCGCGTCGTCAAAGGCGTGGGCTGAGAGCGCCCAGATTGGCGCGCGCGCGCGGCCATTGCGGCGTTCCCATTGGCGGATGTGGCGGGTTGCGGCATAGCCGTCCATGCGCGGCATCTGCACATCCATCAGCACCAAGTCAAATCGTCGTAGCGCATACTGCTTGACCGCCTCCTCGCCATTGCGGGCAAACGTGAGGCTGTGCGGCGTTTTGCTCAAATAGGCTTTGAGCAGCATGATGTTGTCTTCCGAGTCCTCGGCAATCAGAATTTTCAGCCCGTTTGCCGCGGGCGTCTGCTCATCTGTCTGCGCCTCGTGAGCCGCTGTGGTTGGCGCGCTGGTGGGGGGCAGAGGAAGCTCCACACGAAACAGACTGCCGCGCCCTGGCGCGCTCTCCAGCGTAATCTCTCCCTCCATGCGCTCGATCAGGCGCTTGCAGATGCTCAAGCCCAGGCCTGTGCCGCCGTACTGCCGGGAAATGCCGCTATCGGCTTGGGAGAAGGGCTGGAAAATGGACTGCTGATGCTTGGGCGCGACGCCAATGCCGGAGTCGGCCACTTCAAAGCCATAGTGCGTGGGGGAGAGCGGGGCGCCGCGCAGACGCACCGAACCCTTTTGGGTGAATTTAATGGCGTTGCCCACCAGATTGATCAGCACCTGCCGCAGGCGAGAGGCGTCGCCCAGGCGCCACGGCGCGGGACCAACATCACACACGGCGCTCAGCTCCAGCCCCTTTTGCGTCGCCTTCTGCTGGAAAATCCGCGTCACATCGGCCATGAGCGCGTTCAACTCAAACGGCTCTTGCCCCAGGGTCATCTCACCGGCTTCGATTTTAGACAGATCCAGAATATCGTTGATCAGGCTCAGCAGGCCTTCCCCCGCGCTCACCGAGGTGGCCAGATAATCTCGTTTGGCCGCATCGCTCTCCTGTTCAAGCAGCAGTTCGCTGATGCCCATGATGACGTTCATGGGGGTGCGGATTTCATGGCTCATGGCGGCCAGGAACTGGGTCTTGGCGGCGTTGGCCTGCTCGGCGGCATGACGCGCCTGCTCGGCGCGCTCCTGCTGTCTGCGTTCGGTCATATCCTGCACCGCGCCTTCAATGAGGCGGCCTTTGCCGCTGGTGACCACCGGATAGGCGTTGACCATGGCCGCGAACGTAGAACCGTCGCGACGGCGCAGAGTGATGTCGTAGTTGATGATGGCGTGGTTGCGCATCAAGCGGAGCATCAGGCGTTTGCGTTCGGACTGCCGGGGGAACACCCGCTTCATCCAGTCTTCGCTGGCGATGAGGTTGCGCGGCGCGCCATAGCCGAGCATTTGCGCCAATGCCGGATTGGCGGTGATCAGCACGCCGCTGGAGGAGATCTGAAAGATCCCTTCCACGGAATTTTCAAAGATGCTGCGATACTTCTGCTCCGCCAACCGCATGGCGAAGTCCGCCTGTTGCAATCGTTCTGTCATCTCATTGAATGAGCGGGCTAATTCTCCAATCTCGTCGGTGCTTTCAATGGCCACGCGCTTGGAGAGGTCTTGGGTGTTGGCCACCGCGCGCATGCGCTCGGTCATGCGGATGATGGGCTGGGTGATGAAACGCCCCAACCACAATGTGACCAACACGGTGATGAGCAAACCGATCCCAAGCCCCGCCCCTTGCAACCACAGAATGTGGCCGGTTTGGGCAATGACCTGGGCATGGGGGATGTAGGCGGCCAGCGTCAGCGGCGCGCCTTCGATGAGAGAATAGCTGCTAAACCGCGCCAGGTAGGAGACATCCGCGCGGGTGACGCTTTGCATGGCGGCGCGATTATGGCGACTCAGGGCGGCGAATATGGCCTGGCGGCTGGCTGCGTGCTGGGGATGGCTGGAAACCAGCGCGACGCCATCTTCGGTCAGAATTTCAATTTCGACATGGGTGCGTTCAAAAAAGCGATGTAAGCGCTGGTTATCGATGGGGCGGCGATATTGGATAACGGCCCCGGGGAGGGTTTTGAGCTGGTAGGCGTTATCCGGATCTTCCACCTGGATGCGCACGGGCTGCGCATCTTGCAGATAGAGTTGCTGTTCACGGCGTACTGCGGTGGCGCCGATCTGTGGCGGCGAGGACATCTCCGCCATCAGCGACTGTTCCGCGGGGGCTTTGCGCCACAGTTCATCGGAAAAGCGCACCAATCCCGCGTCATCACGTGGGGTGAAGACGGAGAGGCCGTTACCCTCCTCCTTGAGCAGCAGAATCTGATGCTGTCTGCCAATCGCGCTGAGGCGGCCATCCTCCCACAGCGCCGCCAGATCGCCCGGTTGAGTCTGCAATGTTTGCCGCAGATGCTGAATCAGGCGAATGCGTAGGGTATAGGCCAACTCCTGAGTGGCGGCCTGTTCTCCCTGTGCGGTCAGGTTGTGCAACGCCGTGACCATGCGGCGGACCTCTGGCGTGCTGGCTTCCGCTTCCAGAGTGGTGTCCAACGCCCGCGCGCTGGCGCTTAACTCTTTGACCAACAGGGCCAGAGCGCTGTCGAGCTTTTCACGCGCGCGGTCGCGGTGGTCCACATAGGTGATCCACACCGCTGAGGCCCCGGCGAACAGCGCCACCAGGAACACGGTGGAGAGCGTGACCAATAACAGTTTGTGTTGAAGAGAGCGCATAAGGCGAGCGGGGTTAACGAATATGCTGTTTGGACAGATTTTCAACGGCGCCCAGATTCGTGTTGTCGATGATGCCGATGCCGGTGTTGATATCGGGCGGCGAGAGCTTATAGCGATGCGCCAGCACCAGAAGCTCCACGGCGAAACGACCCTGCATGTAGGGCTGTTGATCGACCGTGAAATCCAGCAGTCCATCCCGGATTAGGGCGGCGGTGAATGGGCTGAGATCAAAACTGGCGAAATAGAGGGGCGCGCCGCGCTGTTTGATGACGCGGCCGATGGGGTGGGTGGCCTCTGGCCCCAGCGAAATGACGGCGGCCAGATCCGGGCGCATCCGCCAGTAGGCGGCGAACTGTTCATCCAATGTCTGTTCGCCCATGGCCAGGTTCAGGCGCTCAACAATGCAGCCGCTTCCGCCCAGCACTTCGGAGATGCCGGCAAAGCGCGATTCCAATCCTGCATGGCCCGCTTGTTGGGTGACCACCACTACGCGCCCATGGAGTTTGCCGCGCTCAAGCATCCGTTTTGCCATGGCGCGTCCCGCGGCATGGTCATCCATGCCGACATAGGCCAGATAGGGGTTGCGCGCGCGATCATCATCGGCAGGGCGGGTGTTGACGGCAATGACGGGGACGCCTTGTTTACGCGCCTGCTTGAGCAAGCGGCTAAAGTCATGGCGATCGGACACCGTGATTGCAACGCCCGCAGGCTGTTGCCCCAAGGCGCTTTCAAACAGCTCCATCTGGCGCACATGATCATTCACCCGTTCCGGCGCCAGGATGGTCAGTTTGACGCCCTGCATGGCGGCGGCGTCGGCGGCGCCTTTGAAGGGGACCCGCCAGAAGGGATCGGTTACGCCTGCGTGAGAGATGAAAAAGTAGTGCTCGGCGTCGGCCTCTTGCGCCCATGTGGGCAGCGGCCAGGTGAGCAGCATCATGATGATCAGCAGGTGGCGCACGCGCATGGGGAGATTCCTACAAAAAGAAAGGGGAAGTTGCAGACCTTCCGCGCACTGTACACGTTACCATTTTCTTATATAGCGATCCATGATGCTGCAGTGGGCAACCTGTTAATTCTCGGAGTCCAGTGTGTGAAATGACCTGTTTGACGCGCTAAGATGTGTCAAATAACATATTGAAAATAAATGTTTTTAATGGGATTTTTCTGGGCTTGGGGGGGCTCTGACCACTGCCTGAAACCCGGAGAGAAAATGAAAAGAACAGTGAGTGTTGTCGCCCTGATCGGGGCGCATTTGGGGGCGGCGAGCGCGTTTGCCCAGTCAGTGACCGAGCCTGTGGCGCAGCTCCCCGGCATCGTGGTGGAGGATAGCCGTCTCTCCGAGCCCGGTGTGGCGGAGTTGACCCTGGAGGAGCGCGCCAAGGGACCGGTGAGTGATGGCGGCGAGCTGCTCAAAACCACCCCGGGGGTGGCGGGCAGTCGTTTGGGCGGCCACGGCATGGACCCGGCTATTCGCGGGCAGGCGCAAAATCGCATCAACGTGCTGGTGGACGGCGCCTATCTGTTCGGCGGTTGCCCCAACCGCATGGATCCGCCCACTGCCTACGCCACCTCGGAGACCTATGACGCCATGCGCGTGATCAAGGGCGCGCAATCGTTGCAATATGGTCCCGGCGGCGGCGGCGGTACGGTGCTGTTCACCCGCAATGCGCCGCAAGCGGACGCCCAGCATCCCGTGAGCGGGCGTGTGGGCGGCGGTTATCGCGGCAACAGCGATGCGGTGGAGGGGTATCTGGATGCGGCGGCCAGCTCCGAGAAGGCGTATGTGCGCGTCATCGGCGCCCACGGACGCGGCTCCGACTACGACGATGGCGACGGCAATGCGGTGCGCGCGCAGTATCGTGAGAGCACCGGCAATCTGATTCTCGGTTGGCGTCCCGATGGCAAAACCCATCTGGAAGCGGGTTTTGAAGGGGTGCGGGCGCGGGATTTGACCTATGCCGGCGCCGGCATGGATACGCCCTATACCGATATGGATACCTGGCGCTTGAAGGCGTCGCATCAGTTCGCCACAGACTGGCTGCAGGGGGTGGATTTCAAACTCTCCCACGCCGCGGTGGATCACCTGATGGACAACTACACCCTGCGCGACTACCCCAGCGCCATGATGCTGATGCGCGCGCCGTCGGACTCCGACACCCTTACCGCCGCGTTGGGGGTGGATCTGGCGGCGGGCGATCACATGGTGCGCGTGGGGGTGGACTACCTGCGCAATGATCGCGACGCCGAGCGTTTTCGCAAATCCACCACCAGCGCCGAGTTCACCCAATCCTACCTATGGCCCGACGTGCGCATTGAGCAGATCGGCCTGTATGGCGAGGATGAGTGGGCTATTGATGGCGCGCGGCGGCTTAAGTTGGGGCTGCGTTACGACCACGTCAGCGCCAGCGCGGGCAAAGCGGATCTTACCCCCAACGATCCCCTGGGCGGCGTGGCCAAGCTCAGCGCCGCCGGTCTCTACGCCATCTACTATGGGACCACCGAGACCTCTTTCTCAGAGAACAATATCAGTGGATTGGCCCGGTTTGAGCACGACATTCTGGGCGGTGACGGCGTGTTCTATGCGGTGGCCAGCCGCACCGTGCGCACCGGCGACGCCAATGAGCGCTACATGGCCTCCAATAACAACATGAGCACCGACTCGCGCTGGGTAGGCAACCCCGCCATCGAGCCGGAGAAGCACCATCAGGTGGAGATTGGCGCACAGATTCAGCGCGGTCCGTGGGATCTGGACGTGAGCCTCTATCATGACCGCGTCAGCGACTTCATTCTGCGCGATCGAGACCACGGCGCCAGCGGCGCGGGCAACGCCACTATCTATCGCAACATCAACGCCTCTCTGACCGGTGGCGAAGCCGCCTTCAACTGGCGTTGGAATCCGCAACTGCGCAGCGGGATCAACCTGAGCTACGTGTATGGCGAGGATCGTACCGATAATCGTCCGCTGCCGCAGATTCCGCCGCTGGAGGCGGCGCTGACCGTGGACTACGCCCGCAGCGCCTGGAGCGTGGGCGCCCGCGCCCGTCTGGCGGCGCAGCAGAATCGCGTGGATGACGACGCCGCCACCGGGACCGGTCTCGATAGCGGGCAGACGGCTGGATTCCAAACGCTTGATCTCTATGGCTCCTATCGTTGGGATAATGGCCTAAAGCTCAAACTCGGTGTGGACAATCTGCTGGATCAAACCTACGCTGAGCATATGAATCGCAGCAGCGCGTTTGACGTGACCCAGACACAAGTGAACGAGGCGGGACGCAGTCTCTGGATGACCCTGGGCTGGGTCTTCTAACCTCGACACAAGTTGCGTCAGCACATGGGGAAATTGCGCCGGGTGACGGGATGTTATATATTAGTATATAATGTTATAGCGTCGTGTCACCCGGTCGTTCCAGGAGAGCGCCATGACCACATTCGGATCCTTTGCGCATCGTATTGACGATTGTGACGGCTTGGATCTGCGTCATGCGCGTCTGCTCCACCTGGGCTGGGAGATGAGCCTGGACAACGCTCTGGAGAGCGCCCAGGGCGCGCCGGACTGGCCCAGCGCCGGACAGTGCGCGTTGGGTCAGTGGCTGCAAGCTGACGGTTTGCGCAAGTACCAGAACTTTCCCGATATCCTCCGTATTCAAGAGCTGCACACGGATTTCCACAACGTGGCCGACTCCTGCCACCGTGCGGCGCAGCATGGCGATGGCGCCATCTTTACCGTGCAGCGGTCGCAACTGCGTCGTCATAGCCGTGAGATCCTCTATCTGATCACCCTGTTGGAGCTGGAGTATCGACGCAGCTTGATCCCCGAAGCCTCCAAATTTTCTCCCATGGAGATACTCAAGCAGCTCTTTGCCGCCGGGCGGGAGAGTGGGCGTCAGGACCCTTTGCATGCGCGCTTGCAATTGAATCTCTCCAATGCGCGCCTGCTGCATCTGTTATGGGTGCAGGAGGAGATGGAGATGGCGCTACACATGCATGCCGCGCCGGGGTCTGCACAATCTCAAAACACCTGTGAGTTGGGGGACTGGATCGCGCGGGTCGGGCTGCCGGATTACGGTGACTTGGAGCCCATGCAGAAGTTGCAAACGGTGCATCACGCCTTCCATGAACAGGCGGCCAGTTCGCTGGACGCGCTGCGCAATCGTCGCTTTCAAAACTCCCGTGAAGCCTATGGCCGGATGCTGGAGTTGAGTCGGGAGGTGATCTATCTGCTCACCCATGTGGAGTGGCTTCTGGGCTTGGAGCAGTTGGCGGGAGAAGAGATAACAAATCCGTAACATGTTGAAAGGATTTTACAAGAAATGGTTCCTCTGCGGGGGAACGGATGTGCGCATCGGCGACTCTGAGTGTCTAGTTAAATATTAGCATTCACTAATGGAGGATCCGATGAATGCGACCAAGCAAAATAGTGTGGCCTATGCGCCGTTGATGTTTCTGGGCGCGCTGGGCAATGGCGGCTTAGCCGTCTCCTTTTTTGTGTGGCTCACTTTCGTGGCGCCGCACAAGGGCTCCATCATCATCTCTCAGGCCCACATCCAAGCGTTGTGGGAGCGTTCCGGTTGGGATGTGCGCGCGCTGCTGGCCATCGCCTTGACCGGCTTGATCCTGTTCACCCTGCGCCACTTTCAACGGCTGATCTGGAATCTGATCCAGTATCGTCGCTTCAAGCGCACCGAAGCCTACGCCAATCTCATCGGCGGCAACGCCGAGGCGTCGCTGATGGTGATTCCGCTGACTCTGGCGATGTCGGTGAATGTCGTTCTGGCGGCGGGGGCGGCGCTGGTCCCGGGGCTGTGGGAGATGCGTGAGACGCTGTTCCCCTTCGCCATGGGAGCGTTTGCTCTGATTGGCGCGGCGGGGCTGCATCGCTATGTGGGCTACCTGTCGCGGGCCCTGACCAGCGGCGGCATCGACTGCGAAAAGAACAACAACTTCGCCCAATTGATGCCTGCGTTTGCTTTCGCCATGGTGGCGGTGGGGTTCGCCGCGCCCGCCGCCATGAGCCACGTCAAAGGGGTGTCGATGCTGGCGGCGGTGGGGGCGATCTTCTTCCTCAACGTGGCGGTGGCCATTGCGCTGATGAAGTTCATGACCAGCTTCCGCGCGGTGATGGCCAAGGGGGTGGATAAGGATACCAGCGTGACGCTGTGGATCGTGATCCCGATTCTGACCCTGGTGGGCATCACCATCATCCGCGTGTTGCACGGCGTGCATCACCACCTGGGCGGGCCGATGTCGCCGGCGGGGCTGTTTCTGCTCACCACCACGCTGCTCTCCGGGCAGTTGCTGTTCGGCCTGATCGGCTGGATCACCATGCAGCGCAACGGCTTCTTCGCCGAGCGCAAATGCCGCTGCCATGTGAGCGACTACGCCCTGGTGTGCCCGGGGGTGGCGCTGTTCATCTTCGGCATGTTCTTCCTGTTCGCCGGGCTGGTGAAAAATGGCGTAGTGACGCCGTTCTCGCCGCTCTTTTTCGTGCTGTTGGCGCCGCTGGCGTGGTTGCAGGTGAAGACCATCCTCACCCTGTTCAGCCTGGACCGGCAACTGCCGCGTCTGCGTGAGACCGGTGACGATGGCGTGTGGGCGGGACGTTGCCGCAAAGCCTGCGCCTGATGCTTTGAGCAGGAGCGTTCTGGGATTATGCGATGGGAGACGCCCAGCGTCTCCCGTCGTGATGTTTACTGCTTGGCGCGACTGAGCAGCAGACGCGCATCGCGGGCGATGGGTTCGTCGATGAAGCCGAATTCGGGGTCGTCAAAGCCGGTAACGCCGTTGGCTTGACTGGTTTCGAACAGTTCGAGAATCCGCTGGGCGCGGGCAATCGCGTCGGCATCGGGTGCGAAGGCGCGGTTGAGCGCTTCGGCCTGGGCCGGGGCGATGCAGCCCATGGCGGTGTAGCCCATCCGCTTGAGCTTGTCTGCCCACTGCTCCAGCCCGGCGATATCACGGTGGTTCTGGTAGACGAACCCCACCGGGTTGAGGCCGCTCATGCGGCACTCCACCAGGAACTGCGCCAGCAGGTAGTTGATGGTGGGGTTGTCCGGGGTGAGCAGGGATTGCGGCAGCCCCAAGTCGGCCAACAGGTCGAGCATGCCCAGATAGGCGGTGGTCACACGCCCGTCCACGCGCAGATGACGCAGATCGGCCAGCGCGGCGCGGGTCTCCACGGTAAAGTGCAGTTCGCTGCTGGCGGGAAGTTTCGCCAGGGCGGCGCGCAGCGTCTCGGCGCTCTCCACCTTGGGCAGGCGCCAGGCGCGCGGGGTCAGATGGCCGAGGATGGCCAGGTCGTCCAGCGCCCCGGCGTCCCAGGGGTTGAGGCGGATCACCACCCGTTCGGCCAGCACGGCGGGGTCCAGGGCGGCGAGTTTTTCGGCGACCAGATGGCGCGCGGCCTCTTTGTCGCCCACGCCATCCTCCAGATTGACCATGGCCCAGTCGGCGGCCAGGTGGGGGATCTTCTCCAGGTGGCGGGCTTTGTCCCCGGCCACCATCATGATGCTGCGGGCGTTGAGCATGGGTCGGCTCCTTTTGGTTGCGCGCGGCGCGCGTTTGGCTGCAGTGGGATTGTAATATGTCAGTCGAATCGGTAAAGGGGGCGCGATCCCCACACGCTCATACTGACCCGGCTGCGCCGCGCCGTCGGCGACGGGTGATGCTCTGGACAGTGGGCGTTTTGTTGGCGCTTACGGCGCTGTTGATCTGGCGTGCGGGCAGCGCGCCGTCATTGAGTTTGGCGCCGCCCGCCAAGGCGGCGCTGGGCGACTGTTCCCTGTATGGGCGCTGAGGCGTTTTGATGGGGTTGAATTTCTTTGAGGAGCTGGATATGTCTCGTTTGACTTGGGTTGCGGCTGCGGGTTCGGCCATGTTTCTGCTCACCGCTTGTGGCGGCGCCAATGATTTTACGCCAACGCAGAGCGCCACGGCGCAGGAGATCTTCGCGCAGACCTGCGCCGGATGCCATGGCGACAAGGGGCAGGGCAAGATGGGGTTTTTGTTGAAGATCGCCGGTGATGACGATGATGCAGAGGCGATTGCGCTGAAGATCGCCAAGGGCGGCGCCATCATGCCGTCGTTCCCCAATATCCCCGAGAAACAGCGTGTGGCGGTGGCGGAGTACGTGAAGGGGCTCTAAACCATGAGGGCGTTTCACAAATCCGGCGCGGCGCCGTACACTGTGACGGGCTAAACGCGGAACGGTTTTGCGTTTGGCGCGCAGTGGGGCGGCATCAACAGGAGGCGTCGATGGGGAGCGGAGTGCGCAAGAGTGGCATGGCTTTGGGGGTTGGACTGCTGTTGGCGGCGCTTTCTCCTTCAGTATCCGCCGACTCCTTGGGCGATGCTCCCATACCCATCAACGGGGAGCAGGCCGCTGCGTCCGCTTCGCTATCCCAGATCCCGCAATCAACGTCCTCGGAGCCCATGGTCGTTGTGCCCACGCTGACCGCGATGCGCGCCCCTGAGCGTGGTGATCTGCTGTGTGGCGTGACCATGGGCGCGCCACATTTTTCCGCGTTACAGGCCAATGGTCAATGGCGCGGCTTTTTTGTAGATATGTGTCGGGCGCTGGCGGCGGCCGCCCTGGGTGATCCCAATGCGGTGATCTTCCATGAAGTGGATGGGGTGAGCCGTTTTTCGCTGTTGCAGTCAGGCGGCGTGGATGTGGTGATGAGCAATGTCACCTGGACGCTGGGGCGCGAGCGCGACTACGGCGTCAACTTTCCCGCCATCTACCTCTACGATGGACAGGCTGCGGCCGCCCGCGCCGCCAAAGGGTGGCGCAAGTTGGAGCAGGCCGAAGGGGCGGTGATCTGCGTCGGCCCCAACACCACCTCGCATCTGAATTTGCTGGATTGGGCGCGGGTGCGCGGTCTGCATTTCAACGTGGTGACCCTGCGTCGGCAGAGCATCCTCAATGGGCTGATGGAGGGGCGCTGTGATCTGACCACCGATGACCGCTTCTCGTTGGCGGGCAACCTCAACGCCCTGTCGGCGCAGTCGGGGGCGTATGTGATCTTCGACAACATCTTCTCCCGTGAGCCGCTCTCGCCCATGGTGCGCCAGGATGACCCCCAGTGGGCGCGGGTGGTGCGCGCGGTGGTGCATGCGCTGATGCTGGCCGAGGAGTATGGGGTGACCAAATCCAATGTCGCCGAGCGCCTGCAGCAGGCGCAGGTGGGGGAGGAGCGGCGTCTGTTGGGCTTGGAGGGCGATGTGGGCGCCGGGTTGGGGTTGCATCCGCAGTGGGCGGCGCGGGTGATTGCCGCTGTGGGCAACTATGGCGAGATCTTCGAACGCCACCTGGGGCGCGAATCCGCGTTGGCGCTGTCGCGAGGGCACAACGCTCTGTGGCGTGATGGCGGTCTGCTCTATCCCATCGCCTTTCGCTGATGTCCTCTCCCGCCTCACCCCGCGCCCCAGACGATTCCGGGCGTTTCCCGCGCGCAGATAAGCGTCTGATGCCGCGTCTGTTGTCGGGCGTGGCGCTGGTGATTGTCATCGCTCTGATCATGAGCGGCTTGACGCTGCTCTCCTTGAAACAGATCGACGAACGCTTTAACCGTTTCCTCTCGGAAGAGATGGATGCGGTGCGCAGCGCCGGTGAGATGGTGCGGCGCACCGAGAGCGTGCGTGCGGCGGTGGCGCGGTTGAGTCTGGCGGATCACAAGGAGGTTGTGCAGAGTCAGAGCGCGCATCTGGCCGACCAGCTGGGCATGCTGCGTCACCTGGGCGCTACTTTGCGCCCGCAGGCGCATAAGGATATCTATATCGAGCGCATCTTTGGCCTGATCGATCTGCTCGATGGCGATGCGCGGGTGATGATGGCGGCGCTTACGGAGCGCGCGGTGTTGCGTGAACGCGCCGAACTGTTGGGGCGCCAACTCAATGCGCAGGGGGTGCGTTTTACCCAACATGCTGAGGGTGTGGAGGAGGCGGCCTCTCTGCGAGTTATGGCGCTGGTAAGCGCCGGGCAGGCGGCGTTGCAGTCGGGCATGGGGCCGGGGGCGCTCAAGCGCAATGCGGCGCGAGTGGAGCGTTTGCTGGCGGAGCTGTCTGTTTGGATTGCGGCGGCGGATGCGCAGGCGGAGCCGGTGCGGATCGCCACACAGCTGCGCGCGCTGTTTGCCGGTGAAGAGGCGCCCTATCGGGTGCGGGCAAGATTGCAGCATGCAAAAAACCGCGTGACCGGCCTGATGCGTCGTATCGATAGTCGCGTGATGCAGGTGGCGGAGCTGGCGCATCAGTTTCATCTGATCGCTCAGCGCCGCTGGGAGACGGGGGTGCGCGAGCAGCAACAACTGATCGCCGATAATGAGTGGGCCATTCGCGCGCTCTCCCTGGCGGCGATTCTCATCGTCATTCTGCTGGGCGGCTTTCTCAAGCAGCGCCTGTTGGGGCGCTTCGAGCAGCTCTATCAGATCGTTGTAGGGCAGGCGCGCGGCGGTGGCCCGCCATCGACAATGGCGGGTCAGGATGAGATTGCGGCGATGTCGCGCGCCTTTGCGCTGTTTGTGGACAAACGCGCCCAGGCCGAGGCCAAACTCTCCCGCGCGGTGGAGCGCGCGCAGGAGGCCAATCGCGCCAAGAGTCTGTTTCTGGCCACCATGAGTCACGAAATCCGCACCCCGCTCAATGGCATGATCGGCATGGTGGCGCGGCTGCGCGCGCGCAGTCTGCAAGCGGAAGAGCGGCGTATGGTGGAGGTGATCGCAGGCTCTTCGGCGGCGCTGCTGGAGATCATCAGTGATGTGCTGGACTTCTCCAAAATTGAAGCGCGGCAGATGGAGTTGGAGGCGCGTCCGTTTGAAATGCGCGAGCTGTTGCGCTCGGTGCGCGATCTGTTCCGCAATCGCGCCGAGGAGAAGGGGATCGATCTGCGCTTGCTGATCGACGACTCCACTCCGCGCGGGCTCACAGGCGATCCGGCGCGCCTGCGGCAGATCATCAGCAATCTGGTCAGCAACGCCATTAAATTCACCGAACGCGGCTATGTGGTGGTGGAGTGTAGCGCGCAACCTGTCGGGGCGGATGCGGCGACGCTGACTCTGTGCGTGCGTGATACCGGCATCGGCATCGATCCACAGCGCATGGAGCAGCTGTTCCAACCCTTCCAGCAGATGGATGAGACCATTACGCGACGCTTCGGCGGCAGCGGCTTGGGTTTGGCCATCTGCAAAGGCATCGCCGAGCAGATGGGCGGCGGCTTGACCGCGCAGCCGCTGCCGGAGGGGGGCAGTCTATTCTCGTTTCGCGTGACCTTGCCAATCTGGCGCGAAGCCGATGGCGCTGCGCGCCAAGCCGACCGCGAGATGGTCCGTAGCCCCAAAGGCGGTTTGAACATCTTGCTGGCCGAGGATGACCCCATCAACAGCGAAGTGGGACAGGGGTTGCTGGCCGACGCCGGGCACCATGTGACGCTGGCGGCCAACGGCGCGGAGGCGGTGGCGGCGGCGCGCGCGCAACTGTTCGACCTGATCCTGATGGATCTGCGCATGCCCGACATGGATGGTCTGGAGGCCACGCGGCGCATTCGCGCGCTGGGCGATCCGCTTAACGCCTCTGTTCCGGTGGTGGCGTTGACTGCGGATGTGCTCAAACAGACCGTGGAGCAGTGTCGTCAGGCGGGCATGAACGAGGTGCTCACCAAACCGATTCAGATTCCCCGTTTGAATGCGGTTTTGACGGCTTTGGACAACACGCGCATGCCTTTGTCGGCGGACGCGCCTGAACGCCGTGACGAGCCGGACGCTGAGGCGCGGATTGAGGCCGCTGCGCCCGGCGTATTGAATCTGGAGTATTTGCGCGCAACCCTGGCGCCCGTTAATAGTGAGCAGCGACGTGAACTGCTGGAGATGTTTCGCGTCAACAGCCATGTTTTGCTCGACTCCAGCGCCGAGGCGTGTCAACGCGCCCACTGGGAAGAGCTGTCGCAGCAGGTGCAACGTCTGGAGGGCGCCTGTCGCAGCATGGGGCTCTCCCTGGCGGCGGCGCGAGCGCAGGATGTGCAGACCCTGGCCGCGCGCCAGATGTGCGGCGCCGACTACTTCCACTCCTTGGAGCGC
This sequence comes from Magnetofaba australis IT-1, assembly GCF_002109495.1. Lineage (NCBI taxonomy): Bacteria > Pseudomonadati > Pseudomonadota > Magnetococcia > Magnetococcales > Magnetococcaceae > Magnetofaba > Magnetofaba australis. The sequence goes on from NZ_LVJN01000020.1 coordinate 1,045,407, forward strand.
GCAGTCACTGATGGTGTGCTCCACTTGGAGCAGTGGCTTGTGGACCAGGAGCGGGATGAGGCGGAAAAGAGTCTCTGATCCCATGGGCCCTGCGCTTCACCTTGCGGATGCCAACCTGCGGCGAGCGGGGCTAAAAATTCTCTGTCATGGTCACGTCAATGGCGCGCCAGGCACGATTGAGCCAGGAGTCGATCTCCTCCAAGGTGGCGTGGTCGGGCAGCTCCGGCAGCTCAAAGGAGACGCCGACGCGATCCAACGCCTCCTGCGCCCGCGCAAAGTGGTGGTCGCGATAGTCTGCGGTGGTGCGAAAGCGCCGATTCTGCATCTCCTCCATGCGCTTCATGGTGGCCACCAGCTCATCACTCTCCTCTTGGGTGAACGGCGGCGGTTTGCGCATCAGTTCGTCATAGCGCTCGCGCGCCTGTCGCCATTTGCTCTCCCAGTTGGGGTCGTGCTCCGGCAGAATGCGCGCCACAGCCGTTGGTCTGACGCTGCTCATGAGGCGCGCGCCTGCGCCGCCAGGGCTGCATCCATGGTTTGAATGTGCAGGGTCAACCACCCGGGCAGGCGATTGCGCACAAAGTCGCCGATAGCGCCCTGACCGCCGCGTTTGGCGAAGCGCGCCAGCATCGCGGTTTCGCCGAGCAGGCGCTGATGTTCGCCATGGTGCTCGGCAAACGCCGAAAAACGCACTTCGGTCATCAGCGCCTCCTCATCGGCGAAGTGTTCGGCCAGGTGGGTGCGGATGCTTTCAAACTGCGCCGTCAGTTGGGCGTCGTCGGCGCCCTGCAGGGAGTCCAGCAGGTCGAACAGGGCGTTGTGGGCGTCATCCATACGCGCCACATCCAGGGCAATGCGTTGTTGCGGAGCCATGGGCTCTCTCCATTTGTTGATGTTGTCGCAGTTGCGACAATCGGGCCGTCTTGTCGGGTTGCGCACAATCGGTTCAGAATGCTCGCATTCTCAGTTTATCCATGTAAAATAAAAGCTTATGCTGTGCGTTCAGGGTGGCGCGGCGCTTGCGCAGTGCAGCGAGGCGTAACCACCACTTATCCGGATGGCAAAGGAGATACCATGCTGCTCGACACCTTTAACGAAGATCAATTGCTGTTCAACACCAACGTGCTGGCGAAGACCTCCGACGGCGACCAGATGGCTTTTCGCGGCGATCTGGTGCTGGAGGAGGGCGAGTACCATGAGCTGTCCGGCAAAAAACTCGCCGCCAAGGCCGTGTTGTATCAAGCGGTGATGCTGACTGATGACAGCAAGATCAAGCTGATGAGCGGCTGCTTGCGCGAACTGGAACTGCTGCCGTTGTTCGTGAAAAAGTATGGCGAGTATCTGGCCGAAGAGTGCACCCCCGTGTTCTACGTGATGAACATCCGTAAAGAGTGCGTGGTGGAGCTCGAAGGCAAGAAATACCTTCTGCTGGGCGCCGACAAAGCGATGGTGTGGAACGACCTGATGGAGCTGTACTACCTGGAAAAGGCCGACTTCAAAGGCCAATCCAGCGGCGACAAGATGATCACCATGTACGACGGCGCCAAGGATTTGAAGGTCAGCAAGTACGAGACCGTGCTGTTCCACGACCTCAAAGGCGAGACTGTGGAATTGGAAGAGGGCTACGGCCCGGTGTAACGCCGCAGGTCGTTGACTGCTCCTGAGGTTGCGCGCCGCGTCGCTGTTCATACAGCGACGCGGCGTCGCTGCTTTGAGCCCCGCCCTGTCCCCGCCAAGCCGAATCGCGTATTCTGTCCCCCGCACACTGTGCCCAATTTTTCACGCCGCGCCCTGTGGCCCTACTCTGGAAGAGCCTCCATGGAATCCATCGCTATCGCCTACGACGAATTGCAATCCGCCTGCGTGTTGTCCGCCACCGATGAGGAGATTGAACAGGCGCGGCAGTCCCTCATGGCCAATGGGTGGAGCGCCGGGCCGGTGGTGGCGTTGAATCTGGATGGCGATCTGCATGCGCTCAATCAACCGGCTCTGCTGTCGGCGACGCGCATTCTGGCCAACGATTTCGACTATGACGGCGAATATGACGTGCCGCTGCTGATTATCGGCTATGAAGAGGCCTATAACCTGTGCCGCGATGCGGGCATGAGCTGGGATGGTTTTCTGGCTCTGCCCACGGAGGGGCAGGCCAAGATACTGGAGGCGGCAGGATTTGTCTCTTGCGCCGAGGCGTTGCGGGCGGCGTAATCGAGTGCGGCCACGACGGGATTCGCCGTCGTGGCCGCAGCGAAGATTGGCAAGACGTTGAGCAGGGCTTCTGTGTTTATGCAGAGACTTCGGTTTCGGCGTCAGCGTCCGCTTCGCGCGGTTCGACGCGGCCCAGCGGCGCGGCGTTAATCAGCGCCAGGGCTTGATCGCGGCACTGGATTTTTACATCGGAGTTGAGCGCGCGCAGCCACTTGCTGGGAATGCCTTCCAAACCATAAAGGGCGCCGGCGATGGCGCCGACAATGGCGCCGGTGGTGTCGGCGTCGCCGCCGCGATTGACGCAGTCGATCAGGCAGGCTTCAAACGAATCGGTATTGAACAGACTCCAGAACACCACGCGCAGGGTGTCGACGATGTAGCCCGACGGGTTGCTCGGTTGCCGTTTGCGCCGATAGCGGAAGTCGCCATCGGCGGCGATGAGCGCCTCCACCGGTTTGATCAGACAGTCCAGCCGCCCGCCATCCAGGGCGATCCAGAGCATCTCATTGACGCACTCGGTTCCGCTGTCCGACTGCGGGTTGTTATGGGTCAGACGCCCTTGCACCCGCGAGGCGGCGATCATCTCTTCCTTGGAGCCGCCAAAGGTGGCCAGCGCCAGGGGCAGGGTGCGCATGCAGGCGCCGTTGCCGCCGTCATACTCGTTGAGTTCGGCTTCCAGCACCCCTTTGTTGCGGAAGCGCAGAATGCCGTGACGCACGGTGTTGCCGATATCCACCGGCTTGGCCTTCATCCAATTATCAAAGTGGCGACCGATGGTGTGGCCTTCAATGCCGCCCGCTTCGAGAATGGCGTCGCCCAGGGCCAGGGCCATGGTGGTGTCGTCGGTGACTTCACCCTTTTTCAGGTGCAGCCAGCCGCCGCCAATGATCTTGTCGTGCACGCCATGTTTGGCTTGGATCTCATTGGGCAGTAGAAACTCCACCGTAGCGCCCAGGGCGTCGCCGATGGCCATGCCCCAATAGGCGGCCACCGCGCGCTGCTCCAGCGCCGAGGCGTGTTTGAGCTCTCCGGTTACTGATCGGGGCCAAAGCACTTGGCATAGTCCTGACAGGCTTCACAGGAGGGGGAGCGGCACACATAAATGCCCTCCTGCTCGCACAGTTGTTTGTAGAAGAAGCGTTTCCACTTCATGCGGCTATTGGGGTTCTTGGCGCTCAGATCGGGGAAGTTGAGGGTGATCAGCGCCGACAGCTCGGCGCGGGCGCGCAGACCCAAATCGCTCCACAGATGATCCGGCCCCAGGCAGCCGTCAGTGACGATCTGCGCCATCAGGTCGCTATCGGCCACCGACTCGTTGCGATTGCGCATCAGCAGGTCCAGCAGCTCGGCGCGCTCCTCTTCGCGTTGGGCGTCGGCGACGGGCAGCACCGCGCTGGGCGGCGGCAGGCGCATGCCGGGAAAGTGCGTGGCCATGAGGCTCTCAAACGCCTCTTCGGACAGCCCCAAGCGCTCGGACATGGCGCTGTCGCCATGCCAGGAGCTGGCCAGAATCTGATGGATGAAGCGGGTGTTGGGCAGACCGGCCTGATACACCGTCAGGCGCGTGGCCAGCGGTTCATGGGCGCCGCTGGATTGGGGCGTGTGCAGATAGTCCGAAGCGCTGGTGTGAACATACATGGCGTCAGGCTCCAGCAGGGGTGGGGCAGGGGGCCGCATCGTGGGTTTTGGGGCAGCTTTCGACATCGGCGTTGGTCTGCTCGGTCTTGGTGAGGCCAATCCAGGCGTCCACATCCAGCGGGTGAAAGCCGCAGCGTTTGTCAGCGTCCACCTGCATCAACGGACGGCGAATCAGCAGCGGTTCGGCGCACATGGCGTCCAACGCCTGCGCGGCGCTCATGCGCTCAGGGATCACCGCGCCGGATTTGACCTGCGGCGCGCTGCGATTGAACCACTGATCCACCGGCAACTCGCCAAAGAAGGGGCGCAGCGCATCGGGGGTCCACGCTGCGGTCAGCAGGCTGCGGGCGTCCACAGTGTGGCCGGAGGCCTCCAGCATGCTCTTCTGCAACGTGTTGTTGATGCAGCCCGGCTTCTCATAAAAGATCACGGTGGCCATCTGTCGTGCGCCCTCCTGTGCGGGTGTGCGGAATGCGGCGGATCGAAGGATTATTCGGCGCGGGCCGCTTCACTCTGCTCGTAGGCCAAGCGCACCTCCGGCGGCACGCCGGTGAGGCTGCCGACGGGATTGATAGGCTCGCCTTCGGCGCTCAGGATCGCCTCTTCCACCGGGCAGATGGAGGCGCACTGAGGATCGGCGAAATCGCCTTCACACTCGGTGCAGAGGTTGGGCTCAATGCGGAAATAGGGCTCGGCGGCGATGATCGCCTCGCTGGGGCAGACCAGTTCGCAAGCCCAGCAGTTGACGCATTTTTCGGTAATCGACAAGCTCATGATACGGCTCTCCGGTCGGTGTCCTGTGCGTTAGCCTGCGGCCTGTTGGCTCGCCTCGGCGTCGCTCTCCAGGCCGTTCTGCGTGCGGCAGAAGGCGGGCAGAGCGAATTCGATGATCTCCCCGGCGTGGGCGTTGACCGGCTTGACGCCCGCCTCTTCCAGACGCTCCCAGGGGGCGAAGCCGATGCGCTGACACAGCACCGCTTCGCAGTCGCCCAGCGACTTGAGGGCGAAGTCCAGCGCGCTCTCCTTGTCGCCGCACTCGTTGTCGCCGGTGCAGTAGTTGTCGATGGCGCGCTCTTCCACCAGGGTCAGGCCATGGGCGTCGGCGTCATACACCAAGAAGCGCTTGGCGTGGCCGAAGTGCTGGTCGATGCGGATGCCGCCTTCGCTGGTCACCGCCAGACGACGCTTGGGACCGGCGGGCACGGCGGGAGCGGCCTTGGGGGCCTCTTCGTTGGCGGCGGGCGCCGACGGGGCTCCGCTCATGGCGATGGGGATGATCTTGCCGACGCCGCCATTGAACACTGGATTGGGCGGCTGGATTTTGTCCAGGGTGAACTCCTCGCCGCGATCTTCGCCCAGCATGCCCACCGCATCGGCGCGGCACTGGCGGCAGTGGGTCATCTGCTCAACGTCCCCTTCGCACGATTCACGCAGATCGCGCAGCTCTTCGTCGGTGGGGTTGCGCTGGCCCATCAGGCCATAATAGGTGCCATGCTCGGGCTCGGAGAGCAGCGGCATGATATTGTGCAGGAAGGCGCCCATGTCGCTGACCTTCTTGTTGACTTCCTTCAGGTGCTCGTCGTTCACGCCGGGGATCATCACCGAGTTGACCTTCACCAGGATGCCGCGCTCCACCAGCATCTCCAGCCCTTTGAACTGGCGCTCGATGAGGATTTGGGCGGCCTTCTTGCCGGTGATGCGGCGGTTGTTCCAGTAGATCCAGGGATAGATCTTGGCGCCCACTTCCGGGTCGGTGGCGTTGATGGTGATGGTGACGTGGTGCACTTTGAGTTCGGCGATCTCATCCACCACGTCGGGCAGGTTGAGCCCGTTGGTGGAGAGGCAGAGTTGCAGATCCGGGTGGCTGGCGGCCACTTGGCGGCAGGTTTCAAACGTGCGCGCCGGGTTGGCCAGCGGGTCGCCAGGACCGGCGATGCCCAACACGGTCATCTGCGGAATCTTCTCTTTGACCGCGCTCACCTTCAACGCCGCCTGCTCCGGGGAGAGCAGTTCGGATACCACGCCAGGACGGGATTCATTGGCGCAATCGTATTTTCGATTGCAGTAGTTGCATTGGATATTGCAGGCGGGCGCCACGGCGACATGCATGCGGGCGTATTTGTGATGGGCTTCTTTAGAGAAGCAAGGGTGGGTATCCACGGACGGGCCGTGGCTATTAGCGGATGAAGAACACGAGGCGCTCATGGAATCCCTCCTGGCGTGGGGCCCCGGGTGACGGGGCGCTGAGACTTGGGTAGATCTAGCGCAAGCCGTGGGCCAATTTTAAAAATTCAATAAACATCTGAAAATAAAGTTAAATAGTTTGTGTGTTTGGTTGTCGCCTCTGTAACAAGGGCGAATTTGTTCTGTCGCTTTTGCGACAATGGCGGGCATAAAAAAACCCCGCTGGAAGCGGGGTTTTTCGTTGGTTTGCGGCGATTGTTACAGTGAGCGCATGGGGATATTGAGAATCTTGATGCGATAGGCCACCTGGCGCGGCGTCATGCCCAACAGGCGCGCCGCCTTGGCCTGTACCCAGCCCGCTTGCTCCAGGGCCATGAGCACCCGTTCGCGTTCGTCGAGGTCTTCATCCATGATGCCGCCGGAGCCGCTGGGGGCGCTGCTGGGCGTGGTCGCGGCGGGGGCCGGGGCCAAGGGGGCGCTGGGGGCGGAGATGGTCCCCGCATTCCAGCCCGCCAGATCGGGGAAGAAGACGTGGGCGGCGTCGATATGCCCTTCGTCGCTCATCACGGCGGCGCGCTCCAGGCAGTTCTCCAACTCCCGCACGTTGCCGGGCCAGGGGTTGTTGCACAGACGGCGCAGCGCTTCGTCGGAGAGGGTGAGTTTATTGCGCCCCTGCTTGCGGGCGATGCGCGCCAGCAGCTTTTCCGTCAATAGCGGAATATCCTCTTTGCGCTCACGCAGCGGCGGCAGCGCAATGGGCATCACGAACAGGCGGTAGAACAGGTCAGCGCGGAACTCGCCGGTCTGCACGCGCTGATACAGATCACGGTTGGTGGCGGCGATGATGCGCACATTCACGCGCATGGTGCGGGTTCCGCCCACGCGCTCAAACTCACCCTCTTGCAGCACCCGCAGTAGCTTGCTCTGGAACGCTGGGGAGATCTCGCCAATCTCATCCAGGAACAGGGTGCCGCCGTGGGCCAGTTCAAAGCGGCCCTTGCGCGCATTGGCGGCGCCGGTGAAGGCGCCCTTTTCGTGGCCGAACAGTTCAGACTCCAGCAGATTGTCCGACAATGCGGCGCAGTTGACGCTCACAAACGGCGCGCCAGAGCGGCGCGAGCTATAGTGAATGGCGTTGGCCACCAACTCTTTACCGGTGCCCGACTCGCCGTGCACCAGCACCGTGCAGTCCCATTTGGCCGCCTGTTTGATGGCTTGATAGACCGGGTCCATGCGGCGCGACTGGCTGATGATCAGTTTTTGCGGCTCCAGATCTTCGGAGCCGGGAATGCGGCGCACCGGCGCTTGCCCATTGCGTTCGGCGATGGCGGCTTGGGTCTGCGGGCAGTAGAGGGTGGAGCGCGCCTTTTGTGAAATCAGGCTGGCCAGGGTTTCGAGAAACTTGGCCTGTTCTTGAAGAAAGGCGCGGTTGCCAAACATGGGCTGCGCCGCCAGCACGCCCATGTAGCGCCCCTCTTCATACGGAATGGGCGCGCCGATGAAGGGTAGGGTGGGATCCAGCAGGCCGATGCGATTAACAAAGCGGCTCTCCTGGCTGGGCTGTTCACAGATGAAGGTGTCGCCGGAGAGGACGATGGAGCCCACCACGCCTTCGCCGGGAAAATAGGTGACGCCATCGGTGAATGGCGGCGCCTTGTCATCGGCTTCATAGGTGGCTTGCACAGACAGGCGGCCGGTGGCGGGGTCGATCAAGGAGACCATGCCGCGGCCCATGCCGGTGGTGTGGCTGATGGCGCGCAGGGCGCCGTGCAATGCGGTGTTGAGGTCCGGTTCTTCAGCCAGAATGCGACTGACTTGGTTGAGAGCGTCCAGCTGGGAAGAGATCATCGCTGAACGGGTCATGTGCATGATCTGGTTCGACAGGGTGCTCATAGGCGTGGCCGGATTAGGGGTCATGGCGTGACGTTGCCTCATTTTATTATAGGGGGCGCCGACAATGGATGATGGGCGCGCGCGAATTTCCGGTCGCAGGAGTGTGTCTCATTCTCAGACGTCACAATGTGCGATTGGGTTCCACCTCAATGTGAGGCCGTTGTCGGAAGTTCGACTTTGTCGCCTTTAGTACAATCCACATGCCAAACTATCATTCTGTGATTAATCAATGCTTTGAGAGGGGTTGCGGGGGAACGATTGTCGGAGGCGCCGAAATTGTGATGTGTCGTCTGATTATTTTTTAATCAGGCGATCAAAAAATAATCAGACGAACTCAGGGGTCAGTCGTTGGGAAAAACGATATGGGAGAGGGCGTATTATGACATAGAGGTGAAATAATGTCCCACCAATGCGCGTAACTGGTTCTTGCGGATGGGCTTGGCCACATGTTCCGTGCATCCAGCCTGCAGGGCGAGCGCCGCCTCTTCTTTGAGCGCATGGGCGGTGAGCGCCACAATCGGGGTGGGGGCGCGCTCCTGTTTTTGCTCCCAGCGGCGGATGGCGCGGGTGGCGTCCAGACCGTTCATCTCCGGCATCTGCACATCCATCAGCACCAGGTCGAAATGTTGCTGCTGGTACAGGCTGACCGCTTCACGCCCATTGACCGCCATGGTCAGGTCGCAGCCGCAGCTCCCCAGAAATGCTTTGACCAAAAATCGATTGTCCTCCGAGTCGTCCACCACCAGCACGCGCACCCCGGATGGGCAGTTGCATGACGGGTCGCTTTCGAGATGTTCAGATGACGCTTCTTCCGGTTGTGCGGAGTCTGGAGCGTCTTCTCGCTCAAGAGCGGCGGGCAGCGGCAGGGTGAGCGTAAATGTGGAGCCCTGACCCAATTGACTCTCCACGCTGATCTCACCCCCCATGGCGCGCGCCAAGCCGCGACAGATGGAGAGACCCAGGCCGGTGCCGCCATAGTCGTGGGAGGTCTGTTCGCCCACTTGACTAAAGGGGTGGAAGATCGCCTCCAAACGGTTCTCCGGGATGCCGATGCCCGAGTCGCTGACAGCGAATAGGATGCGCACGCCCTCTTGGGCGGCGACGCTGAGTTTGACGCTGCCTGCATGGGTGAACTTGATAGCGTTGCCCAGAAGATTGAACAGAATCTGACGCAAGCGCTGGGCGTCGCCGAATACACGTTGTGGAATCTCCGGGGAGATCTCCAGATCCAGCGTCAATCCGCGCTCTTTAGCGCGCAAGGAGAGGATGTCCAGCGTGTTATGGGACAACTCATGCAGGTTCATGGGCGCGCGCTGCAGTTGTAGGCGTCCCGATTCAATGCGCGACAGATCGAGAATGTCGTCGATAATCTCCAACAGGGTGTTGCCCGCATTGAGCGACATATCCAGCACCCGCGACTGATTGTCATCCAGCGCAGTATCCAGCAGCAGGTCGGCCGCGCCCATGATGGCGTTGAGCGGGGTGCGGATCTCATGGCTCATGGTGGCCAGGAACTGGCTCTTGGCCTGATTGGCCTGCTCGGCGCGCACCCGCGCCGCTTCCAGCTCCCGGGTTTTGCGCCGCGCAATCAGCGTATGCAGGGTGGCGGAGATGTCAGTGAACAGCGCGCGCAGTTCGTCGGAAACCACGTCGTCTCGGTCTTCGAGCATGAGGAACATCAGCGCTTGTGGGGCGTCGGTTTCGCCAATGGCCAGGGCGCAGATGGGGGCGCTGCTGTTGTCGTTTAAATCACACATGGGGCGCGCCTGCTCGGTTGGCGGCAGGAAAGCCAACGCAGTGCGGTCAAAGTCCCATACAGCGCGCAATTCATCCAGCGACAGGCGCGGCAGATTGGCGTCCTGTTGTTTCTCCCGGGTGATGGGGAAGTAGGCGTCATCCTCATTGAACACCGGCAGATAGATGCAGCCGGCGCCGGTGAGCGGCAGCCACTCGCTGGAGAGAACCGCTTGCAGTGAGCTGCGCATCTGCACATCCAGCGGATCATCGCTCAGGGCGATGGAGAGCAGGCGGCTGATGAGCTTTTGCGCCTGGTGCGCCAATTTGGCTTCGCGCTCCGATTCACGCGCCGCCTGTTCGGCGGCGCGGCGTTCGCGCACCTCCGCCTCCAGTTCGCTGGTGCGGATGCGCACCTGCTCCTCCAACTGTGCGTTGAGTTGCGCGATCTCCTCTTCATGGCGCTTACGGAAGGTGATATCCAGCGCGCTGGAGCAGAAGCCGAGGAAGGCGCCGCCGCGGGTGTAGCGCGGTTTTGCCGACTCCAGCATCCAGCGGAATTCGCCATCGAAGCGCCGCAGGCGGTATTCGGCCGAGAATGGGTCGCGACCCTCCAACGCGCGCATGAAGGCGGTGCGATAGCCGGGCAGATCTTCTGGATGCACCGTCAACGGCCACTGGATGGCGTTGAGTTCGGCGTCGTTGTCACGACCACAGAAGTGGCGCCACGCCTGGTTGAAATAGGTGCGTCGCCCATACTCATCGCACAGCCACATGGGGCTGGGGGCCATCTCCGACACCGCTTCAATGCGCGCCTGGCTTTCGCGGCTGCCCTGGGCCTGCTCCAGATCCTGCGCGCGGGAGACCACAAACCACGCTACGCGCGCTTGTTCGCCATTTTCGCCTACCACTGGCAGCACGCGGAAACAGCAGGGGATCTCTTCGCCGTTGGCGTCACAGAAGCTGGTTTCGTAGAGGCGTTTGTCGGGTTTGGGCAGCCACTCCAGGGCGGAGGTGATGGCGCGCCGGTTGGGTGTGCGCGCCAGGGTGTCGGGCAGCGCGCCGATATAGGTGCGCGGATCGCTCACCCCCAACAGCTCCAGCATCTGCGGGCTGATGGTGAGGATGCGCTTGGTGTTGACGTCGACGGAGAATTTGAACGGCGCATCCTGCGGCGAGGTGGGCATCAACTGCGGCAGCGGCGTTGTCGGGGCGCTGTTGCGGGTCTGCTGATGAAATGCGCGGATACGGCTGCGCAGGCGGGCGGTTAACTCAACCCGGTTGGGCATTTTAATCAGATAGTCGCTGGCGCCTTCAGCGAAGGCGTCGGCTTTGACCTGGGGGTCGTCCTGATGCGAGAGCATCAGCACCGGGGTTTCGCAGGTGGCGCGCGCCCGGCGCAGCTGTTTAAGCGTCTCAATGCCGCTCATATCGGCCAGGTCCGCTTCCAGCAGAATGGCGCAGGGGCGCAGCGACTCGGCCATCTCCAGCGCCTTGGCGCCGCTGGGGCAGTGGTGTAGAGCCAGATCGTGGGCTTCGCTTAGTTCCGTGTGCAGCAGTTCAAAGACCGAAGGCTGACTATCCACCAATAGAACGCGAGAGGGGGTGTTCAGCGGCGCGTCGCTCATGCTTCGCCCTTCAGCGGCGCGCTCAATCGGGTATGACGGCGCGGCAAAATAAAAGTATGAATGAAAGTTCCCAGCATTATCATCTTCTCTTCATATCAGCTTCCGCAGACAACGCCAAGCACTCCTTTTATCAAGTCTGGCCAAGGCCCGGGAAATGGGGCATTTTAAATGTTTTCAGAAAAACGAACAGGGCGTCGTCATAACGAACGGCGGCGGGCGTCCCAAACGCGCTGGTGGGGACGCGCTAATTTTGGACGGAAAGGATCAGACGGGAATGGGCGGCGGCATTTCATGGAGTCAGAGTTGGAGCGCGCGGCACTGGAAGGGCGACCTCTACGGCGGCGTAACGGCGGCGGTGGTGGCGTTGCCGCTGTCGCTGGCGTTTGGCGTGGCCTCCGGAGCGGGCGCTTCCGCCGGACTGTACAGCGCCATCATTATCGGGTTCTTCGCCGCATTTTTGGGTGGCACGCCAACCCAGGTCTCCGGTCCCACCGGTCCCATGACCGTGGTGATGGCGGCGCTGCTCACGCAATACCATGATGCGCCCGCCATGGCCTTCACCATCGTCGCCATGAGCGGCGTGATCCAGATCCTCCTTGGCGTGGGCCGCATTGGCCGCTACATCACCTTTATTCCGTTCCCGGTGATCTCCGGCTTCATGAGCGGGGTGGGGGCGATCATCATTCTTCTGCAACTGGCGCCTCTGCTGGGAACCGAGAATTTGGGCAAAGGGGTGCTGGGCGCACTCAGCGGGCTGCCTGATCTGGCGACCCGCATGCAGGGCTCCGCCGCCGCGTTGGGCGCGCTCTCCCTGGCGATTATGCTGTTTACCCCGGGGGCGCTGCGACGCCTGGTTCCGCCGCCGCTGCTGGCGCTGGTGGTCTGTGCGCCGTTGGCGGCCTTCTGGGCGGTGGGCGCGCCGGTGGTGGGGGAGATTCCGCAAGCGCTGCCCGCCTGGGTGTGGCCGCAATTCCAGTGGGGCGAGCTGCCCAATATGATCCAGTGGGCGCTGGTGCTGGCGCTGCTGGGCTCCATCGACTCCCTGCTTACCTCCCTGGTGGCGGACAACTTTACCCGCACCCAGCACAGCGCCAATCGCGAGTTGATTGGTCAAGGCATCGGCAACGCCATCGCCGGATTGTTCGGCGCCATCCCGGGGGCGGGGGCCACCATGCGCACGGTGGTCAACATCCGCGCTGGCGGGCGCACCCCGGCCAGCGGCATCGTGCATGCGTTGATCCTGCTGGGCATGGTGCTGGGGCTGGCCCCGTTGGCGGAACATATTCCCCACGCGGCGTTGGCGGGTATTCTGCTCAAAGTGGGTTGGGACATCATCGATTGGGAGTATCTGCGTCAGGTCCACACCGCGCCGCGCGCCGATGTGGTGGTGATGCTCACCGTGCTGCTGCTCACTGTGGTCGCCGATCTGGTCACCGCCGTGGGGGTGGGGGTGGTGATGGTGTCGCTGATCTCCGCCCAGCAGATGAGCGAAGAGCAGTTGCGCAATATGAATCTGGTGGCCAGCGACGCCGACTACTCCCCCATTCCCGAAGCGGGGCGGGATATCCTGCGTCAGGCCAATGGGAAAATTCTCCTGCTGCATCTGTCCGGTCCATTCTCGTTTGGTTCGGCCAAGGAGATGGTGCGGCGTCTGGGCGGGATCGGCAGCGAACCCAAAGTGGTGGCGCTGGATATGGATGACGCCACCATGATCGACGGCTCCATCGCCATGGCGCTCAAACAGATGATCCGCCAGTGTCGCGACAACGGCCAACACGTCATCTTCATCTGTGGCGGCGACTGCGCGCGCAATCAGTTGGCGCAAACGTTGGAGCAGTGGGGGGTGATGGAGATGATTCCTCTGCACAACCGCCATCCGATCCGTATGCAGGGATTGCGGCATGCGCTGCAGTTGGCGCAGGAGGAATCTGTCTGATTGGCACAGATGGTTTCGCCTGCGCGGCGAAGACGATACAATCATTCCATTGGCGTTTGTGCGATTATTTGGTGGCATGCCAAAAATTGTGCGTCGGATCATTCAGGGAGTTTCGCAGCAATGCGCAAAGTGGCCTTTCTTTTCAACGAACTCGATGAGGATGATATCGACTGGATTGCCGATTACGGCGGGCAGATTCATGTCAGCAGCGGCGAGTTGTTGATTCGCCATGGCCGCATTATGGAGCACATGTACATTCTGCTTGATGGCGCGCTCTCGGTGCAGACCGAGGAGGGCGTTGAAGTGGCGGAGCTGGAGGCGGGCGAAGTGGTGGGCGAGATGTCGTTCATCGAGTCGACGCCGCCGACGGTCAACGTGGTGGTCAAGCGCGACGCCTGGCTGCTGGCGTTGGCCACCGATGACATCCGCGAGCGCATGGAGATGGATGTCTACTTTGCGCGCAATCTGTACAAGGCGATGGCGCAGTTCCTCTCCCACCGCGTGCGCTTGACGGTGGAGAAGCTCGGTTATGGCGATGGCGGCTCCAAAGGGGGCTCTGGCGAGAACTGGGAAGAGGGGCTGGATCTGGCCACTGTGGACCGGGTGCACCTGGGGCTGGGTCGCTTTGAGACTTTCCTTGACCGCATGCGCTCCAAGGAGCAGGGCGTCTGATCTGACGCCGCACGGCCCCCCCACCGCCGCATCCGCCCCCTTGCAACGTTAGATCGCAGGGGCTCTATCCCCGCTTATTCGGCGTCGTCGGCGGATTTGGCCAGACGGAAGCCCACCCCGCCGCTGTTCTCCAGCTCCAGCGAATCCACTTTGGCGTTCTGACGCCGCGCGATGCGGCATGCTTTGGCGTTGCTGCGGAAGCTGCCGCCCCGGCGCATATGCACATCGCTCTGGCCCGCGCCGATGGGATCCTCCTGTGGGTTGGCGCTGTAGAGGGAGTAGACGTCCTCGGTCCACTCCCACACATTGCCCAGCATGTCGTGCAAGCCCCACGGGTTGGGCTTGAGCTTGCCCACTGGTTGCAGGTGGCCCTTGGCGTTGGTCATCAGCCAGGCGTAATCCTCCAGCCGCTGCTTGCGGTCTTTTTCATCAAAAAAGAATTTGCCCTGGGTGCCGGCGCGGCAGGCGTACTCCCACTCCGCCTCGGTGGGCAGGCGCAACCGCGAGGCGCCGCCGCCCTGCATCGCCACCTTTTCAATAAACTCCTGGGTCTCCTCCCACATCACTTTATCCACCGGATAGAGCGAGGAGGGCGACGGTTCGGCGTCATCGGCGTGGTTGCGGCGGGTGGAGGGGTCCATGACGCGCTCCCACTGCCCCACTGTGACCGGGCATTTGGAGAGCCAGAAGCCTTTGCTAAGGGTGACTTCATGTTGGGGACCCTCGTTGTTCTGGCGTCCCGCTTCGTTGTCGGGGCTGCCGCGCAGATAGGTTCCGGGCGGAATCCACACGAACTCCATGCCGGTGACCGGTTCGGTCCAGGTTTTGGCTTCGCCCGCTTGCGCGCCGCCGCCTTCGCTGACGGCTTCGCCCAGGATCGGATCGATCTCCTCGGCTGCGGCGCTCTGCGCCTCATCCAGCACTCCCTGCAGATCGGCGCGGGTGACGCCGGTGATGCCCGAGCGCTTGATCAGGTGGATCATCGCCTGCTCCAGCGACGGGTGCGGCGGTTTGGCGGCGATCTGCTCGGCGCGCGGCACTAGATTGCGCAGCGCCTGCAGTCGCTTCTGCCCTTGGGCGCCCTGATTGCGCTGCACCCTTTCAGCCGCCTTGCCCGAGGCCAGCGCATCGGGGCTGACGTACTGCAATAGCAGATTCTCAATGTCGCCGATGCTCTCCATCTTCAGCTCGGCGGTCTTGAACGGGGCCATCACGGCCTGCCCCTCGGCGTGGTGAAAGAAGCGCCAGTAGCGGCCATCGGTGAGCAGGCCGAAGCGCGTGCCCGAATGGCTCGGCGGACGATCCTCCTTGCCGATGGCGCCGCGATCGCGCGCCTCAATCAGCATGGCGGGTTGCTCAGCGCCGGGCGGCGTGAGCGCCAACAACGGCGCGGCGGCGGGTTGGCCATTGGGCGCAAACGCGGGATCGACCTGATCGGGATCCTCCACCGCCCAGCCCAGTTCGCCCAGCAGCGGCGCCAACAGGTTGAAGCGGATCTGCTCCGCTTGGGCCAAACGGCCTTTGGAGAGGAGTCGGTAGGCGCTTTGCAGGCGTTCTTTCATATTGGCCGTAATCTGTCCGCAAAAGGTGCGTTGATGGGGCGCAATTCGCACTCTTTGGCGCGTAGCCCGTTGCGCGAATTGAACTTCATGGGTTAACACCCTATCACACTCTTCATCCTGAAGGGGAGGGCGAGGCGCCGATTGCGCGCGCCTATCGCCGGATAATCGCTTTCATCGTCACACACCGCCGCAGCAGCGGACGGCTGAAAGGAATTGCGTCCATGAGCGACACGCAGAACAAACCCGGAGTGATCAATATCGAGGTGGCGCGCGGCAAGGAGTTCGCGCAGCAGACCGGTCAGACCAGCGACGAGGCCCCCGAGCGCAGCGCCGAAGAGGATTGGGCCATCAACGTCAATGCGGTCAAGCAGTACTCCAAGGCGCGCGCCTGGGAGGAGTGCCTGAACGCGCTGACCTATCTCTCCACCCGCGAGAACAACCCCGAGGCGCCTCGGGCCATGGCGCAACGGGTGTGGCTGTCGCTCAAGTGCGCCACCCCCATCGGCGATGTCACCCTGGCGCTCACCGCCCTGCAGGCGCTGCTGGGCGCCAAACATGAACTCTCCGGCAATCTGGCCTCGCTGGCCAATCTGCTGTGTCAGCACCGCGACGAGCGCGACCCGGAGCTGCCGCTGGCGCAGCATCACGCCCAGCTCATGCTGCAGGCGGCGGGCGAAGCGGCGGGCATCGACACCACCGAGGCGTTCAATGCGTGGGTCGCCGAGCATGGCCTGGACGACCCCGATACCTTCATCCCGCCCATTATGACCATGCTGGAGCTGATGGTGGGCGACGATGGCTGGTGGGTCGACCGTGATGCGGTGCAGGAGGAGTTGATGGCCTACAACGCCGATAAGGCGGAGTAACGCCCGTTGGCGCGCTGGGAGAGCGGATGCTCTTCCGGCGCGCTGGGGGGCTGGGGCGGGATATTGCCTTTTGCCGCGCCAAATCGTATAAATGACGATTTGATTGTCCCGCAGCACTGCCCCGGAGAGTTTTTGTGAGTCACGCCCCATCCGCGTTATCCGAAGCGGTGGCCAAGCGCCGCACCTTCGCCATCATCTCCCACCCCGACGCCGGTAAGACCACCCTCACCGAAAAGCTGCTGCTGTTCGGCGGCGCCATTCAGATGGCCGGGGCGGTGAAAGCGCGCGGCGATGCGCGACGCGCCCACTCGGACTGGATGAAGGTGGAGCAGGAGCGCGGCATCTCGGTGACCGCCTCGGTGATGACCTTCGAGTATGGCGCCGAGATCTTCAATCTGCTCGATACCCCGGGCCACGCCGACTTCTCCGAAGACACCTACCGCACCCTCACCGCGGTGGACAGCGCGGTGATGGTGCTGGACGCGGCCAAGGGCATCGAGGCGCAGACTTTGAAGCTGTTTGAGGTGTGCCGTTTGCGCGATATGCCCATCATCACCTTCGTCAACAAGATGGACCGCGAGGCGCGTGATCCCTTCGACCTGCTCGACGAGGTGGAACAGACCCTGGCCCTGGACGTCACCCCCGCCACCTGGCCCATCGGCATGGGGCGCGACTTCCTTGGCTGCTATGATCTGATCAACGATCAACTGCTGTTCATGGAGCGCAGCAAGGGACAGACGGCGGGGGATGCGGGGATCTCCTGCAACGGTCTGGATGATCCCAAAATCGATGAACTGCTGCCTGCCGAGGCCGCCGCCAAGCTGCGTGAGGATGTGGCCATGGCGCGGGAGCTGTGTCCGGCGTTCGATCTGCAAGCCTATCGTGAGGGCACCCTCACGCCGGTCTTCTTCGGCAGCGCCATCAACAACTTTGGCGTGCGCGAACTGCTGGGCGGCATCGGTCAACACGCGCCTTCGCCGCGCATGCAGAAGGCCGCCGAGCGTGACGTGGCCCCCGACGAGGAGAAGGTCAGCGGCTTCGTGTTCAAGATTCAGGCGAATATGGATCCCAAACACCGCGACCGCATCGCCTTTTTCCGCATCAGCTCCGGCCACTTCAAACGCGGCTTGAAGATGCGCCACACCCGCACGGATAAAACCATCGCCCTGCACAATCCGGTGCTGTTTTTGGCGCAGGATCGCGAGCTGGCCGAAGAGGCGTTTGCGGGCGATATCATTGGCATTCCCAACCACGGCAATCTGCGCATTGGCGATACGCTGACCGAAGGCGAAACCCTGCACTACACCGGCGTGCCCAGCTTCGCCCCGGAGATGCTGCGCAAGGTGCGTCCGGAGGATCCCATGAAGGCCAAGCATCTGGGGCGCACCCTGGTGCAGTTGGGCGAGGAGGGCGCCGCGCGGGTGTTCAAGGCGCATCTGGGCGGCGAATGGATCATGGGGGTGTTGGGCGCGCTGCAGTTCGAGGTGTTGGCCGACCGCATCCGCACCGAGTTCAATATCCCGGTGCGTTTTGAGGCCACCAGTCTCTACACCGCGCGCTGGGTGGAGGCGGATGATCACGGGCAACTGAAAGCTTTCACCGATCGCGAGCAGGCGGACATGGCGGAAGACCACGACGGCGCGCCGGTGTTTCTGGCGCGCAACAAGTGGCGTTTGGACACAGTGCAGGAGAACTATCCCAACGTGCGATTTTTGAAGACCAAAGAGCAGACGCTGTAAGAGTCTGAGGCCGAAGTCAGCCATCAGCCGCGCAGGTTTTGTATCAAACAAAAAGCCGCCTCAAATCCTGGGGCGGCTTTTTGTTTGATTTTTCGCGGACGCGTGATCAGCTCTTGAAAGCGGCTTTGTCCGGCACTAGGTAGCCGTCGGGCTTTTTGTGCAGGAACTTGGCGTAGCCGCTGTCCTCGCCCTGAATGTGCTGCTTGAGCCAGTTGTAGACGAACTCGGTGAGTTGGTTGGCCGAGCACTTAATCTCGTCGTCGGATTTGGCGTACTTGTAGGAGGCGGTTTTGTTATCCAGTTGCGCCAGTAGTTGCTTGTGTAGCTTGGCGTGCCCCTCGCGTCCGGGGTAGCCGTTGATGCGCTGCAGCTCCTCCTCCCACGCCAGGTGGTCCCGCGTCACCTTGAGCAGCGCCATGATGACGATGTTCAAGCGGTTGTACGCCTGGTCGGCGATGAGGCGCTGTAGGTTGGCGGCAGCCATCACGATATTGCGGTGATCCTCATCCACTTCGGGGATATCCAGGCCGTAGATCTCCGGGCTCCAGCGAATGTTTTCGCTAATGCCGCCGCAATCCGCCGCGAGCTTGGCGGCGCTCTTTTGTCCACCGCCAAGCGCTGTCGCGTTGCTCTGTTGGCCGGTGAGGGCGCCGCTGATGTCTTTTTTACACGCCGCCGACAGAGCGGAAACGATGGGCTTCCAGAAAATCTCCAGCTCCTCATTCCAGCTTTCGGGTCCGCCGCCGGTGTTGCCATGGGTTTGTACGGCGTTGAATATCTTCTTGTGCAAAGACCACACGTTTTTGTGTTGCTCCACAGTGGTCTTGACCATGGCCAACCCCTCATAGGAGGTCATAATGATGGCCGGAATGGCGATATTGATCTCGCGTAGACGGTTGACCAACTCAATGCCGCCCATCAAGGGCATATCCAAGTCCGTAATCAGCAGATCAAACGCATCATTGCGCGCCTTGAGGGTGGAGAAGGCCGCTTGGCCGTCTGATAGCTTTTTCACCGTGGCGCCCAACGGGGCCAGTAATTCGTTCTCCACGATCTTCTGGTACGCGCTGTTGTCATCCACGTAAAGAATCCGAATGGAGCCGGGCAGAGCGGCGCGAACGCGCTCAATCAATGCAGCGCGATCCATACTGATCTGCTTTTGGTTGACCATGGGTCAATCTCCTATCCGATGACGAGAGCTGAGAGTATGAAATGTTACAGATTTGAAGGATTGAAACAAATTGTGACATGTAGTTTGTGAGGAAGTCACTACAATTTTACTGTGTGCAAAACGATTTTTTTGTTGTGACGCTCATAATCCCCACTCCGACGGATGATTCTCCGGCGGGGAAAACCGATAGGGAATCTCCAACGCGAAGATGGATCCAGGGCCATTGGCGCGATTTTTCACCCAGATGGCGCCGCCGTGATCCTCGACAATCTTTTTACAGATGGCCAAGCCCAGGCCGCTGCTATTGCCGCCTGCGGCAATGCTCTGTTGTACCTGGCCGTAGAGGTCAAAAATCAGCTTGTGATTCTCTTCAGCCACGCCCGGGCCCTGGTCACGCACCTCCAGCCGCACCCCTTCGACTGTCTGCTGGCAAGCTATCTGGATTATTCCGCCGCTGGGGGAGAATTTGATGGCGTTGCCCAGGAGGTTGACGATGACCCGGCGGATGGCGCCGTCGTCATACTCCGCTTCAATGGCGTCGGAGCAGCTCATTTCAAAATGGAGATTCTTCTCCTGCAATAGGGGCTCCAGGTGATCCTGCACGATCAACAGGGTGTCAATGAGCGGCTGCATTTCGGGTTCATAGTCCAGCCGACCGGACTCCAGCTTGCTGAAGTCGAGGATGTTATTGACGATCTCGATCAGAGATTTGCCCGCTTCGTGAATGCGGCGGGCATGCTCCTTGGGCGTATTGCCTACATCGCGCATGATCATGTCGGCAAAGCCCATGATGGATTGCAGCGGCGTGCGGATGTCGTGGGAGAAGGCGGCAAAGAAGATGCTTTTGAGTTGATTGGAGCGCTCAGCGGCCAGCCGCGCCACATGTTGCCGATTGACCGCCGCCTGCGCCAGGGCGCGTTCAGCGGTGAGCAAAAGCGTTTCGGTATCGAACGGTTTGCGCAGAAAATCGTTCAGCCCTTCCCGCAGACCCTGAATGGGCAGTTCACGGGAGGAGTCGGCGGTGATCATCACCACAGGGGTGAATTTGTCGTGCAGGCGGAAATGCTCCAGAAACAGCAGGCCGCTGCCGCCGGGCATGTGATAATCCAGAAAGATCAGGTCCGGGCTGTACTCTTGGAGATAACTTTCGGCGTCCTGGATGCTCAGGACGCTATGGGCGGAATAGCCGAATTTCCGTAGTTTGTGCGAGATGAGCACATGGATGCTCTCATCGTCATCGATGATCAGCACTGTGTGGTGGGAGTGCGTGAGCATACGCGCCTCGCTTTGCACAAACGCCGGTTGCAGCAGGAGATTCCGCGATCGTGTTCAAATGGAGAGATT
Source organism: Magnetofaba australis IT-1 (assembly GCF_002109495.1). Taxonomy (NCBI): domain Bacteria; kingdom Pseudomonadati; phylum Pseudomonadota; class Magnetococcia; order Magnetococcales; family Magnetococcaceae; genus Magnetofaba; species Magnetofaba australis. Next base: position 1,065,979 of record NZ_LVJN01000020.1, read on the forward strand.
CATGGTGTCATAGACGTGTCATGTTTTGAAGTGAAAAGTAAGCATCTGGTCTGAAGGAGTACTGAAAAAATGTGGATTTTGTATTTCTTCTGTGATCAAGGGGGGTATTGTTTAAGGGGCAAGAATAAAGAGTGAGAAAGGGAAAATTTCTGTGTTGACACGCCAACATTTTTGTTCGTATATTGTCACTCACGCAGCACGGGGCGGCCTTCTGGAAGTCAGTTCGGCGCCCCGCTCAAGTCGGCAAGGGTGGCCCAAACGGGTCTACTGTAACGCACCGGCGCTGGGTTGCGCTATTACTCTTCAAGGTCAAATTCACGATATTCAGGAGATGGAAGAATGAGCGTTTTGGTTGGCAAGCCCGCCCCCGATTTCAAAGCCACTGCCGTGATGCCCGATAACAGCTTCAACGACGCCTTTACCATGTCCCAGTTCAAGGGCAAATACGTGGTGCTGTTCTTCTATCCGCTGGACTTCACCTTTGTGTGCCCCTCTGAGATCATCGCCTTCGATCACCGCTTGAAGGAGTTCAAAGAGCGCAACGTGGAAGTGATCGGCGTCTCCATGGACAGCCACTTCACCCACCTGGCTTGGAAGAACACTGAGATCAACAACGGCGGTATCGGCAACGTGCAGTATCCGCTGGTGGCCGATATGGACAAGTCCATCATCAACGCCTATGACGTCTCCACCGGCCCCGGCATCGCTCTGCGCGGCTCCTTCCTCATCGACAAAGACGGCATCGTACAGCACCAGGTGATCAACAACCTGCCCCTGGGTCGCAACATCGATGAGATGATCCGCATGGTCGACGCTCTGCAGTTCACCGAAGAGCACGGCGAAGTGTGCCCCGCCGGTTGGAACAAAGGCAAAGCCGGTATGGGCGCCTCCACCGAAGGCGTGGCCAAGTACTTGGCCGAACACTCGGAAGAGCTGTAAGAATCGCGTACGCGCCGCCTCGCCGAGGCGGCGCAGCGCTCTTTCAATATTGAGTACCCTATAGGAGCTCTCATGCCTAAGATCAATCGGTATGTTGATATCTCGGAAGTCGAGAAAGAAGCCAAGAAAGATTACATCGATCGCCACTCGCCGTTCATCGAGTGCGCCGATTCCGCCAAAGCGGGCGAGAAGTTCCCGGTGACGGTGCGCATGGGTAAAGAGTACGCCCACCCCGACGACACCGACCACTACATCAAGTCGATCCAGCTCTACAGCGGGACCACTCTGCTGGGCGAAGCCAACTTCGTCTCCGGCATGCTGGGTGGAACCGGCGCCAAGGGCCAGGCCGAAGTCACCTTCAACGTCGTGCCCAGCGCGGGGACCCTGCGTCTGACCGCTCTGTCCTACTGCACCAAGCATGGTCTGTGGGAGTGCGACCCTGTTGAAGTGAACGTTGCTGAATAATTTGCGCTCTGCGCGACGGTATGGGAAGCCGGCTCTCCGCGAGGGGAGCCGGTTTTTTTTATGTTTGGCCCCAAGCTCTTGAAGCGGCGTAAACGGGGCAAGTTGATGGAGAGAGACGCGCCGGAAACTGCGCGCCGCCCCTGTGAGGTCGGCGGCAGATGGCGTGGGGTGGAACAAAGCCACAGCCGCTATGGTCTCCTACACTGAGAGCTGGGCCAGGCGTCTGGCCCAGCCTTATATCTTCAGATAGCCCTGACATGCGCTTCGGCGCGTGTCCTGACGGCAAAATCTGAAAGGAGCGGTCAATGGCTTTCGAACTTCCGGCATTACCCTATGCCAAAGATGCGCTGGAGCCGCATATCTCCAAGGAAACGCTGGAGTATCACTACGGCAAGCATCATCAAACCTATGTGACCAACCTCAACGGTCTGATCGAAGGCGGCCCCGATGCCGACAAATCGCTGGAGGAGATCATTCACAGCGCCCAAGGCGGATTATTCAATAACGCAGCGCAAGTGTGGAACCACACGTTTTACTGGAACTGCTTGAGTCCCCATGGCGGCGGCGCGCCGGGCGGCGCGCTGGCGGACGCCATCAACGCCAAATGGGGCTCTTTCGACGCGTTTAAAGAGGCTTTTACCAAGTGTGCGGTAACCACCTTTGGCTCCGGCTGGGCGTGGTTGGTGAAAAAACCAGACGGTACGCTGGATCTGCTCTCCACCAGCAACGCCTGTTGCCCGCTCACCGGCGACGCCAAGCCGCTGCTGACCTGTGACGTGTGGGAGCACGCCTACTATGTGGATTACCGCAATGCGCGGCCCAAGTACGTTGAGGCGTTCTGGAATGTGGTCAACTGGGCGTTCGTTGCCGACAACTTCAACGGCTGATCGCGCTCAGTGCTCCTGCGCCGCCGCTATGTGGCGCGGAATCTGCTGAAAACCCGGTCATACGACCGGGTTTTTTGTTGTCTGACGCCAGAGAAGTATTGATCGAGCCGGGTAATGGGATCAGAATAATTCTCACCACATATGGCGTGGCAAGGTTGTGCAGCAGAGGAGAGAGTTTGGCGATGAGCGTGGCGGCGAAACTTCATGATGAGTTGCTCTTGCAGGATATTGCCCCGAACGCGGATGAGTTCGATCTGTGGTTCTCTTGGGAGAGCGATGACGCCGAAGGGGGGGATCTGGATCTGGACCTTTCCGCCATGATGCTCACCGCGCGCGGCAAGATGGGTGTGGATGAACAACTGATCTATTACAACAATCTAGCCTCTCCCTGTGGCGGCGTGCGGCATCTGGGCGATGATCAGGCGCATGACGGCGAGGCCGCCGAAGAGGTGATGCGGGTGCGTTTGAGCGCCGTGCCTGCCGATATTGAGAACCTGATCTTCTCGGTGACCGTGCCCGATGAAGATATCCCTCACAAGACCATGCAGCGGATTAAAAAGGCGCAGGTCAAACTGTTTGATGTGAACCACTACGCCGAACCGCTTCTGACCTATGAGATCACCGCGCAGGGCGATGAGGAGAGCTTCGGCTGGGTGGTGGGCAATCTTGCCCGTGATGAGCAGGGTTGGATGTTCCGGGTGGTGCACGACGACCTGCCGGAAGGGCTGCGCACCTTGATGAACCACTTTATGCCCGGTTGGTGAGTTATGGACGGGGTTTTTGATTAGTCTTTTTTATGCTGTATAATTATTTTATTTTTCTCAGCAACAAACTGTGCTATTTAGGTCTCTAAGAGGTATGGGCGCAACTGCGCTCACGTGGTCCGTTGTCGGTCGCCATCGGGGCGCCGAAACGGCCTCAACGCCAACAGGAGGCCAAAATGAACGCCTGGACGCAACATCTGGTTCCGGGTCTTCTCCTTGCTGACGAAGAGACCGGACTGACGCAAAACGACGTACGCGCAGGGCGCGCAGATTACGTCACGGATGAAACGGGCGCGCTGCGCATCGTTTTAAGAATCGCGGCGGCTAACGACGCAGAAGCGGACAGCGTTGCAAAAGGGAGCCAAACGCGCATGGGAAAATGCGCCTGACAACGAACCCCCGGCCCTGGCCGGGGGTTTTTTGTTGAGCGCGCAGTGTGCTGTTGCGGCGTAGAGATAGCCAGCAGCGGTGAGATATATACTTAGTCGAATTCAAAGTTGGACATTGGCGATTTTAAGAATGGAAGATATCGAGGGCTTTGCCCTCGAGCTCCCAAGATCAAAAGCCAAACCGTGATTCGGCAATCCTGCCGAATCGTGGGCGCTGCCCAATTTGTGAGGTACGGCTTCGCCTGTGGCCGCTGGGGGCGCAGCCCCAGACTCCGCCGCCGACCAGTCGGAGGCCAATCGTCAGCGCAAGCTCAATCTACGTCACGCAAACATTGGCTGTTCTGTGCCGTTTTGGTTTTGACTCGCTATAGTCATTTGAACTGAAAACTGAACATGCGCGGATATCGAAAAGAGAGCGCAGAAGTCAACTCACCGAGGTCCAGGAGGGCGTCCCTCCTGGCGGGTCGTGGGCAGAGCCCGCGCGGGTGCAGGGCAGCGCCCTGCTGGGGGCTGGGGCGAAGCCCCAGCCTCTTTGATCATCCAGAGAATTCTCCCATTCTGAGTTTTGGCGAGTAAAAGGGGTTGGAAACGATTGTGGCGGGATCGGAACGCGAGAGTTTGACCTATGATGTGGCCATTATTGGCGCCGGACCAGCGGGGCTGGCGGCGGCGATCCGCTTGGCGCAGGTAGGGACGGAGTCGGGTCGGGAGTTGGCCGTCTGCGTGCTGGAGAAGGGCGCCGACATCGGCGCGCACCTGCTCTCGGGCGCGGTGATGGATCCAGCGGGGCTGGATGCGCTGTTGCCGCATTGGCGAGACGCGCCGCCGCCCAATTTGACCCCGGTGCGCAGCAGCGCATTGCGCTATCTCAGTGCGGATGGCGATCTCTCCCTGGCTCAGCCCCGTTCGTTGGACGATGCGGGCTGCTTTATCCTCTCTATAGGACAGTTATGCCGTTGGCTGGCCCAGCAGGCCGAAGCGCTGGGGGTGGATATCTTCCCCGGATTTGTTGGTGCAGAGCCGCTCTATGATGTTGAGAACGCAGATCAGCTCTATGAACACGAAGGTGTGGTTGCGGGCGTGGTCAGCGGCGACATGGGGCGCATGCAGGATGGCGCGCCCGGGCCAAGATTTGAGCCGGGCACAGAGATAATCGCCAAACAGACGTTGCTGGCGGAAGGGGCGCGCGGATCTTTGAGCGAGCGGATTATCGCCCGCTATGATCTGCGCGCCGACTCCGCGCCGCAGAGTTATTGCTTGGGCGTCAAAGAGGTGTGGCGGGTGGAGCCGGGGCGGCATCAGGCGGGGGAGATTCTGCACTCCCTGGGGTGGCCACTGGATAGCGCCGTTTATGGCGGCGGATTCCTCTATCACTGGGGCGATGACCGCGTCAGTCTGGGGCTGGTGAGCGGGCTCGACTACGCCAACCCCTATCTGGACCCCTTCGCCGAGATGCAGCGTTGGAAAACCCATCCGCGCATAGCCGGCGTGCTGAAGGGGGCGACCCGCATCGGCTATGGCGCGCGGGTGTTGGTGGAGGGCGGTCCGGTGGCGTTGCCCAAACTCACCTTCCCGGGCGGGGCGCTGATTGGCGATGCCGCCGGTTTCCTCAACCCGGCGCGCCTAAAGGGGATTCACGCCGCGATTCTCTCTGGCAAGATGGCCGCCGAGGCGGTGGCGGAGCTGTGGCGCGATGGGGCGCCAGAGCCGGGCGAAGAGGCGTTGGGGTATCCGCAGAAACTCCGTCACAGCGCGCTGTGGGCGGAGTTGTGGCGCGGGCGGAATATCCGCCCGGGATTCCGCTGGGGGCGCTGGTCGGGGATGCTCAACGCCGCGCTGGAGGATCGCGTATTGCGCGGGCGCGCGCCCTGGACTCTGCGCATGGCGGGGGAGGACCGCGCCGCGCTGCGCCCGGCGGCGTCCTGTGCGCCTATCGACTATCCCCAGCCCGATGGCAAGCTCACATTCAGCCGCGCCGACTCGGTCTATCTGGCCAATCTGGCCCACCGCGATGACCAGCCGATCCATCTGACCCGACCCCATGGCGATGCGGCGCTGACCACCCATGGCGCTGCATTCGCCCGGGCGGAGACGCGCTACTGCCCGGCGGGCGTCTATGTGTGGGAGGAGGGCGAGGGTGACGCGCAGTTGCGCATTCAGGCGGCCAACTGCCTGCACTGCAAGTGTTGCGACATCAAGGATCCCACTGGCACTATCGTGTGGACGCCGCCCGAAGGGGGCAGCGGGCCCCACTACACGGAGATGTGAGCGCGTGAGCGAAGCGACGTTGGCTGATTGGATGATTCCGCTATTGCGCTGTCCACTGCACCCGGAGCAGGCGTTGAGCGGCTCGGATGTGGCGGCATTGCATTGCCCGCAGTGTGCTCAAGCGTTCCCTCTGGCCAGCAATGGCGATGGTCAAACCATTGCCGATCTGCGCGCGTTGGGGCAGCCCAGTTCGCATGCGGTGACGTTCCACTACCCGATGAATATTTTGGATAACGCCCGTATCGCAGCGCTGGGTCGGGCCACGCGGGCGGAATTCGATGCGCCGCAGACCTGGGCGCTGCGCAAGGTCTACGCCAGCAAGTTGCACAAAGAGATCCTCTACTACATTGAGCAGTTCCGTCGGGATTTCCCGTCAGATGCGCCGATTCTGGATCTGGGCTGCGGCGGCGGCGGCAACGCGGACTATTTGGCGGCGCAGGGCCTTACCCATGTGCTGCGGGGGGATTTCGACCCGGCGGCGCGGGCGCATCTGTTGCTGGATGCCCACCGACTGCCGTTTGCCGACGCCAGTTTTGACGCCATTTTGACCACGGCGGTGATCGAGCATTTGCAGAACCCCTTCCTGGCGTTTTATGAGATGTCGCGGGTGCTCAAGCCGGGAGGGCGGATCATCGCCACGGGGAGTTTCTGGGAGAGCTGGCATGGGGGATCGTGCTTCCACTTCACCCCGGAGGGGTTGCATCAGCTCTGTCAGCATGCGGGGTTGGCGCTGGACGATATCTGGTCGGGGTGGGGCTTTATTCCGGCGGTGATGCGGCATGCGTTGCGGGTTCCGCACAGTTGGCGCCCGTTCACCTATCGGTTGCAGAGCGCGTATGACTGGTGGTTGACGCGGCGGCAGGGGGTGTCGGCGCCCCATTGGCACCGGATGAAGACCAGCGGCTCGTTCGGCGTGCATGCGATCAAGCCGCAGGAGTGAGCCCAGCAAAAGCGAACAAGTCTCTGCGTGACACAGTCAGCGCTCACGATGTCTAATGGGCCGCCGACTGGTCGGCGGCGGGGTCTGGGGGCCGCTGCCCCCAGCGGGTGCAGGGCGGCGCCCTGCCGGGTGTCGGGCAGAGCCCGACCGGGGTTTGGGGCAGCGCCCCAATATCTTTCGTCTTTCAGCCGTTTCCCCATTGAACAGAGGGCGAGCTAGCACAGGGCGTCAGAGGAGGGCGAAACGACGAGCCAGCAAGGGGCCGTCGGGGAAACGGCGGTGAGCAGGCGCGCAGCGCCGTCGTCCGAAGGACGGCGAATGCAGTAGAAGCCACCGCCAGAGAAAGCCAAAAACTGTTTGTGTATAGTAGTTTACGCATAACCTGTCAGGGAAGAATATAGCGAATCAATTGAGTGACTTTCCCCTAAGTCCGTATCTATGCAGCGGCGAGTGGGTTAAGTTTGTGCCGATGAGGGGTCTTGTGTGACAGGAGTTCTGCTTGCGATCTTAAGGATGACTGGAGTAAGCTTTATGACGTTCAAGGTTCTACTTATGCGCAGTGCAAGGTTATCATTTATCCAGCGCACAGGAGAAAACGCCATGCCAAAATCTTTTTTCATCGTGTTTATTGGGTCAGCCTTAGGTGCATTTCTAATAAGCAATACAGTCAATGCACAAGGATATCAGCATGGTTGGAAAGTCTATGAAAAACCCCAGGCGGGTTATACTTACGGGGGTATTGAAACTAATCCGTATGGCCCCGGCGGCAGTCTAAGCTACGGCCCTGGTGGGGGGCAAAGCTACGGTCCGGGTGGGGGGCAAAGCTACGGTCCGGGTGGGGGGCAAAGCTACGGCCCTGGCGGGGGGTTAAATCCCGCTAACCCATGGTCAGTATCCGATAACTGAAAGAAGAACTGGTGCGAGTTCCGGGGAGGAATTCCGGGGGCGGTCACTGAATTTGTGGTGCGAACTGGTGTGAATTCCGGGATTCCGGGGACGCGCACTCAATTAAGCTTTTGTCCCCAAAACACCTTCTGACTTTCCCAGGCATCGAGTCCTACGGCATTTGCCGTCCTGCGGACGACGGCCCCGTTGGGGCCTGCTCACTGCCGTTTCCCGTTTTCCCTTCCTACGGGCTCTGCGTTTTGAGCTTCTCTCGCAGCCTCTTCTGGCTTCAGGTTTTTTGCTGCGGGAAACGGCAAGATCCACTGCCACTGCCACACCGTGGGCGCTGCCCACACCCGCTGGGGGCAGCGGCCCCCAGACCCCGCCGCCGACCAGTCGGCGGCCCATTAGGCAGCGTGGGCCCCGGCTGCGTCACGCACACACTTTGACTTTCTTGCGGCTTCAATACGTCTTGCTCAGGTCCAGATTGCGCACCAGGAAATCTTTCCGATTATAGCGCTCCCGATAGGACGTCGCCCACGGTTCGGCGTCCGCATAGGCTGGTATCGGCGCGGCTTCTGTGCGCTCGGGCTCTACCTCCGCCAACCAGATCTCCCGCCCCGCAGGATCGCGCAGGCGCACCTTCCACACCACACGCGGATCATCCCGCAGTCGCGCGAAAAACGCACCGCCCTCGCTCCCAAACAGCTCCGGAGTAAACACCAGCCAGTGGGCGGGAATCACGTCGCGCCGCTCCACCGCCTGCAAAAATCCCAGCGTATCGCCGCGACTGGCCGTAGCCAGTTCATGGGTGGCGGGCAGATAGTCGGGCATCACAATACGCGTCATACGCCCGCGCGCATGCACCCCCACATTGGCCGGTTGATTGCGCGGCAGAAACGCAATTTTGTCTTCCGTGAGAAGGTCAGGCCGCTTTTCGATGAGATAGGCCGCCATGGCGAACACCCGCTGATCATCCGGCGATTGCCGCCACCACAACTTGGCGTAGAGGTCGGTCTGCAGCACGGTAAACTGCATAGCCGACATCAGTACGGCAATGGCGATCAGAGCGCGACGCGGCAGGGCCGCATAACCCAGCGCGGCGATAAACGCGAACGGCGCGCCGCCGATGAAGGCGTAAACCACCGGCAGCTCCTTGTGGTCGGGGCGCTGTCCGGCCTTGAGAATCATCATGGTCAGCAGCAGTAGACTCCACAGCAGAAGGATGGGCGCCACGCGTTTGAGCAGCGCGTGGCCGTCCGGCGCAGTGATGGGCAGATTGCGCCCGCCGCGCATCGCCGAGTAGGCCCCATAGGCCATCAGCAGCAGCGGCGGACCAAACGACCAACTCAGAAAGCGCACGACTTTTTCTGCGGCAAAAGGCGGCGGCGCAGCGTCGGATGGCGAGACGCCAAACAGGCCCGGCGCCAATTTGATCAGCGGCAGAAACAGAATGTTCAGCGATCCGCCTTGCCCATATTGAAACGCCGTCCAATAGAACGACAGCGCCAAAGCCCCGAGGGGAATGAGGACAAACGGCGTGAACAGGGCGCGCTTAAGGCCGCCCGTGAAGAGCAGAATCAGAAACAGAAAGAAGAGAAAGATGATGGCGTCCAGCGCAACGAACAGGTAGAGCCCCAACACGCAGGAGAGCAGCGCAGGCCACACTGCGCGCTGCGGTTCGCGGGCGAGTTTTAGCGCCAGGTAGAGCAGGGTGATCTGTAGCAGAATCATCAAAGTGCCGTTGAACGCCATGCCGCGTGAAACCGCCGCCATCCATGGAAACAGCGCCAACGCCAGCGCCATCATCAGCCCCAGTCGCACGCCGCCCAGCAGTCGCCCGACGCCAAATGCGGCGATGGCGGCCAAGCCGGTCAATACGCCATTGAAGGCGGATATGCTCGCCCCGGAGAGCGGCAGGAATTCGCCGACAATGGCGTAGTAGACGTTCTGCGCCACATAGGGGAGCGCGCCGTAGCGAAAACTGAGCATGCCCCAGTAGAAGCGTTTGAGGTCGGCAATGGTGGGCTGCAACGAACTGAGCAGCAGATTGGTGTCGCGCATCATCACATCGTCCAGATAGAACGGAACCGCTGGACGGCAGACCGCGCTCACCACCACGCAGTAGGCGAAGATGGCCAGGAGCAGCCAAGGCGCATGTTTGTGTAATTGGTCTGAGGCGGCGGTCATGGCGGTCTGTTCCGGTGCGGTGACGGCGTGATGCATGGAGGGCCATTGTGCCGCGCCTTGTGGCGCGTGGGGAAGGGGCGCTATGATTCGACCTGCTGCGCCGTATTCCCCCTCACGCGCAGTTTCGTCGTTTACCTCCTAAAAAACCGGAGCCGTCCGCATGTGGGAACCGGTCGTTCTGACGCTCAAACTGGCTGCGATTAGCACGCTTATTCTGCTTGTTGTCGGCTCGCCTCTGGCTTGGTGGCTGGCGCGTTCGCGCGCGGTGTGGAAAGAGGCCGTGGGCGCCGTGGTGTCGTTGCCGCTGGTGCTGCCGCCCACCGTGCTGGGGTTCTATCTGCTGGTGGCGCTGGGGCCTGATAGCCCCATTGGCAAACTGGCGGTGAATCTGTTTGGCCAATCGTTGCCGTTCACCTTCGAAGGGTTGGTGGTGGGCTCGGTGATCTACTCTCTGCCGTTTGTGGTGCAGCCGGTGCGCAACGCCTTCGAAGCCATGGGCGACCGCCCGCTGGAGGTGGCCGCCACCCTGCGCGCCTCGCCGTGGGATAGCTTCTTCTCGGTGGCGCTGCCGTTGGCGCGTCCGGGTCTGCTCACTGGCGCGGTATTGGGGTTCGCCCATACCGTCGGTGAGTTCGGCGTGGTGCTGATGATCGGCGGCAACATTCCTGGCGAGACCAAAGTGCTGTCGGTGGCCATCTACGACTATGTTGAAACCCTGGAGTGGGATAAAGCCCATGTGTTGGCGGCGGGCATGCTGGCGTTCTCCTTTCTGGTGATTCTGGCCACCATGACCATCGAAAAACGTCTGCGGAGCCGCCTCAAATGAGCGCCATCGAAGCCCACTTTTATGGCAGTCAGGGCGAGTTCTCCTTGGACGCCGCCTTCAGCGTGCCCGCGCGCGGCGTGACCGCGCTGTTTGGCCCCTCCGGCTGCGGCAAAACCACCGTGCTGCGCTGTGTGGCCGGGCTCAATCGCCGTCTGGAAGGCAAACTGAGCGTGCGCGGGCAGGTGTGGCAGGATGGCAAACGCTTTGTGCCGACCCACAAACGCCCCATCGGCTATGTGTTCCAGGAGGCCAGCCTGTTCCCGCATCTGTCGGTGCGCGAGAATATGCTGTTCGGACGCAAGCGCGCCGCGCCCAAAGGCCAGACGCCGCGTCTGGACTTCGACGAGGTGGCCAATCTGCTGGGACTGACACACCTGTTGGAGCGCTCGCCGGTGCGTCTGTCCGGCGGCGAGCGCCAGCGCGTGGCCATCGCCCGGGCGCTGCTCACCGACCCGCAGATTCTGCTCATGGACGAACCCATGGCGGCGCTGGATCGCATCAGCAAGAATGAGATCCTACCCTATCTGGAGCGGCTGCATGAGACGCTGGATATCCCCGCGCTCTATGTGAGCCACGACATCACCGAAGTGGAGCGGCTGGCCGACCGCATGGTGTTGATGAAAAACGGTCGCGTGCAGGCCGCCGGGCCGTTGTCGACGTTATTGGCTGATCCGGCGCTGCCGTTGGCGGCGATGCCCGAAGCGGCCACTCTGCTGGAGGGGCCGGTGGCGGCGTTCGACGCCCATTATGGTTTGGCGCAGGTGTCGGTGCCGGGCGGAACACTGCTGGTTCCCGGTGACGCCGCTCTGGTGGGACAGCGCAAGCGGGTGCGCATCGCCGCCTCCGATGTGGCGGTGGCGCGCGAGCGCGCGCCCACAGGCTCGAGCATCCTCAACGCTCTGCGCGCGGTGATTCAGCATGTGGAGCCCTATTCGTTCCATCAGGTCAACCTGTTCCTCTCGCTGGAGGGGAGCGATGACGCCGAAGGGGCGGCGGGCGCCTCTCTGCTGGCGCGCATCACGCGCAAATCGTGGGATGCGCTGGATCTGAACATCGGTGAAGAGGTGCACGCCCTGATCAAAGCGGTGGCGCTCACCCGGCAGAGCGAAGGGCTGATCCCCGGCGAAGAGGCCGAGCATGGATGACGCCCAGTTGCAGCGCTATGCGCGGCAGATCCTGCTGCCGCAGGTGGATATCGCCGGGCAGGAGCGGCTGCTGGGCGCCCATGCGCTGATTCTGGGGTTGGGCGGGTTGGGCTCGCCGGTGGCGCTCTATCTGGCCAGCGCAGGGGTGGGACGCCTGACTCTGGTGGATGATGACGTGGTCTCCCTGAGCAATCTGCAACGGCAGATTCTCCACCGCACGGCGGATGTGGGGCGCGCCAAGACCGAATCCGCCCGTGATGCGTTGACGGCGATCAATCCCGATGTGGCGCTGGAGCTGGTTCCCTGTCGGTTGAGCGGCGCGGAGTTGCGCGCCGCGTGCGCCAGCGCCGATGTGGTGGTGGACGCCTGCGATAATTTCGCTGCGCGCCACGAGCACAATCGCGTCTGTGTGCAGAGCGCCACGCCGCTGGTGTGGGGCGCTGCGGAGCGGTTGCAAGGGCAGGCGGGGGTGGTGGATAGACGCCATCCGGAGGCGGGATGTTATCGCTGTTTTCAGCCCGATAATGGCGCGCCGGATACGCCGTGCAACACGCTGGGGGTGTTCACCCCGCTGGTGGGGATCATCGGCTCGATCATGGCCAATGAGGCGTTAAAAATTTTGCTGGGCGGGGGCGAGACCCTGGCCGGTCGCACCCTGTTGCTGGATGCCTGGAATCTGGAGTTTCACAGCTTCCGACTGCCGCGCCGCGCCGACTGTCCCGTGTGTGGCGCAGCGGCGGCCCGCACTGCGCAGTCCACGCGTTAGCCGTTGCTCTCCGTCAGGAGCGCCCGCTCCACGGCTTGAATCAACTCGGTTGCGCTAAACGGTTTCGCCAGCGTCATCATGGCGCCCAGATCCTGCGCAATCTCCAGCATGGCCCCGGGACGAACGCCGCCGCCATGCATGCGCCCGCCGCCGGAGATGACGATGACGCGCAACCCGGGGTAGTCCTGGCCCAGCTGCATTAGCGTCTCCAGCCCCTCCTGTTCGGGCATGATCAAATCCAGAATCAGCAAGTCGAAGCTCTGTTGGGCGATCAACGCCAAACCTTTGTGCGCGCGGTCGACGGCTATCACCGCATGGCCCTTTTTCTCCAGGATCACCCGCAGGGACTCCAGCACTGCGATGTCGTCATCTATCACCAATATCTGCGCCATGTAACCTGTCCGTCTTACTCGTTATCAGTCGTCTGTCGCGTCTGCTCTACAATGGGCAGATAGATGCGGAAAGTCGACCCTTCGCCAATTTTTGATTCCACGCTGATGGTCCCTCCCGCCTGGGAGATGGCCGAGTGGACGATGGACATGCCCAGGCCGACGCCTTTGCCGGGCGCCTTGGTGGTGTAGAAGGGGTCGAACAGACGCTGTCGAGTGATCTCATCCATGCCCGAGCCGTTATCGCTGACGCGGATCAGCGCATACTCGCCCGATTGCAACTGCGCCGGGCCAATAGCTTGGTTGACTGTTTGCGAGGAGAGCGTGATGCGGAACCGGCCAGAGGTCTCCTGCATGGCGTCAAGGGCGTTGGAGAACAGATTGGCCAGAACGCCTTGCAGATCATCTTGATTCATCGGCGCAAAGCCGATGAAATCTGGAATTTCAAATTGCATTTGCACGTTGTTTGGGCAGGCTGCGCGGAGGAACTCCACAGTCACCAGGCACGCTTGCGCCACATCACACTGGCCAACATGCTCTTGATCAAAGCGCGAGAACGCCAGAATTTTCGACACGGTGCTCTTGGCCCCCACGGAGCTGTCGAACACCAGTTGCAGCAGGCGGCGGTTGGGATCGTCCGGGGCCAGATCGTCGCGCACCAGTTCGGTCATGCTCATGATAGGCAGCAGCTGATTGTTCAGCTCATGGGCGACGCCGCCGGCCAGAGTGCCAAGCGCTTCGAGCTTGCGTGTGTGCGCCAGGGATTGCTCCAGCGCCATGCGCCGCGTCACCTCCTGGTTTTTCTCCTCCAGCGCCTCTCTACGCTCCACCATGCGCGCTTTGAAAACGCGCATGGTCTCCGCCAATCGATTGATCTCCTGGGTGTTGTGCGTATGGGGGATCGGCGCATCCAGATCATCATCGGACAACCGCGCAAGCGCGTAGGTCATGGCCTGAATGGGGCGTACGATGCGCTGGGAAAGGACCACGGAGACCAGCGCCACCACGGCCATGGAGATCACGGCAATGAGGACCAAAACAAATTGCATGGTGTGCAGCGCATCGTCACCGGAGTCCCGCATCTGGGCGATGGTCTCCTGCGCCTGCGTCAAGGCGATGCCCACACAGTGGATGGCGATGAGGTTGTGAGAATAATCGTCAAATGGGCGGCACTCCAGCAGGTGCTCTTCGCCGTCGAGGGATTGCATGAGCGCGCCGGAGCCCGTGTGAATGATCCGCTGTTGTTCGGCGGGTTGCAGCGGCCCGGGTTGCGCTTTGAAGCCCGCCGTCATATGCGGACGGCCATCGATATAACTGACAAACGAGAGTCGGGTTAAGCGCACCATCTTCATTAACGAAGGGTGCAGATGGTTGATCTGCATGCCCGCTACCACATAGCCAAGCGGGTCGCCAAATGGGTCGACGACAACTTTTGCCAGCACAGGGCCATAAGAGAGGTCTGAAGAGGGCTCCTGCTCGGCCAGTTCGGCATAACCGGGGCCAATCTGAGTGAATCCGCCGAGCAGATGGCGGTGGTTGCGGTCCAGATGTTCGATCTCCCGTCGAATTTTGTTATGCAGAAGCGTGTGTTTAAAGCGCTTGGCCGCTTCGATGTGGTCGATGTTGGGGGGGCTGGAGGCCAGGATGTCTCCTTGTAGGTCGAACACGGTGACGAAATCCAAGTCCGCACTCTGCACAAAGCCGAATAGCACCGTAGCGATGGGATCGGGCTGGCTCTTCTCCAGGTAGGTCTGTAAGTCCTCACGATTGCTCAAAAACGTCAGGTGCTGATCGATTTTCTGCACCAGTCCGCTGAATAGCTCATCCATCAGGAAGAAGTCCTCCTGATTGCTCTTGCGGATCTGCTGGTTGATCACTTCAGACAGTTGCTGGATATGCTGGGCGCTATTGGCGCTCATCACCAGCCATAGACTCATGCTGACCAGCGCAATGGGGATCACCCCCAATGGCAGAAAGGTCAGCAGCAGACGTTTGCGCAAGCTCATCATAGGTCGGCGCCTGGGAGTTATTTGTAGGGCGTCGCGTGGGCGCTGCGAATGGCCTGCATGGCCGGTGAGGTCTCAACGAATTTGAGGAATGCCTCAACCAGACCTTGGCGGTTGGCGGCTTTGAATATCAGCGCCAGGGTTCCAAAGCTGGGATAGTTTTCATCCGTTGGGGCCAAGCCATCGATGTTGAGGATGGTGACGTTCTCTTTGAGCGCATCGGCATAGGGGCCAAAGCCGATGGTCCCTTCCTTCTGGGTAACGATTTCAAAGTTATGTTGATTCAGAGTGGCGGTTTTGGAGTATGGGGTGATGGTCACCTCATCAAAACCGGGGAAGGTTGCGCGCAGGTTGCCGAGCGAGCTGTCGCCCTCTTCACGGCGCACCACGCGAATTTTCCCTTCTGCGCCGCCCACCTCGCTCCAGTTGACGATTTTACCACGATAGATGTCGTTGATCTGCGCCGCGCTCAGGTTGCTCACCGTGACGCTTTTGTTGACAAAAAAGACCACCGGGAACTTGGCGATGGGCAGATAGGTTAAGCCGTAAGGCTCCTCACGGGGTTTGATCTTGCGCGCCACTCTGCCCAGCAACGCCTTGTCATTGCCCACCGCTTTGTAGCCCCCTGACGAGCCGATGCTGTCGGGCACGACAATCTCATCTTGGGGGTGGTTGACGGAGAACGCCTTGGCCAGGGCGTGCAGCACGATCATGCCGTCGCCGGTGCCGACGATCTCCAAGGTTTCCGCCCTTGCCTGGGGAGCGGGCGCCGCCCACAGAGCCAATGCGCACAGGAGTGTGACTCGGTGATGTCGTAGACGCTTGAAAAGGGTGATCATGGCGCGTTCTCACTCGTTGGGGGGCAGTGACCTTGCCTCTTGCACAGGATGTAGTCGGCGTCTTCCACCAGGATTGCTCCGTCAAAGGTATCCGGCTGGCACGGCGTTGCCCAGCACTTTCCGCAGTTTAGGGAATTCAGTCGGGTGGCGATGGGGTTAAATGGATTTTCACTAACATGACGGCGCGATGACATGCTATCAATGTTTGTCACCCATTGTATGCGACATATGTGGATTGTCTTCCTTGTGCGGATGCGGGGAAGCCATCCACCCATGGGCCTGGAGACCTTCAACCAAGGCCGCGACGGAAAACGGCATGGGGAAGCGCGCAGTCAACTCTCCAGCCGGGTTGATCAGGTAGATGTCCGGCGTGTGCAACACCGGATACTCCGCCTTGTCGCGCCATTGCGGATAGTTGAATTGCGCCCCCAACAGCGCGCTGAGGCGGCGGAGTTGGGGCAGCTCTCCGCGCAGCGGTGTGATGGCGGGCGCATGGGGTGGAATGGCGTAGTCCTGCACATAGTCGTTCAGGCGGTCCAGGGTGTCCCGCTGGGGGTCGATGGAGACAAACCACACTTGCAACGGGGCGCTGCTGGGGTGGTGGAGCCTCTGCTCTTGTAGCAGACTCCAGATGGTGTGCAGCGCCATGGGGCAGCTATCGGCGCAGTGGGTAAAGCCCACCGCCAACAGCGTCCACTTTCCTTGTAAGGCGGTGGCGTCGACCACGCCGCTGGCTCCTTCCAGGGCGAGGGGCTGAATGGCGCGGGCGGGCGAGACGGGGAGCCATGTGGGCGCAGGATCCTGCTCTGGCGGGCGGTTCTGCTCCAGCGCCTGATTGAGTCCGACCATCAGCGCTACCGAGCCCAGCAGAACAAGGCTGATGGTGATCATCAGCGTTTTGAGACGAACAGGCTTTGTGTTGGGTTCAGGCGACATCGTCAGGATCCCTTAACCGGTTGGGTAACGAGAGGCGGGCTTGTGGAAAATACGGCGCAAACCAAGCAGTCCTGGGTCAGCACATTAACCGTGTGGGAGGATGTGCGGGAGGTTGCGCCCACCCTGGAACGGGTGCGGCAAAACGCCAGCAAGGCGTTTATCATTGTGCTGTGGGCCTACATTCCCCTGTTTATGCTCATTGGCTATGGCGCGGAGAACCACGCCAACTACGCCAATGTGGTCACCCGCTTCTGCGGTCTGGTCCCCGTGGATGGCGTCAGCCGCGTTACCTTTGGACTGATTGCAGGGCTGGTTGGCGCGCTGCCAAC
Organism: Magnetofaba australis IT-1; assembly: GCF_002109495.1. Lineage (NCBI taxonomy): Bacteria > Pseudomonadati > Pseudomonadota > Magnetococcia > Magnetococcales > Magnetococcaceae > Magnetofaba > Magnetofaba australis. The sequence continues at coordinate 1,082,942 of NZ_LVJN01000020.1, forward strand.
CACCATCTTTTGGTACCTGCGTCCCACCGGGCAGATGACCCGGCATGTAATTGCGCTGGCCTTGATCTACCAATGGGTGGTTTTCGTGCATCAAACCACCGGCTCGCCTGACGGCTTCATCCTCGAAGGCCACATGGTCTACTTCGTCACCGTGGTGATCCTGACCATCTACTTCTGCTGGCGCTCGCTGCTGATCGCCACGCTGATCCCCGCCGTCCACCATACGCTGCTGACCATTTTCGATCCGCTGGCGATCTGGCCCACCACCGACTATATCTGGCTGCATCTGCTCAACCATGTGCTGCTGGTGCTGCTCAACTCCGGCGCCGCGCTGTGGCTCTCCTGGTACTTCTTCTACCAGTTCCGGAATAATCATGCGGCCATTACCAGCGCCACGCAAGCGCATCAGGAGGCCACCCGCATGGATCATCAGGTGACCCTGCAGGCGGAGAGCCTGGCGGCCATCGGCAATGAACTGGTGCGGCTCAAAGCGCCGTTGGATCAAGATTCCAACAAGGCCCACACGCTGGCCAGTCAGGTGGCCAAAGAGAGCAGCGCGGTGCTGGGGCAGGCCAAAGCGCTCAGAGAGAGCATCCATGCGGCCAATGACAGCATGAACAGCATCAGCCGCGAGGTCAAAGCGCTCTCCGATCAGGTGGGGCTCATCGCCCAAACCACGGAGCATAGTCGCCAGGACACCAACACCATGGCCAGCGCCGCCGAAGAGATGAGCAGCAATATCAGCGCGGTCAACGCCAATCTCAGGGAGGTCACCACATCCGTGAGCACAGTGGCGGCGGCCATGGAGCAGATGAGCGCCTCTCTGGGCGAAGTGCGCAATCGCTGCCGTCTGGCCGATGAACTCAGCGGCGACGCCAACAATCAGGCGCAGGAGACCGCCACGGTGATGAACCGCCTGATCGGCTCCACCCTGGAGATTTCCAAAGTGGTTGAGGCCATCAAGAGCATCGCCTCGCAAACCAACATGCTGGCGCTCAACGCCTCCATTGAAGCGGCGGGCGCTGGCGAGGCGGGCAAGGGCTTTGCCGTGGTGGCCAATGAGGTTAAGGAGTTGGCCAGTCAAACCGGCGAAGCGACCAAGCTGATCGACAAGCTCACCACCTCCATTCAGCAGGAGAGTCGGCAGGCGGAGATGGTGACGAAGTCGGTCTCGGAGATGATGCTCAAGGTGTATGAAGCCAATAAGGAGATTTCTCAAACCGTCGATGAGCAGGAGCGCGCGGTGCTGGAGATCAGCCAGACCATGGGGCAGGTCTCCACTGCGGCGGAGTCGGTGAGTCTCAACGCCAATGAGCTGGCCAGCGCCGCCAATGAGGTCTCCACTTCGGTGCAGACCACCGTGGAGGGGATTGAGGGCATCGCCGACGCCGCCTCCCAGGCCGCCGATATGGCCAGCGCCATCACCCAACAGGCGCAGAGCGCCAGTCAATCCGCCCGGGTGGCCGATCAAGCCTCCGAGGAGATAGCCAAGGTGTTGGGCAATACTGAAGGCAGCATGCAGCAGACCATGCGTCGGGTGCACTATCTGGACGGCTCCATTCAATATGTCGGCGTACTCACAGAGGAGATCCATCAAGCGGTCACCAGTCTGCAGGCGACGCGTAAATCCGCCGACCAGGCCAACGTACTGTTCGATGTGCGCAAGCTCAAAGAGTCGCACCTGCGCTGTCTGAATCAGATGGAGAACGTCAGTCGCGGCCGTGAGGTGGAGATGGGCGAGGATGTCGCCTGCGGCTTTGGCGACTGGTGGCAAAACCAGGGCAAGAGCCTGTTTGGCGAGAATCCCAAGTTCCAGAGCGCGGTGCAGGCGCACCAACAGCTCCACGCGCTCACCGGGCAGGTGAAGGAGGCGTGCGGCAAGGGCGACGAATCCAAGGCGCGCCAGGGGATTCAGACGCTTAACGAGAAGCGCAAACAGCTGTTCCAGCAGTTGGATGGGCTGTTCCTGGAGGCTTCAAGCCGCTAAACCGTGCGTCGGCGCGACGGGAATCCGCGTCGGGTTTACGTCGCGCCCAGCGGCTCCACCTCCACCCAGTCGCCCGCCCGCACCCCCGCAGAGGCGCGCGGTAGTGTGATGAGGCAGTCGGCGCGGGCCATGGAGGTGAGCAGGCCGCTGCCTTGGGGACCGGTTTTGCTGACGGTGAGGTTGCCGATGGCGTCGCGCTGATAGTAGCCGCGAATGAACTCGGCGCGGCCCGGCTTTTTGGCGATGTCGCTCAGGCAGCGCATGCGGTAGCGCGGCGCGCGCCAGTTGGGGACGCCCGCCATGCGCATGAGCGCCGGGCGCGCCAGTTGCAGAAAGGTCACCATGGCCGCCACCGGGTTGCCCGGCAGGCCAAACAGCAGGGCGTCGCCCAGGCGGCCAAACGCCAGCGGCTTGCCCGGTTTGATGGCCAGTTTCCAGAAATCCAGCTGGCCCAACTCCTTGAGTACGGTTTTCACCAGATCCATATCGCCGATGGAGACGCCGCCGGAGGTGATGATCACATCGGCGTTTTCGCTGGCGCCGCGCAGGGCCAGCCGCAGGGTCTCTTCATCATCGGGCAGAATCCCCAGATCGCCCACTTCCGCGCCCAACTGCTGCAGCAGACCCATCAGGGCGTAGCGATTGCTATCATAGATCAGACCCGGCTCAATGGGTTGTCCGGCCGAGCGCAGTTCGTCGCCAGTGGAGAACAGCGCCACCCGCACGCGACGCAACACCGAAATCCGCGCCAGTCCCATGGAGGCCAGCACGCCCAGTCCCGCCGGTCCGATGCGCTCGCCCTGGTGAAGCGCGGCTGCGCCTTGGGCAATATCCTCGCCGGCGCGACGCACATGACCGCCGCGTCGCGGGCCGGGCTGGATGTGGATGGTCATGCCGTCGCGGCGGGTGTTCTCCACCGGGACCACGCTATCGCAATCGGCAGGCATGGCCGCGCCGGTCATGATGCGCACGCAGCCGCCAGCAGGCGTGGTGCCCGTGAATGGATGCCCGGCAACGGCGGTTCCCACCTCCTGCAACACGCCGCCGCCATCGGGATTCAGATCGTCAAAACGAAATGCGAAGCCGTCCATGGCGGAGTTGTCCGCCGTGGGCACGTCGATGGGGGAGCGGGCGTCATCGGCCAGCACGCGCCCGAGGGCTTCGCACAACGGCAGCGATTCGGCGCGGGTGACCGGACGCACCAGCTCCAGGATGTGATCGCGCGCGGCGTCCAGGTCCAGTAGCGGGCCGTCATCCTGAAAGCTCCACTGCGCGCTGCGCCACTCCAGAATGAAACCGGCGACGGCGGCGGGGTCGTTCAACTCCAGCACCGGGATTGGCGCGCCGTCGGGCTCCCGGTCAGCGGCAATGGCGATGATGCTGGGGTCATTGGGGTAACGCAGCGCCTTGCCTGCGGCGGCGCGATGCACCTCCAGGCGGGCGGCGATATCGGGGTGGTCGCGAAAGCCCTCCACCAGAATCAGGTCCGGCGCGTCCAGCGCCAACTGCGTCAAGGCGATGCGCAGCGGGTCATCCTCCTCGCTCACCGCCACGTCGGGGGTGGAGAGGCGCGAATCTCCCGCCAGAATCACCGGTTCGGCGCCCGCTTGGCGCAGGCGGTGGCTATCCTTGCCCGGCTGATCCAGCTCGAAGTCGTGGTGGGTGTGTTTGACCACCGCCACGCGCAGTCCTTCGGCTTTGAGCAGCGGAATCACTCCGGCCAGCAGGGAGGTTTTGCCCACGCCGCTCTGCGCGGCGATGCCCAACAGGGGCGGAAGGGGAATATTCAACATGGCCAGGGCTCCAGCAATCACCCTTCACCGGCGGGCACGTTAAAGCCGCGCACGCGGTCATGGGTAAAGAAAGGCGAAGGTTCAAACAGTTCCGGCGACTGCGGCGGCGCCAGGGTCTGATACAGCGGGCGGGCGCGCCAATCGTCGGGCAGACTCAGCAGCAGCAGCGCCGGAAAGGGCAGGGGATCGCGCAAACGCTGGGCGGAGACCAGACAGTTGCGCGCCTTGGCGGGCAGTTCGATGCCCACAAAGCGCGACCAGTCGGCCTGATAGATGGGCCAGAACAGCGTCAGCGGTTGATCACCCAGATGCAGCACGGTGGCGCGGCTGAAATCCTCCCGCGAGGCGCGGTAGAGCATGCGCAGCGGCGTCTCGGTCAGCCCACAGGCAGGGCCGTTCCAGCGCAGGCGCAGATAGTGGGCCTGGGCGGTGGCGTCCAGCGTGCGGCGCGGACGGCTGAGGGATTCGTGGGTCAGGCGCACCCAGCCATCGGTGAGGGAGTGGGTTTCCAGCGCGGCGATAGGTTCAGTCGGGGCGTCTAAGATCTCCTGGATATAGCCCGAGAGAGCATGCTGTTGCCAGGCGCGGGCGGCCCACAGCGGCGCGGCGGTGAGGGCGCCCAGGGCCATCAGCGTGAGCGCCATATTGCGCATTTGCGCGCGCCATGGCGGCGCAGGGGCCAGGGCGGGGGGGATGCACAGAGGCGCAATCCAACCCTGTTGGGCCAGCGCGGGGCGTCGCTGCAGCGCCCAGGAGAGCCCCCCCTGCAGGGCCCACAGGGTGAACAGCATGGGGATGATGAGCAGATGGCCGATATGGCGGTCGAGGAACACCAGACTGCTGTAACCGGCAAAGAACAGCGTGGCCAGGGCCAGGAAGATGGCCAGTCGCGGCGAGCGGCGCGCGATCAGCAGCAGCAGCAGGGCGAACAGCAGCGGTCCGTAGCGACCCAGCGGCCCCATCTCCAGCACCCGCCACGCGGCGGCGATGGCGCGGGTGATGTGATCGCCGGGCATCAGCTCCAGCAGCGCGTTCCAATAGGCCTGACCGGCGCGGGAGTAGTCGGCGGTGAGCAGATCCACCGAATTCTCCGGCGCGTAGGTCAGATGCAGCCCGTCGATGCGCTCCAGATAGTCGAACACAAAGGCGTGGGCGTAGCGGTCGGCGTGGATGTAGCTCACCTCCGCCACCGAGTGGGTGACGTTGAGCCGATGGGAGAAACCTTTGCCCAGCCCCATCACCGGCATGATGCCGCTGCCGGACTCGCCGGTGTGGGCTTTGAGGGTGGGCAGTCCCAGCAGGACGAACCCCAGCAGCAGCAGGCCGATCAGTTGCGCTTTGAGCAGCCAGGGGCGCGGCGTGGGGATTGGCGGCAGAAACAGCGCCAGGGTGAGGATGAAGCCGGGCAGGAAGATATACACGTCGGGGCGAAAGCCCACCGCCACCCCAGCGATGGCGCCCGCCAGCAGCGCCAATCCACGCAGACGCCACGGACTCAACGCGCGCCGCGCCAGCAGTCCCAAAATCAGGAACAGGGCGAAGAAGAACGGAATTTTCGAGTAGTCGCGGAAGGTTTTGATAGTCCACAGAATCGGCGGCGCAATGGCGATAAACAGGGCGGCGGGCGCGGCGATGAGCGGCGCGCTCACCAACCGGAACAGGCCATAGGCCAGGACTACGGCGACGCCATGGAACAGCGCCAGAAACGGAAACAGCGCAGGCCAGGAGACGCCGCTCCATTGCCAGATGTAGCCCAGCATCAGCATCAGATTGCGGTAGCCCGATTGGAAGCCGGTGAGAGGCTCGGCGACGGCGTCGGCGGGTAGGTTGGCGCAGTCAAAGCTCTGCGCGCGGTGGCTGGCGGAGAAGGCGAGGAAGCGTTCCAGCTCCGGGCTGACGTGGCGGTCCACCGCATGCAGGCCGCGTCCGCACCCCACCATCACCGCAGCGGAGAACTGCGGATGGTAGTAGCTGAAGAAGTTGCGCGGTTTGCCGTTGTTATCCAGCGCCTGGAACGCCTGTAGCCAGGCAAACGCCAGCAGCAGCAGCGCCAATGCCCAGTCCCACGGACGGCGACGCTGCGCAAACAGGGCGATGGCGGGGGCTGACGACATGCAGGCTCCAAACTGGCGACGCAGAGGCAAAGCGGATAGTTTCCCGCCCCATAGGAGCCAAGTCAAGCCGCCTCGCCTGGACAAATCCAGGCGGCTATGCTCAAGTGATTTGGCGTATTGCGGCGGACGCTGGGAAACCGGCGTCGAAAAATGGATTCTCTCCACTCTTTTGGGTCGTTGTTGGATATGAGCCTGAGCGTTGTCATCCCCGCCTATAACGAGGCCGACAATATCGCCGCCACCATCGGTGAAATCAGCGGTCATCTGACCCGTCTGGGCGCGACATTCGAAATCCTGGTAATGGACGACCACTCCAGCGATGGCACTTTTGATGCCGTGCGCGCGTTGAACGACCCCCAGGTCCGCGCCATCCGCTTGAGCCGCAATAGCGGCAGCCATATCGCCTTGCGCGCTGGATTGCGGCAGGCGCGCGGCGATGCGGTGCTGTGCATCTCCGCCGATGGCCAGGATAACCCTGAGGCCATTGAGGCGATGATCGCCCGTTGGGAGGGCGGCGCCGACGTGGTGTGGGCGCTGCGCACCGACCGCAATGACGAAGCCCTCCTCAACAAAACCATGGCGCGGGCGTTCTATCTGCTGCTCACTGCCGCCGGGGCCGCGCCCACCGATGGCGTAGACCTCTCCAAAGCCGACTTCTTTCTCATGGATCGCCGTGTGGCCGATGCCGTCAATGCCTGCCCGGAGCGCAATAGCTCGCTGTTCGGGCTGTTGGCGTGGGCGGGGTTCCGCCAGGAGGCGATCAGCTATCATCGGCGACTGCGCGCCTCGGGCCACTCCAAGTGGAGCTTCCAGGCCAAAGTGCGTCTGGCCAAGGATTGGGTGTTCGCCTTCTCCGGTCTGCCATTGCAGATGATGACCCGGGTGGGCGTGGGCATGGCGACCCTGGGCCTGCTGTATGCTGCCGTGGTGATCGCGGTGACGCTGATTACCGGCGAGATGGTGCCGGGCTTTCCCTCTCTGATGACCACCGTGCTGGTGCTGGGCGGGGTGCAGATGATCATGTTGGGGCTGTTGGGCGAGTATGTGTGGCGCACGCTGGATGAGTCGCGCAAACGCCCCAGTTATTTTGTGGAGGCGGACTCCGCTCATCCTCCGGCGCATAGTCGTGCGCGCGGCGCGCCGTTTCCATCGCAAATCTCATAAGGATCGCCCATGCGTCCGCTGATTCTGTTTCCGTTTAATGGCAACGCCCGCGAAGCGGTGGGAGTGGTGGAGGCGATCAACGCCCAGCGCCAGACCTGGAGCGTGCTGGGGTTCGTCGATGACGACCCGGACAAGAAGGGCTCGGCGTTTGGCGGCTATCCGGTGCTGGGCGGGCGTGAGGTGCTGGCCGAGCGCCCCGACGCGGCGGTGCTGGCGGTTCCTGGAAGGCCGGATAACTTCCACAAACGGCGCGCCATCATCGAGGCGCTGAATCTCAAATCAGAGCGCTGGGCAACGCTGATTCACCCCGCTGCGGTGGTGGGGCCAGAGTGCATGATCGGCGACAATGTGCTGATTCAGGCCGGTGTGGTGCTCACCGCCGGGGCGCGCATTGCACGGCATAGCATTATCCTGCCGCAAACGGTGGCGGCGCACGACGCCGACATCGGCGAGGGGGTGGTGATGGGCTCCCATGTGACCATTTCCGGCGCCTGCCATGTGGAGCCGTGGAGTTACATCGGCAGTGGCGTCAAACTGCGCGAGGGGGTGCGGATTGGAACCGGCGCTCTGGTGGGTTTGGGCGCGACTGTCATCGGCGATGTGGCGCCCGGCAAAGTGGCGGTCGGCTGCCCGGCGCGGGCCATTCGGGATGTCGACAAAGATTGAATTTCGTCGTTGATCATGGCAAAAACAGGCTGTTTTGCCATTGCTTTGGCGCATTTTACGTGGAGTCTGGTTATACTGGCGCCGTGAATTCCTGTTTTAAATGGCAACGAACCATTTCAGCAAAGCGATGTGTACCCTATGTCAACTGCTATCAGCGCCTACCCTTGTCGCGTGTGTGGCGGCGCGCTCTACGCCGAACCGCTGCTGACCTTGGAGAATATGCCTGGGGCGGCGCAGTTTATGCCCGATGCCGACTCCGTTGGTGATGATATGGGCGTCAATCTGCGCGTGCGTCAGTGTTCCGGCTGCGGCGCGATTCAGCTCTCCGACCCGCCGGTGCGCTACTATCGCGAAGTGGTGCGGGCGGCGGCGTACTCGCCGGAGATGGCGGTGTATCGACGCGAGCAATTCGCCGCTTTTGTGGCCGAATATGGTTTGCAAGACGCTGCGGCGCTGGAGATTGGCTGCGGGCGCGGCGAATATCTCAGCCTGCTCAAAGAGGCCGGTCTCAATCCCCATGGCCTGGAGTTTAATCCGGGCTCCGTAGCGGCCTGTATCGAGGAGGGTTTGACGGCCTCCGAAGGCTATCTGCAACGCCCCGATCAGCAGCTTGCCGCCGGGCCGTTTCAGGCGGTGTTCAGCTTCAACTTCATCGAACACATGCCCGATCCGGTCAAAGCCCTGCGCGCCGCTTGCCTGAACCTCACCGACGACGGCGTGGGTCTGCTGGAAGTCCCCAATTTCGACATGATCCTACGCGATAAGCTGTTCTCGGAGTTCATCGGCGATCATCTGCTCTACTTCACCGAACAGAGCTTCACGCAGATGTTGGGCATGTGTGGTTTTGAGGTGATTCGCTGCGAGCAGACTTGGCATGACTACATCCTCACCGCCCATGTACGCAAACGTCAGCGTACGGATTTAAGTGAACTGGGCGCCTATCGACAAAAGATCCATGCCGATGTGCATGCGTGGCTCGACGCCGCTCCAGGCAGAGGCCGCGTGGCGGTCTGGGGCGCCGGGCATCAGGCGCTGGCGGTGATGAGTCTTCTGGGGTTGGGCAAACGCTGCGATTACGTGGTGGACTCGGCGCCGTTCAAGCAGGGTAGATTTACCCCCGCCAGCCACCTGGAGATCTTTGCGCCCAGCCAGTTGCGTGAAGACCCCGTGGATGCGGTGTTGGTGATGTGCGCCAGCTACTCCGACGAGGTGGCGCGGATTCTGCGCGCCGAATACGACCCCAATCTGACCGTGGCCATCCTGCGTGAGGATGGTTTGGAGTCGGTGTAACGCATGTCCGAAGCGCTCAAGGCGGCCATTGCGGTCATTGATGCGGCGGTGGATGACGCCAAGAGCGGCCTGCCGGAGGATGTGTTCCTGTTGGTGAGCCGCTTAACGCCCATGATCAATGTGGATCTGCTGATTCAGAATCCAGCGGGGCACACGTTGCTGACATGGCGCGATGATGGGTTCTACCCCCGAGGGTGGCATATCCCTGGCGGCATTATCCGCTTCAAGGAGTACATGGAGCAGCGCATCGAAAAAGTCGCCATGGCGGAGTTGGGCGCTACGGTGGCGTTTGATGCCGAGCCCATTCTCACCCAGCAGTTGATGACGCCCAACCGCGATGTGCGCGGCCATTTCCTCTCGCTGTTGATACGTTGTCGCCTTACCTCCGAGCCCGATCCAACCATGGCGTTCGATGCGGATGCTCCGCAGGATGGCCAGTGGCGCTGGCATGATGGCTGCCCGGATGATCTGCTGGCGGTGCAGGCGGGCTATCGCGGCTACTTCTAGGCGGGCGGGCGCGATAGATCCTGTGATTGACGCATGGGCTGCGCAAGAGTAGGATCAATCCCCGGCGGCTTGGACGTCTCTGTCAAGGCCGCTTTTTTTATTCCCCCTACTTCAGACAAGCCCCGGGATATTCATGCAAGATTGGCGTTCCCAGCTTGAGCGACATGCGCGCAAAATTCGCTACCTTATCGGCGGCGCGTATAACACGCTGTTCGGCATGGGCTGTTATGCGGCGTTGATTCTGGCGTTTGGCGAGGATCACTATCTGCCATTGGCGGTGGTCAACCATCTGCTGGCGGTGACCAACGCCTATGTGGTGCACCGGATCTTTGTGTTTAAATCCACAGGTCACTGGGTCAGTGAATATTGGCGCTTTCATGTGGTCTATGCCGCAGCTTTCGCCAACAGCCTGTGGATGCTGTGGGTGCTGGTGAACTTCGCCGAACTTCACCCCATTGCGGCGCAGGGAATCGTTATCGCCATCACTGTGGCCGCCAGTTATCTGGGTCACAAGCACTTCTCTTTCCGCGTGGGCAAGGAAGAGCAGCCCAAACAGGGCGATCCCGCCTCCTGACGCGCCTTCCCCCGCATTGCGCCAGACTCGGCGCGCCCAACGCGTGTTTCGCTCTCGACTAGATCGCTCCCCGCTCCTTGGCCTTGCGCGCTTCCGCCGCCATATTCTGCATCTGCGTGGGGGTGATCAACTTGTCATCAATGTAGTAATCGGCGTGGGGTTTGCCCAGGCGCAGTTCGTGGTGCTTGACCCCCCAACGCTGCATCTGCGCTTCGGTCACCGGGCGCCAGTCGATGCCCGACGCTGAGCCGCGCGCGGTGAACAGCACGATCTCTGTTCCGGCGTCATACAGGGCGTTGATGGCGTCGATGGTGTCGGTGAGCGGCTCGGCCTTGGCGTAGTCTAGATCCGGCACCAAAGAGGCGATGACGCCGTCGATATCCACCACCAATCGCTTGGGCGCCGCATAAGTGGGGGTGGCGGGGGTGTGCCAGCGCTCCAGCCCCTGTTCGCGGCAGTAGGCCCCGGTGCGGCGGATCGACTCATCCAAGCTCACCCGATTGACCAGCCCCAACTCCTCACGGGCGCGGGTCAGGTCCGGCGCATAGCGGTTGCCTCCCGCGCCCGCGCCGTCGCGCTTCTGAATCTCGATGGGTTTGCCCGGAGCGAGGATGTCGCGGGTGCGTTCGGCCAGCTGCGCCATGCTGACCGGCTCATCGCCGCCGATGTTGTAGGGGCGTCCGCCCACGCCCTTTTCCAAAATGGTCAAGAACCAGATGGTGGTGTCGGCGGCGTATTGAAAGGCGCGAATGGGCGAGCCGTCGCCATTGACGCGGATTCTCTCCTCGGTGAGGGCGTCGGCGATAAAGTTGCCCACGGCGAAGTGTTCGCGCATGGCCAGCAGCGGACCGACGAAGGAGAAGCAGCGCGCAATGGGCGCATCGAACGATTCCGAGCGGCTCGCATGGGCGCACAGATGCTCCGCATAGCGCTTGGCGTGGGCGTAGGTGGAGCCCAGCACTTCGGGGTGGGGCGCGCCGGGATAGCTCTCGGGCATGAACTCCATCCCCGCCGGTTGCGGACCGTAGACTGCGCCGGAACTGAGATAGAGCATGCGCTCCACCCGCGCCGATTCGCAGAAGTCCAGCACCCGCTCCAGACCGCCCACCACGGTTTCGTGGATCTTCTTCACTCCCATGGCGGCCTGGTCGATGGCGTCCAGGGCGATGTGGATGGTGCGATCCACCTGCCCCTTGGGGTAGTTGAAGAAGCGCACATCGCCCGCGTGCCAGGTGACGCCGGGGGCGTGGCCCAGGGCGGGGCACTTGTCGATGAAGCGTTGCGGCGTGCGCGACAGGGCGTCGATGCGGATATCCAGGTTCCAACGCGCATTGGCCGCCACCAGCGCCGAGAACATCCAGGCGCCGGTGTAGCCGGTGGCGCCAGTCAGAAATATGCGCGATCCGCGCAAATTCCTAAATAGAGGCTCGGTGGCGTCGAGGATCAGGTCAATATCTTGTTGCGGAACGGGCAGGTGGCTCATGGTCTCTCGGCAAGATTGTACGGAGCGTTTATTGTTTGCGTGACGCTGGTGGAGCTTGCGCTGACTATTTGACAAATTTTCGCAGAAAATTTGTCGGGATTCTTAAGGGTCTGTGACCCTTAAGCGGGGCGTGGGGCGGCGCCCCACGGTCTGGCTTTTGATCTTGGGAGCTCGAGGGCAACGCCCTCGATATCTTACAATATCCAAAAATCTAAAGAGGCCGCTTCCAAATTCCAGTCATGTTATTCAGCGCGCTCATGCTGCGCCAGCGCCCCCTGCAACAGGGTGCGAATCATGTCAGAGGGGGAGATCACCCCTTGCAGGCGCTCCTGCTCATCCACCACCAGCAGGCGTTTGACTTCGCGTTCGCGCATGCGCTCCAGCACGTCGCCAATGCGCGCATCGGCGCCGATGGAGACCACGTTGCGCGACATCAGCGTGCTGACCGGATCGTGCAGATCCGCCGATCCCGGCTGCCAGCGAAAATGGGCAATCAGCGACTCCCACAAAGAGACGCGCGGGTGGTGGTGCGGCACGCCGAACACTTGCAGCAGGTCAGCCACAGCGATGACGCCCACCACGCAACCGGCGGCGTCGATGACGGGGAAGTTGTGTGCATGGCGGGTGAGGAAAGTCTGAGCCACGTCCACTAACCGGTTGGTTTCGCTGAAGGTGATCACGTCGCGGGTCATGATGTCGGCTGCGCGCACGTTCTCCATGCGTCGCAACAGCGCATGCCGCTGCGCCTCCTTATACATGGCGTAGAGGTCGCTGGGGGAGACCAAGTTCTCTGAGAACAGCGGATGGCTCTCCAGCGCGTGGCGGAAATCCTCCGGCAGCAGACCGTTTTCTGATTCGGCGCTCATGCTGGTTCTCCCTCTGTGGGGGAGCGGATGGGGAGGATGAAAGATATTGAGGGCAGCGCCCTCAAACTCCCCAACCGCCAAACCGTGATTCAGGCCATCCATGGCCTTCACCCTTCGGGCTCGCTGCGCGAGTCCGATTCGGCAATCCTGCCGAATCGTGGGCCGCCCACACCCGCTGGGGCCGCAGGCCCCAGACCCCGCCTCCGGCCAGCCGGAGGCCAATAGATAGCGCCAGATCGCACGCTTTCCCGCACACATTTTTACATCGTACAGGTTAATCCTGGATCTTTAGCGATGCCTCTGCAAGCGGAATCAACATGTTCTCTTTCAGCTCGGCGCGCGGCAGCAACGGCGACATATCCTCCAGCGGCATGGAGATCATGGAGCCGTCCGGCTGCGGAATGGCGGCGGACTTGGGCCACAGCGCTTCGTTGGGCGTCACCCGCACGTTGCACACAAATGGTCCCGGGTGGGCCAGCGCCTCTTGGATGCCTGACTTTAAGTCCTTGGCATCGGTGATGCGCATGGCGGGCACGCCCATGGATTCCGCCATGCCGGGGATGTCGGCGATGAACAGACCCGCTTCCGGGCCAGTGCCCACATAGCGGCCATCGAAGTAGTTGCGCTGGGTGTTGCGGATGGAGGCGTAGCCGTTGTTGTTGATGATGAACAGGGTGACCGGCAGCTTCTGCGCCGCCAGGGTCTGGAACTCCTGAATGTTCATCTGCAATGAGCCATCGCTCTCAATAGCGATGTAGCGCTTCTTGAACGCCGCGCCCGCGCCGATGGCGGCGGGCAGGCCGTAGCCCATGGCCCCCAGGCCGGAGGTGAGGAACACCCGCTGACCCGGCTTGTTGCGGAAGGTGGCGTAGAACACCTCCACGCCGAGGCCGGAACTGCCAGTGACGATGAGGGTGTCTTCGGGGATGGCGTCGCTCAAGGCGTCCATCAGGTGGTAGTGGCTGATCTCGCCCGCTTGGGGGAATGTCTGGCCGTCACAGGAGCCGTAACGCGCCTTCCACTCCTGACAGCGTTGCAGCCACGGCGAACGATCCTTGGGCGGCTGTTCGCGGGTCTCATGGCGCAGCGCGGTGATGAAGGCGGCGGCGTCGGAGCACAAGGAGACTTCGATGGGGAACGCATGCTTGGCCAATTCGTTAGGGTCCGCGTCCACCACCACCTTCTTGGCTTCGCGGCCAAATCCGGCGGGGTTGAAGGCGGTGACCACGTTATCCAGCCGCGCGCCGATGCTGATGAGCAGATCGCTGTTCTGCACCGCGAAGTTGGGCGCGCGCACCGCCACCGTGCCCGGCTTGCCCACGCTCAGCGGGTGGCTGTGGGGGATCAGGTCCATGGCGTTCCAGGTGCACACCACTGGAATATTGAGATGCTCATAGAGCGCAGCGAAGCTCTCGGCGGCTTCGGCGAGACGGATGCCATGCCCGGCCAGGATGATGGGGCGCTCGGCCTGGGCAATGAGGTCGGCGGTCTGCTTGGCGGCGGCCATGATGGCGTCGTCGGCGCCCGCATCGCTGACCGGGGGCGGGGTCATGCCGGGCAGTGTCTCCGGGTCGATCTTAGAGGCCTGGATGTCCAGCGGCACATCAATCCACACCGGGCCGCGTCGGCCCGAAGTGGCGGCGTGCAGGGCTTCTTCGAGATGGATGCGGATCTGTTGCGAGTCCATCACGGTGACGGCGTATTTGGTCACCGGTTTGACCATGGAGACGATATCCACCTCCTGCGGACCCATCTGGCGCACGCCGGTGTCGCCGATGAGGTCGGCGCGTTTGACTTGGCCGGAGATGACGATCATGGGGACCGACTCGATCCAGGCGCCGGTGACGCCGGTGATGGCGTTGGTGGCGCCGGGGCCGGTGGTGACCAGGCAGGCGCCCAGACGGCCATGGATGCGCGCATAGGCTTCGGCGGCGATGGAGGAGGCCTGTTCGTGGTGGTTGGGGATCGCTGTGATGTCGGGATTTTGTCCCAAGGCGTCCACCAGATACATGGCGCCGCCGCCGGGGACCAGAAACACGCTATCGACGCCTTGGGCGGCGATGAAGGAGAAGATGTAGTCGGCAACTCGCACGGAAGGCGCGCTCATAAAGTCTCCAAAAAGGTATGCAGCGCGTGACCGCGCAGAACTCGACAGGTGACAAATCGCCAGAGGCGATTTGTCGAGGTCCAGGAGGCGGGCCTCCTGGCGGGTGCAGGGCGGCGCCCTGCCGGGTTGAGGGCGGAGCCCTCATGGGGTTTGGGGCGAAGCCCCAATATCTTTCATCTTCCCCAAAACGGCTCTGCGTTTATTCAGATTATTCCATCCAGAAATCGATGAAGGTCTTGCGATTGGGATTCTGGCTGATGGCTTCGTCGGTATAGAAGGAGTCATCCTTGTAGTGGGTGGAGGAGATCTCCTCCAGGATGGCGCCGTCGTCGCTGCTGAAGGCGTGTTTGACCTTGGGCTCCACGGTGATCACCGAACCGGGTTCGCACCCGCTGGCTTCGCCGTCGAGGACCAGATTGAGCGTGCCGTGGAGGACATGGAAGGTCTCCTCCTTCATCTTGTGGTACTGCTCCGGGTGGTTCTGACCGGGCAGGACGATGATCAGCTTCTTGCAGTAGGCGCGATTGACCACAGTGAGCATGCAGATGCCCACTTCGTTGAAGCGCTCCATGCCGTAGTGGTGGGAGATCTCCAACTGCGCGCCGGCGGGGATCACCACGCCGGACTCGGCCACCAGTTTGCGCACGCGCTTGACCACGTCCAGCACTGCGCCGCGGGTATCCTCCATGCGGGTGTTGGTCGCCAGCACCGCCCCTTTGGCGGGGATCGCTTCGGTGGCGTAATAGTGGTTGTACTTGCCCCAGTCGTTGCCGGTGATGCTGCCCTCCTGGGTGGGGATGGCCATGAACACGTCGGCGTCGGTGATGCGTTCGCCCACCGCGATGTCGCGGTTGGCGAACACGCCGCGCCGCAGGGAGATCAGCGCCGCCGCCTCGCCGGGGGTGGGCTCAATGCGCGTATCGCCGGGCTGACCACAGAGTTCAAACGCCTTCTGCGCCGTCTCCAACCAGGTCTGAATCTGCTCAGGCGTAGAGGAGTAGGCGTTGATGGGGTACTTCTCGGTGGCCACGGCCACGTGCTTTTCGAACAGGGTCACCCCTTTGGCCACCGCCATGGCCACCGGCAGGATGGAGGCGGGATTCTCGTGGGTGGAGAAGCCGATGCGCACATCCGGATAGCGCTGTTGCAGATAGTCGATCTGGTTCATCTGCATGTTGGGGTCTGGGGTGGGGTATTCGGCCACGCACGACATCAAGGCGAAATCCTTGCCGCGATGGCGCATGAAGCTGACCACGCGGTCGATATCCTCGGTGGCCACGCCGGCGGTGGAGGCGATGATGGGCAGATCGGTGTTGGCGATGGCCTCCAGCAGCGGCCAGTCGGTGAACGAGCAGCTGGCGATTTTGAGGATCTCAAAGCCGTCCTCGACGATCAGCGGAACCGATTCGGGGTCGAACGGGGTGCACATGGGGATGAACCCCTGCTTGCTGATCTCGCGCACCAGCAGTTGCGTGTTCTCCCGCGACAGGCGCGTTTCGGAGAAGCGCTTAATGTACTTGATGTCCATCCGCCCCTGGTAGTCGGGGTGGATGAAGCTGTCGAGCTGGCGGTACTGCATTTTGAAGGAGAAGCGGTAGGGGAACGGCTTGCACACTTCGGCAAAGCGCTGGATCACGTGGATGCCGTGGGCGATATCGCCCATGTGGTTGTTGGCCAGCTCCAGGGTGAACATGGTCTCCGGGATGGCGTTGGGCATGGTTTGGCTCCACCAGTGTCTTAAGCGGCGCAGGCCGCGATGAGTTGAATTGCGTTTGCGTCGGTAACGCGCTTATTTCCACAATTTCCAGGGCGCGTTACCGCTCTCCCATAGCTGTTCGAGCAGATGCTTTTCGCGCAGGGTGTCCATGGCCTGCCAGTAGCCGTCGTGGCGATAGGCCATCAACTGCCCCTCATTGGCCAACCGGTTAAGCGGCACGTCCTCCCAGGAGTTGGCCGGACCATCGATGTACTCCACCACCTTCTGGTTGAGCACGAAGAAGCCGCCGTTGATCCACGCGCCGCCGCGCTTGGGCTTCTCCTGCAGATGGTCCACCACGTCGTCGCCATCGCCTTCGCGCAGCCCCAGTACGCCGAAGCGGCCCGGCGGGTTGACCGCCAACACCGTGGCCAACTTGCCGTGGGCCTTGTGGAATTCGATCTCAGCGGCGATGTCGGCGTTGCACAGGCCGTCGCCGTAGGTCATGCAGAAGGTTTCGCCCGGCTCCAGGTACTCCCCTATGGCTTTGATGCGTCCGCCGGTCTGGGTGTTCAATCCGGTCTCAACTAATGTGACGCGCCAAGGCTCCTGACGATCCTGATGCACCACGGTTTCGTTGGTGCGGAAGTCGTAGGTGATGTCCGAAACGTGGTGTTGGTAGTTCTTGAAGAAGTCTTTGACCGCATAGCCCTTATAGCCCAGGCAGATGATGAAGTCGTTGACGCCGAAGGCGCTGTAGAGCTTCATGATGTGCCACAGCATGGGGCGCTCGCCGATGCGCACCATGGGCTTGGGGATCAGATGGGTCTCTTCGGACAGTCGCGTGCCCAGACCGCCGGCCAGAATCACCGCTCTCATCAGACGCGCTCCCGAATGAAGTTGACGAAGGTTTCCAGCATGTAGGCGCGGCGTTGTTCATCAATGCCGGGCCAGACGCCGATCCAGAAACTGTCGCGCATGGCGCGATCGGCGTTGGTCAGATCACCGTGCACGCGGTAGTTGACCCCCGCAAACGCCGGTTGCCGCACCAGGTTGCCCGCAAACAGCAGACGCGTGCCCACCCGGCGCTGCTCCAGATAGGTGGTCAAATCCTCGCGGCTGAAAGGGGCGCTTTCGCGCCGGGTGAGCAGGTAGCCAAACCAACTGGGCTGGGAGCCCGGGGTGGCCTGGGGCAGGTGGAAATATTCATCCAGCCCCGCTTGTTTGAAAGCTGTGGTCAGGGCGTCGAAATTGGCGTTGCGCGCTTTGATGAAGCGCGGCGCTTTGGCCAGTTGCGAAATGCCGATGGCCGCCTGCATGTCGGTCATCTTCAGATTGTAGCCCAAATGCGCATAGGTGTATTTGTGGTCGTAGCCTTCAGGCAGATCGCCCAGCTTCTGCGCAAAGCGCTTTTTGCAGGTGTTGTCGCGCCCGGGCGGGCACCAGCAGTCGCGGCCCCAGTCGCGGAACGACTCCACCAGCTTGATGAGCTGCGCTGAGTCGCTCAATACCGCGCCGCCTTCGCCGGTGGTGATGTGGTGCGCCGGGTAGAAGCTCAAGGTGGCCAGATCGCCGAAGGTCCCCACCGGTTTGTCATCGAAGCGCGCGCCCAGGGCGTCGCAGCAATCTTCGATCAGATAGAGATCGTGCTGCTTGGCGATGGCCGAGACCGCCGCCAGGTCGAACGGATTGCCCAGGGTGTGGGCCAGCATGATGGCGCGGGTTTTGGGGGTGACCGCCTCGGCCAGTTTGGCCACATCCACATTGTGGGTGTGCGGGTCCACATCCACGAACACCGGCACGCAGCCGTTTTGAATGATCGGCGCCACGGTGGTGGGGAAGCCCGCCGCCACGGTGAGCACCTCGTCGCCCGCTTGCAGCGGACGCTCCAGGCTGGTCGAGGTGAGCGCGGTCAGCGCCAATAGATTGGCCGCCGAGCCCGACACTGTGGTGCGCGCCCGTTTCAGGCCACAGAAGGCGGCCAGTTTCTCACTGAATTCAGCGTCGAAGCGTCCGGCGGTGAGCCACAGATCCAGCGACGCGTCCACCAGTTGCGCCAGATCCTCGCCCTCCACCACCTTGCCGGAGGCGGGCACGTAGGTCTGTCCGGGGACAAACTCCGCACGGGGCTGCGCCGCGTGAAACGCTTGCGCGGCCGCCAAGACATCCTGTCGAGTGGGGGTAGAGTCGCTCATGGCTCACTTGTGTGGCGAGAAGGGATGAACACAGGGTAAACGGCGCGCCGGTCGGGCGCAAGCGGGGTTACGCCTCACCGCCATCCTCCCTATGGGGCGCACAGTGTTGGGCGTAGAGTTCGATCTGTTCCAAGGAGAAGGCGCGCATGTCCGCCTCCTCGTCGGTGGCCCAGGCGCGATACCACGCCATGGTGGCCTCAATGGACTCGGGGATGGAGAAGGCCGGACGCCAATGCAGCAGCGATTGCGCTTTGGTGCTGTCCAATCCCAGGCGCGGATTCTCATGGGGGTGCGGCCCTGCGGAGAAGGCGACGTCGATGGGGCTCTCCCAGTGGGGACGCGCCTCGGCCATCACTTTCTCCACGGTCCAGGCGTGCTCCGGGCCAGGCCCCATGTTCCAGCCGCAATCCCAGCCGCCGTTGGGGTCGTTATAGAGTTTCTCCGCCAGCAGCAGATAGCCGCGATTGGCGTCCAGCACATGCTGCCAGGGGCGGATGGCGTTGGGGCTGCGGATCTCCAGTTGCGCGCCTGCGACAGCGGCGCGGATCAGGTCCGGCAGCAGGCGGTCCTCGGACCAATCGCCGCCGCCGATGATGTTGCCCGCCCGCGCCGAGGCGATGGCGGCGCTCTGGTCGACGTAGCTGTCGCGCCAGGAGGAGACCACCAGTTCCGCGCAGCCCTTGGACGCGCTATAGGGGTCGTGGCCGCCCATGGGGTCGGTTTCGCGATGGCCCCAAATCTCACTGGAGGGGGCGTAGCATTTATCTGAGGTGATGATCACCGCAGCGCCCAGGCTGGGGGTTTGCCGCAGCGCCTCCATGAAGTGCACCGTACCCATCACATTGCTGGCGAAGGTCTCCACCGGCTGGCGATAGGAGCGCCGCACCAGCGGCTGTGCGGCCATGTGGATGGCGATTTCCGGCGCCGCTTCGCGCATGGCGTTGATCAGAGCGGGGCCGTCGGTAATGTCGGCGATGTGGGAGCGTTCGATGAGCTCGCCCAGACCGGTGAGGTCGTAGAGGTTGGGTTCGGTCTCCGGCTCCAGGGCGTAACCGACGACGCGGGCGCCCAGATGGTGCAGCCACAGCGCCATCCAGCCGCCGACAAAACCGGTGTGGCCGGTGAGAAAAACCCGTTTTCCGCGCCAGAACTCCGGGTGGGGCAGGGGGTGCGCAAACATGCCATTTGGCCTCATTGATATTCCGGGAGAGCGGTTTTCCAAAGAATGTCGCACTCGTCATTGTGAACGCAAGGGGCGGCGGTAAGCGCAAGCGCTTCGGAATGCGCGCAATCCGACTCTGTGGAGGGTTGGCGAAACCGCCAAAGCATCGGCGTTATGGCGCTGGGCGAAGTGGACGCAGGAAATCCGCTATGGGATACTTCGGCGACGTGTTTACGCTGTTTGAGGTCTCTGTTTTCAGTCCGGGAGGACGTTGCGCGGTCTCTCTTTGCGCGTGGTTTGGCCGCGCTCCACCTATTTTTATCTGATTGCCATGACGATGACTGAGCCTGTAGAGACCTATGCGGCCGCCGCTTCGGCAGGAGGCGAGTCGCGCATCAGATCTGTGTTGTTAACGGCGATTCCTTTGCTGCTGTTGGCGGCGATTTACGCGCTGTTCTACCCGCAGGATTTTTTCCCCGCCCATGATACGCAACTGGCGCTGGCTAATTTTCATTATACCTACAGCCATTTGCTCTATTACGGCGAGTGGCCGCTGTGGATGCCCTATGGCGTGTATGGCGTCAAACTGATTCAGATGATGCACCCGTTCGCCATCCTCACTGCTTGGGTAGGAGCGGCGTTGGGCGTCGCCAATGTGCTGTTGATGTTTAAAATCTCCCTGTTCCTGGGGCAGGCCGTGTTCGTCATGGGGGCGATGTTAATGACGCGCCGCCTGGTGAACGATGTGCGCGTCACCACTCTGGTCGGCGTCTATGCAGCGTCCATGGTGGTGTGGCACTGGCAGATCAATTTCGCCTATTTTCTGCTCTATCTGACGCCAATTCTGCTCTATTTTCTGCTGCGACTGGCGGATTCGGGGCAACTGCGCTGGTTCTATCTGTTCAGTTTGACGTTTCTGAGCGCGGTGCTCTCGTGGGGCTACCTCTATGTGATGGTGGCGGTGTGCAGCC
Organism: Magnetofaba australis IT-1; assembly: GCF_002109495.1. Taxonomy (NCBI): domain Bacteria; kingdom Pseudomonadati; phylum Pseudomonadota; class Magnetococcia; order Magnetococcales; family Magnetococcaceae; genus Magnetofaba; species Magnetofaba australis. The sequence continues at coordinate 1,103,517 of NZ_LVJN01000020.1, forward strand.
TGGTCTGGGGGCTGGCGCTGCTGCCTGTGGGCGGTCGGCGGCTATGGGCGCGGCTGCGTCGCTTCACTCTGTGGGACGCTCTGGCTTTGCTGGGGCTGGTCGGCGTCGTCGTGGTGATTCTCAAGTTGGCGCAACACGGCATCGCAGAGATGGCGTTCATGACCGATGACCGCGAGCCGGGCAGCGGCCGCGTGACGCTGGACGCCTTCATGACCTTCAACGCTTTGAAACCGGGAACGGATCACATCGCGCAAATGCTGCGCGGTTTTCCGGTGAATATCGACAATCCCGCCTACTTTGGCTTGTTGCCCGCCGTGGCGTTGCTTCCTGGGCTGCTGATTAGCCCCTGGAGCGTGGTCAAACGCGCGCTGTTTCTTGCTGTTGGCGTGATCGCCGCGCTGTTCCTCAGCGGCTTGACCGCCTTTCTGGCCTATCATCTGTTGCCGCCCATCGGCGTCTATCGCCATTTGGCGCTGCTGTTGCCCATGATCTCTGCGCTGCTGCTGTTGCTGTCCGCTTATGGGATCAAGCGCATCCTCGATGGGCTGACTGATGCGCAGCGGGCGAAACAGTGGTTGGGGCTCGGCATGGCGCCGGTGGCGCTGCTGTTCTTCCTGCTGCTGTGGGACGCCGCCACGGTGGGGACCTACGCGAAGTTCGCCCATTGGGATCAACCCTATCCGGCCACATTCGAGGCGCTGCTGTTGGTTCCGTTTGGTTTTCGGCTGGTGTTGTGGTTTGGCGTGGTCTTGTTGTTTATCACAATGGTGGCCCGAGGACGGTTTGAGCGTCTGGCCCGGCGGGGGTTCTTCTGGTTGCTGGTCGCCGCCATTCTGGACGGGTTGAGCTATCAGGCGAGCATCGCCTATGAGCGCCCTCGAGTGGAGAGCGGCGCACAAGAGAGCCTCTCGCTGCTCGCCGCCGCTCCGCCTGCATTTGCTGCGGTGCGTCAAGAGGCGCTGGGCAAGGATGAGCGCTCGCAGCGCATCTGGAGCATTGTCGGCAAGAAGCAGGGCCCGGCGGTGCAATATAATGATGAGCTTTACTTTGTGCAGACCGATCTGTGCGCGCCGATTCTGAAACTGGTGAAATTTCCCCAAGCCGTCAAAGTGCTGATGGAAGCCTTGGGCGGCCAGATAAACGCCCGCGCGTACGCCACCCATGTTCCATTGGACCGTCCTGGGGCGAAAACGCTGCTGGGTTGCGGCGAATCCAAATTCCGGCTGGTGCGGCAGGGAGTTGAAACCGCGTCGCGGGCGCAGGCCATCGCGTTGACCGCCGCGGTGGCCAATCCCGCCGCTGTGGTCCCGCTGGGGGATCCCGAGCAGGCGCCGCCAAGCCAGCGGGAAGTCGCTGCGCAGAGTCTCCCGCAAGCCCTGCTGACGCAGGCGCAAGCCGCATCAGGAGAGGCAACGGTTACGGGCTCCGTTCATATGGCAGCGGCGACCGGAGGCGCGTTTACCTTGAATATCCGCGTGGAGGAGGCGGAGCCGGTGTGGCTGGTGGCGGCGGAGTCCTACTTCCCGGGGTGGCGCGCGACCATCGGCGGCGAAGAGGCGCCGATGCGGATCGCCTACGGCGCCTTTATGGCGGTGCGGGTTCCTCCAGGCGCGCATGAGGTGACCATGACCTATGGCGCAGGCCCGGTAAAATGGATGAACGATCTGGTCAGTGTGCTGGGGGCGGGCGTTGCGCTGCTGCTATTGGCGTTGTGCGCCGGCTTGCTGACGCGGCGGGAGCCTGCTTGCGCCCCGGCCTCCGACCCTGTGGACGCCAGCGCGGCGGCGCAAGCGCCTGTGGCTTCCAGTTGAGATTACGGCGCGTGGCGCGGCTCCATGGGCTGCGCCTTGGTCTGCGGAAACAGCAGATCGATGAAGCGTTCGGCGGTGGGTTGCGGCTCATGGTTGGCCAGCCCCGGGCGCTCGTTGGCTTCAATGATCACATACTCTGATTCGGCAGGGTCGGGGACCAGAAAGTCCAGCCCCACCACCGGCATGCGCAGGGTCATGGCGGCGCGCACCGCGGCATCGGCCAGCACCGGGTGCAACTGCGGCGTCACATCGTGAATCTCGCCGCCGGTGTGCAGGTTGGCGGTTTTGCGCACGGTCAGCTCCTGCCCCGAGGGCGGAATGCTGTCCATCTGGAATCCCGCCTGCATCACACAGCGTTCGGTCTCGCCGTCGATGGGAATGCGGCTTTCGCCTGCGGTGGCGGAGGCGCGTCGGCGGCTCTGCGCTTCGATCAGATCGACGATGCTGCTGTAGCCGTCGCCGCGAATGGTGGGCGGGGTGCGCACCGCCGCCGCCACCACCTCATAGTTGATGACGATGATGCGCAGATCCTTGCCCGGAATGTAGGGCTCCAGGATCACCTGATCACACTCGGCGCGGGCGCGCTCGATGGCGTCATCCAGCTCGGCGGTTTCGCGCACGTCCACGCTGATGCCGCGCCCCTGTTCGCCGCGTGCGGGCTTGACCACCACCCGTTGATGCTGGGCGAGGAATTGATGGTTGGCGCCGTCGTCGCCGCACTCTATCTGCGTGGGAACCCGTAGGCCGGTCTGGCGCAGCAGGCGTTGGGTCAGCGCCTTGTCATCGCTCACGGTCATGGCCAGGGAGCTGGTCAATTCGGTCAGCGACTCCCGGCACAGCACCTCGCGTCCGCCCCAGTGCAGGGTAAACAGCTCCTTGTGGGCGTCCACCACCTCCACCGCGATGCCGCGTCGGCGCGCCTCGTCGATGATGATGCGCGAGTAGATGGAGAGGTTGGCGGCGGGGTCCGGGCCGGTGAACAGCGGCTCGTTGATGGGGTTGCGATTCTTCAGGCAGTAGACCGGGATCTGGCGGAAGCCGAGCTTTTGATAGAGCTTGATGGCGGCGATGTTGTCGTGCAGCACAGAGAGATCCATGAACGCGCGGCCGGTGCGGCGGAAGTGTTCGGCCAAGCGTCGGGTGAGCGCTTCGCCCACGCCGCGAATGCTGGTTTTCAGATCCACGCACAGCGCCCACAGGGACGAGCCGTTGTCGGGGTCGTTGAAGGCGTGGCGATGGTCCACCCCCACCACCACACCGACGATACGGTGGCTGATGAGATCCTCGGCCACCAGATAGAGCGGGCTCTCCACCGGGTTCTCCGACGGCGTAAAACCCAAGCGCGGCGGCACCATGTGGCGGGCGATGTAGAGATCGCGCACCGCTTTCATTTCGCGCGCGCGCACCGGACGCACCGCCAGATTGTGCGGATGCGAGGCCGATGTGTCGAACGACTCCAGCGGCAGGCGGAAGGTGTGCGAGGGGTCCAGGAACAGCTCCTGGGGGAATTTGGACAACGCCACATGGGGGTTGCGCAGGTAGAGCGCGATGTGCCGCTCGCCCGGATCCTCCGAGCGCATGGAGTCGGCCAGTGCGTCGTGACGGGTGAAGGTCTGGCCGAACACCAGCTTGCCCCAGCCGCAATCCATGAAGGCGTTGGGCTTCATCACCGAGGCGTCGGCGTCCAGCGGATCGCCCCAGCTTTTGAGCGAGGTCATCTCGGTTTGGATCACCAGATCCTGTTCGTTCTTTGGTTCGCTCATAACGCCGCTCCTTGAGGGGACGGGGCTGATTTGCGTCGGGCTGCGGCTGGGCCGGATGGAGAGAGTGTCCGGCTCAGGCGGCTTCCTGCTCGCGCAGCCAGAACTCCAGCAGCGCCAGTTGCCACAGTTTGGAGCCGCGCAGCGGGGTGATGTGATCGTGCGGCGCAGCCAACAGCGTCTCCACGTAGGCCGGGTCGAACAGCTCCCGCTGGCGCGCGGTCTGGTCGGTCAGCACGCCGCGCACCCGCTCCAGAGTCTCCCCTTGCAGATATTTCAGCATCGGCACCGGGAAGTAGCCTTTGGGACGGTCGATCACCTCATGGGGAATCACCCGCCGCGCCGCCTCCTTGAGCACGTACTTGCCGCCGTTGTCGATTTTGAAGCGCGGTGGAATGCGCGCGGCCAGCTCCACCACTTCGTGGTCCAGGAACGGCACCCGCGCCTCCAGGCCCCACGCCATGGTCATGTTGTCCACCCGTTTGACCGGGTCATCGGTGAGCATCACGGTGGCGTCGATTTTGAGCGCGCGGTTGGCCGGGTCGGCCTTGGGGTCCTGGGCGAAGCGGGCGGTGACGAACTGGGTGCTGTAGTCGTCGCCCACCAGGCGCGGGTGCATGATGCGGCTGTACTCATCATGGTCGCGGTCGAAGAAGGCGCGGCTGTAGTCGGCCACCGGGTTTTGACTGCCCAACATGGGCGGGTACCAGTGGTAGCCGCCGAATACCTCGTCGGCGCCCTGGCCGCTCTGCACCACCTTGATCTGCTTGGCCACTTCGCGACTGAGCAGATAGAAGCCGATGTTGTCATGACTGACCATGGGTTCGGACTGGGCGGCGATGGTGGGGCCGAGCCATTTGAGCAGATTGTGGCCATCCACGGTGATCTTGTGGTGGCGGGTGTCAAAGCGTTGGGCGACGATGTCGGAGTACTCAAACTCGTTGCCCGATTCGCCGCCCGCATCCTCAAAGCCGATGGAGAAGGTGGCCAGATCCTGTTGCCCGGCTTCGCGCAGCAGTCCGGCCATGAGGCTGGAATCCAACCCGCCGGAGAGCAGCAGCCCCACCGGCACGTCGGCCACCAGACGCCGTTTGACCGCCCGGCGCAGCACGTCCAGGGTCATCTCCTGCCACTCTGCGAAGCTGCGTCCAGCGTCGGCGGGATCCTCGGGGAAGCTCAAGCGCCAGTAGGTGGTGTCGCTCTGCGAGCCGTCGCGGTCGATCACCCACAGGGTGGCGGGGGGCAGTTTGCGCACCCCTTTGAACAGGGTTAGCGGCGCAGGCACTACGCTGTGGAAGGTCATGTAGTGGTGCAGCGCTTCGGGATCCAGTTCGGTATCCACGCCGCCCGCCGCCAGCAGGGCGGGGAGGGTGGAGGCGAAGCGCAGCTGGCTGCCCTGGCGCGCCACGTAGAGCGGCTTGATGCCGAGGCGATCGCGGCCCAGGATCACCCGTCCGCTGGCGTGTTCGTGGATGGCGAAGGCGAACATGCCGTTGAAACGCTCCACGCAGGCCAAGCCCCAGCGGTGATAGCTCTTGAGGATCACCTCGGTGTCGCTGTGGGAGCGGAAGCTGTAACCATGCTCTTCCAGCTCGGCGCGCAACTCCTTGTGATTATAGATGCAGCCGTTGAACACCAGGCTCATGCCCAGGGCGTCGTCCACCATGGGTTGGGCGCCGGCGTCGGTCAGGTCAATGACGCGCAGGCGACGGTGCCCCAGGGCGACGTGGTTCTTTTGGTAGCTGCCTTCGGCGTCGGGGCCGCGCGGGGCCAGACGCGCTTTCATCGCCTCAATGGGGGCCAGATCCGGCGCCGCGCCGGAGAAGTCGACAATGCCGCAGAGTCCGCACATGGAGTTGGCTCGATCTGTTCAGAGTGGGTGGTGGGGGCGTCAAGACAAGAATATCAATTAGAAAGTGGTTCCAACTCTAACAGGTCTGTGTCTGTGGTCAAGTCGACTGGGTGAATTTTCCAAATCCTGGGTCAGAAACCGTTGGTCACAGGCGCCCGTTTCCCGCATGATGGAAGACTGTAAGAGTTGGAACCGCATATTGACGCCACGATTAAGCCGGAGAGAAGCCCTGAACGCTCAAGACGCTCCCATTGAACGCGATTACCTATTGGAACAGCTCCAGGAACTGCTGCGCATTCCATCCCCCAGCGGCTACACCGATCAGGTGGTGACCTATGTGAAGTCGCAGTTGGATGAACTGGGTCTGGAGGTGGAGTTGACCCGGCGCGGCGCCATTCGCGCGGTGCTGCGTGGACGTGATGAGACGATTCAACGGGCGGTGGTGGGGCATCTGGACACCCTGGGCTGCATCGTCAAGTCCCTCAAGGAGAATGGCCGCATTGAGTTGCTGCCCATCGGCTTCTGGTCGGCGCGATTTGCCGAGGGGGCGCGGGTGACGTTGTTGGCGGACACCGGGCGCAGCTATCGCGGGACCATTGTGCCGCTGAAGGCGTCCGGGCACGTCTATAATGAAGAGATCGACCAGATGCCGGTGGGGTGGGGCTATGTGGAGCTGCGCTTGGACGAGCGGGTGCACTCTCCGGGCGACCTGATGGCGTTGGGCATTCATGTGGGCGATCACGTGGCGGTGGACAGCGCGCCGGAGATAACCGACAGCGGCTATATCTGCGCTCGTCACTTGGATGATAAGGCGGCGGTGGCGGCGATGTTGACGGCGGCGCGTGCGGTGGCGCAGAGCGGGCGCAAGCCGCCCACCACCATCTATTTATTGTTCACCATCTCCGAAGAGGTGGGGGTGGGGGCCAGCCATGTGTTGCATGGCGACGCTTCTGAGCTGGTGAGCGTGGACAACGGCACCATGGCGCCGGGGCAGAACACCTGCGAGTTTGGCGTCACCATCGCCATGATGGATTCATCCGGCCCGTTCGACTATCACCTGTCGCGGCATATGGCGACGTTGTGCCGGGAGTTCGCCATTGAGCACAGTCGCGACGTGTTTCGCTACTACCGGTCCGATGCGGCGGCGGCGTTGGAGGCGGGCAACGACATTCGCACGGCGCTGGTCTGTTTTGGACTGGATGCTTCTCACGGGCATGAGCGGGTGCATGCGGATTCGTTGGCGGCGTTGGCGAAGTTGCTCTATGCGTACATCACCACGCCGCCGGCCAAGCCGCTGACGTAGAAGAGCCGAGCCAGCAAGGACGAAAAGGTGGACGCCGACTGGTCGGCGTCGGGGTCTGGGGGCCGCTGCCCCCAGCGGGTGTGGGCAGCGCCCACGGTGTGGCCGTGGTTGTAGTCTTTTGCCGTTTCCCCTAGCAGATAGGTCGAGCCAGCAAGCAGTTGGGAAAGAAGCGGAGAGCGTAAAGCCAGCACAGAGGGAAAACGGGAAACGGCAGTGAGCAGGCCTGAAGGGCCGTCGCCCGTAGGGCGGCGAATGTCTTGAGGCTTAATGTCAGGGAAAGTCAAAAAGTGTTTGTAGGAAAGAGTTTAATTAGGTGCGTATTGCCGGAATTCCCCCAATTAAGTGACTGTCCCCGGAATTCCCTCCGGCGGATCAATTTTCAGCAGCAGTGGCGGGGCCATTTGTGGCAGGGGCGATTTGCCTCGACGCCGATGGATGCAGCGCACACGTTGCAAGCGATCCGATATGTTGAGCTGAACCCAATGCGCGCGAAAATGGTTGAGTGGGCGGGGGATTATCCCTGGAGCAGCGCCGCAGGGCATTTGGGTTTGCGCGACGATGCCATGTTGTCAATAACTCAGGATGTGGCTAGCATCGACGAGTGGGCGAGGTTTTTGGCGGAGGGGGTGAGTGATGAGACAGCGGAGAAGTTACGGCTGCATGAACGGACGGGAAGACCTTTGGGCGATGCAGGGTTTGTGGCGCATCTGGAGCGCTTGACGGGACGCAAACTGGCCCGCGCCAAGCCTGGCCCGAAACCCAAAGAAGGCACAAATGGATAGAGACAAGACAAAATCCCGGGAATTAAGTGAGTGTCCCCGGAATTCCGTACCCGGAATTCCGTTTAAAGTTTTCCTCAGTTGGAGCGGTGAGCGCAGCAAGGCGTTGGTGTTGTATTGCGTGGTTGGTTGCCAATGGTTCTACAGTATGTTGAAGCTTGGCTTTCAGAAAAAGACATATCAGCTGGCGAGCGATGTGCTCATGCCATCGCTGGGAAGGCCATTGTGAAGAAACCACATAATCATTGTTAGATCCAAAACAAACAGGAAAAAGCGATGGTAAACATACCAAAAGAACCAACTATTTCAGAGCTAAATAGAAAACTAAAGAGACTTGAGCTTTTGGTTATGGCTCTGGTGGCGTCAGATGGAATCGGATTTAATGATGATCCAGAAGAGATGTTTTATTTGTTTAGACGGTATTTTCGCGACAGAGAAGAGTTTCGCAACGAAAAGGATTTTTTTAGATTCTTTGAACATTTTCTGTATGATTCACGGAAAATGGGAAGTGGCTTACGGGAATTTGTTCACAACCTAGAACAAAGAGTGGGTGAAACACAAAATGACGCCAGACGTCAACACGATCTTTCTAAGGAAAGAATGCTATCTCTTTCTGATAGCATTGACAGAATTGAAGAAAGACAGAATTCAACCAACAAAGTGTTGCACAACTATCTTATTTATCAACATCTTGGCGATGTTTTGAACAGTGTAAAACTTGACCGGTTCATACCCGTTCGCGTATACCTTTCAGATGATAATGAAGCAGATGTTCGTAAAGTATCCAGTGCCATTGATAAATTACTAGGTGCATTTGGATTCGAGTTTTCCGATGATTTCCCTGCGGAGAAAGGCTCGTGGTGGAAGAAATGGTTTGCAAAATCCACAGAAGTTGCTACTCAGCCAGAAGTTACAGATAGGTTGGAAAAGATAGAACGTGCGCTGGAGTTAAAAGGGTTGCACAAGCCGCAATCTGAAGTTGACAAAGCGCAGGCAGAGGCCATCGCTGCGCTAACAGCCGCAACAAAGGATATTCCAAATGTTGCCATTCAAGCCGGGTCAATTCTGTTAGTTAAAACTACGGATGGGAATAGTGGTCCATGCCTTCAGGTAAGAACGCTATCCACGAAAGAACTGATATATCTAGAGAATAATCAGCACCTCTTGTGCAAACCAGAAACAGTTATGCAATCTCTATCTCATGGGTCGAGTCAACTTGAATTGCCGGTCACAGAGTAAACACAATCAGTTTGGGGTACAGGTGATAGTGATTCAAACGCCTCACCGATCTGGGGTCGTGCAATTTCAAATCAGTCTGTATGGGTGGGCACAGATCGGTGGAATCTGTTGACAGCCTGGATCTGTGCTTACTTCCGTGCAAAGTACCTTCAGTCACTGCATATCAATGAGTTCCGAGTGAGCGCAGTGCCCCTCGCTATGGCGAAGCTCTGGACACCCCATTGCTCAGAGGAGGCAGCTAACCAATCGGTGTCCTGGGGGAATTCCGGGGACTGGGGGAATTCCGGGGACAGTCACTTAATTAAACAGCTTTCCTGTAAACGCTTTTAAGCTTTCCTGGGTTTCAAGCCCGACTGCATTCGCCGCCCTGCGGGCGACGGCGCTGCGCGCCTGCTCACTGCCGTTTCCCCGACGGCCTCCTTGCAGGCTTTTTGCGCAGAGCTTGTTGCCGCGCTTTTTACTGGCTCCGAGCTTGTTCAATGGGGAAACGGCTAAAGACAAATGCCACTGCCAAACCGTGGGCGCCGCCCACACCCGCTGGGGGCAGCGGCCCCCAGACCCCGCCGCCGACTGGTCGGCGGCCAATTAGATAACGCTGGCTCGGACTCCTTCCCGCAAACACTTTTTCTCACAGTCTGGCGTCGGACTCCTCCGGGCTGAGCAGGTATTTCAAGTCATACACCACCGCATCCGGTCGGCCCAGCGCCCGAATCGCCTCCACCCCCATCTCGCGGAACTGGCTGTGCGCCACCGCCAGAATAATCGCCGCATACACGCCTTTCTTGGGCTCGGAGATCGGCGCAATCCCATACTCCTCCTGCGCCTCTTCAGCGTCCACCCACGGGTCATACACATCCACCTGCGCGCCGTAACCGTTCAGCTCGCTGATGATGTCCACCACCCGCGTGTTGCGCAGATCCGGGCAGTTCTCCTTGAAGGTGAGCCCCATCACCAGAATCGGCGAGGCCGAAACGCAGAAGCCCTTCAGCGACATCAGCTTGACCACCTGCGCAGAGACATACAGTCCCATGCCGTCATTGATGCGCCGTCCCGCCAAAATGATCTCCGGGTGGTAGCCGATCTCCTGCGCCTTGTGGGTCAGATAATAGGGGTCCACGCCGATGCAGTGACCGCCCACCAGGCCGGGACGGTAGGGGAGGAAATTCCACTTGGTGCCCGCCGCCAACAACACCTCTTCGGTGTCGATGCCCAGACGGTTGAAAATTAGCGCCAGTTCGTTGATCAGCGCAATGTTGACGTCGCGCTGAGTGTTCTCAATCACCTTGGCCGCCTCGGCCACGCGAATGCTGGAGGCCAGATGCGTCCCGGCGCGCACGATGGACCGATACAACGCATCCACTTTCTGCGCAATCTCCGGGGTGGAGCCCGAGGTGACTTTGACGATATCAGTCAGGCGGTGGGTCTTGTCGCCGGGATTGATGCGCTCGGGGGAGTACCCGGCGAAGAAGTCCACATTGAAGGTCAGCCCTGAATCGCGCTCCAGAATCGGCACGCACACCTCTTCGGTAGCGCCGGGATAGACGGTGGATTCATAGATGACGATGTCGCCGCGGCTCAACACTTTGGCGACGGATTCTGACGATTTGATCAGCGGCGTCAGGTCTGGGCGCTTATTGTCATCGATGGGGGTGGGCACGGCGACCACAAAGATGTTGCACGCGCGCAGCTCTTCAATGGTGTCGGAGTAGGTCAAGCGTGTGGCGCTGGCCAGCTCCTCGGCGGAGCACTCGCGGGTGCTGTCGGCGCCTGCGCGCAACTCGGCCACCCGCGCGGATTTGACGTCAAAGCCGACGGTGTCGAATTTTTCCCCAAACGCCACCGCCAGCGGCAAACCCACATAGCCTAAGCCAATGACTCCGATGCGCGCGTTCTGTGTCAAATCGCCGTTCACCCGCTGCTCCTTGCGCTGACGCCCCGTTTTTGGAGCGTATTGTCAGGATTTGTCCATCCAATCACTATAGCCGATCCAATCCTTAGGGCGCACGGGACGGCGGCAAAACCCTGTTTTGGATTCTGTGTTGGCGCGCCAACGCACAAAAAACGCCCTGATTCGCCATGAAATGATGAAAAATAGATCATAAAGATTAATATATAACCGCTCTGCATTATGGCGCAGGGGGTGGTGTCAAATGCGCTTTCCCATGTAAAATCAGCTTTGTATCCAGTTTGTCACGGCTGGTGTGGGACTTGCTCTTGCGCAGTCGGGGGGACAGACCAGACGCCTTGGGATATATCGATGGATCAAAAATCTTTGCTCGACATCCTCTGGATTACCCTGTCCGCCAGTTTGGTGCTGCTGATGCAGGCCGGTTTCCTCTGTTTGGAGACAGGCCTCACACGCTCAAAGAACAGCATCAACGTCGCCATGAAGAACGCCATGGACTTCTCAGTCTCATTGGTGGCGTTCCTCGCGGTGGGCTACGGCCTGATGTTCGGACCCAGCGCCAGCGGCTGGCTCAGCTCCGTACACTTCTTCTGGCTCGGCGACGAATCCCCGCGCACACTGATCTTCTTCCTGTTCCAAGCCATGTTCTGCTCCACTGCGGTGACCATCGTATCCGGGGCCGTAGCGGAACGCCTGGACTTCAAAGCCTATGTACTGATCAGCGCCATCATCGCCATGACCATCTACCCGGTGTTCGGCCACTGGGCCTGGGGCGGGTTGGATGGCGAGGCGCTGACCGGCTGGCTGGGTAAACTGGGATTTGTGGACTGGGCCGGCTCCACCGTGGTGCACTCGGTGGGCGGCTGGTTCTCCCTGGCGCTGCTGCTGGTGGTGGGGGCGCGCATCGATCGCTTCAACGAAGACGGCTCCATCAACCCGGTCACCGGCTCCAACCTGCCGTTGACGGCTCTAGGGGCGTTGATCCTCTGGTTCGGCTGGATCGGCTTTAATGGCGGCTCCACCCTGGCGCTGGATGAGCGTATTCCCGGCATTGTGGTGAATACCTGTTTGGGCGCGGCGGGCGGCGGCGTGGCTGGACTGGCCTGGGCGCGCATGTTCGATGGCTCTGCCTCCTTTGTGGGGGTGGTGAATGGCGCGTTGGCCGGATTGGTGTCGGTTACCGCAGGAGCCCATGCATTTGACGCCTCCAGCGCGCTGCTGGTGGGGGCTATCGGCGGACCGATCTCCTGGCTTTTGGAGCATGCGCTGCTGCGTTTGCGCATTGATGACGCCGTCGGCGCGGTGCCGGTGCATCTGGGTGGCGGCGTGTGGGGCACGCTGGCGGTGGCGCTGTGGGGCAACGCCGAGGCGCTGGGAACGGGTCTGTCGCGCCTGGAACAGATGAAAGCGCAACTCACCGGCGTGGGCGCGGCCTTCGCTATCGCCTTTGTCGGTCCGCTGATCCTGTTGTGGTTGCTCAACAAAATCATGCCGCTGCGGGTGCCGCCCGAGCATGAGCGCATGGGGCTGAATATCTCCGAGCATGGCGCGCGCACCGAGCTGGGCGACTTTATCGGCCACTTGCAAAATCAGGAGCAGAGCGGCGATACCGCCCTGCGCGCGCCAGTGGACCCGTTTAGCGAAGTGGGGCTCATCGCCCATCGCTACAACCGCGTGATGGACGCCCTGGAAGAGGCGATCTATAAGACCCGCGCCATCGTGCGCACCGCCTCCGACGCCATCCTCACCTTTGATCCCGCCACTTGGCGGGTCACCTCGCACAACCCGATGGCCGAGAGCATGTTCGGCTACGATGCCGACGCCATGAGGGAGGTCACACTCAACGATATCGCCCGCTTTGAGAATGCGCACATGTCCGGCATGGGCGAGTGTGTGGAGGGGGTCGGCGTGCGTTCGGACGGACAGCGCTTCCCCATGGAGATCACCATGACCCGCTCGGAGGGCGGCGATACGGGTATCCTGATCGGCGCGTTCCGCGATATCAGCGCCCGCAAAGTCGCCGAAGAGGCGCTTAAAGAGAGCGAAACCCGTTTCCGCTCCCTGTTTGAAAACGCCGCGCTGGGGATGGCGCTCATCGGCGAGGATCGGCGGTTGGAGGATGTCAATGGCGCCATGACCCGCATGTTCGAGCGCGATGCGGAGGAGTTGGCTGTGTTGACGTTGGCGGATCTGGCGCACCCTGACGATGTGGAGCTGGTCGGCGCGCTGCTCGAGCAGGTGCTGGCGGGCGACAGCGGCGAGGTGACCTGCGAGGCGCGCTTTGTGTGCGCCTCCGGTTTGATGATCTGGACCCGCGTGGCGTTCAGCCCGGCGCACTTTATGGATGCCGACAAAATGCGTGCGGTGGCCATGTTCGAGGACATCACCACCCAGCGCCGCGCCCAGGAGAGCGTGCGCTTGGCGGCGGCGGTGTTTGAGGGCGCCAATGAATCGGTGGTGATCTTCAACCATCTGGGCGCGGTGGAGCAGGTCAATCAGGCGTTCTGTCGCATCACCGGTTACGCCCCGCGCGAAACCCGCGGCTTGGAGCTGAAGCATCTGCTCTCGGCCAGCTACGACCGCGATTTCTTCGAAGGGGTCAATAAGCAGTTGCGCGAACGCGATCACTGGCAGGGTGAGGTGAAGGGGCGGCGCAAGAATGGCGATCTGGCCCCCGAGTGGCTATCGCTGTCAGTGGTGCGCCAGCCCGATGGCGCGATTCAGAACATCATCGCCGTGCTCACCGACTGGACTGAGCGCAAGGAGCAGGAGGAGGCGGTGTGGCGTCACGCCAACTTCGACCAGCTCACCGAACTGCCCAATCGCCGTCTGTTCCAGGATCGTCTGACCCAGGCGCTGCAGCAGTCGCAGCGCAATCACGGCAAGGTGGGGCTGTTCTTCCTCGACCTGGACCGCTTCAAACCGATCAATGACACCCTCGGCCACCAGGCTGGCGACGAGCTGTTGCAGCTCACCGCGCGGCGTTTGGAGCGTTGCGTGCGCCACAGCGACACCGTGTCGCGTCTGGGCGGCGACGAGTTCACCATCATTGTGCAAAACGTGCACGATTCGACTCTGTTGGCGCGCATCGCCGATAACGCCATCAGCGCATTGGATCGCACCTTCGAGCTGGAGGCGGGGCAGGCCAACATCTCCACCAGTATCGGCATCGCTGTCTATCCCGACGATGCGCGCAACGCCGACGAGCTGCTGCGCGCCGCCGACGCCGCCCTCTATCAAGCCAAAGAGAGCGGACGCAACAATAAGCAATTCTTCACCGAATCCCTCAACAGCCGCATTCGCGAGCGCGCCGAACTGGAGCGCGGGCTGCGTCTGGCGCTGGAGAACCATGAGCTGTTTTTGCAGTATCAGCCGCAGGTGGATATCGCCAGCGGCGCGTTGGTGGGGGCCGAGGCGCTGGTGCGCTGGCGTCGCGCCGACGGCTCGGTGGTGCCGCCGGACCGCTTTATCCCCCTGGCCGAGGAGACCGGTCTTATCCTACCGTTGGGCGAAGAGGTGGCGCGCATGGCCAGCGCGCAGATTCGCGCCTGGAGCGATGCAGGCTTCACCGCGCCGCCCATCAGCATCAACGCCTCGGCGCGCCAGTTCAATCTGGAGGGCGGCGGTCTGGCGGAGATGCTGCGCGTGGTCTGCGGCGAGGTGGGGATTGAGCCCAAGCGGCTGGTGGTGGAGATCACCGAAAACAGCCTCATGGCCGATCCCGCCAACAGCGGCAATCTGCTGCAGTCGCTGCGCAATCTGGGGGTGGATATCGAGCTGGATGACTTCGGCACTGGGTATTCGTCATTGGCGCGTCTGAACCGCTTGCAGATTCAAGCGCTCAAGCTGGACCGCAGCTTCCTGGCCGGTCTGCCGGAGAACAGTCAGAACCGCGCCATGGTCACCGCCGTGGTCAATATGGCTCTGGGCATGGGGCTGGGGGTGGTGGCCGAAGGGGTGGAGACCGACGCGCAGATGGATTTTCTAGCCGATCTGAAGTGCCATCGGGCGCAAGGGTATGGGGTGGCCAGGCCGTTGGATCCAGAGGCTTTTGTCGCCTTTGCCGAGGCTCGTGTGGGGCGTTTGCAGATCGCCTGAATCTCCTGCGCTGCGCAACCTTTGGTTGTGGCGTCGGTCTGACCCCATAACTGTGCGCAGTGACGCGTACAGGTGAGCGGGAGTCGGGCCATGAAGAGTGATCGAGGCGTGCGCTGGTTGGCGTTGGGAGCGCTGTTTGTTGCGCTGTGGTGTGGTTCGGCGCAGGCGGCGGGTAAAGAGGCGACAGCCACTTTTGGCGGCGGCTGTTTCTGGTGCCTGGAGCAGGCCATGGACAAGCTGCCCGGGGTGCTCTCCACCGCTTCCGGGTTCATGGGCGGGCATGTGGCCGACCCCTCATACAAGCAGGTCTCCGCAGGCGGCACCGGCCATGTGGAGGTGGTGCAGGTGCGCTATGACCCTACCCAACTTACCTACTATGCGCTGCTTAACCACTACTGGCGCAATATCGACCCGCTGCAAGCCAATGGTCAGTTCTGCGACCACGGCCCCACCTACCGCAGCGTGATCTTCACCCACACTCCCGAGCAGGAGCGTGAGGCCAAGAAGTCGCGCATGGCGCTGGAGGATGACAAGCCGTTCCCCGGCGAAATCGTCACCCAGATTCTCCCTGCCGGGCCGTTCTATCCGGCGGAAGAGTATCATCAGGACTACTACCAAAAGAATCCCATTCGCTACAATTACTACAAGTTCCGCTGTGGCCGCGCGCAACGCCTGGAAACCCTTTGGGGCAAAGAGAATCTCGCCCACTGAGATGTTCGCAGGAGCGAACGCCCTGCACGCTAAAGTTAACAAGATGGCTTGACTATTAGGAAAAGCTGATTATCCTGTGTGGATTTTGGCTGTTAGCGTTTGTGCGTTTTTGCCAATACCCGACGTTTCCTGACGAAATTTCGGAATGCGCGCAAACTTCTACCAACCTCACCGCCACAGGAGGCCGCTTTGGAGTCGTCGACCCCATCCCGTTTTATCAATAGTAAAACCATCGCCGGAGTCATTTTCTTCATCGCCGCTCTGCTGATGGCGACCGTCACCCCCAACGTGGAAGTGGCCTGGGTGATGGGTTTCCTGTTCTTCACCATCTACCTGTTCGCCTTTGAGGTGGTGGATGTGGACGTGGCCGCCGTCACAGTGATGGTGCTGTTGGGCCTCAGTTCGTTGCTGGCCCCGATCATGGGCCTTAAAGCGGGGTTGGTGGACACTCAGAAGCTGTTCGTCGGCTTCTCCAGTAACGCGGTGATCTCCATCATCGCGGTGATGATCATCGGCGCGGGTCTGGACAAGACTGGCTTGATGAGCAAGGTGGCCGGTTTCATCCTCAAAGTGGGCGGAACCACCGAGACGCGCATCATTCCCATCATCTCCGGCACCGTGGGCATCATCTCCAGCTTCATGCAGAACGTGGGCGCCGCCGCCCTGTTCCTACCGGTGGTCAGCCGCATCTCCGCGCGCACCGGTCTGCCCATGTCGCGTCTGCTCATGCCCATGGGCTTCTGCGCCATCCTTGGCGGCACCGTCACCATGGTCGGCTCCAGCCCGCTGATTCTGCTCAACGACCTGATGCTCACCTCCAACGCCGCGTTGCCCCCCGAGCAGCAGATGAAAACCTGGTCGCTGTTCTCGGTGACCCCGGTGGGTCTGGTGCTGGTCAGCGTCGGCATCCTCTACTTCATCATCGCCGGACGCTTCGTGCTGCCGGTGACCAAGACCAGCGGCGGCGCGCCCGACAATGTGATGGACTACTTCCGTCGCATCTACGGCCTGGACTACGTGCTTAACGAAGTGGTGGTGCCCTCGGGCAGCAGCGTGATCGGCAAGACTCTTGATGAAGTCGAACATGACTACGGCGTGCGCGTGATCGCCGCCAGCCGTTCGGCCAACGAGGTGCTGATCGGCCCCAACGCGCTGGATCGCGACACCCAGATTCAAGCCGGTTTCGTGCTCGGCGTGCTGGCCAACCAGGATAAGCTCTCCAACTTTGCCGAGAAGTATAATCTGAATGTGCGTAAGGACCTGGAGACCTTCACCGAGTCCCTGGCGCCGACCAAAGTGGGCATCGCCGAATTGGTTATCCCCCCCGGCTCCACCCTGATTGGCAAAAGCGCCCGCGACGTGTGGATGCGTAAGACCTACGGCGTCTCCATGGTGGGCCTGCACCGTCAGGGCGCAACCCTGGGCGAAGGCGAGGGGATTCGCGCCATGCCGCTGGCGGCGGGCGACACCCTGGTGGTGCACACCGCTTGGGATGTGCTGTCGCGTTTGGAGAAGGACCGCAACTTCGTGGTGGTGACCACCGAGTATCCCCATGAGGAGCTGCGTCCGCAGAAGGTGACCTGGGCGCTGACCTTCTTTGGCATCGCCCTGTTCATGGTGTTGTTCACCGATCTGCGTCTGTCGGTGGCGCTGCTCACCGGCGCCATGGGCATGGTGCTCTCCGGCGTGCTCAAGATCGAAGAGGCCTACGAGGCGGTGAGCTGGAAGACGGTGTTCCTGCTGGCCAGCCTGATCCCTCTGGGCGCGGCGGTTGAGAACTCCGGCGCGGCGGCGTGGATTGCGCAGCAGGTGCTGGCCGCGCTGGGCACGCCCCCGGCGTGGGTGCTGCAGACCGCGTTGGCGATTCTGGCCACCTTCTTCACCCTGGTGATGTCCAATGTGGGCGCCACCGTGTTGTTGGTGCCGTTGGCGGTGAATATCGCCATCGCCGCCGGGGCCAACCCGGCGGTGTTTGCGCTCACCGTGGCCATCGCCACCTCCAACAGCTTCCTGATCCCCACCCACCAGGTGAACGCGCTGATCATGGGTCCTGCGGGCTACCGCGTGCCGGACTTCATCCGCGCTGGTTCGGTCATGACCATCCTGTTCCTGGTGGTGATGATCTTCATGATGAACCTGATCTTCTGATTCGCTGCAACGCGGGCGGGACCTCCTGTCCCGTCCGCGTTTGGCCACAAGCCGGGTTGCTCCCGGCGTCCTCTTACGCCATCATGCGCAGATATTCTGGATCAACGTCTATGCCGTTGGTTTCACAGGAGCGCTCCGAATGCATCAACAGGATCCTGTTGAGAATTCCCTTCCCCCCCTGGTCAGCGAGCAAGCGCGGCAACTGCTCACGCAGCTGTTAGCCACCCCGCTGGATGATCGTCAACGCCATCTGGTGGCCTCCCTGTTTGGCGTGTTGGGGCTCAAACGCGATGGTCAACGCGTGGATGTGGGCTTTCTGGCCCAGGGCGATCAGACCGAAACGCTTGCGCCGTTGCGGGTGCTGTTGGTGGAGGATAATGACTTCACCAGTAAGATGCTCAGTCGTCTGCTGAGTTTGCGCGGCCACGATGTGGATGTGGCGCCCAACGGCATGGCCTGTTTGCAGCGCTTGGGGGAGCATGCCTACGATCTGATCCTGATGGATCTGAGCATGCCCAATATGAATGGCCTGGAAGCCACGACGGAGATTCGCCGTCATGAGCGTGAGAGCGCGCTGCCGCACACGCCCATCGTGGCGGTCACCGCGCTGACTGATAGCGATCACCAGGAGCAGGCGCGCATCGCCGGCGTCGATGGCTTCCACGCCAAACCGGTGGACGCCGGGCGCCTGTTTGCCGAAATCGAACGCGTGTTGGAGAGTCGCCGTTCCCAGGAGAGCGATCAGGCGCCGTTGCAGGAGCCCCGCCCTGGCGAGCAGATCGCCGACATCCAGCAGTTGTTGCAGACCGTCGAGCAGGATTGGACCTTGGCGCGCGAAGTGGGGCAGATGTTCCTGGATGATGCGTCGGCCATGCTCAACGCCCTGCGTGACGCCTTGCGTGATGGCGATGTGGAGCAAGCCCGCAACGCCGCCCATGCGCTCAAGGGCGCGGCGGGCGCTTTTGGGCAGACGCCGGTGCGGCGACTGGCTTTGGCGTTGGAGGCGATGGCCAACAATGGCGCGCTCGGCGGCTCCAAACCCGTGTTTGCGGCGCTGGAGTCTGCGTTGGAGACCATGTGCGCCAGCATTCAATCCGCTCTGCTCGACGATGAGAGATCCGCTTAACCGCGTTTTTTGTCGCCGCTCCGCGCGGCGACGCCACTTCATTGAATCTTAGGTTGGAATCCGTCATGTCCCAGCATGCTTTGGTGCGTCCCTTTCCCGGCTGGCGTCCGCCCAGCGACCAGGTTGAACAGATCAGCGCGCCGCCCTATGACGTGATGAATCGCGCCGAGGCGGCGCAGATGGCGCATCAGAACGCGCGCTCCTTTCTGCACGTTTCACGGGCGGACTTGGCGTTCGATGATGAGGTTCCCACCGCCGATGAGCGCGTCTATCTGGCTGCCGCCGAGAACTATGCGCGCTTGAAGGCCGACGGCGCGTTGGCGCAGGATCCGACGCCCTGCTACTACTTCTACCGTCTGATCATGGATGGGCGCGCGCAGACCGGGCTGGTGGCCGCCGCCTCGGTGATTGCCTATGACGGCGATCGCATCAAAAAGCATGAGTTCACCCGGCCCGATAAAGAGAACGATCGCACCGAGTTCGCCTGGCGGCTCAAGGCGCACTCGGGGCCGGTGTTCCTGACCTACCGCAATACGCCAGCGTTGAGCGCGCTGCTGGAGCGCGGCGCCAGTGGCGAGCCCACCTACGACTTTACCGCCGCTGACGGCGTGCAACACACCCTGTGGGTGGTGTCCGATGCGGAGCTGATTGATGCGGTCACCGACGCCTTTGACGCGCTGCCCCATGTCTATGTGGCCGACGGCCACCACCGTTCGGCGGCGGCGTCTCGCTGTCGTGAGCGTTGGATCAATGAGCATGGCGAACCAGAGGCCGAAGCGCCGGTGAACCGTTTTCTCTCGGTGCTGTTCCCCGACGATCAGATGCGCATTCTCGACTACAATCGCGTGGTGGCGGATCTCAATGGTCTGAGCGCGGAGGCGTTCGTGACGGCGCTGGAGACGGATTTTGAGGTGGGCGCGCCGCAATCCGAGGCGATTTCGCCCAGCCAGCCGCAGAGTTTCGGCATGTATCTCAACGGCCAGTGGCGTCTGTTGCGGCTCAAGCCGGGCGTGGGGGCGCTGGAGGATCCGGTCAAGCGGCTGGATGTGAGCCTGCTCAGTGACCACCTGTTGGGGCCGATTCTGGGCATCACCGATCCACGCCGCGACAAGCGTATCGACTTTGTCGGCGGTATTCGCGGCATGGCGGGGCTCTCTCGGCGGGTGGACTCCGGCGAGATGACGGTGGCGTTCTCCATGTACCCCACCAGCATGGCCGACCTGATGGCGGTGGCCGACGCCGGTGAGGTGATGCCGCCCAAATCCACCTGGTTCGAGCCCAAGCTGCGCGACGGCCTGGTGATTCAGAGCTTCTAACGCAGCAGGGGGCGCGGTTGCGGCTTGCGCGCGCCGTCGGCTCCTGCAAATATCCGGCTATGAGCGATATCATCTCCATAACCCCGCTGGGGGGAATTATTCTGGCGCTGCTGCTGGCGCAGTTCGCGTTGGAGCGCCTTGCCGCCTGGCGCAATCTGCGCGCCTGGACCGACGCGCCGCCGCCGCCGTTTGATCAGACGCGGGACCTGCCCACCCACCGCAAGGGACGCGACTATCTGGCGGCGCGCGAGCGCTTGGGGGCGATCTCAAGCGCTGTGCATCTGGCGGCGCTGCTGCTGTTTTGGCTGCTGGGGGGATTTGTCTGGCTGCACGGGGTGGCGGCGGCGAGCAGCGGACCGATTGTGGTCGGTCTGCTGTTTATCGGCGCGCTGCTGGCGGCGGACGCGCTGCTGGGGCTGCCGTTTTCCCTCTACAGCACGTTTGTGATCGAGCAGCGCTTCGGCTTCAACCGTTCCGACTGGCGCACCTTTGTGTCGGACCGCCTCAAAGGCGCGTTGCTGGGCGTTCTGCTCGGGGCGCCGCTGCTGTCGGCGCTGCTCGCTTTCTTCTTGTGGGCGGGGGATCTGGCGTGGTTCTACGCCTGGGCGGCGGTCATTGCGTTTTCGTTGGCGCTGCAGTATATCGCCCCCACCTGGATTATGCCTCTGTTCAACCGCTTTGAACCGCTGGCCGACGGCCCCCTCAAAAGCCGTCTGCAGGCGTTGTGTCAGCGGGTGGGCTTCGATATCGCCGGGCTCTTCGTCATCGATGGCTCCAAGCGCTCCAGCAAAGCCAACGCCTTCTTCACCGGGTTTGGCAAGAATCGCCGCATCGCCCTGTTCGACACCCTCATTGAAGGGCATGATGAAGCGGAGCTGGAAGCGGTTTTGGCCCATGAGATCGGTCACTACAAGCGGCGTCATATCCATAAGGGCGTGGCCATCGGCATCGCCCATACCGGATTGATGCTCTATCTGCTGGGGCTGGCGCTGCAGAGCCCGGCGCTGTTCGCCGCGTTTGGCCTGGAGAGCATGCCGGTTTCCGCCGGATTGGTCTTCTTCGCCATCCTGTTCTC
Organism: Magnetofaba australis IT-1; assembly: GCF_002109495.1. NCBI lineage: Bacteria > Pseudomonadati > Pseudomonadota > Magnetococcia > Magnetococcales > Magnetococcaceae > Magnetofaba > Magnetofaba australis. The sequence goes on from NZ_LVJN01000020.1 coordinate 1,124,641, forward strand.
GCCGCTGGAGATGGCGGTGGGGGCGGCGTTTGCGGCGCTGTCGCGCAAACATGAGTTCGAGGCCGATCGTTTCGCCGCCCAGAGCGTGGAAGATCCCGGCGCGCTGGCGCGGGCTTTAGTGCGCCTCTCAACGGAAAATCTTTCCCATCTGACTCCGGCGCCGTTATATGTTATTCTGAGTTACTCACATCCGCCGTTGCATGCGCGCTTGGCCGCCATTGACGCGATGGAGTCGCATTCTGCGCGCAGCGCGCAAGCGCAACCGCCAGCACACGTCGCAACCCAGGGCATTGGAGACAGTCGGGCATGAGCACACAGACAGGAGCCTCTCAAGCGCAAGGGCGCGCCAAGGCTATGCCGGCTTCGGACAATCTGGTGCGGGTGCTGCTGGAGAACAGTCACGAGGGGATCGCGCTCATCGATCATCGGGGCTGTTTACGTCAGGTTAACCAAGCGTTTATGAATCTCAGCGGCCTCAGTCGCAGCGATCTGGTGGGGCATCATGTGCTGCGTTGGTTGGACCAACCCGGCGATGACGATCTGCTGGAGGCCATCGGCGAAGAGATTTGGCAGAGCGGCCTGTGGCAGGGCAATATCAACCGGATCCTGGCCCATGGCGCGGCGTTCAAGGTCGATCTGAAGATCAACGCTATTCTGCCGCATCATGACGGCGCGGTGCGCAACTACCTGGTGCAGGCGCGCCCGGAAGCGGTGGTGCAAGCAAACGCCGAAAACAATCGCAGCCAATCTCGCGATCCCCTAACCGGTCTGCCGTTGCGCTTGCTGTTTGAAGACCGCTTGCAGCAGTCGCTGTCGCAGGCGTCGCGGCATAATGTCTGCGTGGGCGCCATGTTCCTGGAGCTGGACGCCGACCGCTTGAAGCTGATTCGGGACTCCCTGGGACAGACGGCGGCGGACGATATGTTGCGCGAAGTGGCGGTGCGTCTGGATAACTGCCTGCGCACCTCCGACTCGGTGGCGCGTCTGTCCGAAGTGGGCTTCGCTCTGCTGTTGTCGGACTTGAAAGATCCCCTCGAAGCGGTGCGCAACGCCAGCGTGGTGGCGCGCAAGGTGTATGAGTCGCTGATGCACCCGCTGGACGTCAATGGCCAGCCGGTGGAACTGAAGGCGGCCATGGGCATCACTCTGTTCCCGCAGGATGGGCGCACACCCTCTGAGCTGCTGATCAACGCCGAGACCGCCCTCAACCACGCCAAATCCCGCGGTTGGAACAATTACGAATTCTTCTCGGCGGAGATGACCGAGACCGCGCGCAAGCGCTTTGAGCTGGAGACCAGTCTGCGTCTGGGCATCGATCGCGGCGAGCTGCGCCTGTTCTATCAGCCGCAGGTGGACCTGGACAGCGGCGAGGTGATCGGCGCCGAGGCGCTGGTGCGTTGGATGCACCCGGAGCGCGGTCTGGTGCCGCCGGGTGATTTTATCCCCGTGGCCGAAGAGACCGGCTTGATCGTGCCCATGGGCTCGTGGGTGCTGCGCACCGCCTGCAAGCAGATCTACGAATGGGGCCAGATGGGCCTCAAACCGGTGCGCGTGGGGGTCAACCTTTCGGCGCTGCAGTTCAAGCGGCAGGATCTGGCCGCCCAGGTGGAGGGGCTGCTCAAGGAGTTCTCCATCGACCCCAGCATGCTGGATCTGGAGATCACCGAGAGCGCCATCATGGACGATGTGGATCGCGCCGTGGCCATGCTCAACCGCATCAGCGCGCTGGGCGTCAAGCTCTCCATTGACGACTTCGGCACCGGCTACTCTTCTTTGAGCCAGTTGCGTCAGTTCCCCTTCAAGACGCTGAAGATCGACCGCTCCTTCGTGCTGGATATCGATAACAACGACGGCGACGCCGCCATCGTCAGCGCCATCATCGCCATGGCCCACAGCCTCAATCAATCAGTGATTGTGGAGGGGCTGGAGACCGAGCAGCAGCTCAACATCATGCGCGGTCTGCACTGCAACGAGATGCAGGGCTTCCTGTTCAGCGCGCCGTTGCCTGCGGAGAAATTCACCGAACTGCTGCAGGCTGGGCGTCGTCTGGAGAGCTGATCGATCCAGCGTCGTTGTGCGGTTGCGTTCGATCCGCCCCATGACGGAAAGAGATTGAGCGGCGCAATTTTCTGCTTGCAATTTTGCGCCGCTCTTTTAATCTAATCCCACTATGGTCATCTACTCGATCCATACGGAGACCCGCTTCTCCGCCTCTCCCCTGGCCTTTGGGCGCCTGCCCGAAGCGCTACGACTACCCCTACGCTGAACGCCGTTTCGCGTCGGGCCAGCTTTTCGTTTCCTGTTCTCTCCAGATGTTTTTGAGCGATTTTCCCGTTTGAGTTTTGGCTAGCATTGCGACTTCGTGTCGTGCTGCTTTGTGGCGATAGCCCGCCAATTGCGCCGCCTTTGCGCGCGCACAGCGTTAGGAGCACTCTTATGTGTTGCGTACATCACAGACCATGGCCATGCGCCATCCCGGTTAAGCCGCGGTCCGCTATTGCCCGCACCTATCGCGCCGCCCGCCTAGAACTATCCCTCCTAGCGGGCTAAGCCCCGCATTGCGGCCATCCGGCCCGCGTCCCCTTGTGGACGGACTTTCCTTGAGCAATTCCGCACGCCTGTTGGCGTTGCATTGAAGAAAATGCCTGCGTTGCGTCGGTCCCCAGGATCATCGCGCGCGTCGCGGCGCCCTTGCGTCAGCGGCAAGACCCCTATGAGGAGTGAGAATCATGTTTGAGAACCAACAGGTGGCGTCCGATTCAGAAGCGGACCGCGTAATCATGTTCGACACCACTTTGCGCGATGGCGAGCAGATGCCCGGGGTGGCGTTGAGCGCCGAGCAGAAGGTGGAGATCGCGCGCAACTTGGCGGCGGTGGGGGTGGATGTGATCGAGGCGGGTTTCCCCGCCGCGTCGCCTGCGGAGTTCGCCGCCGTACAGGCGGTGTCGCGGAGTGTGGAGGGGGCGACAATCTGCGCCTTGGCCCGTTGTGTGGAGAGTGATGTGGCGGCGGCGCTCGCCGCGACGCAGGGGGCCAAGCGGCGCCGGATTCATGTTTTCATCGGCGTTTCGCCCATCCATCGCCAGGCCAAATTGCGCATGACGCCTGAACAGGTCATGCAACGGGCGGTGGCCGCCGTCACCCAGGCGCGGGCTCACTGCGACGATGTGCAGTTCTCCGCCGAAGACGCCACCCGTGCGGAGACGCCGTTTTTACAACAGATCTGCGCCGCCGCCATCGACGCGGGGGCGACCACCATCAATATCCCCGATACCGTGGGCTACACGGAGCCGTGGGAGTATCAGGCGATGATGGAAACCCTCATCGCTACGGTTCCCCATGGTTCGCATGTGCGCTTCTCCACCCACTGTCACAACGACATGGGCTTGGCCACGGCCAACACGTTGGCGGGGGTGCGCGGCGGCGCGCGGCAGGTGGAGGTGGCTATCAATGGTTTTGGCGAGCGCGCCGGCAATGCGGCGTTGGAGGAGGTGGGGGTGGCTATCAGCGCCCGCGCCGAGCGCTTTGGCGTGACGCATGGTGTGCAAATGGCGGGAATCTATACGCTCTCCCAACGCGCCTACGCAGCGTTTGGCGCGCCCATTCCGCCCAACAAGGCGGTGGTGGGCGGCAACGCCTTCGCCCATGAGTCGGGCATCCATCAACACGGGGTGATGTGCGATGCGCGGACGTATGAGGCGTTTACGCCGCAGAGCGTCGGGCGCGAAGCGCATCAGATGGCGTTGGGCAAACACTCGGGTCGCCATGCATTCCATGCGCGCATGGCGGCGTTGGGGATCAACTTTCCCTCCGCTGACGAGTGGCGCTGGGCGTTTGATCACTTCAAACAGATGGCGGAGCGGCAGGGGGAGGTCAACGACGCGGGGTTGATCGCGTTGGCGCGCTCATTGGCGCCAAGCTGATTCCAGTATGAAAAAGGGGGAGCGCGTGGATGACGCGCTCCCCCCAGATCAGCAACAGGGTGCAGGCGTCAGGATTCCCAGATCAGATCAAAGATATAGGAGCGAAACTCCGCAGGCAGCTCTTTGAGAAGCGGGCAGACGCTGCAGCCGCGTTCGCCAGGAGGTTCCTGACAGCCGTGGCACAGGGAGATCTGCTCCATAGCCAATTTGACCTGTTCATTCATTTGGTCAAGCAGCGTACGCTTGCTGCTGAGTTCCTGGTAGAGGCGGTTGAGCGCGTCAAACACCTGTTCACTGGCCTGTTCGCCGGTTTTGGCGTTGGCGCGGGAGTCGATCAACTCGCCGATCTGCTTGAGGGTGACCCCCAGTTTGGAGAACTCCAGGATGATGCGAATGCGCTTAAGATCCGCCTCGGAGAATTGTCGCATGCCCCCCGCGCTGCGCTGGGGTTCGATCAACCCCTGCTCTTGATAAAACCGCAGGGTTCGGGCCGTCACGCCCAACATCTTGGCGACGTCGCCGATTTTATAACGTCGTGGCGGGCGCGATGAAGCATCAGCCATGAGCGGGCGCATCCTTTAAGATTTGAAGTCGTTGTTGCGCAGTGGGCAATATGGCGCAAGGGGGAGCGCAATCGGCGCAGCCACAATTTGCTGCAAAAATCCCGTGCGTACTCCTTCGAAGATATAGGGCGTTACAGTGTTTAATGTCAAGTATGAAAGTTTTTTGCCGTGTGGGTGACGCCAGCGCCCATTGGACCCACTAAGCGGCGTGGCGGCTTGGCTTGCCGAGGGTTTTATGTTAGGAAAAGTCGGTTCTTTTTTTGTGGCGTGGCGCAATGACGCCGCCCTTGCCCTCCCGCTGGTCCGAATTTGGGATGCTTGATGCCTGTTTCGTCGCTTCGTTTACTGGATGATTACGCCCGCAAGGTGCCCAAGCAGGAGATCAATGACCTGCCGGTGTGCGCCTGGATGGGCGATGTCCATGTGGCGCGCGATAGCGATGAAACCGCCGAAGCGGTGGAGGTTCTGAGTCGGGAAACCGTGTTGGGGTTTGATACCGAGACGCGGCCCGCATTCCGCAAAGGGGTGAGTTACCCTCCAGCGCTGATTCAGTTGGCCGGGGCCAATGCGGTATACCTGTTTCAATTGTCGCAGATTGAGGATCTTCGCCCGCTGCAGGCGCTGCTCAGCGACGCTGCGGTGTTAAAAACCGGGGTGGGGCTGATTCAAGATGTGAAGCAGTTGCAGGAGGTGGCGCCGTTCACCCCAGGCGGGTTTGTCGATGTGGGCGAGGCGGCGGCGCGCAACGAAGTGGCCAGCAGAGGATTGCGCAGTATGGCGGCGGCGTTTTTTGGCGTGCGCATCTCCAAACGCGCGCAGTGTTCCAACTGGGCCAACGATGTGCTCGAAGCGTATCAGATCCGCTATGCGGCCACCGATGCGTGGATCAGTCGCGAGATCTATCTGGCGATGCAGCCGTTGGCGTTGGTGGATCCTCAATTGGACGCGGTGCTCCTGGATTCGTGATCAATGCGTTGTTCCCACGCGTAATCTACGTGGGCGTGGCGGTCAATTGGGCAGCTCTTTGGCCTGCGCGCAGAGCGAGACTTCCGGGTCGCGTTCGCGCAGCAGCGCATTGACGCGGCGCTGAATATCATCCCAGGCCAGGATCAACTGGCCCAGCTTTTCCCGCACCAACTGCGCCCGCGCCTCGGGCTCCAGTGCGTTGGCAGTCGATGAATTCTCGCCCAGCATGGCGCGAATCTCCTGCAACGAGGCGTTGAGCGCGCCGTCCAACTCCGGCGAGATGGCGTCCAATTGCGTGGCGTCATCGGTGATCTGATTCAGGCGCTGCAGCGCGCTCATGCCAGTGGTCAGGGCAAACTTGGTGCGTTCGGCGATCCAGGCGATCTTTTCCAGCTGGCCGTGGTCCAACTCTGTGAAATCCCAATTGACGTCTGGTTTGGCCATGGTTTGGCTCCGCAAGACCCCGCTTTTTTTGCTCTGCAGGCGGGTGGTGAGACTGTATTGGATGGTTCTATTGTCGGACGGCGCAGGGGAAGGGTCAAATAAAATGTCCTGGCGGGAGTATGGGAAGATGGCGAATTGCGCGTGGCGACGGGCGTTTGCGGCGCATCAGCAGGGCGCGCAGGTCGCTGTGCTGATCGGCTTGGCGTTGAGCATGGCCCTGCTCGCGCTGATCGCGCCCACTGTGGTGCGGGCGGCGGAGTTTTCGCAAACGCCCATCATGCTGGTGGAGACCTGGCTACACCGTGGCCCCATTCGGCGCGCGGCGCTGCTGCCCGATGGCGAACGCTGGGTCACGGTCTCCGATGATCGCAGCGCGCGGGTGTGGCGTCTGCGCGACGGCGTGCTCAAACGCGTGCTGCGCCCGCCGTTGGGGTTGGATGGCGATGGCAAACTCTATGCGGTGGCTGCGCAGCCCAAAACCGGTTTGATCGCCGTGGCCGGTTATACTGGCAAGGAGTGGCGTCCCGAGGTCTCCGTCTATCTGTTCAATTGGCAAAATAGCGCCCTGGTTAAGCGGTTGAGCGGACTGCCGGATGTGGTCAACCATCTGGCCTTCTCCGCCAATGGCCGCTATCTGGCGGCGGGGCTGGCCTCGGGTGGGGTGCGTGTGTTTGATGTGGCCAGCGGGCGGCTGGCGGGGGGCGACGCCGAGTATGGGAAACCGGTGACCTGGCTCGACTTCGCCCCGGATGGACGCATGGTTAGCGCCAGCGCCGATGGCCGCCTGCGCCTGTATGACGCGGATTTGCGCAAAGCGGGGGAGAAGATGCTGGGCCATGCGGGGGCGACGCCCTTTAGCGCGCGCTTTTCCCCCGATGGCGGATATCTCGCTGTGGGGCGGACCGAGGGCGCGCCGCTGGCGCTCAACAGTCGTGATTTGAGCATCAGCTTTCAGCCCAGCAGTGCGCGTTTTGACGGCGGCATGCCGCTGGTGGCGTGGTCTGAAGATGGACGCTACCTGTTTGCAGGCGGCGGACGGCGCGACTCCAATCGCGCGGCCATGGCGCGCAAATGGGATCTGAAGCGCAATGGCCAGTGGGTTGATCTGCACCTGGGAGCGGGCTTGGTGAGCGATCTGACGCCGCTGCCGGGCGGCGGGCTGGCCTATGTGACCGAGAGCGGCTCCATGGGCGCGTTGGACGCTTACGGCATCGCCTATTTTCGGCATGATTCGCCCAGCCGCGACTATCACGCGCCCGGGGCGACCCTGCGTCTCTCCGCCGACGGCGCAGTGGCCCGGTTTGGCCGCAGCAGCGCGGCGGGCGCCGGGGATATGAGCGCCTTTTCCATGCGTGATCTGCACCCCATGAGCGACGCTGAACTGGCCGGGAGGGTGCTGCGCGATCCGCTGACGCAAACCCGTTTGGTCGAGGTGAGCGGTTGGCAAAATGGCGACAAGCCCAAGGTGAACAGGCGGATTCCGCTCACGCTCAATGGCTCTGAGCGAGGCCGGGCGGTGGCGCTCTCCGCCGACAGCCGGTTTGTGGCTTTGGCCACCGACGTGCACCTCTATCTGTTCCGCAGCAATGGCGCGCAAATCTGGCGCACGGCGCTGCCCGCGGAAGCGCAGGCGGTCAATATCAGCGGCAATTCGCGCTGGGTGGCGGTTGCCCTGAGCGATGGGACCATCCGCTGGTATGACCTGGCCCTGGGGCGTGAGCGCGCGGCGCTCTACCCCCACGCCAATGGTAAATCCTGGGTGGCGTGGAACCCCTTGATGTACTGGAGCGCCTCCGATGACGCCAACGGCATGTTGGGGTGGAGCGTGAATGTGAGTGAAGAGCGCGCGCCGCGCTATCTGCCCGCCATCAAACAGAATCGCGGCTATCGCAACGCCGAGGCGGTGAGTAAGGTGTTTCGCTGATGTATACTTAGTCGAATTCAAAATTGGACATTGGCGATTTTGAGAATGGAAGATATCGAGGGCTTTGCCCTCGAGCTCCCAAGATCAACAGCCAAATCGTGATTCGGGCCATCCCTGTCCCTCACCCTACGGGCTCGCTGCGCGAGTCCGATTTGGCGTTCCTGCCAAATCGTGGGCGCCGCCCTGGATTGCACGCCATTGGCGCTGGGAGCGCAGGCCCCAGACCCCGCCGTCGGCCAGCCGACGGCCAATAGTTAGCGCAAGCTAGGCCTGCGTCACGCAAACATTGGACGCTCTGTGTCGTTTTGGTTTTGACTCACCATAGCTCAACTTTCGCTGAGCGCTTTGGCGGCGATCTCCTCCAGCGCCGGGTAGTCGACTTTTCCCGAGCCCAGCAGCGGCATGGCGTCGATGTGGATGATGCGCTTGGGGGCGTAGATCTCGCCATGTCCGGCTTCGCGCAAGGCGGCGAACAGGGCGACGGCGTCAGCATCGGGCCGGGTGGTGAGCAGAATCAGACGCTCGCCGCGTTTATCGCCCGGGGCGCGAATGACGCCGTGGGCGTGGTCGGGCCACAGCGTGCGCGCCACCGCCTCAGAGATCTCCAGGGAGACCATCTCGCCGCCGATTTTGGCGAAGCGCTTGAGCCGTCCGCGCAGGGTGACAAAGCCCGCATCGTCGATGTGCGCCAGATCGCCGGTGTCATACCAACCCGCGCCCCATGGCGCCTGGGGCGGGCGACACTGGGGCGCCTGTCCTGGTTTGTACTCCTGCGGCAGCAGATAGCCCAACATCACATTGGGCCCGCGAATCCACAAGCGCCCGCCCTGTTCCGGCGGCCAACCGGTCACCGGCTCCAAGCGGGTCTCAATCCCCGGCAGTGGGCGTCCCACGCTGGCCGGACGGTCGGCGTGGGGCAGATTGACCGCCACCGCCGGAGCCGCCTCGGTGGCGCCATACCCCTGCAGCACGCGCACGCCAAACTTCTCAAACCACAACAGTCGCGTGGCCTCGCGCAGCGGCTCGGCGCCAGCGAACAGGTAGCGCACGGTGTGGAAATCCCCCGTGCGCGCGGCGCGGGCGTAGCCGAACAGGAAGGTGTCGGCCCCCGCCATTACCGTGGGTCGCCAGTGGCGCGCGATCTCGCTGATGCGGCGATACTCCAACGGATTGGGGCAGAGGAACAGCCGCAGGCCGGAGAGCAGCGGTTTGAGAGTTCCCACGGTCAGACCAAAGGAGTGGAACAGCGGCAGGGCGTTCAGGTAGCGGTCGCCAAAACCCACGTCGGTGGCCACGCGCATCTGCGCGATATTGGCCAGCAGGTTCTGATGCGAGAGCATCACCCCTTTGGAGGCGCCCTCGGAGCCGGAGGTGAACAGAATCAGCGCCGGTTGGTGGGGGTCGGGTTTGGCCCCGGCGGCCAGCGGGCGGCGCGCCCGGCGCAGACCGTTGAGCTTCACCGCCAGGGTGGCGGCGGGGCGCAGATCCTCCAGGTAGAGGACGCGGGCGTTCTCGGTCAGTTGCGTGGCGGCCTCCTGCAATCCCGCCTTGGCGAGAAACAGGCGTGAGGTGAGGATTAGGCCGATATCCGCCGTGCGGCAGGCGGCGGCCATGGCGTGGGGCCCGGCGGAGAAGTTGAGCATGGCCGGAACCCGCGCGCCCGCTTGCAGCGCCAGCAGCACCGTGACGCATCCCACCGAACCGGGCAGCAGCACCCCCACGGCGTCGCCCTTTCTGGCATGTGGTCGCAACAGCTGCTCCAGCACCAGCGCGCGCAAAATCAACTGACCATAGCTGGCCTGGGCGCCGGTGGCGTCCTCCACCGCAATGCGATTGCGGCCAAAGCGGCGCGCGGCCAGGCAGATCTCCGTCCACAGGTCGGCGCGTCCCGCCAGCTCCCCCTGCAACCGACGCGCCGCCAGGCGCTGCAACAGGCGCAGCGCCGGATCGATGGGAGCGTCAGGCGCGTTTGGCGCCCACTGCGACGACGTAATGGGTGTGTCCGCCAGCAGTTCAATGGGGGCGCGCAGCGTGGCGCCCGTCAGCCCCCAGGGCGACACCATGCGATGCAGGCGCGCCCCACGCAGATACAGCGGGATGAGCGGCGCATCGCAGGCGGCAAGGAGCGCGGGGAGCCAGCCGGGCAGGTCGGTGAGGGCGTTGTCGGGCTGGGGTTGGTTGCTGGTGAGCCAGATGATGCGTTCGCCTGCGTTCAGCGCTTGCGCCAGCGGCGCGCGCGCCGACTCCGGCGCCGCGTCCTCCAAGGCGCTCCAGCGCGTCGGGTGACACAGCTGTTTCAGCCGCGCTGAGGGCGGGCGCTCCGGCGCATGAACAATGGTGGTGGGGGCCGCAGGCAGCGCCCACAGAATCAACGCGGCGTCCCATGGGGTGGCGTGATTGCAGGCCAGCACCCCGTGGGTCAGATCGAGGGAGTCGGCGCTGACGCCGGGCAGGGGCTTGAGGGTTGGTCGCAGGAGCGCGCGGGCGGCGCGCGCCAACAGAGACGATTGCTCAGGCATGGTCAGTCCGCTCCTGGGTTGGGGCGCGACGGCGCCGCGCGGCAACGCAGAGTAACGGGGCCAGAGTACGCCATAACAGTTGGCCATGGCGACCCCAACTGCAAAAACAGGCGGGAAAAGGGCTGCGGGGGGCGTTGCTGAGAGAGAGTCGAGGGCGCGCAGGCGCGCGCCCTCGATAATACAAGTTTAGCGCGCCTGCTGCTTGGCCGCCGGGGGCAGACAGAGCTTGGCCCGCGCCGCATCGGGAATCTCGCCCGTATGGCGCGCGGCGGTCTGCGCCAGTATGGCGCGCTGCTCGGCGCTCAGATTGGGGATCGCCATGGCCGCGCGCACCGCCCCTTCGGCGTGGTTGGCCAAGTGGAAAGCGTTGATCAGCGCGCTGGCGATCTGCTGGAAGAAGGGGCCGGGCGGCGGCGGGTTCAGTTCAAACAGCTCCATCAACACCTCCGCCGCCTGTTGATGGAAATTGTTCGACAGATAGACCAGAGCCTTTTGCAAGGTCAACTCAACGTCATGGGGATACTGCTTCTGCAGCTCGTTGAGCATCTGCACCGCGCGGCCGGGCAGGCCGCGATTCTGATACACAAAGGCGCTGGCCTTGATGATCTCCTGGTGCGGAAAGTGGCGGCGCTTCTGGCGCAGGAACGGCGCGATCAGGTCCAGCAGCACGATGCTGCGGTGCTTCCAGGTGTGCAGTCCGGCGTTGGCTTTGCCAGCTTCGGAGAGCTGACGCCAGCGATCGGGGTCGGCCAACAGCGTTTGGGCGTGGTCCAGCATCTGCGGGGCGTTTTGATGCAGCAGAATGTTCTGTCCGTCGACGAAGAATTCACTCAGCGACTCGGCGTCGTTACTCAGCACCACCGCGCCGCAGGCGGCGGCTTCAAAATTACGCGGATTAAGCACTTTGTGGTCGTTATCGTTGAACGCCAGCTTGGCGCGCGAATAGACCTTGCCCACCTCTTCGTTCCAGATGCCGCGGGTGAACACGGTCTTGAGTCCCGCATCCTGCAACGCTTGCAGCATGGCCATGCGCTCGGGGCGGCGGTTGGGATCCATATCGCCCACAAAGGCGATGTCGATATCGCGCTCGGGGGCGTTGAAGTCGTGATAATGGGCGTCGTTATAGCCGTGGGGCAGCCAGTAGACCGCCGGATGGCCGGTGTTGCGGAAGGTGGCGGCGTACTGGCGGAAGGTGACGAACAGGGCGTCGAACAGCTTGGCGTACTCGCTCTGCCAGGTCAGGTTGAAATGGGCGTCGATGGAGTAGTAGAAGCAGGGGATCTCCAGCTTCTCCAGATCCATGGGGAAGAACTTTTCGCCCGATTCGATCACCAGCACCGCGTCTGGCGAAAAGCGTCCGCGCAGGGCGCGCAAAATGGTCAACACGGATTCGGAGACGTCGCACGGCATGTGGGTCTCATCCTCCGCCATGCCGGGTCCAGCGCACATCACCGACGCCATGGAGCCCAGCGCCGAGGCGATGTGGCTGGCGGTGACGCCGTGGTGGTGTCCATAAAGAATTAAGAGGTTGGGGGAGTCTTGCATGGAGCGATCCTTGTCTGAAACGCGGCCTTATGCGGCGGCGCAAAGCAGCGGCTCGGCGCGTGACTGACGGCGACTTTTGCCGCGCCAGAGTGTGCGGTTGGGCACATTTGACCCCTTCTCAGAGCGGAAACGGGCGTTCTGAGGGGGGTGGCGGAATGCGTTGCAAGGGGTATTCCAGATGGCGCATACTGGCGCGACGTCTGTTGTCGACACTCCCTCTTGGGCGCCCGCTGATGCTCGATGCTTTGACCCGACTCTCCGCGCAAATTGGCGCCGATCCCATGCTGGTGCAGGGCGGCGGCGGCAATACCTCCTGCAAGGCCCCCGACGGTCGGTTGTGGGTGAAAGGCTCAGGCACATGGCTGTCGCGCGCCCAGGAGAAGCCGATCTTTACCGCCGTGGATCTGAACGCCGCGCGCGCCGCCATCGACAGCGATGCCGATGACCCCATGGCGGGTCTGTTTGACCCCGATGCGCCGTTGCGCCCCTCCATTGAGACCACGCTGCATGCGTTGATGCCGCATGCGGTGGTGTTGCATATGCACTCCATTCGCACGCTGGCCTGGGCGGTGCGCGCCGACGGCCCCGAGCGCGTGGCCGAGCGGCTCGACGGCTTGCGCTGGGCGTGGATTCCCTATCGCCGCCCCGGCGCGCCGCTTACCCAAGCGGTGCGCGCGGCCATGGGCGAGTCGCCGGATGTGCTGATTCTGGCCAATCACGGTCTGGTGGTGGGCGGCGCCGATTGCGCCGCCGCCGAAGCGCTGCTGGCGGAGGTGGAGCGCAGGCTGGATCAGCCGTACAAGCACTATGACGAGAGCGACCTGAGCCATGTCTCCGAGGTCGCGCCGGACGCCGACTACCGCCTGCCGACACACGCTGTGGCGCAGACGCTGGCCATGGACCCGCTGCTGTTGCCGAAACTGAATGATTCTGTGCTCTACCCGGACCATGCGGTCTATCTGGGTCCGGGCTGCTGTGTGGCCATGGGCGAACAGGGGTGGCACCCGGCGCGCGACGCTTACAAGGTGACCTATGGCGTCGATCCGGCGTTTATCATCTGGGAGGGGCGCGGAACCTGGGTGCGCGAGGAGCTCAAACCCGGCGGCGAGGAGATGCTGCGCGCCCTGGCGCTGCTGGCCAATCGTCTGGAGCCGCGCGCCGAACTGGCCACCCTCAATGACCGCGAAGTGGCCGACCTGCTGGATTGGGACGCCGAGAAGTTTCGCCAATCCCTGGACGCGTAACCGGCGGCAGGCCGGGAGGTTTCATGCAGATCATCATCCCCATGTCCGGTTTTGGCGAGCGCTTCCGCCGCGCCGGGTATTCGGTTCCCAAACCGCTCATCGAGGTGGATGGCAAACCCATCATCGCCCATGTGGTCGACCTGTTCCCGGGGGATCACGAGTTTCTGTTTATCTGCAACCAGGACCACCTGGATGCGCCGGAATACCGCATGCGGGAGATCCTGCAAGATCTGGCGCCCGATGGTCGCATCCTCGGCATCGCGCCGCACAAGCTGGGTCCGGTGCATGCGGTGCGGCAGGCGTTTGACCTGATCGACGACGCCGCGCAATGCGTGGTCAACTACTGCGATTTCACCTGCTACTGGGATTTTGACCACTTCGCGCGCTTTGTGGCCGAGTCCCGCTGCGATGGCGCGATTCCCTGCTACACCGGCTTCCACCCGCACATGCTGGGCTCCACCTCCTACGCCTACGTGAAAACGCCGCCCGGCTCCCTGTGGGGGGAGGATATCCAGGAGAAGCAGCCCTATACCGACACGCCGACTGAGGAGTTCGCCTCCAGCGGAACCTACTATTTCCGCTCCGGCGCGCTGCTCAAACAGGCGTTCGACCGCTGCGTGGCCGAGGATCTGACCATCGGCGGCGAGTTCTACGTCAGCCTCACCTACAAGCCGCTGTTTGCCGATGGCCGCAATATCGCCGTCTATCCGTTGCAGCACTTCATGCAGTGGGGCACGCCCCAGGATCTGGCCGAGTATCAGCGCTGGTCGGCGATGTTCCGCGATCTGCTGGCGCCGCCGCAGCCCGTTGCGCAGCACGATGGCGCGGTGATGGTGCCCATGGCCGGATTGGGCAGCCGTTTTGCCGAGGCCGGTTACGCCACCCCCAAGCCGCTCATCGCCGTCAATGGCAAGCCCATGGCGGTGCAGGCCACTGAGGATCTGCCCGACGCCCCGCAGCGGGTGTTCATCCACCGCGCCGACATGCCCGGTTTGGCGCAGGTGGAGCAGGCGCTGCGCGACGCGTTTGGCGCGGTCAAGCATGTGCGTCTGGCGGGCCCCACCGACGGTCAGGCGCGCACCTGCATGTATGGCGTGAGCGAAGTGGATTGGGAGCAGCCGCTCACCATCGGCGCCTGCGATAATGGCGCGCTGTACGACCACGCCGCTTTGCAAACCCTGTTGGATGATCCCGCAATCGACATCATCGTATGGGGCATGCGCGGTCACCCCGGCGCGCGGCTCAATCCGCAGATGTATGGCTGGATCGGCGCTGATGAGGCGGGCAATGTGTCCCGCGTGGCGGTCAAACAGCCGTTGGAGGATCCCGCCAGCGATCCCATCATTGTGGGGACGTTCACTTTCAAGAAGGCGCAGCGCTTCGTCGACGCCGCCGAGCATATGTTCGCTCTGTTCCGCGATAAGCGGGTCAACGGTGAGTACTACGTGGATATGCTCATCAATGATGCGGTGGAGATGGGGCTGCGGGTCAAACTGTTCGAAGTGGACCACTACCTGTGCTGGGGCACGCCGGGCGATCTGCAAAGTTTTGAGTATTGGCAGGGCTGTTTCCACAAATGGCCCGGCCACCCATACCAGTTGGAGCGCGATGGGCGCATCGCCCCGAGCGCCGTGCAGGAGCTGGCGCAGCGCTTTGCCGCCACTGCGCCGCAGATTCCCGCGCCGCGCGGGTGAGAGAAGAGGGCGCCATGCCGACCGAGCCGACGCTGACGGTGGTGATTCCCTGCTACAACGAGGCCGCCAATCTACCGCTGCTCATGGCCCGCTGCGCCGAGGTGTGCGCCGGGCGTGAGGAGATCGAATTCCTGCTGGTGGACAACGGCTCCACCGACGACTCCCCGGCGGTGCTGGCGGCGGGCGTGGCCGAGCATCGTGGCCTGCGCAGCGTGCGGGTGGAGGTGAATCAGGGCTACGGCTACGGCATTCTTTACGGCTTGCAGCAGGCGCAGGGGCGCTTTATGGGCTGGACTCACGCCGATATGCAGACCGATCCCATGGATGTGCTGGTGGGGCTGGCGGCGTTTGAGAACAGCGCCGATCCCGAGCGGTTGTTTGTCAAAGGGCGCCGTTTTGGCCGTCCCCCGGCGGATGTGCTGTTCACCATGGGCATGAGTTTTTTTGAGTCATTGTTGCTGGGCAAACGGTTGTGGGATATCAACGCACAACCTACACTGTTTCCCAAAGCGTTTTTCGCCACGTGGGAAGATCCGCCCCACGACTTCTCCCTGGATCTGTACGCCTACCATCAGGCGCGGGTCGGCGGGCTTGCGGTGGAGCGGTTTCCGGTGTTCTTTGGCGAGCGCGCCCACGGCGTTTCCCACTGGAACGTCGATTGGCGCGGCAAGAAGAAGTTCATTTTGCGCACTTTGGAATTCAGCTTTCGTCTGCGGCGCGCCTTACGCCATAAGCGTTAGGTCTTCAATGGTGAAGAGAGAACCATCGTGATTCTGTTTCAACATCGGGTCAACCACATCGAAAAGCTGCGCGTCACCCCCCAGGAGTATGGGGTGGAGGTGGATATCCGCACCTGGGGCGATCAGCTCATCATCCACCACGACGCCGGGCGCAAAGGCCCCGCCTTTGAGTCGTGGATCGACCAGTATCGCCACGCTGGACTCATCCTCAATGTGAAGGAGGAGGGGCTGGAGGAGCGGCTGATCGAGATCATGGATGAGCGTGAGATCGACAACTACTTCTTCCTCGACCAGAGCTTTCCGTTTTTGATCAAGACGGTGTGTAGCGGCGAGAGCCGCTGTGCGGTGCGCGTCTCCGAGTATGAGAGCATCGAAACTGCGCTGGTGCTGGGCGGCAAGGTCGACTGGGTGTGGGTGGACTGCTTTACCCGTTTTCCGCTGGAGCATGAGGACGCCATGCAGTTGAAGGACGCCGGGTTCAAACTCTGCCTGGTGTCGCCGGAGCTGCAGGGGCGCATCGAAACCCGCGAGATCGATGACATGCGCGCCCTGCTGGGCGAGCGCGGCATCACCGTGGACGCGGTGTGCACCAAGAACCCCGAACGATGGAAATAGCGCCGCCCGCGCTGTGGCGGCATCCGGCTTTTCTCGGCGGACTGGCGGCGCGCGTTCTGCTCATTGCGCTGGCGCGTCCGTGGGCGCAGGTGGCGTGGTTTCTGCCCTTTCTACAGGGCTGGTTGGGCCACCCGACGTTGGATCCCTGGAGCGCCCATCTGAGCGCCGGGGGCGATGCGCTCTCCTTCCCCTACGGTCCGGTGATGTTCGCCGCCTACCTGCCAGGAGTGGCCATGGGCGCCGGACTCGACGCTCTGTTTGGCGTCGAAGGGCTGTTCACCCATATCGGCTTCGCCTGCGTCACCCTGCTGTTTGATTACGGCGTTCTGCGTCTGTTGCAGATTCGCTTCGCCGACTTCGAACAGCGCATCATCTGGCTCTACTGGCTCTCGCCCATCACCCTCTACGTGGGCTACTGGTACGGCCAGACCGACATCGTGCCGGTGTTCCTGCTCACCGCCTGCCTGATCACCCTCAATCGCCTGCGCCTGGGCCGCTCCGGCGGCTGGCTTGGACTGGCCGCCGCCGCCAAACTCAGCATGCTGGCCGCCGCCCCCTTCATCGCTATCTATCTGTGGAAGAACAAGCGGCTGCGCCCCATCGCCCACAGTTTCATCCGCTACTTCGTCTACGCCTTCGGGCTGCTGCAACTGCCGTGGCTGTTCACCGAAGGGACCCAGGTGATGATGCTGGCCAATCGTGAGATGGCCAAGCTCTATCAGATGCGGCTGTCCATGGGCGAGGGGATCTATCTCTATTGGGCGCCGCTGGCCTATCTGGCCATTCTGTATGCGGTATGGCGTTTAGGGCGATTCAATTTCGACCTGCTGGCGGCGGCCATCGGCGGCGGCTTCATGGTGTTGCTGGTGCTCACCCCCGCTTCAGTCGGCTGGTACTACTGGACGCTGCCGTTTCTGGTGATTCACCAATTGCGCGCCGGGCTCACCGGCATGATTCTGGTGGGCGGCTTCTCGCTGCTGTTTCTGCTGCTGGCTCCGGCGACCAGTCCCGGGGCCAATCTGGCGCTGTTGGGATGGGATCTGAGCCACACCGACGTCACCCTGCGCGCGGCGTTGCCGGAGCGCTGGCTCTCGCTGTTGCAGACCGGCCTGACCGCCTCGGCGCTGCTGCTCTGTTGGCAGATGTACCGCGTGGGCATCACCGGCAACGACTACTTCCGCCTCAGCCGCCAACCGCTGCTGCTGGGCATCGCCGGGGATTCGGGCAGTGGCAAGGATAGTCTGGCCCACGCCATCGGCGGGCTGTTCGGCGAGGCTTCGGTGGTCAATGTCTCCGGCGACGACTACCACTTGTGGGATCGCTACGCCCCCATGTGGAAGGCGCTGACCCACCTCAATCCCCGCGCCAACAATCTGATGGCGTTCTGCGGCGATGTACTCAAGCTGCTTGATGGTCAGCCCATCCGTTGCCGCCACTACGACCACGCCAGCGGGCGATTCACCGCGCCGCAACCGGTGGCGGATAATGATGTGATCATCGCCAGCGGGCTTCATGCGCTGTATACCCCGGCGCTGCGCCAGCGTTGCGATGTGCGCATATTTCTCGATATGGATGCGGATTTGCGCAGATATTTCAAAATTCGCCGGGATGTGACCCAGCGCGGCAAGGGGTTGGAGGAGACGCTGGCGGATATCGCCCGGCGCGAGCCCGATGCGGCGCAATACGTGCGGCCGCAGATGGCCCATGCGCAATTGGTGTTCACCCTGCAGGCGGCGCGGCCGGAAGATGTGCGCCTGCCGGAACAGAGCGCGCCGCAGGGGAGCGGGCGACGCAAAAAGCTGCCGCTGAAGCTGCGCGCGCTGCTGCGCGACACTCTCTATCATGAGGACTTGGCGCGAATCTTGATCGCCATTTGCGGGCTTTACATCGATGTGGCGGTGGTGGAGGATGGCGCGGCGGTGGAGATGCGCGTGGAGGGCGACGTGGAGTCCGAGGACTTGGCGTTGGCGGCCAAAATGCTCGCCCCGCATATGGAGGAGATGCTCTCCCTGTGGCCCAACTGGCAGGCGGGGATGGCGGGGGTGATGCAACTGATTGTGCTGTTGCACGCTGCTCAAGCGCTGGCGGAGAGACGGTAAATGGCTCTGAATATTCGCAATCCCGAGGCGTTTGCGCGCAAACCGGCGGCGGTGATCTTCGACACCGACAACACTCTGTACGACTACGCCCCGGCCCATGCGGCGGCTTCCGCGGCGGCGCGGGAGAAGGCGCAGGCGCTGTTGGGGGTGGATGGCGACGCCTTCGACGACGCCTATCGCGCCGCGCGCAAGGAGGTGAAGGCGCGCTTGGGCCATGTGGCGGCGTCACATAGCCGCCTGCTCTATTTTCAGCGCATGATCGAGCGGCTCGGGCTGAAGACCCAACTGCTGCACACCCTGGATCTCAACCAGACCTACTGGCGCACGTTCCTTGGGGCCAGCACGTTGTTCCCGGATGCGCGCGCCCTGTTGGAGGATCTGCGCGCGTTGAGCATCCACACCGCCATCGTCACCGATCTGACCGCCGAGATTCAATTCCGCAAAATCGTCTATTTTGACCTGGCCGACCACTTCGACTATGTGGTGACGTCGGAAGAGGCGGGCGCCGACAAGCCCGACCTGGCGCCGTTCCAACTGGCGCTGGAGAAGCTGGGGCTGCAGGCGGGCGAGGTGTGGATGGTGGGGGATAACGCCGTCAATGATATCCAGGGCGCCCGCGCGCTGGGCATCCCCTGTTGGCAGAAGCTCCACACAGGGGTGAGCGAAGGGCAGGGTGAGCAGGCTGCGGACGGGACCTTCACCCACTTCGGCGAGATGCGAAAATTTATCTCAGTAAAGTTCTAGAAATAACATAAATATACAGTATACGAATATTTGTGTTATTGCTCCTATAGCCGCTTGAATCCAGAATGTCACAAATCCAAAGCGCTCAATGTTTGTGTGACACTGGTTGGTCTTGCGCTGACTATGGGACAAATTTCCAACGGAAATTTGGCGGGATTGATTCGGGCCATCCATAGCCCTCACCCTGCGGGCTCGCTGCGCGAGTCCGATTTGGCAATCCTGCCAAATCGTCATAGGGTCTGTGACCCTTAAGCGGGCGTGGGCAGCGCCCACTGTTTGGATTTTGATCTTGGGAGCTCGAGGGCGCAGCCCTCGATATCTTTCAGCGCCCATATGTGCACTTTTGAATGCTAGCGACTATAGTACGCCTCCCTGATCTTAAGCGTGCAAATCCAAACCTGCACAGAACGGCCAATGTTTGCGTGATACAGCGTGAGCTTGCGCTGACTCTGGGCCGCCGGCTGGTCGGCGGCGGGGTCTGCGTTCCGCGACCCCAGCGGCCAATGGCGTGCAATCCTGGGCAGCGCCTACGGTGTGGTTTTGCGGAGCTCGAGGGCTCCGCCCTCGAAACCATTCATCACCCAAATCACCAATTTTGCCTTCGACTGAGAATCTTACTCAGTCGCCTCCGGCGTCGGCTTGGCCATGCAGTAGCTGGGGTCGGCGCGCCACTCCGCTTCGAAGATATCCACCGACTCCGCCACCGGCGCCATGCGCGATTCATAAAAACGGAACGGCGCGCGAATCAATGCGCCCGCCTTCTCCAGCGAGGGGCCGTAGGGGCCGAAATCCTCATAGGCGGGGAAGGGCATGTCGGCGGGCGGCTGCTGGCCGTGGGTCTGCACATACTCTTCGGCGGTGTTCATGCGCACCAACTGCGTCACCACCCGCCCCGAGCCTGCGGGGTCGGGGAAGGGTTTGATAAAGCGGTTGGGGACTTTGAGGCGCTGCTGGGCGTAGTGGATGAAGGTGCAGCGGAACAGGCAGTCCTTGAACGCGCCGCCCAGCAACAGAACAAAGGTGCGTGGATTTGTGCGCGAATGCCGCACCAGATTGCCGAAGATGGAGTGTTCTCCGAAGCAGTCGTCATCCACCTGGAACAGCGTATCGATCAACGCGGCGTTGTGCGCCGTGCGCAGCGCCGTCACCGAGAAGTTGGGGTTGTCGGTACGCACAAAGTCCGCGCCGCGCCAGGCGTGGTCGGCGTAGACCCCCATGTCGGGGCAGGGTGTGATGGCCGGATCCCAGGTCTCGCCGCTGCACCAGGTGTAGGAGAAGGTGGGGATCAGTAGCAGTCCCTGAGGAATCGCCAGGCGAAAGGCGTCGGTGATGTCATCCAGCCCATTTTCCAATTTGCCCAATCCCCAAACCCCGGAAAACAGGAAAATGGTGTCGCTGGGTTGAATACCCAGATCGTCAGTGAGGTGGGCGGCAAGGGTCTGGGCGTTGGTTTTTTTCATGGATCGAAGCCGGATTCTGGAGTCTGTCAGGGCTCTCCACTATGGTCGGCGACAGGTTGAATTGCAATGTATTGCCGGGCTTGGCGGATGGTTGAAGGGGGCCGCCGACAACCCTCGGCGACCCGCTTGATTTGAGGCGGTTAGGCGGTTTGCGGTTGGAAGAAGGTGTCGCCTGGGGTGGCGGTCTGCACTTCGCTGATGCTATCGAAGGGCAATCCCACCCGCTCATGGGCGCGGCGCACGGCCTCGGCGTCAGGCGCCATGGTGAAGCAGAAGGCGCGGTCATCGGCGTAGGCCAAATGGGTTTTGAGCACGATGACGCCCTCGATTTCGCAGGCTTGCAGGTATTTCTCAAAGAAGCCTTTGAACTGCTCCGGGGTCAGCCCCACGGGGAAGGTCCCCTGTTTGGCGTCGTGGGTGTCGATGAAGAACTTCATGGTCTGCATGGCCAATCTCCCAAGGTTGAAATCAACGATGGGAACAGCCTAGCGCAGTGATGGCGGCGGCCTCTGTGACGCAAATCACAGAACGCTGGTAAAATAACCGTATTAGGGGCATGCGCTCCGATTGGCGAAAATTACGCCGCAATATTCAGCGCGCCGCCGTTTTCACTATAGGTTTTGGCCGCCTCCAAATCCGGACGCCCCACCAGATCCCAGCGGTTCACCGTCTCCAGATCACGCTGGAACACCTCCTCCATGAAGATGTGGTCCATCTGCATCTTCATATCGGTCTCGGAGATGATGGGCATCGCTTGGGCCGCCGCAGCGCGGGCGGCGCGGGAGAGGGTCAGCGCATCTTGCTGGATGGCGATCTCTTCCACGCCGCCGGAACGCGGGGTCGACTCCGCCGTTTGCTGCGCGGAGGCGGTATTGGCGAGAGGTTGAATCTGCATGATGTGGCTCCCTTTGTTATGATTCACGCAGTCCGCCGCCGGTGCGGGAGGAAACCCCGCGGGCAAAACCCGCATGCGCAGGCCAAAACCCATTGAGGGCGGTCGCCAGGGGGATTATGCTTCCCCACTTATATCCCCTTATCGGCGGTCAGCCGAGAAGCCTTAAGCGAAAGACATGCGCGCATCCATTCATCGCCTCGGCGTCAACGAACACATCATTTTGTCTGCCATCGCCATCGCCATCGGCATTCTGGTGGGGTATGGCGCCATCCTGTTCCGCACCCTGATTGAACTGTTCCAGTTCTTCTTTCTAGGCAGCGGTTCGGAAAACGTGGTGGATATCGTCAAAGGACTGGAATGGTGGCATGTTCTGCTGGCGCCGGTGGCCGGCGGGGCCATCGTCGGGCCCATGGTGCACTTCCTTTTCCCCGGCTCTCGCGGCCACGGGGTGCCGGAGGTGATGAGCTCGGTGGCGCTGCACGGCGGCAAAATGAAGATGCGCGACGGGATTGGCAAAATGCTCGCCTGTTCGCTCTCCATCGGTTCGGGCGGTTCGGTGGGCCGGGAAGGGCCCGTGGTGCACGTGGGCGCCACCATCTCCTCCTGGCTCGGCTCCAAGCTGCAGATGTCCACCAAACACATGCGCACCATGGTGGGATGTGGCGCGGCGGCGGGCATTGCGGCGTCGTTTAACGCCCCCATCGCCGGGGTGATGTTCGCCCTGGAGGTGATTTTGGCCGACTACGGCCTGGCCACCTTCTCTCCCATCGTGCTCTCCTCGGTGATCGCCACGGTGATCGCGCGCCTGCACCTGGGCGACTTCCCCGCGTTTATCGTGCCGCACTACACGCTGGTGTCGGCGTGGGAGATCCCCGCCTATATCGGCCTGGGGCTGGTGTGCGGCATCACCGGCATCCTGTTCATGCACACGCTGTTCAAGTCGGAGGATCTGTGGGCCAAAATTCCGGTTCCGCGCTGGATGAAACCGGCCATGGGCGGGTTTCTGCTGGGCGCCATGGCGCTGGTGTTCCCGCAGGTGATGGGGGTCGGCTACGACACCATGAACAACGCCCTGCTGGAGCAGATGGCCGGTTGGATTATGGCGCTGTTGGTGATCATCAAGATCATCGCCACCTCCATCACGCTGGGCTCCGGCTTCTCCGGCGGGGTGTTCACCCCCAGCCTGTTCCTCGGCGCCATGGTGGGCGGAGCATTCGGCACCTACGCCCATGCGCTGTTCCCGGCGCTCTCGGCCAGCCCGGGGGCCTACACCCTGGTGGGCATGGGGGCCATGGCCGCCGCCGTGCTGGGCGCGCCCATCTCGGCGATTCTGATTCTGTTCGAGCTGACCAACGACTACCGCATCATGCTGGCGCTGATGGTGGCCTCCATGGTGGCCACGCTGCTGATCAATCAGGTCTATCGCGACTCGGTCTACACCAAGGCGTTGCGGCGACACAACATCGACCTGTGGTCGGGGCGGGAATCGGGGCTGCTGCGGCACATCAAGGTGGGCTCCATCATGCGGCGCAGTTATGAGCAGATTCCCGACTCCCTCTCCATTCGCAAACTCAAGGCGAAGATCCATCAGTCGCAGGAGGAGAACTTTCTGGTCACCAACGATGACGGCTCCTTGAAGGGCATCGTGTCGTTCCAGGATATCCGCGGCGTGGCCTTCGAAGAGGGGGTGGAGGATCTGGTGCTGGTGCGCGACATCGCCACCCGCGAGCTGATTACCGTCACCCCCGACGACAACCTCTACGACGCCTTCCGCCTGATGGGCTCGGGCAATATCGAGCAGCTGCCGGTGGTGGCCGCCAACGGCTCCGGCGAGGTGCTGGGGGTGGTGACCAATAACGACGTGATCAAAGCCTACAATCGCGCCCTGCTGGATCGTGAAGTGGAAGAGGAGGCGCGTTCCCGATGAGTAACTCCCATCTGCCCCTGGATCACGTCGGCGATTCGCCGATTCTATCCAATCTCAACCCGCCGCAACTGCAGGCGGTGACCCACGGCGCCGGGCCGGTGATGGTGTTGGCGGGGGCAGGCTCCGGCAAGACCCGCGTGCTGACCCGTCGTTTGGCCTATCTGATCCTCTCCGGCGCGGCCTCGCCGGAGACCATCCTGGCGGTCACCTTCACCAACAAGGCGGCGCGCGAGATGCGCGAACGGGTGTTGGAGCTGCTGGGGCTGGACGCGCCGTCGGGCGTGGCGCACCGCTTCTGGATTGGCACCTTCCACGGCATGGGCGCGCGCATGCTGCGCCAGCAGGGCAAGTATCTGGGCTACGACCCCGACTTCACCATTCTCGACACCGCTGACCAGGAGCGGCTGGCCAAGCGCATCTGCGACGAGTCCAGCTTCGATCACAAGTACTGGACCCCCAAGCGCCTGATCAACCACATCTCGCGCTGGAAGGATGACGGCATCACCCCGGACAGGCTGGACGAAGTCAACGAACGGGAGTTCCTCAATCCCGGTGACAAAACCCGCGTGCACTCTTTCTATCAGAGCTACCAGGAGAGTCTGATGCGGGCCAACGCCATGGACTTCGGCGACCTGCTGCTCAACTGTCTGGAGCTGTGGCGGCGTCACCCCGATCTGCTGGCCCACTGGCAACATCGTTTTGGCCATCTGCTGGTGGACGAGTATCAGGACACCAACGCGGTGCAGTACCGCTGGGCGGCGCAACTGGCCGACCTGCACAAGAACCTCTGCGTGGTGGGCGATGACGACCAGTCCATCTACAGCTGGCGCGGCGCGCGGCTGGATAACATCCTGCACTTCAAGGATGATTTCCCCGATGTGACGGTGATTCGCTTAGAGCAGAACTATCGCTCCACCGGCAATATCCTGCGCGCGGCCAGCGAGTTGATCAAACACAACCAGGGGCGCATGGAGAAGAGCCTCTGGACCGAGGATGATGATGGTCGCAAGATCGACCTGTTCACCGCCGAAAGCAGCGAAGATGAGGCGCGCTTTGTGGCCAGCGAGATCGGCGCGCTGTGCCCGTTGGGCGACTTCAGTCGCGCGGCGGTGCTGGTGCGCGCTTCGCGTCAGACCCGCGCCATCGAAGAGGGGTTGATGCGTCAGGGCATCCCCTATCAGGTGGTGGGCGGACTGCGCTTTATGGATCGCGCCGAAATCCGCGATGCGCTGGCCTATCTGCGTCTGGTGCACTCGGCTCGCGATGACGTCGCCTTCGAGCGTGTGGTCAATGTGCCCAAGCGCGGGGTGGGGCAGGTGGCCATGGCCAAAATCCGCGCCGTGGCCATGCAGGAGAGCGTGCCGCTGCTGGAGGCGACCCGGCGTCTGGTGGCGGCTGGCGGCATCAGCGGCAAGGCCAAAACCGCGCTCAAGGATTTCGTCATGCTCATCGACGAGGCGCGGCAGATCTGCCAGTTGGAGAGCCCGGCCATGGCGTTGGCCCACCTGCTGGACCGCAGCGGCTACGTGGCCTCTCTGGATGGCCATGAGAAGCGCGATGAGAAGATGGACAACCTGGCCGAACTGCGCGGGGTGCTGGTGCGCTCGGAGAGTTTAACCATGTTTTTGGAGGAGACCGCCCTGGTCACCGACATGCATGAGTCTGGCGAGCCCAGCCCCAACCGGGTGGTGATCTCCACTCTGCACGCGGCCAAGGGGCTGGAGTTCCCCTATGTGTTCCTGGTGGGGATGGAGGAGGAGACGCTGCCCCACTCCCTGGCGGTGAACGAGGGCGCCGAAGGGCTGGAGGAGGAGCGCCGTCTGGCCTACGTGGGCATCACCCGCGCCCGCGAGCGGCTCTATCTGACCCACGCGCGCAAACGCTGGATGTACAGCGAGCCCACATTCCCCATGCCGTCGCGCTTTCTGCGTGAGCTGCCCGCCGAGGTGCTGGAGGATCGCGGGCCCAAATTCTCGGTCAAGTTCGGCGCCTCGGGGAGCATCGGCCTGCCCTCCGGCGGATCGCGTCCGTTTGGCGGCGGCGGCGGGAGCCCGCGTTTTCGTTTGCGCTAATGCGCAAACACAGAGACCTTACGAGTTGATCTCTTTGATCGATGCAGACGTTGATCCCATTCAGGGTTTCGATTGTCGCGCAGTTTACGCCCCAAGGCTCTACGCGCCGCTGGCGGATTTGAGGTAAGCGACGTACTTCTGATCTTCAAAATTGGTGTGTTGCAGGAACCATTGGGTCAAAAACGCCGCCACTTTGATGCATGTGCTGCACTCCGTGACCACCTCCAGGCCCGCTTCCAACTTGGCTTCCGCCAGCATCCGCTCCCACTCGCTCTGGGCCATCTCTTTGCGCTGTTCCAGGTTCTTCTGAAACTCCAGTATGCGCTCGTGGTATTGGCGGTGCAGCGTTTTATGCGCCTCCAAGCCCGGGTAGCCCGCCTGCGCCATCACCGCCTCTTCGCGTTTGAAATGCTCGACCCAGCCATCTGACAGCAGACGCATGGACTCAAGGACGCGTTCCTGATCCTTGGGCGCGGCTTTGATGCTCTGGAACAGCTCCCAAAGCTCGCGGTGGTCGTCATCAATCTGTTCATTGCCGGTCAGGCGAATCGGATATTTAGACACTCGGGCGGCCTCAATTGTCTCTGACGCCGACCCCTGAAGGGCGGGCGTGAACGTGATAAATGATAAGTTTCGAATATAGCAGGCTTAACACGGTTTATGTAAGAGGCTTTTTTGCAGGATTTGCGGCGCAGGGTAAAAGGGAGGGAGCGGACGATGGCGGTTGTTGCCCAATCCGCTATTTTGAACAACTTTCGTTCAAAATAGCGGATTGACTCTGCTGTAGGGCGTTGCCCACCTGAATCGTCTGCGCACAGCGCAGTTCATCACAGGTGATGGAGCGCGTTCGCGCGTTGAGGCGATCAATGGCTTGGCGGCGCCACAGACTGTCGAGTAGACCATCGGAGAGCGGCGGAACCCACCAATGCCCATCCAATTTCACTGCAATGGCCCGGATAGCGGTTTCCGTGGCGTAGCCTGCGTGATTGCAGATTAAGGCATCGTCAAAGCCCGCTGCGCGGGCGTCGACCAACGCCTGGTTGAACAGCGCTCGGCGAGTGCTTTTGTGACGCAACAGCGGGTCATCCCCGTCGACGCGATAAGGACAAACCATCAGGCGTAGCGGCTCTGTGGGCGGCGAGGGGAGATCCCGCGTGGTCAGGCGCATCTCTCCGGCCTGAGTCAGTAAAAGCCGCAATACGCAGGGGTCGCTTGTTTCACGGGCGGCTTGTTCCAATTTGCTCCGCGCCGATTCGCCATCACACGGTATGCCCAGCGCGCGCGCCGAACTCTCCAGCCGCGCCAGATGATCCTCCAGCCAGGGAATGGCGCCATCGGCCTTCACGCGCATGGTCTCGATCAAGCCAAAGGGCTCGTCCGTTCCGCCCACCGGGTCATTGGCCAAAAATGCGCCCTTGGTTTCAATTTCGCGCCACTCGGCGTCGGCGTTGGAGTCGGCTACTATGCCGCCGCCCAATCCCACCATGGGCGGATCATCGCCAATCTGCTGCACGGTGCGAATGGCGACGTTGAACACGCAATCGCCGCCGGGCTGGATCACGCCGATGGCGCCGGTATAGACGCCGCGCGCCCGCTGCTCGCGATGGCGGATGATCTCCATGGCGCGCTGTTTGGGCGCGCCGGTGATGCTGGCGGCGGGGAATAGCGCGGCGAACAGGTCGACCAATCCCATGCCGGATCGCACGCTTCCGCGCACCGCCGTCTCCAGATGATGCACAGTGGCGTAACTGCGCGGGGCCATCAGGCGCGGCGCATGGATGGAGCCGGTGACGCACACGCGGCCCAGGTCGTTGCGCGCCATATCCACGATCATCACATGCTCGGCCTGCTCTTTGGGCGAGGCGCGCAACTCGGCGCACAGAGCGGCGTCGCGCGCCACATCGACATGGCGTGGGCGGGTGCCTTTGATGGGCGCAGTGGTGACGGCGTCGCCCGCGCGGCGCAGGAACAGCTCCGGCGAAAAGCTGGCGATGCGCTCATACGGCGTGGCCAGCCAGGCCGCGAAGGGGAGGCGATGCAGCGCCTGGCGGGTCAGGAACAGATGCGCCAAGTCCGGCGCATTGTCCACCCGAGCGGCGATGGTGTGATTGATTTGGTAACAGTCACCGGCGTCAATCCACGCCAGAATGGCGGCGATATCGGCGGCGTAGCGTTGCGGGGAGATGTCAGCGACGGCGCAAGGGGCCGGATCAAGAGGCGTCGCGGGTGGAAAGTGCGCTGCGCGCGGCGGCTGGGAGTAGGCGGCGAACCACGCCAGTGGAGCGGCGCGGCGCGATTCGACCGTGGGCAGACCGAACGCTCCGGCGGCGTCATAATCCACCTTGCCCACCACCCACTGCCCGGCATGGGCGCAGGCTTCGGCCCACAGGAACAGCGGGGCGATCTCCTCTGCGCGCCAGGCGACCCGTTGCGTGGTGGGGTCGGCGAACCACAGCGGCGCGCCAAACTCGGCAAAGTCGATCAGCGCGACGCCAGGCGCGCGCAGTCGCGCCGGATCCAGCGCGATAGGGGGCTGGAGCCGCGTCTTAGAAGCGTGGCGGGTGGCGGGCATACGGTGCGCAATCCCCCATCAGAGCAGAGCCGTCACTCCGCAAACATCTCCAACGCCAGCGGCTCGCCCCGTTTCAGGTCGCGTTTGGCCAATTTACCCAACGCGGTGTCCAGATGTTTGGGCGGCAAACCGTAGCCGGGGCGAATGGCGCGAATGTTCTGCGGCGTGAGCGGCTCGCCAGCGGCCACATCGGCCACCACGTAGAGGCTGCGACGATAGGCCAGATTGCCCTTTTCGGCGCTCTTGGTTCCCCGCTGCGGCGTTCCCAGCGCCGCATGGGCGGTGCGCGCGTCGCTCACCAATTGACGCAGCTCCTCAGGCTCCAGGGAGAAGGCGCTGTCCACGCCGCCTTCGGCGCGGCTCAGGCAGACGTGCTTCTCAATCACCCGCGCCCCCAGCGCCACCGAGGCGACCGCCGCCGCATTGCCCAGGGTGTGGTCCGAGAGTCCCACCACCGTCTCATAGCGCGCAGCCAGGTCAGGGATGGTGGTCAAGTGCATCGACTCCGGCGGGGCCGGGTAGGCGGAGACGCAGTGCAGCAGGATGATTTGCTCACAACCGGCGGCGCGGGCGGCGTCCAGCGCCTCCTGAATCTCTTCTGGGGAGGCCATGCCGGTGGAGATGATCATCGGCTTGCCGGTGGCGGCGCAGCAGCGGATCAAGGGCAGGTCCAGCACCTCAAACGAGGCGATTTTGTAGGCCGGGGCATCCAGCTGCTCAAGAAACTCCACCGCCGTGGGGTCGAACGGCGAGGAGAATAGCGCCACGCCGAGCCGTTTGGCCTCGTTAAACAAAGTGGCGTGCCACGCCCAGGGGGTGTGCGCCTCCTCATATAGGTCATACAGGGTGCGGCCATCCCACAGCCCGCCCTCCTGCACGAAGCCGGGGCCATCGAAATCGATGGTCATGGTGTCGGCGGTGTAGGTCTGCAGTTTGACCGCATCGGCCCCCGCTTCGGCGCAGGCGCGCAGCAGGGTAAGGGCGCGTTCCAGCGAGCCGTTGTGATTGCCGGAGAGTTCGGCGATGACGTAGGGCGGATGGTCGGCGCCGATGGCGCGTCCGGCAATGGAGATGGCGGGGGCGGACATGGCGCTCCTCAGGGGTTGGTCGTGGCGGCGGAAAGGGGTGGCGCGGTCACCTCGCGCGATAGGCGGAACACCCGTGCCCCGGGCTGCGGCGTGTAGACGGGCGGCGGCGTCTGATTGAGGGCGTAGTCGATCATCCACGCCACATCGGCAAAGCCCAAACGGTGGCGCATCATGGCGGTGCTGGAGAAGCGCGGATTGATCTCGAACGCCAACGGTTGGCCGTCTGCGATGCGCAACTGCACGTTGACGGCGTTGCGGTCGGGCAGGGCGGCGAGGATCTTGTCCAGATAGGCGTTGATGGCCGGATCATCGACCACTTCGGCGCGTCCGGTCAGTCCGCCTTGGAGCCAGCGCTTGAGGGTGATGCGGCGGGTGTGCTCGCCGACCTTGAGCAGGGCGCAGGTGAACTCGCCATCGCTATCCGGGATCCACGCCTGCGCCACACTGGGAACGCGCTGGGTCTGTTGGATCGCCAGCAGCGCCTCGGTGGTCTCAATCAGCGCCAGGTCGCGCGAACCATAGCCGAAGCGCGGTTTGACGAATAGCGGCAGATGCTGAGGATTGGCCAACTCCAGCAGATGGGTGGCCGGGGCGGGGATATCATGGCTCTGCAGCCATTGAGCGGTGGCGAATTTGTCGCAGCCCATGGTGATGGTCTGCGGCGCATTCATCAGCAGCGGCAGGCCAGACTCCTGCGCGGCTGGTTCGGCCAGGCGCGCCAACTCCGGCTCCGGCACGGGGATGATCAGATCAAACCCATGTTGGGCCTGCAGCGTTTGCAGCGCAGGCAGAAACGCGGCGTCGCGCGCCAACGGCAAAGGGTGCATCTGCGCAAACAGACCCAGGCCAGGCCAGGGGCCGGAGGCGTCGGCGCCGTGCAGGGCGCACTCGGGCCAGCGCTCGGCGATGATGCGGCCAATGGCGTCGCTGATGTCGCCATTGGCGCCGGTAACCAGAATGGAGCGGGGGGAGCGGCTCATGATGTGCGGATTAAAACCTCGCGCAAGTAGGGGACGTCCGGGTCGCGGGCGGCGCAGGCGTCCAGCAGCGGTTGTGGGTCATATGGTTCACGACGCAGCGTAACGCTGTGGTCGGCGGCGTCATACAGCGCCCAGCAGGCGCCCGGCTGACGGTCGCGGGGCTGACCCACCGAGCCCGGATTGACGATCCAGCGCTGGCCGACGCGCCAGAGGACCGGGTAGTGGGTGTGGCCGAACAGGGTCAGGTCCGCCTCGCTATCCCACAACGCCGCGCGCTTCTGCTCGTCGGCGTCCGGGTAGATGTAGCGATCCCGCGCATCGGGAGCGCCATGGCAGATCAGAATACGCTTTCCGTCCACCGCATGCCAGAGCGGGTGCGGCAGGGCGCGCAACCGATCCAGGGTTGCGGCGGGCAGATCACGCAGCGCCAAATTCAGCGCCGAGCCGTATTTGCGTCGGATCGGTTCGGCCTCGGCGCCGTCTCTGAGCGCCTGCAGCATCCCTTCATGGTTGCCCTGCACGCCAAACCAGGTCCACTGATCCAGCTGCTCGAGCACATCGGCGGTATCGTAGTAATACCCGCACAGATCCCCCGCCGCCAGAACCTGTTTGGCCCCGGCGTCGCGCGCCGCCTGCAGAACCGCGCGCAGCGCCGGGCCGTTGCCGTGGATGTCCGCCAGCAGGGCGATGCGCATTCTCAGGCGTCCCGCTCGGCGCGCAGCGCCTCCAGCATGGTGCGCCCCGGCGGCAGCTGCGGGCTGGTGTGCACCACCTGATCGCGCGCTTCGTCGCCCTGTTCACGGATGGGCTCAGCGTTCGGCAGCAGGGCGTCGCAGAGCCGCTGCAGCGTCTGCTCCAGGGTCAGGATCTCGGCCCCGCCCGCCCATAGCGTCTGCATGGGCTGGTTGTCGAGGCACCAGAGCAGCATGCGCGCGCAATCGTCCACGTGCAGATAGTTGCGTTTGGCCTGCCCTGGGCCGTGGAGGGTGGGCGGCTGGCCCGCCAGCGCGCCGCGAATGGCGCGATTCAAGCCCAGATGATCCGGTCCGGCGGCGCCGTAGATGCCGCCGATGCGCACAATCCCGGCGCGGGCGCCGGAAGCGCGAATCAACTCTTCGGCCAGCCATTTGGATTGGCCGTAGTCGGTATCCGGCGCTATGGGCGTTTGCGGGCCAAATTCAGTCTGCCCGAAGCCGTGCACCAGCGTGCCGGAGGCTTGCAACAGATAGGCGTCATGGGCGGCGCACCACTGCGCCATCAAGCCCGGGGCCAGAGTGTTGACCGGGTACTGCCGCGCCAACGCGCCCGCGCCGAAATCGGCGATGGCGGCCAGATTGATGATGACCTGCGGGGTGAGTTCATCGAGGGTGCGCAGCAGCTCCGGCGGGTCGGCGATATCGCAGATGTAGGCGCCCTCCACCGGACGGCGGGTCAAGGCGATTAACCGGTCATCGGGGCGCTCGCGTTGCAGCAGGCGCCACAGGGCGGCGCCGAGAAATCCACCGGCGCCGGTCAGCAGAATGGTCATCGAATCACTCCCGATCATCACAGAGTTGCATGAGGCGCGCCGCCACGCGTTGGGGGCCGAGGCCATCCAATGCATGGGCCAGGGCGGGCGGTTGCGGCGCCGTCATGGCGCGCTGCGTGGCGGCGGCCATGCGCTCGGGGTCGAAGCCGGTGTCTGCGGAAACGCCCAGTTGGCTGAAGGCGGCGATGTTGATGTCCTGGTCGTCGCCATGGCCGCACAACACCAGATTCAAACCCGCCGCCGTGGCTTCCAGCGCGGTGACGCCGGCCGCGCCCACGTAGAGGGTGGCGTCGGCCATGCGCTGGCGCATGTCCGCGCCGCGCCACACGGTGAGGCGATGGGGCCAATCCCGCGTCATGTCCTCAAGTTGCTGCTGCACGGCGGGCGCGGGGCGCGCCACCGGGGCGATGATCAGATCCAGCCGTAGATCCGGCGCGCGCGCCAGCAGCAGCTTGGCCACCGCTGCGCCTTTGGATCCGTCGTCGGTGGCGCCGAAGCTGATCAGGGCGCGTGGCTGCGCGCGGGGCGTTTCCCGCAGCGCCAACCACTGCGCGTCGATCAGGCTGTGGCGCGGTCCGCTCAGGATCTCCGGCGCCCGGTAGTGGGCGTAATCCACCGCCGCGCCATAGATATTATGGTTCAGCAGCAGGTCGGCGGTGACCGGGCGGTTGCCCATATCGTCGATGATCAGACGCGCGGCGAATCGCCCGCTCCGGGCCCACGCTTCGCTGATGCCCCAATCGATCCATTTGGCGTCGCCGATCAGCAGGTCGGCGGCGGGCGGCGCGGTGATGTCGGTGAGGCAGGTGGAGACCTCGTGACCGCGCTGGGCGGCCATTTCGCGACAGTTGGCCTCATCCAGATGAAAACAGCACAGCGCGCCCTGGGCGCGCAGGGCGTCGGCCAACACCAGGCAGCGCCGCAGATGGCCCAGACCGTCATTGGCGCCGCAGCCGACCACAAATTGCGCGGTGACGCGCGCCGTCACTGCGGCGCCTTGTCGCTCTGCGCGGCGGTGGGGGACGACTGCTCCTGTTGCGCTTGCATCTGCGCCAACCGCGCTTCAATGCGCTCCAGACGCGGCCCCAGAGAGAAGATCATCTCGCTAATATGCTCCGGCTTGTGGCCGGTCTGCTGCTCCACCTCCTGCTCCTTGGTGGTGGCCATGGCGTCGACGATGATGCCGATGAACAGGTTGAGCACGGTAAAGGTGGTGGCCATGATGAAGGGGATGAAGAAGATCCAGGAGTAGGGGTGCACTTCCATCACGGGGCGCACAATGCCCATGGACCAGCTCTCCAGCGTCATCACCTGGAACAGGGTGTACATGGCTGAACTCAAATCGCCAAACCACTGCGGAAACGCTTCGCCGAACAGGGAGACGGAGATCACCCCGCCGATGTAGAAGACGATGAGCAGCAGGCCCGCCACCGAGGCGACGCCGGGCAGGGCCAGCAGCATGCCGTTGACCACCCGCCGCATGGAGGGCAGCACCGAGATCAGGCGCGCGGCGCGGAAGATGCGCAGCGCGCGCAGAATCGACAGGCCGCCCTGGGTCGGCAGCACGGCGATGGCGATGATTAAAAAGTCGAAGATGTTCCAGCCGCTGCGGGCAAACCCGCGCACGCCATAAGCGCCGATCTTGATCACCATCTCAAAGATGAAGATGGCCAGACACACCGAGTCGATGCGGTCGAGCAACGTCATGGTCTGGTTCGAGAGCGTCTTATCGGTCTGGATGCCCAATACGGCGGCGTTGAGTAGAATGACGCCGATGATGGCGTTCTGGAATCGTGGGTTCTCCACCCACTCGAGCAAGCGTTGTCTGATCATGGCGCGCAGATTCCAATGGGTGAAGAAACGCAAGGTTAGGCGCATGTTGCGCCGCGTCATTCTAGCCTTGCCATGGGGGATGGGAAAAGGGGGCGGATGGCGCAGCGTGCGCAGGGCTGCTATGCTGGCGAGCGGGAGACGAGTTGAAACCGTTGCGCGGCGCGGGCCGCAGAGGTGGATGCGGGTATGAACAGAGGGGTTGCGTTGGCTGTGGGTTTGGCTGTGGCGGTGCTGCTGCTGATGCGCGCCGTGACGCCGGATGATCCGTTGCAGGGGAGCGTGACGCCCCCTGCGCCGATGCAATCAACTGCGGCGCCTCGCGCGGCGCCGACTTTCCCTGAGCGCGTGCCGAGCGATTGCGCCTCGCCCTACTATGAACCGGGTCCAGGCGGGGCGATGGTGCTGAAGTGTCGTCCGCA
The DNA here is from genome assembly GCF_002109495.1 of Magnetofaba australis IT-1. Taxonomy (NCBI): domain Bacteria; kingdom Pseudomonadati; phylum Pseudomonadota; class Magnetococcia; order Magnetococcales; family Magnetococcaceae; genus Magnetofaba; species Magnetofaba australis. The sequence continues at coordinate 1,158,435 of NZ_LVJN01000020.1, forward strand.
ATCTGCTGCGCCCGCCGAACCTGACACGCCATCTCTCTCCTCTGATGCGCCCACGCCCGGCGTGGCGCATTCCGCAGCGCGTGAATCCCGGCCCGCCGCCGAGGGCTCCGTGGCGGCCGAGCGCATTGAAGGCGACCCGGTGCAGGCGTGCGACCGTCTGGCCGCTTCGCCCTATGATCCCACCCGCGCCGCCGAAGGGGTGGTGGATGATGAGTTCGACGCTGCGGCGGCGGAACAGGCGTGCCGACAGGCGCTGGAAACGGCTCCTAAGGAGCCGCGCATCCTCTTCCAGTTGGGCCGCGCTCTGGCGGCGCAGCGCCGTTTTCCTGAAGCCAAGGATGTGTTGGAGCGCGCCGCCGACGCCAGCCATGCCGCCGCGCAGTATGCATTAAGCGAAATCTTCCTGGATGGCGCGTTGGGGGAGGGGTATCACACCCGCGGCATGGCGCTGCTGCGGCGCGCGGCGGTGGGCGAGAACGCCAAAGCGCAATATGCCCTGGGGTTGTTGCACATCAGCGGAGCCATCGGCGCGCCGCGCAATACACGCGAAGCGGTGGGGTGGTTGCGCCAATCGGCGATGCAGAATTACGCCCCCGCGCAGTTCGCCCTGGGGCGCATGCTCTATATGGGGCGCGGCGTGCGCGCCGATCGCAAAGCGGCTTTCCGCTGGCTGGAGAAGTCGGCCAAGCAGAACTACGCCGATGCGCAATTGGCGTTGGCTTCCATGTACAACACCGGCAAAGGCGCGCCCAAGGATCCGGAGCAGACCCTCTATTGGTTGCGCCGAGCAACGGATAATGGCCACCCCGACGCCAAACGCTACTACGATCAGTTGCTGCGTCAGAGCGGCGCGCAAGCCGATAACGCCAAAACGGCGCCCCCCTGATTCTTGGGGCGGGGCGCTCAATAGGCGCGTTTGTGGTCTTGCGCCAAGGCGACCTCTTCGCCGCGAGCGCCGTGTCCATAGGCATCGGTGTAGAGCAGCGCTTCCAATGCTTCGCCATGACGCCAGTCCACCATCTCCAGCAGCGGTTTGGCGGGGAACTCCCGCACCGGACCCAAACAGAAGATTCCCAGCGGAAACGCCCCAGGCGGGCAGCCCAATAACTGGGTGACATAGTCGGGGTCAAAAAACGATACCCAGCCCAGCCCCAGATTCTCCGCCCGCGCCGCCAGCCACAGGTTCTGCGCGGCGCAGGCGCACGAGGCGATGGCCATCTCCCGCGGCATGGTGCGACGCCCCAGCACAGTGCCGTCATCCGGCGCCATGATCAGCGCCAGCAGTTCAGCGCATTCGCGAATCCCTTCAATCTTCAGGCGCAGAAATTCGGTCTGCCTTTCGCTCAACGCTTCAGCGGTGCGCAGGCGCTCGGTCTCCACCGCCTCGGCGAGTTGCGCGCGCGTTGCCGGGTTGCAGATGCGGATAAAGCGCCACGGCTGCATCAGCCCCACGGAGGGGGCCTGGTGCGCGGCGGTGAGAATGCGCGCCAGGGTGGCGGGCTCTACCCTCTGGTCGGGCAGAAAGTGACGAATATCGCGGCGGGCGGCGATGACCTCATAGATCGCTTCGCGCGCGACGGCGTCAAAAGTGGGCTCATCCATAGCCGATGGACTCCTTGAATTCTCTGATATCGATGAAACTATTGGCGCAGAGCGCGACGCTTTTCCCGCTGCGCGTCGCGCAGGGCCTTTCTCTCATCACTCTGCTCTTCATGCAACGCCTGTCGCGCTTGGCGCTGGGATTGTCGCAGCTCCTGGCGCCCTTGCCGATTCTCCTGGCGCAGCTGTTTGCGCTCGTCGCGGTTGGCGTCGCGTCGGGCGCGGCGTTGTTGCCGCAACGCTTGACGCTCTTGTGGGCTCATGGCGCGCCAGGTCTCCTGCGCGTCGTCATCAGCGTGCGCCGGATACTGGGCCGCGCCCACTAAGGCGTCTGGGCGAAGGCGTTATTGATTGCTCTGCTGCATATCAGGCGGCGGGGGCGGCATCTGGCCCTGTTGCCCCATCCGCCCCATCTGGCCCTGATTCATGCCGTTCTGCGGCGGCGGCATCATTCCTTGGTGCCCCATCTGGCCTTGGCCGCCGCAATTGGAAGGGGCCATGCCTTGCTGCCCCATGCCTTGCTGCCCGGATTGCCCCTGGCCCAGGCAACGCGGAGGCGGGGGCGGCATCTGGCCCTGTTGCCCCATCCGCCCCATCTGGCCCTGATTCATGCCGTTCTGCGGCGGCGGCGGAGGCATCTGGCCCTGTTGTCCCATTTGGCCTTGGCCACCGCAATTGAAAGGGGCCATGCCTTGCTGCCCCATGCCTTGCTGCCCGGATTGCCCCTGGCCCAGGCAACGCGGAGGCGGGGCGGCATCTGGCCCTGTTGCCCCATCCGCCCCATCTGGCCCTGATTCATGCCGTTCTGCGGCGGCGGCGGAGGCATCTGGCCCTGTTGTCCCATCTGGCCTTGACCCATGCCTTGTTGACCCGTCTGACCCTGGCCCAGGGTCATGCGCTGCTGGCGATACGCCTGACGCTGCTCCGGCGTCATGTTGCGCCACGCCTCCATCATCTCCTGGCGGCTCTGCGCCTGACTGGGCGTCGGCGGGCTCAGGATAAACGCAGCGCACAGCGACAGCGCGCCGAGCAGGGGAAACTGTTTTCGGCGTTGATTTGGCATGCTGCGTCTCCTGTTGTATGAACCGTCGTCAATGTGCGTGAGCGCCTGCATGCGCTCTAGTCCAGTTTTTTCGCCTGTCCGGGCGGTATGCGCGTATGACCTGGGGGCGTTTTGGTGTGGCCGGGCGGCGTTCTGGTTAAACCGGGAGGCGTCTTCTCATGGCCCGGGAGCGTGTTTTTGGCTTTCTCGTCATCATCGCCGGGAATCAGCATGCGCCACACGTTCTCGACAATGGCGCCGATGCTCTTGGCGTCGTCGGCGCGCGCTGCGGGCGTACAGATCAGCGCCAAGGCGAGCAGTCCGAAGGAAAAGATAAGGGTTCGTTGTGTTGTGTGCAGGTTTGTCAGGTTCATCGTCAACCTCACTGGTTAGTCGGCGCGCCGGGAGCGCCAGCGCTGTGCCGCCATTTTGATCGCCAACCACAACAGAAAGCCGCTCTCACTCTGCGGCAGCGTAGGCGTGGCGAAACGGTGGATGAGTCCATCAACCGGGCCGGTATGAATCCGTCCGCTGGATTCGAACAGGCGCTCCTGGCCACAATTGCGTATGACGGTATGAGTCGCTTCGTTGTAGCAAAGCGCCGGTTGGCCATACGGATAGCTGAACCAGCGCGTGCCTTGCGGCAGGGCGTCGAGCCGCTCCTGGTTGCGCGCTACGTCTTGCGCCAGGAACTCGGGGGAGACCGCAGCGGCGTTGGCGTGAGTGTAGGTGTGATTGCCGTAGTGGATGATCGACAGCTCCTGATGGCGCTGGATCTGCTCCCACGCTCCGCCCGGCCCATAGTCGGCGCGCACGCTGCGCTCAATGGCGGCGCGGTCGTGGGCATCGAGGTAGGCTTGGGTCAACTCCGGGGTGGCGAACAGAAACGGCAGACTCTGTTTGGTCGCGTCCCAATCGGGGCCATAGGCGGCGGCCAGATGGGCGATAAAGTCGGGACGGTTGGCGCACAACCAACTGGTGAGCGCCGAGTGAAACACCGCGCCATCTTGAATGCTGGCGTTGAGGAAGTTGATGGCGTGGGCGCCGTGGCGCCGCAGGATGGGGATGGCGTTGTCGAAGAATCCTGGAGCGCCGTCGTCGAAGGTGACGAACACCGCCGGGCGGCGATAGTCGCCGCGCTGCATGTCGCGCAGGGAGCAGAAGTAGAATCCCGCCTCGTGCAACGCCTGCAGTTGCGTGGCGAACACGTCAGGGGCGTGGTTGAGGTCGTGGCGGGCGTGAAACGGGCTGGGGGCGTCGCTGATCTCATGGTAGATGAGCACCAGGGTGGCGTCGGCCAGCAGCCAATGCAGCAGAGGCTTGGGCAGGCGGATGCTCTGCACCGGTTTGGAGCGATAGATCGCGCGCAGCAGATTGCGAAGCACGGCGGGCCTTCCTCACAGGGCGTTGGAGTGGGACCAATCTAGTGTGATGCGTGGCCTGCGTCCAGGCGTTGTTGCAGTTGTGTTAGCAATGGTTGGCAGATCTGCGCAATGCAATCCTGGATGAACTCTTCCGGGACTACGCTGGCCAGCGGCAGCGCATGTTTGCCGCGCGCGGCGTGGCTCCGGTTGGCGTTGAGTTGCGCCGTGTCGATATTAAGAAACGTCGCTAGCCGTTCCAGGCTGACGCCGATGCGCTCGGTGCGCAGCAGTAACAGGCGTTCAGTGGGGACGGCGTTGAGCACGGTTTCAATATGCTCGCGCCAATAGCTGAGGTACGCCGTGATGGGACGCACATTGGGCAGGCGCGACAGGAGTTGATCGTGTTGCGTGAAGGCGTCGGGGTAGGGCGCATAGCGGCGCGCCTCCAACTGCTCCCACAACGAGCCGGTGCGCGCAGTGATGAGGTTCTGATTCAGCTCCGATTCCAGCCACGGGCGCGGATCGCGGATGGTGAGCACAAAGCGCGCTTCGGGGAACGCTTGGGCCAGCATCGGCGCCGCCCAGTGCAGGGGGTGGCTCGCCTCCATCTCCAGCGCCAGGCGTTGGTCTCGCTCAATCAGGATCCGCTGCATGTTGGCGTCGGTGAGCGCGCCATCGCGCCAGGCGATGAGGTCAGGCAGGGTGCGTGCCGGGTCCGCCTCATGGCCTGTGCGGAACTGCTCACGGAACAGGGCGTGAATGGAGTGGGTGCCGCTGCGCGGCAGCCCGACGCAATAGGCGTGAAAGCGTCTTGGAGGCATCTGTCTCTCTGTCTGGCTTCAAGGCTGCATGCGTTGCCGTTCGACTCGCTGCGAAGAGCGGATCGAATCACACACAAAAGGTTTGCTTCTCATCATCCCAGAACCACGGGTTCTCCGGGCTGATGCGCACGCCGCCGCGATCCATCACCTGCTGCGCCACCGCGCGCCCGGTGAGTTCTCCCGTCATGAACGCCGCGCCGCGCGGGGTGAGGGCGTAGCGGGTTTCCAGCCCCATGGGGTTTTCTGCATCCTGTTGTGTGCAGGCCAGCAGGGGTTCGGGCAGACAGGTGAGATCATCCAGCACCCCTTTGACGCCTAAATCGCCCCAGAACGGCGCGGGTTCACTGTACATATAGGCGTTGAAGATGCGCGGGAAGCTGTCCACGGCTTGCACAAAGCGCGCGTAACGCTCCGGCTCCATGGGGCGGGAGAGGCGCGGCTCGGCGGGCGGATTCGCCACCGCCTCCAGCAGTCGGCGCTGGGTGAGGGTCAGTCCGTCGCTCTGCCAGGGGAACTCCTGACAGAAACGCAGCAGCGCCGCATGCAGAAACGGCAGCGCCTCAGTGTCCCACTTGAGCGCCCGCGCCAGCGCCTTGGGGTCCGGTTGCCGAATGGCGCGCCACACCCGTCGCGCCACGTCGAATGGCTCTTCGGTCACAGGCTGTGCGGTTTCCATCACTTCGGCCAGTTGTGTTGGGTTGAGCTGTCCCAGCCCCCAAAATGGCTCGATTCCGTCAAAACGATCGATGCACGCCAATGCGCAGCGCTGCGCCACATCCTCCCGGCGCCCCAAACGCTCGAGAATCTGCAGCAGTTGCAGTTGATCGTAGAGATCGTGCTCAAACAGCAGCACGATGCGGTCATAATCCTTCAAATCCGCCAACTTCTGGCGTCGCGCCGCCATGTCATCGTGAATCTGTTGCGCCGTAGGGGCGTCGGCTTGGGAGAAGGCGTCGGCCAAGAATGCCGCCCGCGTCGCATCCAGCGCCATGTCATCCATTCGCGGCTCCGGCAGCGGCGGCGGAATCGGCCCGATGTGCAGCGCGTCGCGCCAGGGCAGGGCGTCTTGTGCGGGGACGCCCAACTCTCGCAGCGCGAGCGAGACCGAATCGCCGTTGGTTATGTACAAAGTTTTCATGGAATTATTCCAGGCGCGCGACCCAATCAAAAAATCGGACGTTGTGTAGAAGTTCAAATGGCCAAACGCGCGTAAAGTGTGGTTAGATAACAGCAAGCGATCAATGAACGTTTTGTCGATACTCTACACCATGTTGAGGGGGATGAGCATGATCAAGCGACTGGCGGTGGCGGCGTTGGCGACCATGGCGATGGGCGCAGCGGGCGCGGCGATGGCTTCGGACAAAGCCCATGGCGGGGCGCCCCACTGGGGCTACTCCGGCGATGAAGGGCCGAAAAACTGGGGCGCGCTCAGTGATGCGTTCATTGCTTGTTCCAAAGGCGTGAATCAGTCGCCGGTGAACATCAGCGAGACCGTGGAGGCGCTGCAGCAACCGTTGATCTTTAACTATGGCGCCACCGCCAAGGAGGTGATCAACAACGGCCACACCATCCAGGCCAATCTCTCGGCGGGTTCGGAGTTGGCGGTGGACAATATGCGCTTTGAGCTGCGTCAGTTCCACTTCCACAGCCCCAGCGAAAACCAGTTCGATGGCGTCTCCTATCCGCTTGAAGCGCACTTTGTCCATGTAGGCCCCAAGGGCGAGTTGGCGGTGGTGGGGGTGATGTTCCGTCTGGGCGCGGAGAACGCCGAGTTGGCGAAGATCTGGGCCAAACTGCCGGAGTCGGGCGAAAAAGCCACGGTGGAGGCGGTGGATCCCAATCTGCTGCTGCCCGCTTCGCGCGACTACTACCGCTTTAGCGGGTCGCTGACCACGCCGCCGTGCAGCGAGGGGGTGCGCTGGTTGATGATGAAGGAGCCGTTGACCCTCTCCAGCAAGCAGGTGGATCAGTTCGTCAATCTGATGGGCGGTCCCAACAATCGCCCGATTCAGCCGCTCAACGCCCGCCGCGTGATGCGCTGATTCTGTTTCACGCTGTCTGAATAAAAAAACGCCGCCTCGAGTTGCTCGGAGCGGCGTTTTTTTGATTTGCATGCGCATAAATCAAAACCAGAATGGCACGGAACGACCAATGTTTGCGTGATGCAGGGTGAGCTTGCGCTGACTATTGGCCGCCGACTGGTCGGCGGCGGGGTGATTCGGGCCATCCATGGCCCTCACCCTTCGGGCTCGCTTACGCGAGTCAGATTCGGCAATCTTGCCGAATCGTCTGGGGGCTGCGCCCCCAGCGGGGCGAGGGGCGGCGCCCCACGGTTTGGCTTTTGGGAGCTCGAGGGCAAAGCCCTCGATATCTTCCATTTTCAAAATCGCCAATATCCAATTCTACATTCGACACATTATAGCTCAAGAGAACAGGTGTGCGCTGAGTTTGCCGCGATATTCGATGGTGAGCGGGTGGGTGTGGCCCAGCATCTCGAATGTCTGGATCAACTGCTTGCGTCCGGCGTCATCCTCAAAGGCGCGGTCACGCTTGAGAATCTCCAGGAACTGATCCATTCCCTCGGCGAAGGCGTCGCTGGCCACCAACGCCTGCCCCAGGGTCAGGCGCGCGGTCAGGTCGTCGGGGTTGGCGTCCACCTGCGCGCGCAGGCTGTGCAGGTCGCCGCCCGCATCGGCAAACGCCAACTTGGCGTGAATCGCCTTGGCTTCCGGGCTCTCAGCCTGGGAGGGGCAGAGTTGTCCCAGCACCGCTTTGGCGGCTTCGTGCTGGCTGTTTTCCAGTAGAATCCGCGCTGCGCCGCAGATGCTGGGGGCGTGGTCCGGTTGGGCCTCCAGCGCCGCCTGAAAGAGATTCAGCGCCTCATCCATACGCCCATGTTGGGCCAAAAGCGCCGCGTGCGAACTCATTTTGTCCGCTTCGGAGGGGATGGCTTTGTCGAGGAACTCGCGAATGCGCGACTCGGGCAGGGCGCCGGTGAACTCGTCGACAACCTGGCCGTCGATGACCAGCTTGACGGCGGGAATGCCGCGCACCTGGAACTGTTGCGCCAGGGATTGGTTCTGGTCGGAGTCGATCTTGGCCAACAGGAAGCGGCCATTCATATCTTCGGCGATCTTTTCCAATATCGGACTGAGGGTGCGACAGGGCTGGCACCAGGGCGCCCAGAAGTCCACCAGCACCGGCAGACTTTGCGAGCGGTGCAGCACCTCGGTGACAAAATTGGTTTCATCGACATCGATGACCCACTGTGAAGCAGCCATGGGGCGATCCTCATCGGTCAGAATGTGAACGTGGCGATCTTTTGTACAAGTTTTAGACTATTAGAGATCCACCATCTCCGCGCGTTCAATGGGAAAACCGTGCAGAAAGCGCCGCGCCACTTCGGTAAAGCGGTCGGCCTCGTCAGTGACCAGATAGCGCAACTGCTGCTGGGCGTCCTCGAATGTGGGGCGCACCACCTCGGGCATCAGATCCGCCAGATCATCGGCCACGGCATGGGCGGAGTCCACCAGCGCAATCTCCGGTCCCATCACTTTGCCAATGGCCTGTTTAAGCACTGGATAGTGGGTGCAGCCCAGAATCAGCGCGTCGATATCATGTTGCTTTAGCGGCGCTAGACTCTCTTCGATAATCAGATGGGAGGCGGGGTGGTCGGTCCAGCCCTCTTCGGCCAGGGGCACGAACAGCGGGCAGGGGGCGTCGGCCACGGTCACTTTGGGCTGCATCAGGAACAGGCTGTGGCGGTAGGCGCCGCTGGCGATGGTGGTGCGGGTGCCGATCACGCCGATGCGTCCGCTGCGGGTGGCGGAGAGGGCGGCGCGGCAGCCGGGTTGGATCACCCCCAGGGCGGGCAGGGCGGTATGGGCGCGCAGCGCCGCCAGTCCCAGCGCCGAGGCGGTGTTGCACGCCACCACCAGCGCCTTGACCTCATGGGCCTCCAGCACGCTGGCCACCTGAATGGTGTAGCGCTCCACCGTGCGCGCCGATTTTGTGCCATAGGGCACCCGCGCGGTATCACCCAAATACAGGAACGATTCGTGCGGGAAACGCGCCGCCAGGGCGCGCAGCACGGTCAGGCCGCCCACGCCGGAGTCGAATACGCCGATGGGGCGGGTGTCGGGGGCGGCGGGGGAGCGGGCGAGTGGCGGGTCGATGATCATGGCGCACAGGTTAGCGGTAACCGTGCAATTTGGAAAGCCGATGCGCGCGCGGCGCAAAAAATGTTGCCAACCCTTGGGTGATTACGGTATACAAGCTGTTCGCTTTTCTACTGCGCGGATGTGGTGGAATTGGTAGACACGCTGTCTTGAGGGGGCAGTGGCGTGAGCCGTGCCGGTTCGAGTCCGGCCATCCGCACCATTCCTTGTTGATTCTTCCGGCAACCTCTTGCTCTTTTCTTTCACCTAAGCAGGGTGGCGTGCGCGTTCAACCCCAGCGGTTGTGACAGCGCGCATGGTTAAGAGCCCCTGCCGTCCATCCTCAGCGGACACGCTGGGCGGACGTCCTGACGAAGAGGTGATATCATGAAAAAAATTGCACTCGTTCTTATGGCGCTGAGTCTGCTCGGCGCCGCCCCCAACGCCTTTGCCGACCCGGCCAAAGGCGGCAAGTACTATTTGAAAATTTTCAAGCCGAAAACGGGATACAATGGGACAAAATTCGCCTCCATGCATACCCGGGATGAGTGGAAGAGACTGTTCGACAACGATGGCTACGGTTTCATCGCGGAGTTCGGCGCCAAACACCCGAGTCTGAAAAAGTTTCTGTATAGCGATCAGTTCAAGATCAAACTGATGCCGCACATTCGGGATTTCGCCATTGAGTACGCCTCCGACTCCGGCAATGTCCCACGCGACTGACTTTGCCCCGTCAGGACGAAAGTGAGTTGGCGTCGCGCCACTGCATGGCGCGCAGAAACAAAAACCCCCGTTGATTACTCAACGGGGGTTTTTGTTTCTCACTGGGATGGCGGCCTATGGCGCAGCGAGCCGCTTAGTAGGTCATCACCCGCGGCAGCTCCTTGGCTTGGGCCACCCAGTTGGCCACCTGCGAAGCCGCAGGGGGATTGCGCACCAGTTTCTTGGTCTCATTCACTTCCAACATCTTCTTATGCAGATTCTCGGCATTGCGCTGCGCCAGCTCCGGCACGGTGTCCACGCCAGCGGCCTCAAGCAGGTCGGAGTACTCTTCGCCCACCCCCTTGATGCGGAACAGGTCGGCCATATTACACCAACGTAGGATCAATTTGCCGCTGATGCCGCTGTCGGCCTCCAGCGTGCGACGCCCTTTGGCCGAAGCCCCCGCTTCCAGCAATTGCTCAATGGTCTTGATGCCGACCTCTTCCAGCTTGCTGGAATAGGTTTCGCCGATTCCTTCAATCTCCACCAGCTTGGTCATGCCTGATCTCCACTTATATTTTGGTAGGAAATGCAACTGAATCAGGATCCGTCCTCCCTCAAAACAAGATGGCGCGCTCTTCTGAAGCGGCTACGCAGGGGATCTCCTCCCACCCCGTTTTGATGAGGGGAATTATAGGGAATGAGAAAATCTTGCGGCAATGAATTTCAAGCCAGGGCAAGGGAAATTGCGAGGCGTGCGCAATGGAAAACGTTTCGATACAATCCCCTCAGTGCGCCGTAGGCGATGAAAACGCCTGCATCAGGGGCGTCTGTTCGCCAACCGCCGCCGGTCGCTACGCTGACTGGTTGTATTGAACTCTGTTAAGCTGCAACCGGGAGAGGTTATGCGTTCACTGGCGGAATTGCGATCCATCGACCTGCGCTCGCTGTTTGCCCCTCTGCCCAGCGCCGAGGCGGTCAACGGCGCGTTTGCGCGCACCGCTTGGCTGGCGGCGCTGCTGGGGTTGATCCAGGGGCTGCTCAATCCCCAGTGGCTCAACAACGTCATCGACGGCCAGTTGATCGCCGGCGTCACCGGCTGCCCGACGTGGCTGCCGGAGTATATCTACGAGGTCAACTCCTTCTCGCTGATGAATCAGAGCGCGGCGGCGCTGATTCACCTGGGGCTGTCCGACTGGACGGTCAATCTGATCTTCTCGGCGGGCTTCGCTGCGTTGGCCTACGCCTCGGTGGCGACGGCGGCGCTGCTGCTGCTGCGCGCGCCGCTGTTGGCGCTGCTGATCCCCCTGGTTCTCACCGATCTGCGTCTGGTGGGCGATCACTACTACCGCATCGACTTCCCTCTGGATCGCTCCATCTTCGGCATCGTCGGCATGCATGGGACGCTGATGATCCTCACGCTGCTCATTGCCGGGCGCACGCGCCTGGCGCTGTTTCTGGTGGGGCTGTTCCCGGCGGTGCACGCCTCCTGGGCCATCGCCCTTTGGCTGATGACCGGGGTGTGGTTTCTGCTCACCAAGACCAATCCATTCAAACGCGCGCTGCTGATCCCGTTTATCAGCGGCGTGGCGCTGTTCCTGGTCATTGGCGCCATCCATCTCAATTTCATCAAGACCGAACAGCCGCAGATGGACCCGGCCCAGGTGGAGGAGGCGTGGCAGCGCTTTATGCGTGATGATGGACGCAAAAATCACAATCGCCTGATTGGCGAGCAGGCAAATGTGGCGTTGGAGAGCGTGCAGTTCTTCACCAGCGAGATCCTGCTGCTGCTGCTGGCGGGTACTCTGTGGCGTCGGCGTAGCGGGGCGCTTCTTGGGGGCGGCGCGCGCCTGTTGCAGGCGGTATTTGGCCTCATGGCTGTCGCCATGGCCATCCGGTTGGCGCTGGAGTTCGCCACTGAGTGGGTTCCGCGTCCGCTGGATGTGCTGCTCACCAGCCGCTGGATGAACCTGGATGCGCTGCTGGTTCACCTGTTGCTCATCGGCTGGATCATCCGTTTGGCGGTGGTGGAGCGGCTGCGTCTGGCGCTGTGGGCGCTGGGATTGCTGACGGTGATCGACCTGGGCTCGGCGTTCTACAAGCGGCGGCTGCCGCTGCTGCCGTGCCCCGACTGCCCCACCTTCTCCGAGCGCGCCCTGGCCAACGGCTCATTCGTCGCCGTGACCACGATCCTGCTGGCGCTGCTGATCGCCGCGCTGTGGCGGCGGGGCGGCGGCGTGTTGGCGGAGCGTGACAGCTGGCGGGGACGCATGCCGGAGATCTTTGTCGGGGTGATGCTGCTGGTGTGGGGTGGCCGCGCCCTTTATCACGCTGTGGATCTGCGTCAGATCGTCGATCCCCTCTACTTCAGCGAGCGTCATCGCCACACCCCGCGCCACTGCGACGACTGGAAACGCTTCTATCAGGAGCGCATCGTTGACGGCGATGGGCTGTTGATGGTGGGGCCGCAGGCGTTTGAAAATACCCACTTCAACAACAGCGCGCTCTATCTGTCGCGGCGCTGCATCATGGGCCCTCCCTTCGGCGGCCACCCCTATTCGCTGGACTCCCTGCTCTCCAGCCGCAAGCTCAATGCGCAGATCGCCTGCGCGCCCGATCCCAATATCACCGGCGCCGAACTGGTGGCGGCGCTGCCCGCCTGTTGGGCCAACAAATCTGAAGCGGAGTGGCGCGCCCTGCGTCGTGAATACGGCATCGGCGCGCTGCTGCTCAACGCCCGTTGGCGGGTGAATCTGCCCGAGAGCGACCGGCTGTGCGATCTGCGCCTCTACGAGTTGCCGAAATAACTGTTTTGCAGTGGGGAGTTTGCGCGCCGCTCGACGTTTTCATGACAGTTGCATGAATCGCTTGTCCCGCCGGGACGATGGGCGCATTATGGAATCTTTACGCAGGCGGGCGACCGCGTCGCGCCTGCATGACGAACCCGACACGCGTTTTTGAGGAGAGTATTTATGGCTCAGGTATCCATGCGTCAACTGTTGGACCACGCCGCCGAGAACGGTTATGGCATGCCCGCGTTCAACATCAACAACATGGAGCAGATGCTGGCGATTATGGAAGCCGCCGCCGAGACCGACTCGCCGGTGATCATGCAGGCCAGCCGTGGGGCGCGCAAATACGCCAACGACACCGTCCTCTCCTATCTCATCAAGGCCGCCATTGAGATGTACCCGGACATCCCGGTGTGTATGCACCAGGACCACGGCAACTCCCCGGCCACCTGTATGTCCGCCATCTCCTTCGGCTTCTCCTCGGTGATGATGGACGGCTCGCTGAGCGAAGACGGCAAAACCCCCTCCACTTATGAGTACAACGTCGAAACCACCCGCAAGGTGGTGGAGATGGCCCATATGGTGGGCGTCTCCGTGGAGGGTGAGCTGGGTTGCCTGGGCTCCCTGGAGACCGGCGAAGGCGAAAAAGAGGATGGTCACGGCTTTGAAGGCAAGCTGGATATGGAGTCGCTGCTGACCGACCCCGATCAGGCCGCCGACTTCGTCTCCAAAACCGGCGTGGACGCCCTGGCCATCGCCATCGGCACCTCCCACGGCGCCTACAAGTTCACCCGCAAGCCCACCGGCGACATCCTCGCCATCAGCCGGGTCAAAGAGATTCACGAGCGTCTGCCCAACGTGCACCTGGTGATGCACGGCTCCTCGGCGGTGCCGCAGAATCTGCAGGACGTGATCAACAAGTACGGCGGCGAGATGCCCCAGACCTATGGCGTGCCTTTGGAAGAGGTGGAGACCGCCATCAAGCACGGCGTGCGCAAGGTCAACATCGACACCGACAACCGCATGGCCATCACCGGCGCCATCCGCAAGGTGTTTGCCGAACAGCCGGGCAAATTTGACCCCCGCGACTATCTGAAACCCGCCATGGCGGAGATGAAGAAGGTCTGCATCGAGCGCTTTGAGCGTTTCGGTTGCGCTGGTCAGGCCTCCAAGATCAAGTCCATCCCGCTGCCCAAAATGGCGACCCGCTACGCCGCCGGCGAGCTGGACGCCAAGGTGAAGTAAGAAAAATCGACAACTCTGGAAACAGTTATGACGTTTCTGGAGCAGAACTTGCACTGTCATTCCCGGCGCACTGCGCGCCGGGGAGTGGAAGCGAACCCGCCCCGGCCCTGCGCCAGGGCGGGTTTTTTCTGTTTAAACTATTGAACGCACAAGGATTGGGCTCTTCCATGAGATGGCGTGGATTGTGGATTCGACGCAGCGCTGCAGCGCTGGCGGCGTTGGCGGGGGTGGGGATGTTGACGCCTCAGTCGGCGCACGCGATCAATGAGAACCCCTGTCCGGTGGCGCGGGAGTTGGCGCTCAAGGGGTTGCAGCTATACGACCTCAAGCCCGAACCGGGGCTGGAGGCGCTGGAGCGCGCCTACAAACTGTGCCCGGATGATCTGGCCATCACCTACAACACCGGCTTGGCCAACTTCTCCAGCGGCAACATCGAGCGGGCGCGGGATCTGTGGAAACTGAGCAGCAGCGCCCACCCAGAGCACCGTCCCAGCGTGGCCAATCTGGCCTGGACCTACTTTGAGCTGGGCGAGGATGAGAGCGCCCATATCACCGCTTTCAAAGCGTTGGCGCGCTTCCCCGGCGATATCCCTCTGGCCCACACCAAAATCTACAGTCTGTTTCGCATGGGGCGCTATCTGGAGGCGTATGACTGGTTGGTGCGGGCCAAACTCGAGGGGCTGCGCGCGGCCAAATGGAAGCGCGAAGCCACCGAGTACGTAGTGGAGAATCTGTGGCGGCGTTTCCGTCGCGGCGATGAGTACGATGCGCTGCGGCGGACGGTGAACCTGCTGGTGAAAGAGTATCCCAAAGAGGAGGCGTTCATTGTCGCCAAGGATATGTTGGCGCGCGCCATGGTCAACCCCGACGCCGAGGCGCCCTTCGCCATTCCCATGCCCCACGAGGCGTGGGCCAAGCGCGGCAATGTGGATGATCGTCGCGAGATCCTTGACGAGTTCATTGCCGCTTTGCCGGGACTGAACGTTTGGGAGAAGCGCCAGGACGCCTATGCGGTGGTGGTGGGGGTGTCGCGCTACAAAGAGTTGCCGGGGCGTCCTTACGGCGCTCGCGACGCCAAACTATTCGCCGACCTGCTGAGCAAACGCGGGGTGTTGCTGGGCGATGACGCCCATCTGCGTCTGCGCACCGACGCCGAGGCCACCCAAGGGGTGGTGGCGCAGGATATGATGTGGTTGCTGGAGCAGGGGCGGCTCAATCCCAATGCGCAACTGATCTTCTACTTCTCCGGCCACGGCGCGCGCACGGTGGCCATGGGGCAGTCACAAACCTTGGCGCTGCTGGTGGATGCGCCGAGTAGCGGCGACTTCTCCCGCACCGGGCTCTCCCTGAACAACTTCAACGATTTGTTGGAAAAACTGGTCAATCGCGATGTGCTGGTGGTGGTGGACGCCTGCTTCTCCGGCCAGGCGCCGTGTGTGGCCGCCAGCGAAGACGCCTCCAGCGGGCCGCTGTTCAGCAGCACGAAACCGTGGATCTGGGCCGCCGCTGATGGCGGATCGGCTGCGGACTATGTGCCGGGTCGTCAGAGCGCGCTCAGCTACTTCCTGGCCAAAGGGATGTTGGGCGCGGGCGACGGCGCGGCCGGTCGCGAGGCCGATGGCTGGACGCAGTTGGATGAGGCGTTCGCCTACGCCAAACAGGCCATCGCAAAACACGATCTGAGCATGCAGCCCGGCGCGTCGAACCTGACGCCGTTGCGTCTAACCAAGAGCGGAGGGGAGCGATGAGCGTGCGCAATCACCAATCCTGGCGGCGCTGGCTGCCCCGCTTTGGGCTGCTGTGCGCGGCGTTGTGGAGTAGCAGCGCGCAGGCGTTTCTGGTCAATGAGTGGGCTCCCATCGAGACCGGCTCCAAACAGATTGAACCGCTGCGTCAGGTGCAGCCGGGGCGGAGCTTTGTGGAGCCCATGACCGGCATGCGCATGATCTGGCTGCCGGGCGGTTGCTTCCCCATGGGCTCGCCGCCGCGCATCGAGAGCCGCGACGCCGATGAAGGCGCGGTGCGATCGGTGTGCGTGGATGGGGTATGGCTGGCGCAGAGCGAAATGACCCAGGGGCAGTGGCTGTCGGTGATGCGCCACAACCCGGCGGCCAACCGCTTGGGCGAGGACTACCCGGTGGAGCGGGTGGCGTGGGATGATGTGGAGTTGATGCTCAAGCAGCTCAACGCCCACTACAAAGGGGTGTTGACGTTCCGTCTGCCCAGTGAAGCGGAGTGGGAGTTCGCCTGCCGCAATGGCGGGCAGAATATCCGCTATGCAGGGGGCAGCAGCCCGGAACAGTTCGCCTGGTATGCGGGCAACAGCGGCGGACGCACGCAGCGGGTGGGCAGTCTGCACCCCAATCGTCTGGGGTTTGTGGATATGAGCGGCTCGGTGTGGGAGTGGACCCGCGACGCCTATGACGCCATGGCCTACGCCAAACTGGGCGGCTCCAGCCCGGTGGCGCAGGGGTTGACTCCGTATCGCGCCATTCGCGGCGGCGCCTTCGACAGCCCGGCCAAACAGACGCGCTGCGCCAATCGCGGTTTTGAGCGCTTCTCCGTGCGTTCGCCCGCTATCGGTCTGCGTCTGGCGGCGGTGTTGGATAATCGGGTGGAGAAGAAGGTGTTGGGCGTGGGCGACCTGCCTTTTTGATCGCCCACGCCATGCTTGCTGCGCTTAGACGATCAGGTCCATCAAGGTGATGTCGTCGCTCTGTCCGGCATCGCCATGGAAGCGATCGAGGAACTGCTTGATGGCGATGAGCGGGTGGTTGCTGCGCAGGGTCTGCAGAATCAGTTGATCGGCGCGCTCCTGGCCCAACAGTTCGCCCTCGGGGTCGGTGGTTTCGATAATGCCGTCGGTGTGGAAGACGATGTGGTCGCTGGGCTCCACCGGAATGGTGACGCCGCTGGTGTCAAACAGCTCGTTGGGCAGAATGCCCAGCGGGGATGAGTTGGTTTCCAAGTGCTGTAGCAATTCGCCGTTGCGAACGATCATGCCGCTGGGCATGCCGCCCATCCACACGAACAGATGGTCGCGACGGGGGTTGAGCGAGGCCCAGCAGCCCGCCATATAGAGGCCAGTGGGCAATTTTGCGCGCATCTGTCTGTGCATCTCGCGAATGATGGTCTCCGGCGCGAATCCCTTGTTGGTCATGCTGTAGAAGATATCGGAGACCAAAGGCCCGATCAGCGCGGCGGGCAGGCCGTGACCGGTGACGTCGCCCAGCATGGCGTAGTGCGCCCCCTCCGGGGTCATGCCCGAAAGCACCATATCCCCTGATGAGATATCCACAGGTTCGAAAAGGACGCGCAACTTACGATCGTTGAGCGGCGCCTTCTCGCGCATGCGGGTGAGGATATCCTCCACAAAGTAGCGCTCCTGATCCAATTTGGCCTTGGCCAGCGCCAGGGCGTCATTGGTCTCGCGCGCATAGATCTCCTTGCGGATGCGCTGGCGCAGCAGGTCCCAGTGAATCGGCTTGGTCAGATAGTCCGACGCGCCCGCCTCAAACGCCTCATCCACGGATTGGCGATCATCCATGCCGGTGACCATAAGCAGCGGCAGGCGGTCGCCCCATTCGGTTTGGCGGATGCGTCGGCACGCCTCAAAGCCATCCATGCCGGGCATGCGCGCATCCATGAGCACCAGATCCGGCAGCGGTTCATGATCATCGTAGAGGGTCTGTAGCAGGCTGAGGGCGGCGTCGCCATCTTCGGCTTCCACAGAAGTATAGCCGTGTTTTTTCAAAAATCGGCGTGTGAGCACGCGCAGATCGGGATCGTCATCGACGATCAGAATGGCGTGGCGTGTGTGGGGAGTGTCAATTTCCGATTTCATGGCGGTGGCGACCATGGTGTCTGTGTCAGACATAATGCCCTCATCAGTTTAACAGGGGGCTGTGGTGTGCTTAAGTCGAAATAATAAAGCGCGAATAGTCTTTGGGGTGCAGGGAAAAGCCTTGGTCAAAAATATCTGTCGCTGGGATAATAAGGTGTTAACAGCTATTCAATCAATGATTTTGTAAGCTTAAGCCTTGATTCTGATGATTCTGTGACGGCATATAACAGGTAGTGCGGACTCGTTGCCTGTCTACGCAGTTGAGCCAATTTGTCTGGCCAAAGAGCGGCAAAGCGTTCAATGAGGGTCCGGTCCATCTGCGCCAAGGCCTGCGCCAGAGGGTCTTTGCGCCAGCGCGACCAGACCCGCTCCCAGCCCTCGGTCTGCGCGTTGCCCAGGCAGATATGCGTGGCCGAAAAGAGGGTTACTCGTCCATCCAGCCACAGCATCGGATCACGATCAAAAGGGTCCATGGGCGGCTGCGCGCCATTCAGCCAAGCATTCAGCAGAGATTTCTCATTGATGTATGCGCTGGGGTCCAGGGTGGCGGCGCGGCCATAGGCGTCGATGACGCTGCTCATGAGATGGATCAGCTTGTGGGGAAACTTTTGCAAATGAAACGTGGCGTAACTGACGGGGCGCGCCGCTTTTGCCGCATCCTGCGGCAGCTGCTTCTCCCGTGGGGAGTGGGACAGGGCGTCCACCGCCACGCTGTAGCCGCGGGCAGCCAGTTGGGCGGTCAAACGACCCAGAGCGCCCTGCGAAAACAGCGTGCGTGGATCGAAGTTGGCGCTGGTCTGTTTGTGTTGCAGGCTTAGTTCAATATCAGACGTTGGCAACCAGGCCTCGATGATATTGGCGATAGCGGCCACCGGGATGCGTTCGCGCAGCTCTCCACGATGGTTGGCCTGGATCTCCTGATGAAAATCATCAAAGCTGATCTGCAGAGCGATGCGCGCTGGTTTGGCCTTGCGCGAACGCTTGTTAAGCGCCGACTGCATAGCGGTGAGAACGCGCCGCGCATTGTCGGTCTCAATGGCGAACTCGCCATTGAGCAGAATGGCGAAGCGCGCGACATTATTGAGGCTCTCCACAGCGTGATAAAACAGCGGCAGATCGTCGGTCAAGTCACCGCCGCTAAAGAGCATCTGCCCGCTGATGCGCTGCGCCTGTTTGAGAACTTCGCGCGCCTGCTTATCGCTGGCGCGCACCGGTGAGCGATGGATGAACAGGCAGTGGGGGCAGCTCTGCGGGCAGCTCATGCGGGGGATGATCCCCACCTTGTCGAAACGGACCGGCGGCGGGTTGGGCGGATCGGGCAGGGCGTCGATGAGAGCCAGCCGCTCCTGGTCCAGCGGACCGAGGAGCTCGGCGTCCAGCGCCTTTTGCCGCATCTGTTCGGCGCGCACGCTTTCGCGCACAGGCACGACATAGTGGCCGCTATCCCGCCACAGCTCCGCATGGGCGTGCAACGCGGCTTGGCGGTCATTCTGATGCTGCGCCAACAGCGCGCGCATGGTCTGATTCAATCCATCCTCTGTGGGAAGAGACAGGCCATAATCCAGATAGGCGGCGGCGAAGGCGTCGCCGGACTCTGTATTGGCCAGGAGTTCGGCCAGGGTGGCGAAAGAGGGATTGGCGGAGGCGGCCAGCACGTCGTCAAAATAGCGCGGGTGCACATTCTCGCGTAGCCAATGCCAAGCGTGACGATAGGCTTGCAGAGGGGCGTGGGCGGCGAATGCAGGCTCGTCCTCGGCGCGCGCGGCGGCGCTGCGCGTGGCGCGGTTGACCGCCAGCTTGAAGGCGCTGCGCTTGGCGTGTATATACGCCTCAGTCAGAGGTTGCGGCGCATTCATGAACGATATCGCTCCCCAATGGCGCCGCCGAAGCGCAGCGCATGCAAAGCGCCCCAGGCCAGGGGCGTCAACAGCCAACCCACCATAGTGGAATCCAGACCCGGCGCCAGCCAGCGATCAAACCGGGCCAGCCACGGCTTGCCAGTGCGCTGTTGCGCCAATAGGGCCAGCTGCCACAGGTTAGCGGCCAGATAGCGGCCAACTCGGCCCCAACGGCGGATCCCTATGCTGACTCCCGCATCGCCAACAGCATTCAAAAAGTGCGAAACAAACGGCGTCAAATTGAGGCGCTCCGCGCGGCTCTGCTCCCGGTAGGCGTCTGCGGCGCGGGGAAAGAAACTCTCCAGACCGGTGTGGTGCGCGGTCATGATCAATGCATTGAGCGCCCGGCGTGGGCCGACGCTCTCTTGTTCAAAGCGGCGCGCCGAGGTCTCCAACGCGCCGGGCAGGGTCATCCACTGGCCCTGGGCAAATATGCGTGCAGCCAGCTTTTGATCCTCCAAGTAGCCTAGAGTGTCGTCGAAGCCGCCCAGTTCAGAAAAAAAACGCCGTGAAATGAGCAGACCCTGATCGCCATTGATGCAGCCGAGGCGATTGAGGGCGCTTTTGAGTTCATGAAAGCGCAGCGCATTCAATATGTCAGGGCAAGCGTCGGTGAAGCGCAATGGGAAGTGTCCCGCCACGCGATCATGGCCCAATTTTTTGCATCGCTGACGCAGCGCCGTGAGCGCATCGGCCAGCAGAGTCGGCTGGGTCAGGCCGGAGTCGGCGTGGAGAAACAGCAGCCATGCTGTTTGCGCGGCATCTGCTCCCGCATTCATCTGTGCGCCGCGCCCGGGCGCGGAAACGACTACCGCATCGGCAAAACGTTCCGCAAGGGGGATGGTCTCATCCTCGGAGCCGCCGTCACACGCCACAATGCGCAGGACTGCTCCGCGTTGGGCGCGCAGTTGCGCCACGAGAGCGGGCAGACGCGCCGCTTCATTGCGGGTGGGGATGATGACGTCCAGGATGGCCGCAGGCTTGTCATTCATAAGCAAACTATGATATACGGAAATGAACGGCGGCGCCAATGGCCTCTGCGCGCACGTCGGCTCCATTCCGCACTCGATCCACGCTGGTCCACCCTCAGGAGAGAAGCGCCATGCTCGCGCGAACCATCCCCTTTCTGCTGCTCGCCGTCTCCTTCATGCTCAATGTCGGCGCTGCGCAGGCTGAACAAAGTCCCGTGAAACCCGTTGGTAAGCTGATCTACGTCGGCGCCGAAGGGTGCGGCTGGTGCCAGCGCTGGGAGAAAGAGGTCGGCGTGATCTATCCCAAAACCGAGGTCGGCGCGCTGTTGCCCATGGTGGAGGTGGATCATGATCACCCCCCCCGCCGCGTTCAAGGATCTCAACGCGCAGATTCGCTTTACCCCCACCTTTATTGTGCAGTCCAGCCAGGGCAAAGAGATGCTGCGCATTCAAGGCTACCGGGGCGAAGAGTACTTCTGGAACGATATCGAAACCCTGGCCGAACAGATGCAGCAGGATTGCCCGCGCTAACAGGACTTCGCCGGGTCACTTTTTTGCGCAGCGATTTTCGACGCCTAATCCTTCGACGCGCCCGGCCCACGCCGTGGCGCGTCGATTGCATTTGCTCTTTGGCGGCGGGCGTTGGATAATCCGTGCGCACAGAAATATTCGCCGCCCGGAGTGCGATTCTCTCAAGCCTCCCGTCTCTCTTGCCGATCGTGAATACGCCATGTCTTTTTTCAAGCGACTGAAGTCGGGTCTGTCCAAAACCCGCGAGCAACTGTCAAAGCAGGTTGACGCTCTACTCACCGGCTCCCGCGTGGATGCGGAAACGTATGAGGAGTTGGAGGATCTGCTCATCATGGCGGATTTTGGCGTGGAGACCGCCCAGGCGATCATCCAGCAGACCCGCGAACGCAGCAAAAAAGCCGAAGATGGCGACCAGGTGCGCGACGCCCTCAAAGCGGTGATTCGCGACCATCTGCAGAGTTGCCAGAGTCCGCGCGAGCTGACCGCGCCGGGGCCCCACGTGATCCTCATCGTTGGCGTCAACGGCGTGGGCAAGACCACCACCATCGGCAAGCTGGCGGCCTACCACAAGCAGCAGGGGCGCTCGGTGATGCTGGCGGCGGGGGACACCTTCCGCGCGGCGGCGGTAGAGCAGCTCAAATTGTGGGGAGAGCGGGTGGATGCGCCGGTGATCGCACAGGGACAGGACGCCGATTCGGCTTCGGTGATCCATGACGCCTATGAATCGGCGCGGGCGCGGGGAGTGGATGTGCTCATTGCCGATACCGCTGGACGTCTGCACACCAAGTCCAATCTGATGGAGGAGCTCAAGAAGATCCGCCGGGTGTTGGGCAAATTGGATGCATCGGCGCCCCACGACGTGTGGCTGGTGTTGGACGCCACCACCGGGCAGAACGCCATCAGTCAGGTGCAGACCTTCCACGACGCCATGACCTTGACCGGATTGGCCATCACCAAGTTGGACGGCACCGCCAAGGGCGGCGTGGTGGTGGGGTTGAGCGAGCGCTTCGGTTTGCCGGTGCGCTACGTGGGCGTGGGCGAGGGGGTGGATGATCTGCGCCCGTTCGATGCGGCGGAGTTCGCTGATGCGCTGTTTGATAGCGCCGCCGCTTAATGTGATAGAGTCCCGCGCTGGGCGCGGTTGGCCAGAATAGGGAACGCCATGGATACCGGCATCTCATCACGCAGTGCAACGACGGCTCCTCGTTTGGGGCGACGGCGGCGTGCGCTTGTCTCGCTGGCGACACTGATTGTGGTGATGCTCTCGGGCATCGGCGTCAAGCACGCCGATAGCGCCAAACGCGCCATACCCGCCCCCAAGCCCGTGGCTGACGTGGTGGAGCGTTATCAACGCCTGTTCGATCAATTGGAGCGCGGCGCGGCCATCAAGCCGGTGCTCAATCGCAGTCAGTGGCCGGAGAATGATCTGCTGCGCTCCTATCTCACCCTGGAACTGTTCTTTCATCCCAATTACGCAGCTAAATTCTCCGAGCTGCGCGCCTTCCTCAAACAGTGGCCGGACCACCCCCACGCCTATCGCGTGCGCTGGCTGATGGACTATCACGTCGCCGCTTACGGCTCTACTGCACGGGTGTTGTCGTGGTTCTCCCAGCGTAAGCCGCGTTCGCTGAAGATGCACACGCGCTATCTGGGCGCGCTGCTGGCGGGCGGGCGTCATGAGCAGGCCAAGAGCTTCTGGCGCGAACGTTACCGGGCGGGCGACCTCCTGCCGGTGGATCTGTCGCGAAAACTGGAGAAAGCCTACCCCAAGTTCCTCAAGCAGGCGGACTACCGCGCGCGCGCCAAAGGTCTGGCCATGCGGGGGCGGGAAAAAGGGCTGGCCGCCGTTCTGCCTCATCTGACCAAAGAGCGTCAGACGTACTACGCGGCGATGCTGGCGGGGCGTCTGGCGCGCGGCGGCGAGTTTGACAAGTTGTTGGCCAAATTGCCGCAGGCGCTGCAACACGATTCCGATCTGTGGGAGGCGCGGCTGGATGGTTTGCGCCGCTACAAGCAGCGCCATCGCGCGCTGGAGATGCTTAATGGCAAGGAGGGCGCTTACCTGACGGCGTCGGCGAAAAAGCGGCTGCGCTATAGCATCGGCAAGGGGCTGGCGTCGCTGGATCGGGATCACGAGGCGGCCTATCAGGCGCTGCGGGACAATGTGCGCATCTACGGCGGCAAGCTGGAGGATAGCGCGTGGTTGGCGGGCTGGAGCGCCTATCGCAGCGGCCATGCGCCTGAAGCGTTGGAGGCGTTTGCGCAGATGGCCGACAACGCCCCCAGTCCGCAGCGCAAGAGTCAGGGCGCATTTTGGGCGGCGCGGCTGATTCAGGAGTCGGGGCTCAAGCCGGAGCTGTGGTGGAAAAAGGCGGCGGAGAATCCCGATACCTTCTATGGCTTGCTGGCCCGTGAGCGGCTGCAGGGCGGTCTGAAGCCGTTGCCGGAGGCCAAATTGCCCTGCAACGCATTGCCCCACGGCGCGCCGGGTTTCGATGCGGGGGTGGCGCGACTGCGTCTGCTCAAAGAGGTGGGGCGCAGCTACTACAATGGGCCGGAAATCCGCGCCATGGCCGAGCGGCTCAAGCTCTCCAAACGGGATCAGATCTGTCTGGCGCAGCTCTACGCCGATCCCAACCACGCCCTGAAGATGGCCGCCAAATTGCGTCACAACGACGGCGTACGCATCTGGAGCGGTCTCTATCCGCAACCGGAGTGGGAGCCGCAGGATGGCTGGCGGCTGGATCCGGCGCTGGTGTGGGGCGTGGCCCGTCAGGAGAGCCTGTTTTTCCACCGCGTGCAGTCCTCGGCCAAGGCCAAAGGGTTATTGCAGTTGATCCCCCCCACCGCGCGTCACGAAGCCAAACTGCTGGGCATGCCCGCCGCCACCCCCTATCGCCTGAGTCTGCCTGCGTACAATCTGGCGCTGGGGCAATCCTATCTGAAGCGCATGCTGGAGAAGTGGGACGGCGACATGGTGCTGGCGTTGATCTCCTATAACGCCGGGCCGCACCGCGCCAACAAGTGGCGGCGGGTGCGCGACAGCCTCGATCCCATCACCTTCATCGAGGAGATCCCGTTCAAGGAGACCCGCCACTATGTGAAGCGGGTGACCCTGGGCGCGGCGCTGTATCGGTTGCAGATGTACGGACAGGCCAGCGTGGAGGGGTTGATCGAACCGGGCAAACCGGGCCTGGGCGATATCCTGCCTCCGGCTAGCATTGCCAGAGTGCGCGCCCAGCCGCGGTTGACCCGGGTTATCGAGCCGCGGCGTCGAGCCGTGCAATAAGTCGCTGTGCGGCGTGCTGGGGATCCTCCTGGGCGCACACGCCGCGAATCACCGCCACCCCATCGGCCCCGGCGCGTAGCGCCTCGGCGGCGTTGTCGGGGGTGACGCCGCCCAAGGCCAATACCGGACCGGCGATCTGCTGGCGCAACTGCGCAAAGCGTTCGGCGCCCAGCGCGGGCGCGCCGGGATGGCTCCGGGTGGCGAACAGCGGCGACAGGGTGACGTAGTTGGCCCCCGCGTGCAGCGCGGCGTTGGCGCTATCCAGGTGATGCGCAGAGCGTCCAATGAGCGCCTCAGCGCCCAATGCGGCGCGCGCTTGCGCAACATCTTCAGATTCCGCCAGATGAACCCCCGCCGCGCCGATGCGCGCAGCCAGCGCCACATCCCCATGCAGCAGCAGATGCGCCCCTAATGGCGCAAGCAACCTCATCAACTCTTCGGCTAACCTCTGGCGCTGCTCTGCGCTAAGCTCTTTCTCCCGCAACAGGAAGTGCCGCGCGCCGCCGCGCGCCGCCGCAACCATCCAGCGTTGAGGATGGGGGCACGCTTGTGCGTTGGATATGAGCAATAGGCGGGGAGTACGCAGCTCGGCGCGGCTCATTGAATGCCCAGATATTTGTGGCTCTGAATCGACAGGCGCACGTTGCCGGAACTGGATTGAATGCGCTGGATGCAGGCGCGCGCCGCCGCCGGGTCGGGTTTGTCACCGATGGCGCGCGGTTGCAACCACACCAGCGGATGCTGCGCGCCCAGCGCCTCGATGCGCGACCACTGGGCGTCGCTCATGTCGGTCCCGCCAATGAATTTCAGCTCGTTGGCGCGCATCAGCAGCTCTTCATCGAGGGCTGTTTTGGGCGACAGCGTGAGCCAGTCGAGCCCCTCCGGGACCGGGCCGCCGACGCCGCTGCTCTCCATGGCGATCCAATATCCGGCCTGTTTGAAGTGATCGATGAACGTCTGCAGATTGGCCACCGCCAGGGGTTCGCCGCCGGTGAGCAGGAGGTTGCGGCAGAGCGGGGCCAGCGCCTGAATGCGTTGGCTGAGCTCCTCCACTGTGACCTGCTCGGCCAGCGCCGGATCGCGATGTTTGGGTTCGTCGCACCAGGGGCAGGCGAGGGGGCAGCCGGAGAAGCGCACGAACACCATGGCGCGTCCGCTCCAGGCGCCTTCGCCCTGCAGGGAGTGGAACAGGTCGCAAATGGCGTATGTGCGGGGGGCGGCAGAGGGCATGAGCTTGCGTGCGCTGTGTGCAGCGCGTCGGAAACAGAGGATTAAGGAGTGGGCGGCGCGTAACCCAAGGCGATAGCGTCGTTACGGTCCGCCTCCGCCAGGGCGCTGATGGTCTCCCACAATCGCGCGCTGTGCACCCGCGCCGCGCCGATGCCCGGTTGGCCATCCACATGGCGCATGCACCAGCCGACGATCCACGCCGCCAGATGCTCCGCGGAGGTATAGGGAATCTCCGGCACGGTCTGGTTCAGATCGTGATGGTCCAGGTAGCGGTCGATCAGTTCCGGCTGCACAATCTGCTTGATGCGGCCAAAGTCCACCACAAAGCCCGATTGCGGGTCATTGGGATCCACCGCGCGCACGGGGCCTTCAAAGGTCAGCTCCAGCAGGTAGGAGTGGCCATGCTCACGGCGGCAGCGCCCATCATGGTAGGGCAGGCGGTGGGCCGCTTCGAAGCGGAACTGTTTGGTGATCTTCATGGCGCTATCATAATCATCCGGCGCGGCGCGTCAATGCCCTTGCGCAGGATGGAGCCGAGACAATCCATTGGTTGTTACATTGGCCTGAACATGGCACACTATGTGGATACGAAAAATAGAGGGAGATCACCGCAACAACGGACTGGCAATATGGTCACCATTGAGGATCTGGGTCGCATCAATCTGCTTAAGGACGTGCGCCCGCAAGCGCTGGAGCGCATTGCGGGCTTCAGTCAGTTGCGCACCTATTCGCCGGGAGAGCGGATACTCAGCGCCGCCGACAGCGCGTTTGAGCGCGATCTCTATCTGCTGCTCAATGGCGAGGTGTCGGTGGTGAAAATCGTGTTGCCGCCGCTGCAGGTGGGGCAGGTGGATATCGACGCCATTCAGAGCCAGGTCTATGGCGAGATCGGCTGGTTGATGGATCGCAGCCCCACCGCCGAGCTGTTCAGCAAGTCCAACACCGTCTTCATCCAGGTCAATGGTCGCCGCCTCAAGCAGTTGTGCGCTCAGGACACCCACACTGGCCATCTGATCATGATGCGTCTGGCGATTCTGCTGGCGCGCCGCACCGATAATCTTACCGAATTGATGGCGGTTACTGAAATCGCCAAGCAGCAGCGCGACAATATGAAGGATTTTATCTAAATTCTCTTCTGTGGCGCTCCTTCGCTCCTGACGCTGACCTGTCTCCATTTGTCGAAGCGCTGTCGATCCGTTCCCCGGTCTATCTGACTATGCCGCGAAAATCGAAAAAACACCCCCACGCCTCCCGCGCTAACAAACGCGGCGCCTCGCAATTAATGGCGCTGGTTCAGGAGGCGGCGCAACTGCGCGCCCAGGGGCGCGGCGTGGAGGCGCTGGCCAAGGCGCAGGAGGCGGCCCGATTGGGCCCGGATCAGCCGGATATTCTGCAACTGCTCGCGGTGCTACATCTGGAGCAGGGCGATCCCAAACGGGGGTTGCCGCTGCTTGAGCGCGCCGTACAACTCGCCCCCAACGCCGAGAAGCTGTTCAACCTGGGTATTGCCCGGGAAGAGAGTGGGCAGTGGGAGACGGCCATTGCAGCCTATGAACAGGCGCTGGCCTTGGATGCCGCGCGGTCGGATATCCGCAACAATCTGGCCATGGC
Source organism: Magnetofaba australis IT-1 (assembly GCF_002109495.1). Classification (NCBI taxonomy): domain Bacteria; kingdom Pseudomonadati; phylum Pseudomonadota; class Magnetococcia; order Magnetococcales; family Magnetococcaceae; genus Magnetofaba; species Magnetofaba australis. The sequence goes on from NZ_LVJN01000020.1 coordinate 1,185,531, forward strand.
GTTGGCGGCGGTGAATCGGTTGGCGGAGGCGGAAGCGACTCTGCGCGAGGTGCTGGCCCGTGAACCCGGTCAATTGGCCGCCAGCAACAATCTGGGCATTGTGCTGCGTAAGCGGGGGCGTCTGGATGAGGCGCAGACGCTCTACGCTGAACTGCTCGCACGCGCCCCCCATGACGCCAATGCGCTGTACAACCGCGCCATGTTAGCGTTTGAGATGGGCGACCTGCGCACCGGCTTTGCCCAATATGCAACGCGCTTTGCCGCCGGGCGCGTCAAACCGCTGCGCTTTGGCGGTCCGGCCTGGCGTGGTGAGCCGTTGTACGGGCGCACGCTGCTGATTCAGAACGAGCAGGGCTTCGGCGACGCCATCCAGTACATCCGTTTCGCCCGATTGGTCAAAGCGCAGGGCGCGCGGGTCATCGTCGCCATTGAACCAGCGCTGCATCGCCTGTTCAATGCGCTGCCGTGGGTGGACCAGTGTATTGGTCTGGTCGGGCTGCCGCCTGCATATGATTTCCAAGTGGCGATGATGGATCTGCCCGGCGTGCTGGGGCTGGGTGAGACTGATCTGCCCGGCGAGGTGGGCTATTTGCCCGTACTGCCGGAGTGGCGCGGAGCGGCTCAGTCTGAGGCGATGGCGCCGGATGCGCTCAATGTGGGGCTGGTGTGGCGCGGCAGCGCAGCGCATAGTAACGACCATAATCGTTCGTTGGAGATTACGGCGTTGGAACCGCTACTGTCTGTGCCCGGGGTGCGTTTTCACGCCCTGGTCAAGGATCTGGCTGCGCGCGAGAAGCGCGCCATCGCCACCACGCCGACCCTGATCAACCGTGAGGCTGAACTGGAGGACTTTGCCGCCACGGCGGCTGTGGTGGAGAGTCTGGATCTGTTGATCAGCGTGGACACCGCCGCGCTGCATCTGGGCGGCGCGTTGAATAAACCCACCTGGGGGCTGCTGCATGCGCCGCCGGAGTGGCGCTGGATGTGGGAGCGAGAGGATTCGCCGTGGTACCCCTCTGTACGCCTGTTCCGGCAGCCGCATCCGGGAAATTGGGCGGGTGTTGTCGAACAGGTAGCGCAAGCCCTCTGCCGGTTGGTGGGTTGACGGCGGAGCCCTCCTCTTTGTTCATACAGAGAACGACAAATGTTTGCGTGACGCAGGTAAAGCTCGCGCTGACTATTGGCCTCCGGCTGGCCGGAGGCGGGGTCTGGGGTCTGCGACCCCAGCGGGGTGTGGGGCGGCGCCCCACGGTTTGGTCGTTGGGAGCTCGAGGGCAAAGCCCTCGATATCTTCCATCGCCAAAATCGCCACTGTCCAATTTCGCATTCGCATGAGAAACGGATCGTAAAGGCGGCGCCAAAGAGTCATCCGCGACGGCGGTTGAACATCTCCCGCGCCATGTTCGCCAGCCCTTCCAACGCTTGCGCCGGGCCTTCGCCCTGCTTCCAGCGCCAGTAGAGATAGCCCATCAGGGCCAGGGCGCTGAAGAAGAACAGCGTCTTGAACAGCGACCACAAAAAGCCCAACGCCAGCAACGCCGCAATGACGGCGCCGACGATGGTGATCAGGGAGTTGGTGTTCATCAAGGGGATGCTCCGGCTGCTGGACATGCTCTGTTCCTTGCGCTCAAAGGGTCTCGACCCGCGCAGGATGCGGTGCGCAGGCCGTTATCGTGAAAAATAGCCGCTGCTCGGCACAGCGGTGATGGGCGCCTGCGGATCGTCCAAGCGGATGGCGCTGAGGGCGCCGCCATAGACGCAGCCGCTGTCCAGCCCCACCGTGTGGGGCGTGACTGTGAGGCCAGCGGCGGCCCAGTGGCCGTAGACGATGCGTGGTTCGCCCGCATCACGCTGGTATCGATCGCGAAATCCATGCCAGGGCTGATAGGGGAAATCCAGCGGCGGTACGCCATAGGGGTCTTCCAGCCCCATCTCGGCGGCCTCTTTGGGCCACAGCAGCGTTCCTTCAGGGTTGCAGACGCGGATGTGGGTCAGGGCGATAAGGGCGAAGCGCAGCGGCTCCCAAGGGGGGGCGTCGGCCTCGGGCAGGCGTTGCGGCAGGCTGCGCGGGAAGTTGCTCAACATCACTTCGGCGCTGGGAGCGTCGCGCAGGGCGTCCTCCACCCGGCGCGACCAATAGCGCGCGGTGGCCAGGGACCAGTCGCTGGGCAGTCCGGCGTGGGTCATGGCCCAGCCCAACTCAGGGGCTTCCACCAGCAGCGGCCAGGAGCGGATCCAGGTCAGGAGTTCGGCGCCGTCGTCGGCGTTGAAGTAGTCGCCATGGCGCTGATAGAGCTTGCTCTCCGGCGGCGCGTAGTACGCCGCCAGCAGGCGCGCCTCATGGTTGCCCAGTACGGTGACGGCGGCGTCGCCCAGCCCCTTGACCAGACGCAGCACGCCCAGCGAGTCGGGACCGCGATTGATCAGGTCGCCGACGAACCACAGGCGGTCGGCGGCGGGGTCAAAATTGAGCGCCTCAAGCAGGCGTTGTAACTCCGGTAGGCAACCATGCACGTCGCCAATGGCGTAGTGGGCCAAGGTGTCAACTCCGATGCGGCGAGGAAACTACTCGCTCTGGTTCCATTTGCTATAGGGGTAGTTGACCAGATTGGAGTTGGCGTAGCGCCGGTCATGGGTCACCTCTTGGCCCACCCAGTCGGGCAGATCCACCGGGTGATCCTCATGGGGCAACTCCACTTCAGCGACGATGAGCCCCTGGTTGTCGCCGAAGAACTCGTCCACCTCCCAAAACACTTCGCCTTGGGGAATCACCGTGCGGTTCTTCTCCAAAATCGGCGGCATGCACAGGGTGTCCAGCAGGCTCTGGGCGTCGCTGAGGGGAATCTCATATTCAAACTCGGGACGCGCGGCGCCGCGATTGCGCCCCTTGATGGCCAACGTGCCCTTTTCTCCAGCTATGCGCACGCGCACCACCCGATCCTTGTCGGTGGAGAGAAAGCCCTGGCGAAAGCGCGTGGTGGTTCCCTGTCCGCGCCAGCCGTCGCCGGTGACGAGAAATTTGCGTTCGATTTCGATTGCCATTGTTGTCAATCCTTCATCTCTGCAACGCCGCGTCCCCCTGCGCGGGAATCAACTCCTGTGGCCAGCGTTCTGCCCAGGCGCAAGTTTGGCTGCGCAACAACGTAGCGTAGCAGTTTAGCGCTCGCGCCGCATCGCCCAGCAGCAAGGGAAATGCGTCCCAGTTATCGTGCTCCTCGCCATCGTGGCAGGGGATCACCCAATCAAAGCGCCACGCCAGCCGCATCTCCCGGCAGGCGCGGGTGCAGCGCCGTTCAATATCCTCCAGGTCCGGCAGCCCCAGGCGCGTTTTAAACCGCGTGGTGCGCTTGAGCAGTTTGCGCCGCTGCACATCGGCGACCAGGCGATCCAGATCCAGCCCAGCGGCGCGGGCCTGCTCAATCTCCGCTCGATTCAGCGGCGAAAGGAACACGCTGAGGGTCTCATGGCGGGCCAGCACGCCCTGTTCGTCAAGCTGGGCGACCATCTCCGGATTGGCCTCCAGAAAGGCGTCATGGCCCTCTTGCATGGCGCGGTCTATATCGGCGAAGGCCAGACACTGCAGATCGCCGCGCGCTTCGAACAGCAGATGTTCGGCCTGTTGGCCGATCTCCGCAATGCGCGCGCGGGGACGAAAGTGGTAGTGCACGCCGTCCCGCTCGCCGGGGCGGGGGGCGCGCTGGTTGTAGATCACCACCTGACGCAGCCGTCCGGCAAGATCCGGCTCATACTGACGCAGCGCCGTCATCAACGGCCCCTTGCCCACGCAGGAGGGGCCGGAGAGGAGAATCAGACGACCCATGGCGATGCCTCCCTGTTCATCCGGCGCTTAGGCTTCGTTTTGCGGCATGCCCAGCTCACGCTGGAAGATCGCTTTGTGCACGTCGCCCAGGCTGACGATGCCGATGAGGCGATTCTCCGGGTCCACCACCGGGATGCGACGGAAGCCATGCAGGGCCATGCGCGAGGCGGCCAGCATGATGGGATCCTCCGGCCCCACGGTGTAGAGGCGCGAGGTCATCAGCTCGCTCACATCGCGGGTGAGCACGTCGTGGTAGGCCAGCTCCATGCTCTCGAAGTCCTTGCAGCGCACTGGGTCGGCGAGAAAGTCCGAGTAGCTGGGCAGCAGGCAGTTGAGAATATCCTTCTCCGACACCAGCCCCACCAGACGCCCCTCATCATCCACCACCGGCACGCCGCTGATCTTGCGCGTGCAGATGGCGGCGGCCACAGAGCGCGTCTGATCATAGGGCTTGGCGGTGATCATCTCGGTGGTCATCACCTCTTTGACGAGCATGGCGGTCTCCTGAAAAGGCCGGGGTGAGGCGCAGCGCGCCGGTTTGCGAACAGTCTATTGTTGCTTCGAGCACAACCCTGGGGGAGAAATTCCCAACTTCATCAAAGAAGTTACGCTTCGCTCAGCGTCTCGCGCAACTCCTCAAGGGCGTCGGCGGCCACTTCGCGCACCTGCGCATCGGCGTCGCCCGCCAGCGCCAGCAGCGGCGGCAGGGCGATGGGCGAGCCGGTGAGGCCCAGCGCGGTGGCGGCGTCGCCGCGAATGCGCGGCGAGGGGTGGCTGACCAGGGGCAGCAGTGCGCTGGCCAATGGCTGCGCCAGATCGGTTCCACGCAACTCCTCAAGCACCACCATGATGCCCAGGCGCCCGTTGACGTCCACCTCTTCATCGGCCAGCAGGTCGCCCAGCGCCAGCAGCATGGCGGGATTTTCGCGGCACAGTTGCTCGGCCAGGGCGCGCTGGCCAGAGGTGAACAGATGCTCCAGATAGATGGCGCGGCCCTTGGGGTTGGCGTGGGTTTGCGTCCATTCGCGCCACTGCGCGGCGGGCATCTCACCGGCGAAAATGAACTCGCCCAACTGGATCCAGGGGGCGGCTTTGATCTGATAGCGCGCCAGCAGCTCGGGGGCGTCCACGGCGTCGCGCACGACGAGGCTGGCGAGCTGGCCGCTCTCAAGCAGCGCATCGAGCGCTGTTTTGACCGCGCCGCAGTGGGGGCAGCCGGGGGTGGTGATAAGCAGGGCGTCGGGTGGGGCGGGATGCGTCAAATTCGGCTCCTTGGCGAAACGGGGGTGATCGGCTATGAGGCGTTTTCCGCCCGCTGCGCGCGGATGGCGTCCAGCAGGGCCTCCTCCTCCTTGAGGCGCTCCGCCTCATCGTGACCAGCGCTGCCCAGCATGTCCAGATAAACATTTATGAATTGGGGTAAGTCAGGGTAGCCAGGACGCTCAGAGATGATGTCGACAAGAGACTGTTTCACCATGTGTAGAGCCGCTGTTTTTTCCTCCTGTGCGAAGAGGATAAGCGCGCGGCTAAAGCGAAACATCGCGCGATGAAACAGACCAAGTTGCGCTTTCTCAATGACGGTAAGCGCCTGATCGATCTGCGTCATCGCAGCGGGTAAATTTCGTAACAGGAAAAAATCCATGGCGCGTTGGCGTTGCAGATAGAGTCGCTCCAAATCATCTTCCGGGGTCCCTTTCTCATTCTGCGCCGCCAGCGCGCGCTCTACGTACGCCAAGTTGACGCGCGGCTGGTTCATGGTCAAATCCGCCAACAGGGTGAGAGGCAGCGCGCTAAAAGGATGATTCTTGTACAGAGCCTTGTCAAAAATCTCCACGGCACGGAGGGCGTCTGCGACGGCCTCTTCTGTGCGGCCCTGCTCCTGGTGCGCCATGGCCATGATGGTCACTATCCAGGCTTCCGCTGGGCTGTCTTTGGCGTAGATGCGCTGAAACTGCGAGCGAGCGGCGTTGAGAGATTGCAGGGCGCCCAGATGGTCGCCAGCGTCAATTTGCGCCACAGAGAGATACACACGGATCCAAGCGTTGATCGCCTTGTCCTGGCTCAGACTCTTTCTTGACTGGGCCAGTGCGGCTTGGAAAAATTTGATGGCGGATTGAGGCGCTTCACGCTGAGTTTCCAAACGACCAAAGAGCATTAAATTACGGACTTCGTGGATGGGGTCGGGTTTTTCCAGTTTGAGCATTTCCGATTGCGCCTGCGCCAAGAGCGTACGCGCCTTATCCAAGTCGCCGTCTGGGTCCAGCAGAGGAATGAGCGCCGTCTCCATGAGCAGATAAAGCAGCGATCCATCGTGCTCGTCCGGGCTCTCCTGGAGTTTGGCCACAGTTGTCGCCATGGCGGCGTAAGCTTGCTCCCACTGGGCGTTGAGCACATGGCGATCAGCGATTAAGCGCGACAGACTGGTGGCGCGAATACGGTCAGAGGCGCCAGTGTTGCGTTGGTGCAGTTCTGTCACGAGTTCGGCGATCTGTGGGTGGATCTCATTCCAGTGGCCGAGACGAGTCAGCGCGCGCAAACGGATATCGCGCAAATAGAGGCAGACGTTGCCGTGTTGCTCGATATGGCAGGCTCGCTCACCGCTGGAAGCGGTCTCCACGGCGGCTTCCCACACGCCCAACGCCATGGACCAGTTGGCGGCGACATAGGCGGCTGCGGGCGCCGACAGGTCCCGCGCGCGGTCATCAATGGGATGGGCGATGAGTTGTTTGAGGCGTGTGAACCCTTCAGCATGACGCTGTTGGCGGAATGCTGTGTGGATTTCCGCAAAAGCTTTGCCCTGAGGATGGTCTGCGTAAGAGCGCTCCAGATGAGCCAAATAGCGTAGGCTTGCCGAGGCGTAATAGATGCTGTCGTTAAGGGCGGACTCCGTGGCGTTGTGGGCCAGCAGCCACAATGCAATGGGCGCGGACTTGGCCGCCATGATCTGATTGTGCCGCGTTTCGTCGTGGCGTTTGAGCAGATAGCCCAGCGTATTGAGTAGCGGGATGGGCCACTTGGGCTGGGTAAAATCGGTTTCCAGGGTAAATGCCCACTGGCGGAAGCGATCTCTCGGTAGCCCGCGGGTGTAGGCCAAACGGTTCAATCGCGACAGTCCTTCAGGCGTGGCTGGAGGCTGTTCCGCAACCGTGAGGGCCGCCGCAGTGGGGGCTTTTTCCGCACCGTGCGCAGGGTGCAACGAAAATAGAAGCAGTATGGCGAGTATTAGACGTGTGGGGCGCATGTGAGGCTCCCAGGCTCAAGTAGGGAAAATAGTCTTAAACTCAAGTTATTATGCGTAGCCTTGAGCAGAAAATCCATGCTGTGAGGTCGCTTCTGGGGTAGTGTCTTCCCTGTGCCAGGAAATCAGGAAGGTCTGGGGCGCGTTGTCCCACTGCGCATCCCATTTCGCCAAGAGGCTGGGTATGATCATCACGCAGCTGGATTCACAAACCTTCTACGCCCTCATCGACAATGAGGATATGCGCAGCTATGACGGCGTGAATCAGTTGCGCGGGGTGAATCATCGCGGGCGGCTCTACTATGTGGAGCTGGCGTGCTCCCATCTTAACAGCACCGCTATCGCTGTGTTGATGATGCTGCGCGAGTTCACCGATAATCGAATCCGTCTGCTGCGGCCGCGTGACGAAAAGATTGAAGCGCAATTCGCCAGTTTACACATCGACGAGGCCTTCACCTTTGTGGAGACGCTGCCGTTGGATATGGCCGATAAGCTGGAGCGGTTCAGCTTGAAAGCTCCAGATCCAGGCGCATGACGATGGCGTCTTCGGGATTGTGCTTGTCCGGGTAGTACCCCTTGCGCACGCCGATGACGGCAAACCCGAGCTTCTCATACAGCGCGCGGGCCGCATGGTTGGCGTCGCGCACCTCCAGCAGCATGGCCGCGCCCTCCTGAGAGCGCGCAATTTCGATCAATTCAGCCATCAAACGCGCGCCCCAGCCCTGACGGCGCAGCTGCGGGGCCACCCCCACGCTCATCACATGCCATTCGTCGAACAGCGGTCGCGCCACGCCAAAGCCGCAGAGCCTCTCGTCGGCGTCGGTCAGCACCAGCGCCGCCGCGCCCTGATTGAGCTCATCAATGAACATGGCGGCGGTCCAGGGGCGTTTGGAGACCGCGTAGTCGAGCCGCGCCAGACTTTCAGCGTCATCAACTGACATCGGACGAATAGCCAGCTCCGGCGCGTTCACGACGCCTCAGTCAGCGCTTTGAGTCGATTCTCCTCGGCCTCGGAGCGACGGATGTAGAGCGGCTCCAATCCCGGGTCTGTGCCGCCGCCGCCCTGGGAGAACAGCGCTGCGCCCAGACGCCCCAGCGCCGCCGGGTCCACTTGCCCACGGGCCGTATCGTTTTGCGTCCAGGAGTCGAGTGGGGCGGGCAGCAGCGGAGCGCCATCGCCGGTGAGCAGAATCTCGGTGTCGTGGGGCGCCGCTTGGGCGATGGCCGCCTGCATGGCGTCAGGCGTGAGCAGGCAGGGGGGCAGCAGTTCGCGCGGCGCGGCGTCGCTCGATGGTTCTACGCCGAAGTCATATAGCGCGCCGAACAGCTCGCCGCGACGCGCATCCATCAATGCCGCAATGACGCCGGAGGGCGCTTCCACTGCGCTCATGGCCAATGCGCGCAGGGTGTCGCAGGGGACGATGGGCGTCTGCCACGCCGTTTGCAGCCCTTTGGCGTAGGCCAGGGCGATGCGTGCGCCGGCAAACGCGCCGGGGCCGATGGTGCAGGTGACCCAATCCAGATCGCGCAGTGTCCAGCCCGCTTCGCCGCACAGCGCTACGACGGCGTCGGGCAGGTTGGTCACATGGGCGCCGCGCTCGTCGAACACCCGGCTGGCGATGAGTTGCTGGCCCGCCATCACCGCCACGCACCCCTGCGGGGTGGCGGTGTGGAGAATCAGTTGTTTGGGGTCGTTTGAGCTCATGGAACGGGCTCCGCAGCGGGGTCGGGCGCAGGCTGGTCCACACTGGGTTGGACGGCGGCCTGGGCGGCGAATTCGGCGTCAAAGAACTCCGCCACATCGCTGAAATCCTGCACGATGCGCGCGGGCGGCAGTCCCTTGATAAAGCGTTTGCCGTAGCCTTTGCGGGTGATGCGGGTGTCCAGAATCGCCATCACGCCGCGATCCTTGGTGCTGCGCAGCAGGCGGCCAATGCCCTGCTTGAGGGTGAGGATCGCCTGGGGGATGGAGAGCTGGGCAAAGGCGTTGCCGCCCTGGGACTCGATGTGGCGATTGCGCGCGGCGGTGAGCGGATCGCCGGGAGAGGCGAAAGGCAGGCGGTCGATCACCACCAGCGACAGCGCCTCACCGGGCACGTCCACCCCCTCCCAGAAGGTTCCGGTGCCCAGCAGCACTGAGTGGGGGTCGGCGGCGAACGCCTCCAGCAGCGCCCGTTTGGGCGCATCGCCCTGGGTCATCAGACGATAGGGAATATTGCCCTCCAGCGCCTCGCGCGCCATCTCCAGCATGCGATAGCTGGTGAACAGGCACAGGGCGCGGCCCCGACTGGCTAGGATCAGTTCGCGCAGCTCGCGCAGGGCCAGTTGTGGGAATTGCGGCGCGGTGGGCTCGGGCAGACGGCGCGGCAGATAGAGCAGGGACTGATTGGCGAAGTCAAATACCGGCGGCAGGTTCTCGCGCACCGTGATCTCCGGGTCCAATCCCAATTGATTGAGAAAGTAGTCGAAACCGCTCTCGCCCTCGGCGGTGGTGAGGGTGGCCGAGGCGAACACCGCGCTGCGCACTTTGGGGTAGAGCGTCCCGCGCAGGGTGTCGCCCACATGGATGGGCGAGGCTTGCAGGAACACCCCTTTGCCGCGGGTTTCGAACCAGTAGACGCGGGTTGGGTCGTCCAGGGTGCGGATCACCCCGGCGGCGGTGATGAGCGCCTCGGCGCGGCGTCCGCAGGCGGCGATGCCAGCGCTGCGCGGGCGGTGCGGCTCCAGCCGGTCGAGAAAGATGGAGAGCGCGTTTTCCGTGGCGATGAGGGCGCGGCCCGGTTCGCGCTCCAGATCGGCGGCGCCGAGCGCGGCGCGATGATTCTCCTGCGGGAAGGCGCTGCGCAGTTGCGCGGCGGCGTCCTCCAGTCCGCCCAGCGCCATCAGCGGCTCGGGGTCGTCCATGCCCACCTCTTCGAATTCGCGGCGGGCGTCGCGGGCCAATTCGCGCAGCTTGTAGTTGCTCACCTCCAGGCCAAAGAAGCGCGTCACCACCTCGGGGATCTGATGCGCCTCATCGAACACTACAATGCGGTAGTTGGGCAGAATCTCGCCAAAACCGCCCTCCTTGACCGCCAGATCGGCGAAGAACAGATGGTGGTTGACCACCACCAACTCCGCCTCACGGGCGCGGGCGCGGGCTTGGATCAGGTAGCAATCCATGTAGTCGGGACATTGTCCGCCCAGACAGTTATCGCCCTGGATGCTGATTTCGCTCCAGATGCGGTTGCGTTCGGGCAGGTCATACAGCTCGTCGCGGTCGCCGGTGAGGGTTTCGGCGGCCCACCCCTCCACCGCGCGCATCATCATGCGCTCTTCGGCGTTCATGGGGTAGGGGGCCTGATTGAACTGGCGATAGCGATGCAGGCACAGGTAGTTGGCGCGCCCTTTGAGGGTGGCGGCGGAGAAGGGGCGCTGCAGGGCGCGGCGCAGCAGCGGAATATCCTTCTCAAAAATCTGATCCTGCAGCGCCTTGGTGGCGGTGGAGACCACCACTTTGAGCCCTTCGGCCAGCAGCGGCAGCAGATAGCCGATGGTCTTGCCGGTGCCAGTGCCCGCCTCCAGTAACAGCAGGCCGTCATCGGCGCACGCCTGAGCCACGCGCAGCCCCATGCGCGCCTGGGCGGCGCGCGGCTCATAGCCGGGGTGGGCGCGGGCCAGCGGGCCGTCGGGGCCAAACAGTTCGTCGATGCGGGATTCCAGGGCGTCAGACATGGTCGCATCATCGCCCAGGCGGGCGGGGATGACAATGTCTGCCGCGCCCGGGCTCGCCTATGATTTCATTTACGCAGGGGATTGGGTATCATGAACTATTCGCGATATTGTGCGTTGGCCGTCATGGCTAGACGCTTACGACTGGAAGGATGGCCCGCGTGAATCAGCTTGTGCAATTTCTAGAGCGGTGGATGCTGCGCATGCACCTGAGCCCAGAGCACTTCTGGCTGCTGCTGGCGCCCAATCGGCATACGCTCTATTTCAATCATCATCGCGCCGCCATCATCAGCACCCGGGTGCGCATCGCCTCGGCCAGCTTTGCGCTGCTGACGCTGTTGTGGATCCCGGTGGATATGCTGTTGTTGCCGGAGCCCGGGGCCACCATCATGGCTTTGCTGCGCGCCTGTGGGGTGGGGCTGTTCGTCTATCTGGCGTGGCCGGACGCCGCTTCGCGCAAGAATTTGGCGCGGGCGCAGGCGCGCTTGGGATTGATGCTGATGGCGCCCACGGCGCTCTATCTGGCCGCCGCCTATTTTCTCGCCGGCGTGCCCTTTTCCGGGCCTGATCTGGTGCTGGCGCAGCTCTATAAGATGTTGCCGTTTGTGGTGATTTCCGGCCTCTGCCTGTTCCCGCTGACGCTGATTGAGTCGGTGCTCTATGCGATTATTCTGGCCCCGCTGTTCGCCTTGGGCGTGTTGTTCAATGGCGACTATGCGTGGGAGTCGACGCTGGCCTCAATCTGGATCTTCGTGCTGCTGCTGGGCGTATTTGTCATGGCCGGTGTGGTGCAGCTGTTTTACATGTTCGCGCTGGTGGATCGGGTGAGCTATGACCCGCTGACCAAAGCGTTCTCGCGCCGTTCGGGGCAGGATCTGTTGGATCTGTACTACCACATTGCTGAATCCCACGACCGGTCGCTTGCCATCGGCTTTGTGGATCTGGATAACTTCAAGAGCATCAACGACACCTACGGCCACGAGGCGGGAGACGAGGCCCTCAAGCAGGCGGTGGAGGCTCTGAAAGGGTATATCCGGCAGGGGGATATGATCGTGCGTTGGGGCGGTGAGGAGTTTCTGCTGCTGCTGCCCAACGCCGATATCCGTGGCGTGCGCGCCGTGCTCGAGCGCATCACCGAGGGGTGGCTGGGGCTGCGTCCCGATGGGCAGTCGATGCTCACCGCCAGCATTGGCCTGGCGGAGCGCAAGGTCGATGGGGCGGAGGATTGGGAGTCTCTCGTCGAGTTGGCGGACCAGCGCATGTACGAGGCCAAGAACAGCGGCAAGGCGCGGGCGGTCTCTTGCAATGGCGAGGTGTTCGCTTCAGACCTGATTTGATCGGATCTGATCGGCTTATGAAAACGGGCAGGGGGCGCGGATCGCGTCCCCTGTTTTGTTTTGTGTGGGAAGGGGTTAGCGGAAACCGGTGGCGACTTGCTTGAGAAAATCGTCGTCCGGGCACTGGAGGTAGGGGGCCAAGTCCAGTTCGAACAGCCCCACTTTCTGGAACAGATAGGCTTGGATGGCGTCCAGACTGACGCCCTGTTTGCTGGCGATGCGCGCCTTCAATCCCAGCGGGGTGTCGTCGATTTTCAGCAGCATCGCCTGTACGCGGAAATCGCCCTCGTCCTTAAGGAAGGCGATACGATAATCCACCCGTTTGGGCTTGATCCCCTCCCGCTCCAGATCGTCGGGCACGCCGAAGATGCGCCGTGCGCGCAACTCATGCAGGGTGACGCCCCGGTGGCGCTGCAACAGCTCTTCGTCCAGCCCGCTGCGCACCACCTTTTTGGTCAGCCCCAAACGCTCCAGCTCTTCGACGGAGAGTTTCCACTCCAACGGCGGCAGGTTGAAACGCTGCTTCAACTCCTCCTGCAGCGGTCGCGGGAAGGAGAAGAGCGGGAAGTGGGTGCCCGTGTGCAGCATGTTCTGGGCTTCGGGGCGCTGATGGAAGAGCGCATAGAACCCCTCTTTGAACAGCTGCGGATGGAATTTGCCCTGCTTCATCATGTCGACGATGATGAGCAGAATCTCCACCTCGAACTTACCCACCTTATGATAGGCGCGCGGCTCGCCCAGCGCGGTCCACACATCGCTGATGGCCAGATAGTTGCTGATGCGCCACGCCAATTGCCGGTCATCGCCGCGCAGGGTGATGTCGGTGCGCTCGGCGTCGGTGGTGAGAATCCCGTAGCCGCCCTGTAGGGTGAAGGTCTCATGGTGGCTGCCTGCGGCGAAGGAGAAGGGCTTGCTGATGCGCCCCTGCTCGGCCAGGAACTCCGCGCCGAGGGCCGCATGGTGCTTCATATGGGCGAATTCGTCGTTGGTGAGGGGACCCTGTTTGTCCAGGATAGAGAGCGGAATGAACAGTTTGCCCAGGTCGTGAACAAAACCGGCCAATCCCACTTGATGCACGATGGCGTCAGTCTCGCCCATGCTGCGGGCGATGGCCATGCCGCGCAGGCCGGTTTCAATACTGTGATTGCCGGTGCTTTCGTGGTGGTTGCGCAGACGCTTGATGCCCTCAATGGTCTCCACGTTGAGATCTTTGAGGATGCGCGCCACCATGCTGTCCAGATCGCCCAACAGTTCGTTGAGGAAGGTGAAGGCGGCGCGGGATTTGAGGGTGCGGATGGCGCTGCGCACCGCCTCGGGGTGGTCGATGTCGGTTCCGCGCATGTTCAATTCGTGCTGCACAATGCCCATGCTGCGTTCGCGGGCCTGCGTCATCAACTTCTGCGTGCGCGACATGGATTCCGAGAGCGCCTGCTCCTGGGGCGACCACGCTTCGACGCGCTCCACCCCTTTCTCCTGTCGCAGGCGCTGGAGCAGTTGCAGGGTGATGGGGGAGCCCGAGGGGACAAAGTGTTGATCTTCGCCGGGGCGGTAGACGCCCTCTTTGAGCACCATGCCGATCAGCGCTTGATCGGCGCCGTCGGCATTCAGGTCATAACTGTAGTTGGTGGATTTCTCTTGTTCCGCCATGCGTCTATCCCCGTTGTGGGGAGGCGTCGCCGCTTAGGGCGGGCTCGACGTCGCGCGGGGCCGGATTTTCATGCTGATTTCCAATGAATCGGCTGACCTGAATTCGAATGAATGCGCGAACTCCCTGCAAAAGAATACGCCGTTTTCGGAATGTCTGTCACTTGTTGGATGCAAAAAATTATCCGCCCGTCATCTCTGTTTCAATCTGCGCGCGCATCTCCGCCATGACGTCCTGGAAGTAGGTGAGATTGTGATTGGTCATCAGCCGATGGCCGAGGATCTCGTTGGCGCGGAACAGGTGGTGCAGATAGGCGCGGCTGTAGTTCTGGCAGGCGTCGCAGCGGCACTGTCCATCTACGGGGCGATCATCTTCAGCGAACTCGGCGCGTTTGATGTTCATGGGACCATTACGGGTGAAGAGCTGACCGTTGCGGGCGTTGCGGGTGGGGATGACGCAGTCGAACATGTCGATGCCGCTGGCCACCGCGTGGCGCAGATCCTCCGGCTTGCCCACCCCCATGAGGTAGCGTGGTTTGTCGGCGGGCAGATAACTGGGGGCGTAGCTCAACACTTCGCGCATCACCTCCTTGGGTTCGCCCACCGACAGTCCGCCCAGGGCGTAGCCGTCGAAGCCCATCTCGATGGAGCGCTCAGCGGACTCCTTCTTCAGATCGGGATACATCCCGCCCTGCACGATGGCGAACAGGGCGCGGCCTGGCTGCTCCTTGGTCTTGGCCTCCAGGCAGCGTTTGCCCCAGCGCAGAGATAGCTCCATGGATTTCGCTGCGTAGTCGCGTTCGGCGGGGTAGGGCGGGCACTCGTCGAACTGCATCATGATGTCCGCGCCCAGGGCCTCTTGAATGGCGATGGACTCTTCGGGGCCGATGAAGCGTTTGGAGCCGTCGATGTGAGAGCGGAACGACACCCCCTCCTCGGTGATTTTGCGCAGCTCGCCCAGGCTCCAGACCTGGAATCCGCCGGAGTCGGTGAGGATGGGGCCGCTCCAGTTCATAAAGCGATGCAATCCGCCCAACCGTTTGATGCGTTCGTGGCCGGGGCGCAGGAACAGATGGTAGGTGTTGCCCAGCAGGATCTGCGCGCCGGTGGCTTTGACCTCTTCGGGGGTCATGGCTTTCACGGTGCCGGCGGTGCCGACGGGCATGAAGGCGGGGGTTTCGATGGTTCCGCGCGGGGTGTGCAGGCGGCCGCGGCGCGCGCCGTTGGGCGCGGTTCCGAGCAGCTCGAAACGAAAGGGTTGGGTCAGATCGGCGGAGAATCGGGACATAACGTGTTTCGCTCTAATGGCCTGAGAGAAGGCGTCCAGTGTTTGCGTGACGGAATGGGAGCTAGCGCTGACTATTGGCCGCCGACTGGTCGGCGGCGGGGTCTGGGGCCTGCGGCCCCAGCGGGTGCAGGGCGGCGCCCTGCCGGGTTGAGGGCGGAGCCCTCATGGGGTTTGGGGCGAAGCCCCAATATCTTAAATCTTCCAAATAATACAGCAGATGCCCCGTCTACTCACGGCACAGCCAGCATGGCGTCGCCATAAGAGTAGAACCGGTACTGCTCGGTCATAGCATGGACGTAATCGCGATCCAGCCGCTGTTTGCCAATCAACGCCGACACCAGCATCAGCAGGGTGGATTTGGGCAGATGGAAATTGGTGATCAGGAGGTCCACCGCGCGAAAGCGATAACCGGGACGGATGAAGAGGCGGGTCTCGCCGCTGCCGGGGTGGACCACGCCCGCCTCATCGGCGGCGGACTCCAGGGTGCGCGCCGAGGTGGTTCCCACGGCGACGATGCGCCCGCCTGCGGCGCGGGTCTGATTGATCAGATCGGCGGTCTCCGGCGTGACCGAGAACCACTCGGCGTGCATGACGTGCTTGTCCAAGTCCGACTCGCGCACCGGTTGAAACGTGCCGAGGCCCACATGCAGGGTCACATGGGCGCGCTTGACCCCCATATCACACAGCTCGGAGAGCAGCTCGGGGGTGAAGTGCAGGCCCGCCGTGGGGGCGGCCACCGCGCCGGGCTGGTCGGCGTAGACGGTCTGATAGCGCTGCTTGTCGCGCTGGGGATCGTCGGATTGGATATAGGGCGGCAACGGCATCTGGCCATGCTGCTCCACCGCAGCGTCGATGCTGGCGTCGTCGCATACCAGTCGCGCCCGCGCCGAACCATCCTCCTGGCGCGCTTCGAATATCGCGCGGAAGGTGGGGGAGAAGTGGATCTCGGTTCCCGGTTTGAGCGGCTTGGAGGTCTTGGTCAGCGCCTCCCAGGTCCCGGCGTTGTCCAGCGGCTTGACCAGAAACAGTTCGACTTTGCCGCCGCTGGCCTTCCGCCCCATCAAACGGGCGGGGATGACGCGGGTGTCGTTGACCACCAGCAGATCGCCTGCGCGCAGATACGCCTTGATATCGCCAAAGCGGCGGTCTTCAATGGAATCGGGCAGGCTCACCAGTAGGCGCGAGGCGTCGCGCGGCTCGGCGGGCGCCTGGGCGATGCGCTCAGGCGGCAGGGGGTAGTCGTAATCTTCCAGGCGGTCGGTCATTTGTGAAGTTTGTTATTGTTAAGATGAAAGAGGCTGGGCCTCCGGCCCAGACCCGGCCAGGGCTTTGCCCTGGACCCATGAGGGCTCTGCCCTCAACCCGGCAGGGCTCTGCCCTGCACCCGCCAGGGAAATGATTTCCCTGGACCCTCGTTAATTTTTGTTCTGAGCGTTCACGCACTTTTTGGATTTGTCGTCGGCATCGTTCAGACTTGTTGGAAAGGCGAAATGCTATGTCGAGCGTTCTCGAAATCGCCGTGGCGATTACCGACGATGTCGCCCCCCACGCCCTGCTGGCCGAGGCCGCGCAGCGTTTTCCCGACGGCGTTGTCTGGCGGCTCTTTTTCACCCATCACGGCGTGCATGCCGCCCTGCGTGACGAGTGGCGCGCCCTGAACGCCCCGGATTACGCCGTGTGCGCCTATAGTATGGAGCGTCTGCGCGCCGATGTCGCCCCCGCGCAATTTCCCCACATCACCTTCGGCGGTCTGGCCAACTTTGGCCGCATGCTGCGGGAGTGCGCTTATACCCTATCGGCGCCCGCCAGCCAATGGCCCGCATCGGCGCAAAGCGTCGGCGAAAAGGCGCTGCTGCTGGAGATCGCCCATGACGCCGATGCGCCGCTGATCAGTGAATCCCTGCGCATGGCGGTGGGGCTGGCCGCTTGCGGTCATGGCGTCACGGTGGTCGGCGCGCCTGGCCCTGAGGCGCAGCTCACCGGCGATGCGCTGGAGTGCCTGCTCACCCTGCCGCAACTGGGCGCACGCCTGATCAGCGCGCCGCCAGCGGACTGGACGGGGATTCATCTGCGCCTGTAGAGCAGAAGTCGGGCGCGGCGGGCGACCCCAGCCGCCAGGCGCGGCGCCACTGTGCCGTGGTGGTCACACACCACTGCGCGCCATCGCTGATCAGCGTGATGCCGCCCGCCTCATCGGTGCGCACAATCCGCGCGCCGCTCTGGGACCAGCGGCGCACCACTCCGGCATCGGGAAAGCGGAAGCGATTGAGCCGCCCGACGCTAAACAGCGTCAATTGCGGGGTTAACGCCTCCACCCAGGGTTGGGTGCTGGAGGAGCGGCTGCCGTGGTGCGGCGCCAACGCCAGGGTGACCGGTTGAATTTCTCCGCGCGCCAGAATCGCCTGCTCGGCTTCCTCTTCGATATCCCCCGGAAACAGAAATTTGTGCTGAGCGAACTGCGCCTCCACCACCAATGATGCGTTGTTGGAGTCGCGCCATTGATTGTTCGGTCCCGGATGCAACACGCGCCAACTGATGCCGCTGGCCTCCTGTTGTCCGTATCCCGCCGCCACATAGCGCACAGCGGCGCCATTGGCCCGCGCCAGGGTTTCCAGTTTTTTCATGGCGGCGCGATACCGCTCCTCGATATGCGGCGCGTCGGGCATCCACACTTGCCCCACTGGGAAGTTGCGCAGAATGCGCTGGGCGCCGGACATGTGGTCAAACTGGGCGTGGCTGATGATCAACCGCTTGATGCGCCGCGCGCCCTGCCGCCACAGCGCGGCGGAGATGATCCCTTCGCCGCTGTCGAAATAGCGCGAGCGGTAGCCGCCCGCATCAATGACATTCCAGCCGCCATGGGGGTCGCGCAGCAGCGCCGATTGCGCCTGTCCCACATCCAGCAGGGTCAGTTGCACTCTTCCCGGCGTCGGGTTGGGGTGGGGCCACAGCAGCGCCGCGCAGGTGATGGCGAGCAGACCCGCGGCGGGGCGCCACGCGCTCAGGGCGTGGGCGCAGAATGCGGCGAAGAGCGCCGCCAGAGCCAATCCCAGCCCTATGGCTGACGGACCAGAGACGCGCAGCCAACCGCCAGGCAGGCGCGCAACCCAACCGGCCAGGGCGTCCAGCGGTTGCAGCGTCAGCGCCATGCCGTTGAGCGTCAGGTTCGCCAAGGCGTCGCTGATTGAGTGCAACGCCAACGTCGCCAGGGCCAGCGGCATGGTGATGAGGCTCACCCATGGAATGGCGATGGGGTTGACGGCGAATCCCCACGGGGCCAGTTGATGAAAGTGGTGCGCCGCCACCGGCGCGGTGGTGAGCCCCACCAGGGTTGAGGCCAGCAGAAACTTGCCGCTCTTGTCCAGCCAGCGTCGCCAGCGCGGGGTGTCGCGCACATAGTCGATGCTCTGTTGATGCAGCGTCGGATTGACCTCTGGTCCGGGGCGCGTATAGACCGCCAGCAGCGTCGCCACCGCCACAAACGAGAGCTGGAAACCGGCCTCGGTAAGCTGATCGGGGCGCCACAGCAGCAGCAGTCCCGCCGCCCAGCCCAGGGCGCGCCAACTCTGATGGGCGCGATTGAGCGCAATGGCGATGAGGAAGATCGCGGCCATCGCCGCCGCGCGGGTGGTGGGCAGGCTCCAGCCGGTCAGTTCGCCATACAGCAGCACCAGGGGGATGGTGAGCAGGGCAGTCGGGCGTTTGAGGTCGAAGCGCGCCGCCCACCCGGGAATCAGGGTGAGGAAAAAGCGCAGCAGAAAGAAGCTCCATCCCGCCACCAACCCGACGTGCAGGCCGGAGATGGCCATGAGGTGGAAGATTCCGGCGCTTTGCAGACGCTCGCGGCCGCTGCGATCCAGCCAACCGCGCTTGCCGGTGAGCAGCGCCTCCACCATGCCGCGCTGCTCAGGCGGCAGCCGTGCGGCGATGCGCGCGCTCAGGGATTGCCGCCAGCGCGCGGTGGCGAATCGATCCTGGGATGTGAGCGTGACGGGAGGCTCGCGGGCGCTGGCGGTTGCGACCACCCCCCGCTGTCGCTGCCACAGGCCATAGTCGAACAGACCGGGATTGATGGAGCCGGTGGGCGGCTTGATGCGCGCAGTAAAGGAGATGAGGTCTCCAGGGCGCGCTGCGCAGGGGATGCGATACAGGGTGAGCTGCAGGAGGTCAGGTTGGGGAATCAGCAGCCTGTTGGCGGTGCGAACGTCGGTCAGATAGAGGCGTATGGCGTCAAAACGCGTCTCGCGCTCGGCGACGACGCCAGTGAGCGACTGCTTTTGCCCCGCAGCGGCGTTTAAACGATCGGAGGCGTTGATGTGTGGATTGGGCTGAGAGTGGAGATGCGCCGTCATCACGCCAAGCCCAACCCCCAGCAGCAGGGCGGGGAGAATCGTGCGCTGCGCGCGCGTCATGCGCCATAGCATGACCAGCGCAAGAACGCCCAGCGCGCCCAGCAGCCACTCCCAACTCTGCTTGTCTTCCAGCGGCGGGGCGAGAATGCCCGCAATCAGCCCCGCCAATAGTGGTGCATGGGGCAGCGTAAACGCCCGAGCGCACTTCAGTAGGTGAGGCGGAAAACTCAATGATAATAATCCTTTGTTGGCGATTTTATCATGTACTGGCGAACGCCGGAGTTGCATAAATATCATTCTGGTGAATAGTCGGGCTTTCCGCAACATGGGGAGAAAAAATTTGCTAGAGCCCCAAACCGTCCAGTATGATGTATAAATCACAAGGATGCTTGGGCCCGTGCAAAACCGCCTCGCGAACCTTCGTTCTGCGCACGGTTTTCAGACCCCTGCGAAAACGCCCGATACGCATTCTCTTCAAGGCCGGACCGAATATGCCCAACTCCCCAAAACATCTGTTTAAACGCTCGATTCTGATCCCCATCGCGTCAGTGGCGATTCTGGGTCTGACTCTGGGCGGCATCCTGACTATGGGCGATATCATCGCCGAGGACGCCGCCTTGGGGCCGGTTAAGGCGGCTGGCTGGGTCTTGGGTCCGGTGTTCCTGGTGTTGGGCTTGGTCTACTGGCTCTCCCATGTGAAAAAGTGCCCCAACTGCGGCAAGATCCTGTGGTGGAAAAAGCAGCAGACGCATAAGTGATGCGCCGCCTGACGGCGACCTTTGCAGAATTCCTCAAAACGGTGCGTTTCGCGCCGTTTTTTTATTGTCTTGGTCCTGATTATGAATTTCGTGAATGACATGCATGCAGTGTGCAATATGCTTCTTTTTTACGTCCATTAGCAAATTATTAAATATCATAAAAAAACAATATTATAGACTGTTCATTCACTAGATTCTCGAATGCGTCCCATAAAGAAATCAATGGATTCTCTTGCAACCGGGCTGGCGCCGGTTAGAATGTGGGGATCGAATTGTGTGAATTCCGTCAGACGGTCTGGCGGCGGCGAAACGGGCCGATGCGCCCGCAGCGCCCCTGCTATGGGTTTTTGTCGCCCGCAGCAGCGGTGGCCGATGCGCCCAGATGTCACCATGAGCGACCTATCACCAGGGAGATCCCGATTTATGAGCACGGAGAAAGTCTACCCCGTACCCGCCGAAGTGGCGTCCCGCGCCTTGATCGACGAAGCCAAATACAAGGAGATGTACAAGCGCTCCATCGAGGATCCCGAGGGCTTCTGG
This sequence comes from Magnetofaba australis IT-1, assembly GCF_002109495.1. NCBI lineage: Bacteria > Pseudomonadati > Pseudomonadota > Magnetococcia > Magnetococcales > Magnetococcaceae > Magnetofaba > Magnetofaba australis. Next base: position 1,206,219 of record NZ_LVJN01000020.1, read on the forward strand.
GCGGAACAGGCCAACGAATTCATGACGTGGTTCAAACCGTTCGGCAAGGTCATGGATTATGACCTGAAGAAGGGCCACATCCGCTTCTTCGAGGGGGGCAAGACCAACGTCTCCTACAACTGCCTGGACCGCCACCTGGAGACGCGCGGCGACCAGACCGCCATCATCTTCGAAGGCGACGACCCCAACGTCGACGCCAAGATCACCTATCGTGAACTGCATGAGCAGGTGAGCCGTCTGGGCAGCGCCATGCGCGACCTGGGCATCAAGAAGGGCGAGCGGGTCTGCATCTACATGCCGATGATCCCCGAAGCCGCCGTGGCCATGCTGGCCTGCGCGCGCATCGGCGCGATCCATTCGGTGGTGTTTGGCGGCTTCTCCCCCGACGCCCTCAAAGACCGCATCCAGGACTCCGAATGCTGCGCGGTGATCACCGCCGACTTTGGCAAGCGGGGCGGCAAGAGCGTGCCGTTGCGCGCCAATGTGGACAAGGCCTTGGCCAGCTGCCCCAGCGTGCGCAACGTGATCACCGTCAAGCATGTGGGCGAGGAGATTCCCTGGGTCGACGGCCGCGACGTGTGGTACCACGAGATCACCGCCGCCGCATCCGCCGACTGCCCGCCCGAGGAGATGGATTCCGAGGATCCGCTGTTCATCCTCTACACCTCCGGCTCCACCGGCAAACCCAAGGGCGTGCTGCACAGCACCGGCGGCTATAACCTGTTCACCGCCATCACCCATAAGTACATCTTCGATTACCAGGAGGGCGACGTCTACTGGTGCACCGCCGACGTCGGCTGGGTCACCGGCCACTCCTATATCGTCTACGGTCCGCTGACCAACGGCGCCACCACCCTGATGTTCGAGGGCGTGCCCTCCTATCCAGACGTGTCGCGCTTCTGGCAGGTGATCGACAAGCACCAGGTGACCATCTTCTACACCGCCCCCACCGCCATCCGCGCGGTGATGGGTCAGGGCAACGGCCCGGTGGAGAAGACCAGCCGCAAAAGCCTGCGTCTGCTGGGCACGGTGGGCGAGCCCATCAACCCCGAAGCGTGGGAGTGGTACTACCACATCGTCGGCGAAGAGCGTTGCCCTATCGTCGACACCTGGTGGCAAACCGAGACCGGCGGCATCCTCATCACCCCGCTGCCCGGCGCCACCGCGCTCAAGCCCGGTTCGGCCACGCTGCCGTTCTTCGGCGTCAACCCCAAGGTGCTGGACACCGAGGGCAAGGAGATCGACGGCCCGTGCGAGGGGATTTTGGCTTTTGACACTCCCTGGCCCAGCATGATGCGCACGGTGTATGGCGACCATGATCGCTTTATCAGCACCTACTTCGCCACCTATCCCGGCTACTACTTCTGTGGCGATGGCTGCCGTCGCGACGAAGATGGCTACTACTGGATCACCGGTCGCGTGGACGACGTCATCAACGTCTCTGGTCACCGCATGGGCACCGCCGAGGTGGAGTCGGCCCTGGTGCTGCACGAAGCGGTGGCGGAAGCGGCGGTGGTGGGCTACCCCCACGACATCAAGGGTCAGGGCATCTACGCCTACGTCACCCTGATGACCGGCGTGGAGGGCACCGATGAGCTCAAGAAGGAGCTCAACAAGCTGGTGCGTTCGGAGATCGGCCCCATCGCTTCGCTGGATGTGATCCAGTTTGCGCCGGGTCTGCCCAAGACCCGTTCGGGCAAGATTATGCGCCGCATTCTGCGCAAGATCGCCGCCTCCGAGGTGGACGCCCTGGGCGATACCTCCACCCTGGCCGATCCGTCGGTGGTGTCCGATCTGATCGACCACTGCCCGGTGCTCAAGAAGTAAGCGCAAGCGCGAGTTGTGCATGAATGTCAAAGAGCCCCCTCCCGGGGGCTCTTTTTCTTTTTGCGCCGGATGGAGGAGGGGAGTAAGCTGCCAGCCCGGGCAGACCAAGGTTTTGGGCCGCCGAAGGCGGGCAACGGAGGTCCAGGAGGGCCTCCCTCCTGGCGGGTCGCGGGCGGCGCCCGCGCGGGTCCAGGGCGGCGCCCTGGCGGGTTGAGGGCGGCGCCCTCATGGGGTTTGGGGCGAAGCCCCAATATCTCAAAGCTTCCCGGTCTTTATCCTTAATGAATGAGGGAGTCATCATGGCGCGTGTGTTTAATTTCAGCGCCGGTCCCGCCGCGCTGCCGCTGGCGGTGCTGGAGCAGGCCCGGGCGGAGATGCTGGAGTACCAGGATAGCGGCATGTCGGTGATGGAGATGACCCATCGCGGCAAGCACTTTTCCGCCATCCACGCCAGCGCCATGGCGCTGATTCGCGAGTTGATGGGCGTGCCCGACGACTACGCCGTGCTGCTGATGCAGGGCGGTGCCTCCAGCCAGTTCGCCTTCATCCCCATGAATCTGGTCACCGATCGCAATCAGACCATCGATGTGGTCCACACCGGCATGTGGTCGAAGAAGGCCATCGCCGAAGGGCGTAAATTCGCCAATGTGCAGGTGATCGCCAGCAGTGAGGAGGCCAACTTCTCCTATATCCCTGCTCAGTCGGAGTGGACGCCCACCCCGGGCGCGGCCTACCGCCACATCACCAGCAACAACACCATCTTCGGCGCCGAGTATCATTGGCAGCCAGAGGCGGGAGATGCGCCGCTGGTGGCGGATATGTCCTCCAATATCCTCTCGCGCCCGGTGGACGTTTCCCGCTATGGTCTGATCTACGCTGGCGCGCAGAAGAATCTCGGCCCCAGCGGCGTCACCCTGGTGGTGGTGCGCAAGGAACTGTTGGGGCGCAATCCCGATCTGCCGCAAATGTTCGATTTCAGCGTTCAGGCGGAGAAGGACTCCATGCTCAACACCCCGCCCACCTACGCCATCTACATCCTCAAGTTGGTGCTGGAGTGGGTCAAGGCGCAGGGCGGCGTGGCGGCGCTGGAGCAGCGCAATATCGCCAAGGCCGACAAGCTCTATGCCGCCATCGACGCCAGCGGGCTGTATAGCTGCCCCACGCGGGTGGATAGCCGTTCGCGCATGAACATCCCCTTCACCCTGGCCGATGATGCGCTCAACGCGCCGTTCCTGGCCGAGGCGGAGGCCGCCGGGTTGGTTAATCTCAAAGGCCATCGCTCGGTGGGCGGCATGCGCGCATCCATCTACAACGCCATGGAGATGGCGGGAGTGGACGCCCTGGTTGACTTCATGGCGGACTTTGAGAAGCGTCACGGCTAAGAAACTGCTGTGTATGATTTGCAAAAGGGGTCGCTTTGCGGCCCCTTTTTTGTTGCTCATTCAAGTGGATATCAATTTATTGAAAAAAATCGTCAGAGCTGCGTAACCCATTCCCCCGGTCAGGGCGACTGACAGGGTAATGCGACGGAACCTGTGGGACGCTTCATGAGGCGGCCCGCCAGTCATCCGGCGCGGACAAGAGCGCAACGCATGAACGTTGGCCGCCGCGCCACTCAAATTACCTATCCTGAGTTGAGGGGAAAAACGATGATGATCGGTTCCAGTACTTCGATGATGAGCATGATGAGCATGAACTCCACCCAGAGCGGCCAAGGCATGCGCGGTCCGGGTGGCGGACAAGGTCCGCAGGGCGGTCCGCCGCCGCTGCCGGAAGGGATTGAGCCGGGCTCCGCCGAAGCGCGGGAGTATATGTCTCAGAATCTCATTGATGAGAAAGATGTCGACGGCGACGGTCTGATCTCTCTGGAGGAGAGCGGCCTGGATGAGTCGATGTTCAATGAGATCGACACCGACGGCGATGGTCTGCACTCGCAAGAGGAGATCATGGCGCAGATGGAGGCTCATGAAGCGGAGATCATGCAACGCTTTGAAGAGGGCGGCATGATGCCCCCGCCGCCCATGCAGGGTGGTCAGGGTTTGAGTCAAAGCCAGGCCTCCAGCAAGATGGAGATGCTGCTGCAGATGCTGCAAAGCAGCGACTCGGAAGATTCCGAGATCAGCGACCTGTTGAGCAATTTGATCGGCTAATGGCCATTGTCGGCGGCGACGTTTCCGCCTGGGGCCCGCCGCTGGCGATTGTCAGGCGCGTGGGAGGGCGCTGCATGGCGGCCCTCCCGCGCAGAGGAAAAGGGATGATGCAGGCTCACGCCAAGCTTACGGATGAGGGCGAGGGAAACGAGGACGCAGCATCGGATGCGCGCTTGATTGAACGCGTGCGCGCGGGCGATGTGGAGGCCTTCTCGGAGCTGGTCAAGCGGCATCAGCGCTCCCTGTTTCGCGTCATTGGCGCGCACGTTCCCCCCGGCGAGGTGGCGGAGCTGGCGCATGAGTGTTTTATTAATGCATTCCAAAGCTTGGAGAAGCTGCAGCAGCCCGCGGCATTTCGCGGATGGTTGACCTCCATCGCCATGCGGCGCTGTGCGGACCATTGGCGCAGCGCCTATCGCACTGGAGCGCGACAGTCGACGCTGGATGTGGAGGAGAGCGAGTGGCTCGATGGCGCCTTGATGGAGCGCGCCACCGATAGTTTTCATAAAATGGCGGGGGCTCCGGAGACGCGACAGATTTTGCAAAAACTGTTCAGCTTCCTCTCCGCCGAGGACCGACTGGTCCTGGAGCTGTTCTACGCAGCGGAATACACTGCCGATGAGATCGCCCAGCGGATGGGGTGGTCGACACAAAAGGTCAAGGTGCGCGCCCACCGAGCGCGGCACAAGTTAAGGGATATATTCGCCAAGGAGATGGACGGATGGGGCGAAACAAGCATGGTGCGCCCGTGACGACGGCGACGCAACAACAACGGGAGCGGGAACGCGCTTTGGCGTTTGCCCGGCTGGAGACCATGATCGGTCAAGACGTGCGTGCGCGCAGCGCCGAGGCGCCTGAGCCCGATGAGATGTTTGCGCAGGATGTGATGCGCAGTATCCGCACGTTGCAGGCGATGGGGGCGGAAAAACGACCATCGATTCTGAGCTACTTCATCGAACGGGTGTTTGGGCCCTGTCTGGCCATGAGCGCTGCGGCCACGGCGGCGTTGGCGCTGTATGTCTCGGTGCGCGAACAGAGCGTCGAGCAGCAGTTGGTCATTACCCTGGCCCAACAGATGACGGGACCGGGTCTCGGTCTGTATTGACGGTTCGCTTCCGCCTACGCCGCACTGATTCGGTGGGGCGGGGCGTGGGATTGAGCGCGTGAACAAAGAAGGGAGGCGGACCATGCCGACTAAGGAAGAGGCGAAAGCGTGGTCAGCAGCAGGATTGCTGTTTTTAGGCGGAGTCGCCGTAGGAGCGTTGGGCATGGAGGCGTGGTTGCCCCATGACGCGCCGCACCGGGCGTTTCGTCCGCCGCCGCCGCAGAGCGGCAACCATGTGGCGAGTCTGTTTGCCCGCCAGTTGGATCTATCCGGGCAGCAGCAGGATGCGCTGAAACCGGTGTTTGATGATCTCTACAAGGCGTTTCGCGCCAAGCGCATCGCCTGCGCCAACGAGATGGAAAAGACCATGGAGGAGTACTTCCTGCGCATGGATCCCGTCCTGAGCGCCGCGCAGAAGGCCAAACGCGACGCGGTGCATGAGCGTATTAAACTGTTCCGCGCCAAAGGATTGCCGCCGCCGCCGCCCCATGAGATGGAGAACCTGCTCAAACAGGATCTGGAGACGGTGCAAAAGCAGGTGGACTCCGAAAGTGAACGCGCTGAGAAATATGGTCCGCCGCCCGGCATGGGCGGCCCACCGCTGGGCCACTTTGGTCCACCGCCGGGAGGGGGAGGATTTCCCCGTGGACCCGGCGGCCCGGGCGGTCCCGGTGGTCCCGGTGGTCCGCCGCCGATGATGCCCTATTGAGGGGCTGAGGAATATAGTCAGTCGAATTCAAAATTGGACATTGGCGATTTTGAAAATGGAAGATATCGAGGGCTTTGCCCTCGAGCTCCCAAGATCAAAATCCAAGCCGTGGGCTCCGCCCACACCCGCTGGGGGCGCGGCCCCCAGACCCCGCCGCCGACCTGTCGGCGGCCAATAGTCAGCGCGAGCTTCACCTACGTCACGCAAACATTGGTCGTTCTGTGCAGTTTTAGTTTTGACTCACTATAAAAAAAAGGCGTTGCGCCAAAATTGCGCAACGCCTTTTTTATTGCTGGTTTATCAAGATCCTTCAGGGGGTGATCAGCGCCTTGATGGGGCGTTCGGGGTTGCGCGCCCAGTTGGCCATGGAGGCGTCGTACAGTTTGACGTCGGCAACGCCGAGCAGTTCGCGCATGACAAACCAGTTGAGGGAGGCGCGATGGCCGGTGTGGCAATAGGTGATCTGCGGCTTGCTCAGATCCACCCCTTGCAGCGCGAACACTGCGCGCAGGGTCTCAGCGCTGCGCAGTTTGCCGCCGCCGTTGACGGTGATCCAGTCATACGGGACGTTGGTGGCGCCGGGGATGGCGCCGGGGCGCTCTTCCGGGGTGACATAGAGGCCAATGTACTCGGCCACGCTGCGCGCATCATTGACGCCGACATGGTGCTTGGCGGCGTCCAGAATGGTCTGATCGGTAGCCAGAATGTCGTTGTTCACTTTGGCCACATACTGCGTCGGCTTGGGTTTGGCGGGAACAGCTTGGGTCAGGAGTTTGCGCAGCAGCGGCTGCGGCAGGCCCGATAACCCTCCATCCAGAATGGACGCCTTGTCGTGGCCGATCAATTTCAGCGTCCAGAAGGCGCGGGTGGCGGAGGCCAAATCACCGGCGGAGAAGCCGCCGGAGAGCAGCACAATGTGGGTCTCGGCAGTCACCCCCAAAGCACTGAGCATTTTCTCCATCTGCTCGGGCGAGGGGGCCATGCCGCTCAGATCTTTGCGCTCCATACGCCATTTTTGATAGGGCGCGCTGAACGATCCGGTCACGTGAGCGCGCTGGTACTGTTGCGCAGGGCGCAGATCCAACAGGGCGACGCCGGCATCGCCCGCGTGTTCGGCAAACCACTGCGCATCCACCACCGAGGATGCGCGCGCAGCGTGGGAAAATCCGATAAGAACAATGGAAATCAAAACTGCGACAAATGTTGGAATGTATCGTTGCATAAGTCCGGTTCCTGCAAAAGTTGGGCGGATATGGGGAGTAATCTATCGAAATGCGTCGGTTATTACCAGCATGACCGTTGGACTTCATTGCAATATCCGTCATCCTGTGGCGGAGTGAGTTTTCCGCCAGGGCTCTTCGAGGAGGAGGGGATATGCAGGGTTCGCAGCCATCCGATCGCGCCAAGGCGCTGTTTTGGGTTGTGATTGTGGTGGCGCTGGGAATGGCGTTCCGCCCGGAGATCCAATCCTGGTTGGTGACCCTCAGCGCCGACCCTCGCGCGGTGACGCCCCGCGGCGACCTGGCCGCAGATGAAAAAGCCACCATCGAAATTTTCAAACGCGGCAAGCCCGCCACGGTCTATATCACCACCGTGCGCCATGTGCGCAGCTTCTGGAGTCGCAATATTCTGCGCGTGCCGGAAGGCACTGGCAGCGGCTTTATCTGGGACGCAGATGGGCATGTGGTGACCAATTATCATGTCATCAAGGGAGCCGCCGAGGCGCAGGTGCGGCTCTCCAATCAGCGCTCGTTTCCGGCGCGGCTGGTGGGGGCGAGCCCGGAACATGATCTGGCGGTGTTGCGCATCGATACCGGCTTGACCCGTCCCACGCCGGTTCCCATTGGAACCAGTCACGATCTGCAGGTGGGACAGAAGGTGTTCGCCATCGGCAATCCGTTCGGCTTGGACCACACCCTCACCACCGGGGTGATTTCGGCGCTGGACCGCAGTATTGATAATGAAGATGGCGGGGTGATCGACCACCTGATCCAGACTGACGCGGCGATCAATCCCGGCAATAGCGGCGGTCCGCTGTTCGATAGCGCCGGACGGCTCATCGGCATCAACACCGCCATCTACAGCCCTTCGGGGGCCTATGCGGGGATCGGGTTCTCCGTGCCGGTGGATACGGTCAATCGCGTTGTGCCGCAACTGATCGCTCATGGTCGCTATCAACGCCCCAGTCTGGGCATCAGCGCCAATGATGACATCAGCCAGCAGATTCTAGGCGAGTCCGGGGTCAAAGGGGTGGTGGTGCTGGATGTGGCCAATGGCTCCACCGCCCACGCTTTGGGGCTGCGCGCCACCGAGATCAGTCGTGGCGGCGGCGTGCGTCTGGGCGATGTGATCGTGGCCCTGGATGGCGAACCGGTCCCCGATGTGGCGGCGCTGCAAAGTCTGCTGGATGAGCGCCGCGTTGGGCAGGAGGTGGCGCTCAGCGTGCTGCGCGACGGCGCGCGCGTCACCCTGAAGGGGGCGCTGCGCCAATGATTCAGATTCCATCGGGTTGTTTACACAGGAAAATGCTTTGGAACTTGGCGCTGGGCGCCGAAGAGATTGAGAGTGGCGTCTTGCCTCCGAGTGAGGGAAAACGCTAACAGCGTGTTTGCATCGTGTGGTCTGTCGGGCGCCTGTGTCGGGTTAATCACACGCCATTTTGGGAAGGGTCTATGAACGCCGCCATCAAGCATCTGCTGCATAATCCCGCCGCCAGTGGAATCTTTATCTTCCTGGCCGCTGTGGCCGCCATGGGGGTGGAGAACTCCGCCTGGAGCGGCATGTACAACGATTTTCTCAACATTCCGGTGGCGGTGCAGTTCGCCGAGTTGAAGATCGCCAAACCCTTGCTGTTGTGGATCAACGACGGCTTGATGGCGGTGTTCTTCCTGTTGGTGGGGCTGGAACTGAAACGGGAGTTCCTGGAGGGAGAGCTGTCACAACCGGCTAATGTGGTGCTGCCCATCGCCGGGGCCATTGGCGGCATCGCCATGCCAGCGGCCATCTATGCAGGCATCAATCACGCCGATGCGGCGGCGCTGCAGGGATGGGCCATCCCCACCGCCACCGACATCGCCTTCGCGCTTGGCATTCTGGCGCTGCTGGGATCCCGCGTGCCGCCAGCGCTGAAACTGTTCCTGCTGACTCTGGCCATCATCGATGACCTGGTGGCGATCATTATCATCGCGCTGTTCTACACCAGCGACCTGTCGGTGGGCTCGTTGCAGGTGGCGGCGGTGGGCATCGGCGTGCTGGTGGCGATGAACCGTCTGGGGGTCAAAGGGGTCTCCGGGTACGGACTGGTGGGGGTGGTGCTGTGGGTGGCGGTGCTCAAATCCGGCGTCCACGCCACCCTGGCCGGGGTGGTGCTGGCGTTCGCCATCCCCATGCACGGCGACGAAGGCGAACCGTCTCCCCTCAAACAGTTGGAGCATGATCTGCACCACGTGGTGGGGCTGGGCATTCTGCCGCTGTTCGCCTTCGCCAACGCCGGGGTCTCGCTGCAGGGAATGTCAGTGACGGATCTGCTCTCACCGGTGCCGTTTGGCATCGCCATGGGGCTGTTTTTGGGTAAGCAGATTGGCGTGTTCGGCTTTGTCTGGCTGACGGTGCGCACCGGCCTGGCCAAACTGCCCGAGGAGATGCGCTGGCCGCAGCTCTATGGCCTGTCGCTGTTGTGCGGGGTGGGCTTCACCATGAGTCTGTTCATCAGTTCGCTGGCGTTTGAGCATGGCGGCGCTGCGGGCGCCCCGGATATCGGCCCGGCGCGTCTGGGCATTCTGGGCGGCTCGATTCTGTCGGGACTGCTGGGCTTCATTCTGCTGCGTTTGACGCTGCCTAAGCATCGTTAACAGACTGTGAATCAAAACAGGAAAAAGGGGCGGAATCTCTTCCGCCCCTTTTTTATTGCGCGTCTGGTTGATGGCGGGGTTATCCCACTTTCGGCAGGTGGCTCAAGGCGTCCTTGATGGCCTGCTCGGGGTAGGCGTAGTTCTCCAACTCACCGGCAAAGAATTTGTCGTAGCTGGCCATGTCGAAGTGGCCGTGGCCGGAGAGGTTGAACAGGATTGTTTTGGCCTCGCCGCTCTCTTTACAGGCGTTGGCTTCAATGATGGCCCGCGCCACCGCATGGCACGACTCCGGCGCCGGAATGATCCCCTCGGCGCGGGCGAACTGCACCCCGGCCTCAAAGGTGGCGAGCTGCGGGATGCCGTGGGCCTCAACGATGCCCTCCTTGACCAGTTGCGACAGCAGCGGCGAGTCGCCGTGATAGCGCAGACCGCCTGCATGGATGCTGGGGGGCATGAAGTCGTGGCCCAGGGTGTACATCAGCATCAGCGGCGTCATTCCCACCGAGTCGCCGAAGTCGTAGGCGTAGTGACCGCGGGTGAGGGTGGGGCAGGAGTCGGGCTCCACCGCCACCAGCCGCACCTCCTTGCCCGCCGCCTTGTCGGCCAGGAACGGAAAGGCGACGCCTGCGAAGTTGCTGCCGCCGCCGCAGCAGCCGATGACGATATCCGGATATTCGTCGACCTTGGCCAACTGCTTCTTGGCCTCCTGGCCGATGATGGTTTGGTGCAGGCAGACGTGGTTGAGCACCGAACCCAGGGAGTAGCAGGTGTCCGGGTTGCTGGCGGCCACCTCCACCGCTTCGGAGATGGCCAGACCTAGCGATCCCGGATTGTTGGGGTCGGCGGCCAGCGCCGCCTTTCCGGCCTGGGTGTGGTCTGTGGGGCTGGCGTAGACCTTGGCCCCCCAGGTCTCCATCATGGAGCGGCGGAATGGTTTCTGCTGATAGCTGACCTTGACCATGTAGACGGTCACGTCCAGGCCGTACATCTGCCCGGCCAGGGAGATGGAGGAGCCCCACTGCCCGGCGCCGGTCTCGGTGGTGAGCTTCTTCACCCCCGCCATCTTATTATAATAGGCCTGCGGCACGGCGGAGTTGGGTTTGTGCGAACCGGCCGGACTCACGCCCTCATATTTATAAAAAATCTTCGCCGGGGTGCCGAGCGCCTTCTCCAGTCGGTGCGCGCGAAACATCGGCGACGGACGCCACATGGTCAGCACCTGGCGCACCTCATCGGGAATCTCGATCCAGCGCTCCTGGGCCATCTCCTGTTGGATGATCGGCTCGCAGAAGATGGCGCTCATGGCGTCCGGGGTCACCGGATTGCCATCGGGTCCTAAGGGCGGCGCCGGCGGATTGGGCATGTCGGCGGCGACATTATACCAATGGGTGGGCATCTCCGACTCTTCCAACAAAATTTTCGTCTGTTGCATGGTTGCCTCATAGGTGATTGTCAATAATTGCGCACAAGTTCAATCGCTTGCCTGTGCAGGCAAGCGGCAAAATGGGGCGTGCGCGTGTTTCAATTTATAACCACAGTAGACGATTTCATGCGGAAAATGAATGGCCAACGCAACCTCCGTAAAATAGAGGAGGTTGTTCCATTTGTGGCGGCTCGGATTGCCTCGTGCGCCAGAGTGGTGGGAAGAAAACGCCTTGACCTGCGCTATGCCAAGCGCCACTCTCATCGTTTAAGGAAACGTTGATAAAGGCGCCCCCTAATAAGCAAATGCTGATGAAGGGAGCAAATTTTCGCGTGCTGGATAGCGTGCTTAAGTTGACTGTGCGCAAAGAACAGAAAACTCATGTAGATGTGATCCAAAGCACAAATTAGAGGTTACATATTGAGAATTTTTGTGCTATCCAAGGTAGGCTTATGAATCAGTGATGGCAATACTGCCCGTGCGGGATGACAATGACGCCCGGGATGCAGTCTATTGCGCGCCTGCTCAGTTTCAGGCGCGTTGTGACGACGAGGCCCTATCCGCCTCCGTCGTCACAAGATGGAAAGGTATTGATAGCAAAGAGTCATTTGTTCCCTCTTTCAGACCCACTGACACCCAGCAGGAAAGAGCACGCGATGGATCAAACCAAGTTCGTCTATTTTTTCGGCAACGGCCAGGCTGACGGCGACGCCTCCATGAAGAACCTCTTGGGCGGCAAGGGCGCCAACCTGGCGGAGATGACCCGCCTGGGCGTTCCGGTCCCCTCCGGCTTCACCATCAGCACCGAAGTGTGCGGGCTCTACCTGGCTCAAGGCGGCTATCCCGCCGGGCTCAAGGAGCAGGTTGCGACCGCTCTGGGTAAAATGGAAGAGGCCATGGGCGCCACCTTCGGCAGCGCCGAAAACCCGCTGCTTCTGTCGGTGCGCTCCGGCGCCCGCGTCTCCATGCCGGGTATGATGGACACCGTGCTCAACCTGGGCCTCAACGACACCACCGTTGAGGGCATGATCTCCCGCACCGGCGACGCCCGTTTCGCCTACGACTCCTACCGTCGCTTCGTCACCATGTACTCCGACGTGGTGTTGGGCGTGGCTCACCATCACTTTGAAGAGATGATCAACGCCAAGAAGGCGCAAGTCGGCAAGAAGATGGACACCGAGATGTCCGCCGACGACTGGAAAGATCTGGTTGGTCAGTTCAAGGCCAAAGTGCAGCAAGAGACCGGCAAGCCCTTCCCCGAATCCCCCGAAGATCAACTCTGGGGCGCCATCGGCGCGGTGTTCAACTCCTGGAACATCCCCCGCGCCATCGTCTACCGCAAACTGAACGACATCCCCGAAGAGTGGGGCACTGCGGTGAACGTGCAGTCCATGGTGTTCGGCAACATGGGCGAAGATTGCGCCACCGGCGTGGCCTTCACCCGCGACCCCTCCACCGGTGAGAATCGCTTCTACGGCGAATACTTGGTCAACGCTCAGGGCGAAGACGTGGTGGCCGGCATCCGCACGCCGCACCAGGTGACCATCGAAGGCAAGAATCGTCAGGATTCCGACCTCGCCGCCATGGAAGAGGAGCTGCCCGAGCTGTATAAAGAGCTGTATGCCGTCCAGCAGCGTCTGGAGAAGCATTACAGCGACATGCAGGACATCGAGTTCACCATCCAGCAGGGCAAACTGTGGCTGCTGCAGACCCGTAACGGCAAGCGCACCGCCAAGGCCGCGCTGAAGATCGCCGTGGACATGGTCAACGAAGGCATGATCGACAAGCAGACCGCCATCATGCGCGTCGCTCCCGACACCCTCGACCAACTGCTGCACCCCATGCTCGACCCCAAAGCCGATCGCACCGTGGTGGGCAAGGCGCTGCCCGCCTCCCCGGGCGCGGCCACCGGTATGGTGGTGTTCAACTCCGATGACGCCGAGAAGTGGGCCGAAGAGGGCAAAAAAGTCATGTTGGTGCGTGACGAAACCAGCCCCGAAGATATCCACGGCATGCACTCCGCCCAAGGCATCATCACCGCCCGCGGCGGCATGACCTCCCACGCCGCCGTGGTGGCGCGCGGTATGGGTCGCCCCTGCGTCTCCGGCTGCTCCGAGCTGCACATCAGCGGCAACAGCTGCAAGATCGGCAGCCTGGAGGTCAAAGAAGGCGACTGGCTGACCATCGACGGCTCCACCGGTGAGATCATGCAGGGCCAGGTGGCCACCATGGATCCCGAGCTGTCCGGCGATTTCGCCACCTTCATGGAGTGGGCTGAAGAGATCGCCCGCATGAAAGTGCGCACCAACGCCGATAACCCCGAAGACGCCCGCACCGCGCGCAACTTCGGCGCCCAAGGCATTGGTCTGTGCCGCACCGAACACATGTTCTTCGGCGCCGAGCGCATCATCAACATGCGCGGTATGATCCTGGCCGAGAACGACGATGATCGTCGTAAATCCATCGCCAAGATCCTGCCTTACCAGCGTGAGGACTTCGAAGGCCTGTTCCGCGAGATGAAGGGCTTCCCCGTCACCATCCGCTTGCTGGATCCCCCTCTGCACGAGTTCATCCCCCACGATGAAGAGGGCCAGCAAGAGGTGGCCGAATCCACCGGCATGCCGCTGGAGAAGGTCAAAGCCCGCGTCGAGAGCCTCAAAGAGTTCAACCCCATGCTGGGCCATCGCGGCTGCCGCCTGGGCGTGAGCTACCCCGAAGTTTACGAGATGCAGGCCCAAGCCATCATGGAAGCCGCCTGCCATCTAGTGAAAAACGAAGGCTACACCATCATCCCCGAGATCATGATCCCGCTGGTGGGCGTTGTCTCCGAGTTGAAGCTGCTGCGTGAGAAGTGCGCCGCAGTGTGCGAAAAGGTGATGCAAGAGAACGGCGTCAAGCTGGAGTACATGATCGGCACCATGGTGGAGCTGCCCCGCGCCGCCGTCACCGCCGACCAGATCGCTGCGGAAGCTGACTTCTTCTCCTTCGGCACCAACGACCTGACCCAAACCACCATGGGCATCTCCCGCGACGATTCCGGTCCATTCCTGAAGGAGTACGTGGACAAGAACCTGCTGCCCAAGGATCCGTTCGTGAGCATCGACCAGGTCGGCGTTGGCGGTTTGGTGCGCATGGGAGCCGAGAAGGGCCGCTCCACCAAGCCGGGCCTGAAACTGGGTGTGTGCGGCGAGCATGGCGGCGATCCCGACTCCATCGGTTTCTTCGAGACCGTGGGTCTGGACTACGTCTCCTGCTCCCCCTACCGTGTGCCCATCGCCCGTCTGGCGGCGGCTCAGGCTGCGGTGAACAACAAGAAGTGATTTCCTGCCTGTGGCAGGGGGCGCCCGCACAGGAGGCGCCCCCTGCACATAGGGTTGGAACGCATAAAAAAAGAGAGTCCAATTTGGACTCTCTTTTTTTATGTGCGGACGCAGTGAGCAAGCGATATATGGTCATGCTCAAGCAAAAAACGGCACAGAGCAGCCAATGTTTGCGTGACGCAGGTAAAGCTTGCGCTGACTATTGGCCGCCGACTGGTCGGCGGCGGGATTCTTAAGGGGCCGCGCCCCTTAAGCGGGTGTGGGCGGAGCCCACGGTTTGTTTTTTTGGGAGCTCGAGGGCAAAGCCCTCGATATCTTTTCTATCCAGAACCGCTCATGACCAATTTTGAATTCGACATGAAGTTAGGGGGCGGGCCAGCCCAGATGGCAGGTTTGGGTGATCATCTCGTTGTAGGCCAAGTCGCCATTGAGGGCCAGTTGGCGAAACTGCTCCTGGGTAAACCAGTCAATCTCCAGCAATTCGCGGGTCAGGCATTGCGCCTGGCCGGAGAATGCGCGGCTCAGGTAGACGAAACCGATGTGCGGCGCCCGCTGTTCCAGGAAGGTGACAACGTCCACCTGTCGCCATTCTGTGAGACTGACGCCAATCTCCTCTTTGACTTCCCGTAGCAGCGCTTGCTCCAGCCCTTCGCCGGCATCGACAAATCCGCCTGGCAGCGCCCATTTGCGCCAACGGTGGTCGCGATAGGCCAAACGTCCGAGCAGAAGACGCTCTTCGCCAGCGCTGTGATCCATAATCAGAGCGTGTGCGGAGACGGTGGGACGCGAGAGCATGGATCCTCCTTGCCAGCCACTGGGCGACGAACGGTCCCTATCGGCGTTGGCGTCATCAGCCCAAGGGCGCGTTGAGATCGTTGCACATCAACACGCCATGAACACTCTTGCAAACCGAATAGCGCCAATTGAGCCTTAGCCAATGTTCTCGTAGACAATGCGCCATGGCCCTTTGCCACCTTCCTGGCGCCAGTACTGACGTCGCAAGCGCCAATTCTGGCCACCGCCGCGAGCAGTGGACTCGGTAAACGTGACCACCACCATGGGGTCTTTTCCAGGATAGTGCAGAATGCTCGGATCAGACAGCGTAAACGCCTTGCGCGACCACTGTTTTATATCGCCGCGCAGAACATTGCTCCAGCTTTTGAAGTCATTGCTCTGATTATTGAATTTACGCGAATAGTGGGTCAGAAGCCGCTGAATGTCGCCGCTGCTCAAGTCCCGACGCCACTGCTCTACCTGGGTCTGAATACTCTGACGCCGCGCCAGCCACTCCTGTTTGGAGACCCAGTTCAGACGCGGGCTCAGCACCACCGGCGTGCCGATGCCCGCCAAGCGCTCCAGATCCTGGAAGTCGAGATTGGTCAGCGCCACACAGCCATCGCTGGCGCGGGGAGGGCGGCTATAGGTGTCAGACGGGGTGCCGTGCAGCCAGATCCCATAACCCGTGCGCTTATTGAGGCGATCCCATTCATTGGGGTAGTTGAGCGGCAAGGCGCCAGCGCCATAGAGGTCGGGCAGGGAGTCGCCGGTGAGATAGTCGGTGATGTAGTAGAGTCCCACCGGGGTCTTTTTGTCGCCGCGTCGCCGCTTATCCGCGCCGTTCTTGCCGGACGAAGAGTAGTAGCTGGCGATCAGCTCCGGCGCCCCGTCATGATTGCGAAACAGATACAGGCGCGCTTGGGTCAGATCCACGGCAATGGCGTGGGCGCTGCGGGTAGAGAGCATCAGCAGTTCGGCGGGCATGCTGCCCGCAGGCGGCTGATGCTGCAGGTGACGCAGGCGCGCCAAGGCTTCTGCTTGCAGATCGGCGATATCCGGGTCGCGCCCGCTGGCGGGAATGTTGCCAAACCCTTTGAGCATCTGCGCCTGGGCGGTGAGAAGATCGCCATAGATCAGTTGCGCGACGCGGAAGTCGGGTTTTTTACGGGTAAGAACCTCAAATGTGGCCAGAGCGCGGGTAAAGTCGCTGTTGGCGATGGCCGCCATCCCCTGTTGAAACAGCGCGTCAAACTCCGAGATGCGCTCCTTGTGGGGGCGGATCGCCGCTTGCGCCGAAGAGGCTGCTTGTGCTGGGGGGGTGAGGCAAAACAGCATCAAAGCACACAGGATGCTCACGTTCGCCAAGCGGCAAGCAGACGTTATGAATGTGGCGCGCTTGGGAAACACAGGCGTCATCCGCCGGAGAGTTCGCGTACGATTTTCCACTGCTCGTCCTGTTTTTCCAGTAGCAGGAGTTTTTTCACCTGATCGCGATAATTATAAGAGCGATACGTCTGCACAAAGGT
Source organism: Magnetofaba australis IT-1 (assembly GCF_002109495.1). Taxonomy (NCBI): domain Bacteria; kingdom Pseudomonadati; phylum Pseudomonadota; class Magnetococcia; order Magnetococcales; family Magnetococcaceae; genus Magnetofaba; species Magnetofaba australis. Next base: position 1,222,907 of record NZ_LVJN01000020.1, read on the forward strand.
TGCGCGCTTGCGTCCGTTGGGCGCGTCGGAGATCTCAAGGTCAGAGACCTCAACGCTGATTTTCCCCGGTTTGCTCAGACGATTGCGGCGCGTCTTTTCCCAGGTGGCGCGGCTGCGGCCGCGACTGGGACGAAAATTCTCACCGTAGCTATTGAGGTAGGTTTCAACATCCTTCCGCGCCCACGCTTTGGCCCAATTGTGCACCGCTGCGCTGGCTTCATCATCCTGGGGGGGGTGAGCTGGCGCGTCTTGAGTGGGGGCGGCAGCCATCACGCGCACAGGGGCGGCTTGGGTCTCTTGTGCTTCCTCTCGCCGTGTCATGGGCGGCGCCACGGTATGTTTCTCTGGGGCGGCAGGCTCTTCAACTTGAGGCGGAGGAGGAGGCGGCTGAAGCGGGCGCGCCGGAGCGGCGGCGGCCAGTTGTGCGCGTTTGATCTGTTCGGCGCGGGCTTGCGCTTCCGCTTCCAGTCGAGCTTGGCGCTCCTGCTCCAACTGCTTGCGCAGTTGTGCGGCTTGTTGCTGTTTGAGGGTCTCTTTGGCCAGTTGTTTCTGCTGTTTGGCCAATTCAGTCTCGGCCTGGGTGGCGCGGGTCAGTAGATCCTCCATACGGGATTCGGCTTCGGCGCGCTTGCGGCTCTCTTCACGCATGCGCGTTTGCGCGGCGGTGAGAGCCTCTTTGGCTGCGTTGGCTTCATCCTGGAGCTTTTGCGCCTCCTCTTGGATGCGGCGCATCTCCTCCTTTTGCGCCAGCATCTCCGGCGACGGCTGCGCGCGCTCGCCTTGCTCTCGCAAAGTGTTGGGTTTGGTCACCAGAGCCAATTTCGCGCTATCGCTCTGCGGCGTCTCCATCTTCAACGCGCGGCTGTAGGCTTGCGCGGCCAGCTTGCCGTAGATATCGCGCAGGTTCTGATGCGCGGTGGCGTAGCTGGGGTGGGTTTTGATCGCTTTGAGCAGAGATTCGCGCGCCAGGTCGAACATGCCCTGATTGGCGTACAGTACCGCCAGATTGTTATATGGCTCCGGCAGGTCAGGACGCTCCACGGTCAGGTCGTGGAACTGTTTGATGGCGCCGGTGAAGTTGCCTTGGCGTGTGAGGATCACCCCTTTGAGGAAACGCGCTTCCACATCGCTGGGACGAGATTTGAGCAGAGCGTTGACGGCGCCCAGGGCGTCATCCAGTTGCTGCCTGTCCACTTGTCGATAGATGGCGTCCATGGCGGCGTCGGCCCGCACCGGTGTGGGTATGGCCAGAAGCAGCGTCATCAGGAGGGTAAGGCGAAGAAAACGCATCATAACAGAGTCATCAAGGCTCTTGCGTTGAGATGAGAAGCGCAGGTGGCGCCAGCGGCGCGACAGGCGACAAAATAATTGAAGGCGGATTATAGCATTGTGACGCTGGGGGGCGGCAAGGCTACGAATGGGCTTTTGTCAGATTCTTGTTGCAAATGCGGGTTGCGCGCGCAAGTTCTGCGCTCAAATCGGCAGAAATACCGAGGAGGCGATGAACTGTAACGCCTGTTTGATGGCGCGTTTGGTCTTCTGCGCCACGATCTGCGCCAGGAGGTCTTGAATGACGATGATTTTTCCGGCCAAGCGCTCAAAGCTCAGATCCTGGTTGGTCTCAAGGGAGCCGGGCTCATTGGAGAGCAGATAGAGATCGCCCGACTCAGAACGCATGTGGGTCAGCTTCCAGAAGGCGATCTCCAGGTTGCGCGCGCTATTGTAGAGTTTTTGCGGGTCCAGGGAGTTGAGATCAAACAGGAAAAACTCGGTTTTGTTCTCGTAGGAGGCCATCAGCATGCCGCCGATTCCGGCGGCGAAGGCGAACACCCGATCGCCTTCGTAGCTTTCGCGAAACGCCAGATGGATCGCTTCGACGCCCACTGCGCCATCCAGCTCTTGGAAACGCCATTGATGGCTTTGGGGGTTGTCGAACAGTTCGTCGACGCGCTCCTGCCAGCCGTCGGCGTCGGTTTTGCGCCATTCACGGGGGTTGCGCCAGTAGAGCTTCTGGGTCATCTCGCGCAGGTGGTTGAACAGGGCGCGCTGCAGCGTCTCCACCATGATGTCGACGTCGCCTTTGGCGATGTCGGAGAGTTCAAACGCGGATTTCTCGTCACCCCACTCCGGGGCAGTGAGCTGATTGCTTAGGCAACCGCTTAGTAGAAGAGCAGCGCACGTCAGCAGGGCGGCGAGAAGGCGGGCGCGCACAGACATGTACCAGAGGCGAGCTTAGTTGGCGATCTGGTTGCTGCGCAGCTTCAGGTAGCCGTCGCGCAGCGACAGGTAGGGATCCAGCGCAGCGCTCTTGAGGTCTTCATACTCGCCCAGGCGCAACGAGGTGTCGTTGACGATCTCCACCGAGCGCGCGCCAACCCGGGTCCAGGTTTCGATGTCGCCGTAGTTGATGGGCTGCAGGAAGGCGTCTCCCACCAGACCGACGGTGTCGCGCAAGGTGGAGGCGCCCAGCAGGGGCCACACCAGATAGGGCGAATCGCCCACGCCATACACGCCCAGGGTCTGGCCCAGGTCTTCCCGGTTGGAGGTCATGGCGAAGGTTTCGCCGGCCACGTCAATGAAGCCCAGTAGGCCGATGGTGGAGTTGATGCAGAAGCGGGCGGCTTCAGTCAGCGCTTGGGAGCCTTTGCCCTGTAGCAGCGCGTTGACGAAGTAGACCGGTTGGGTCAGGTTGTCGAACACATTGTGCACGCCCTGACGCAGCTCCAGCGGCAGCACTGCGGCATAGCCGGTGGAGATCGGTTTGAGGGCCCAGAAATAGAGCGTGTCGTTGACGCCGAACATCAGACGGTTCCACCCCTCCAGCGGATCGGAGACGGTGGGGGCGGGCGCAGCAGAGGCCCACAGGTCGGCGCTGGGGTCGGCCTCAGTGGCCAGAGCCTGGCGGGCGCTGAGGGCCCAGGTCAGGGTGATTGCCAACAGGAGGGTGCGCAGGGTGGAAGCCATCGGTGTTCGCCTTGCAAGCCGCCAGGGGCGGCAAAGTGTTGGGATGAATGCGTCTCGACATGACCGCTTCATTCTAAAAGCGGCTGCGCATTTTGCCCCATATTGGCCGATTTTTCAATTGAAAGCAATTGTTCGCGCAAGCGCCTGACGTGTTGCGGCTTGAGCAATAGGTGGGCCGGGTAAGCGCAAATCTGAGGCTATTGGCTCTATACCAATGGCGCCAAACCTGGACGAGTCTGTAAGAATTGACTAAATTGTACGTTTGGGTTGTTTGGATTGTCATGGCTTTGGCACAGAATCGGGTTAGCAAAGATGAAACGGTTGCTCAATGCATCAATTTTTTGTCGTCTTGGCGTGCACATGGGGCGTCGGATGTTTCTGTTGGCGGGCGCTCTGGCGTTGGGATTGGCGCTGACGGCGCCGGCGCACGCCAGTGACGCAGCGGCCACCCGCGCCATCCAGAAGGCGATCAGTGACGCCGTGGCGCTGCTGAAGAATCCTGAATACACCGGTCAGGAGAAGACCGCCGTACGTCGCGAGAAGCTGCGAGAACTGCTCTATAGTCACTTTGACTTCGCCACCATGTCGCGCGGCGCATTGGGCGCCTCCTGGGCCAAGTTCAGCGCTGAGCAGCAGCAGCGTTTCACCCATCTGTTCCGTCGCTTGCTCGAGGAGTCCTATCTGGACAAAATCGAGGGCTATGAGGGCAAAGGGGTGGAGTTCGCCGCCGAGCGCAAGCTCTCCGATTATGTGATTGAACTCGACAGCAGCGTGGATGCCGCCGGGCAGACTTTGAAAGTGGTCTACCGCTGCTTCAAGAACGCCGAAGGTTGGAAGGTGTTTGATATCGTGTTTGAAGGGGTGAGTCTGATTGGCAACTATCAGCCTCAGTTCGCTCACCTGATGCGTGGCGGCGACGCCGAATTTCTCCTTGAGAAGCTGAGCAAGAAGGTCAAATCCATCGACGCGGCCTCTGCTGGATAAACTGTGCCGAGCCTCTGTCTGGGCTATGAGAGAAGCGGGCTCCTTAGGGAGTCCGCTTTTTTTTATGGCTGTTTGGCGTCGCTATATGGCTGTACTGGCCGTCACAGACTGGTATGCTGAAACGGGCGTTGGCTGGGACGCCTCAAGCGGGGGCGAAGGGATGATCTTTCTGGATTTTGACGGCGTGTTGGCGGATTCGGCGCGGGAGGTCTACGTGTGCGGCGCCTGCACCCACGATCCGGCGGCGGCGCAGGCGCTGCGCGCCTTGGCGCAAAGCGCGGCGGCGCAACGTTTTTGTCGTTTGCGCTATTTGGTGGATGACGCGCTGGATGCGGCTTTGCTGGCCCCATTGGCGCAGGAGGTGGACGCCGACTGGCAGCCGGAGGCGATCGAACAGCGTTTGCGCGCCGCGCGCGACGCTTTGGACACTGAAGCGCAGGCGCGCCTGACGGAGCGCTTTTTCCAAATGCGCGCGCAGTTGCGCGATGGCGACATGGACGCGTGGCTTGCGCTGACGCCCGCCTACCCCTTTGTCGCCATGATTCGCGCGCAGATCCACGCCGCGTCGGAGCGGTTTCATATCGTCACCACCAAAGATGGCTCCAGTGTGGCGGCGCTGCTGGAGTCCTATGATCTGCAACCGCTTGTTCCCTCTATCGCCGACGCCAGCAGCTATCAGGCCCATGGCGATAAACGCGCGGTGATCGAATCGATCATGGCCGCGCGCGGCGCCCAAAGCGGTCTGTTTCTGGATGATAACCGCGCCCACCTGAGCGCGTGCGAAGGCGCGGCGGGGTTGGATCTGGCGCAGGCGGGCTGGGGCTATGTGCGGCCTGGCGAGGGCGGGCTGCAGATGGAACAGGCCGCGCAGATGATCGCTCAACGGCTGACTTGATCGATGGACGCTGACGGGATCTCCTTGCGCGTGGCGCATGTGTTGCCGCGCATTGGCGATCAGGCCAGCGGTCCGTCATATACCGTGCCGCGCCTGTGCCAAGCGCAGGCCCAGGCTGGGGCCCAGGCCACTCTGCACGTGCTGGCGGAGCGGCGTCCGGCGCCCGCCGTGGGGTGCGCATTGCATCGTTATCCGCTGTTGACGTCGTGGCTGGAGTGGTTGGGGCTCGCTCCCGCTATGGCGCGCGGGCTGCGCCGCTTTGCCGCTGATCTGGATTGGGTGCATAACCACAGTCTGTGGATGTTGCCCAATGTTTACGCCGGGCGCGCGGCCACGCGGGCGGGCTGTCTGTTGGCGGTGTCGCCTCGGGGTACGTTGAGCCAGCGCGCTCTATCCATCTCTCCCATGAAAAAGCAGTTGATGTGGCGGCTGGCGCAGCGGGCGGCCATCGCCCCGGCGGCGCTGTTCCACGCCACCAGCGCCGCCGAGTGCGCCGATATCCGCCGCATGGGCTTCACCGCGCCGGTGGCGATTCTGCCCAACGGCGTGGAGATCCCGTCGTTGCTGGAGAATGTGCAACACTCCGCCCTGCAGGCGCACAGAAAGCTGCTGTTCCTGGGGCGCATCCATCCGATTAAAGGGCTGCCGGATCTACTGCGCGCGTGGCGCGGCGTTCAGGATCGATTTTCAGACTGGGAGCTGGAGATCTGCGGGCCCGACGATGGCGGCCATCTGGCGCAGTTGCAGGTTCTGGCGGCGCAACTGGGGATTGCGCGGGTCAGCTTTTCGCCGCCGCTGTTCGATGCCGATAAAATCGCTGCGTACCAGCGCGCCGATCTCTACATCCTTCCTAGCCATTCGGAGAACTTCGCCATGACCGTGGCCGAAGCGCTGGGGGCGGGAACGCCAGTCATCGTCTCGCAAGGCGCGCCGTGGTCGGCAGTGCAGGAGCAGCGTTGCGGGTGGTGGACGCCGGTGGGCGAGGCGGGGGTGGCCGCGGCCTTGCAACAGGCTCTGGCGACGCCCTCGATGCAGTTACGTGAGATGGGGCGGCGCGGACGTGACTGGATGCAGCGCGACTTCGGCTGGGACGGCATCGCCCGGCGCATGCTGGCGTCCTACGCCTGGGCGCAGCATGGCGGGACAAGACCGCCTTGGATTCATCTGGACTGAACGGGATCGGATGCGCGACGGATGTGCGGCATAGCGGGGATATTCGGCGGCGGGGCGGAGGCGGCGCGGCGCGATGTGGGCGTCATGATCGATGCCATGGCCCATCGCGGGCCGGACGGGCAGGGGGTGGTTGACCTCACCCCTGCGGGCGGCGCGCTGGCGTTGGGCCATCGACGGCTGGCGCTGCTGGACCTGAGCAATGCGGGTTTGCAGCCTATGCTCTGCCCCGATGAAGCGCGGAACGCGGCGCCGCCGCGCGGCTGGCTGGTGTTCAATGGCGAGATCTATAACCACCTTCAATTACGCCGCCAGTTGCATGGCGAAGGGGTGCGGTTTGTCAGCGGCAGCGACACCGAAACCCTGATGTGGGCGCTGGCGCGCTGGGGCGAGGCGGCGTTGAGTCGACTGCAGGGCATGTTCGCCTTCGCCTGGTGTGACCTGCGCGCGCAAACTCTTCTGTTGGCGCGTGATCCGCTGGGGATCAAACCGCTCTACACGGCGCAGCAGGCGGGGCGCATGGGGTTTGCTTCCGAAGCGCGGGCGCTGCGCGCGGCGGGGTTGGGAGGCGGCGGGATTGATCCGCGCGCATTGGCCTCTCTTCTGGCTTATGGCGCGGTGGCCGAGCCGTTGTGCGCCGTGCCCGGCGTAGACGAGCTGGAGGCGGGCCATGCGCTGCGTCTGGATCTGACCAAGATCCCCGCTGAGGCGCTGGCGCTGGCGCGGCGCTGGCGTTATGCGGCATCGCCCAAGGCGCAGGCGTGGCGCGATCGTGAGCAAGGGGTGGCCGCCGCCGCGCAAGCGCTCGAGGCGTCCGTGGCGGGGCACTTGCTGGCCGATGCGCCGGTGGGGCTGTTTCTCTCCAGCGGTTTGGATAGCGCGGCGCTGGCCACGCTGTGCGCGCGCGCCGCGCCCAACACCCACGCCTTTACCATCAGTATCGCCAGCGCCGGTGAGCGGGATGAAGCGCCCATTGCCCGCGCCTGCGCCGAGGAGCTGGGGCTGCCGTTCGAGGCCATCACGCTGACCGACGCTTTCGTGGAGCAGCGCGCTTTGGGCTTCTTCACCGCGCTGGATCAGCCCGGTTGGGATGGGCTGAACACCTATCTGATCTCCGAGGCGGTGCGCGAGCGCGGCATGAAGGCGGCGCTCTCCGGAGTGGGCGGCGATGAGCTGTTCGGCGGCTACTCCGGTTTCCGCACGCTGCCCAAACTGCGCTGGCTGAGTGGTCTGCTGCGCAACTTGCCCGCCGCTGTGCGCAACGCCATCGCCAAACGGCTCTATCCACACCCCGAGCAGGCGGCGCGGCGGGAAAAATTGAGCGAACTGTTGGCGGCGGGATTGGATGTGCAGGCGTTGACCCTACGCTCGCGGCGCCTCTTCTCCGACGCTCAGTTGCGCGCTTTTGGCCTGGGCGAGGCGCTGTCGACGTTGGATGCGCAAGCGCTGCCTGCCGAGCGCTGGGCCGATGCGCCGTTGGAGGAGGTCTGCGCCGAGATCTCCCGGGTGGAGAGCCGCTACTACATGGGCAACACCCTGCTGCGCGATGCCGATGTGATGAGCATGGCTCACAGTCTGGAGATTCGCACGCCGTTTGTGCATCAGCCGTTGGTGGATGTGATCGCCAGCATGCCGGGGCGTTGGCGACGGCCGGAGAAGGGGCGCAATAAGCCTCTGCTCATTGATGCGGTGGGGGCGGATCTGCCACGCCGTCTGCTGGGGCTGCCCAAGAGCGGTTTTACTCTCAATCAGGACGCCTGGATGCGCGGACCGCTGCGCGCGCCGTTCGAGCAGTGGATCGATGCGCTCAAACACAGCGGCGCGCTCAATCCGACTCTGGTGGAGCATGAGTGGCGCGCCTTTTTGGACTCCTCGCCCCAGTCGGGGCAGTGGTCCCGCGCCTGGATGCTGGGGGTGCTGGGCGCGTGGCTGGCGACGGCGTGATGGGACGACTGCGACAACTGGGGCGCACATGGCGCACGGCGCGCCATCTGCGGCTGCGTCAGCTCTGGTTTACTGTGTGGCGCCGTCTGCGCCCGCCGCGCCCGAATCTGACGCGCCCCTATCCCTCTTTGCGTCCGCTGGTCATGGGGTGGACTCCTGGCGCGCCGCCGCCGGTGAGCTTGATCGGGCCGGATCGCATGGATCTGCTGGGGGTGGCGCGGCGCATCGATTCGCCTGACGTCTGGAATGATGCGCGAATCCCCAAGCTCTGGCTCTACCATCTGCACTATTTTGAAGATCTGATTGCGCCTGACGCCGCTGCGCGGCGAGGCGAGCAAATCGCCCTGTTGGCGCGTTGGATTGCAGAGAATCCGCCTGGGGTTGGCAATGGCTGGGAGCCCTATCCCATCTCCCTGCGGCTGGCCCATGTGGTCGCCTGGGTGCTGGGCGGCGCGCCGTTGTCGGAGACGCTGCACGCTTCGTTGTCGGTTCAGGCGCGCATGCTGGCGGCGTCGCTGGAGTGGCGCGTGGATGGCAACCATCTGCTGGCCAACGCGCGCGGGCTGCTCTTCGCTGGGGCGCTATTGGGCGGCGAGGAGGGCGATGGCTGGTTGGCGCAGGGGATGGCGTTGTGGAATCAACTCCTGGCCGAACAGATTCTTCCCGATGGTGGCCACAATGAACGTTCGGCGGCCTACCATGCGGTCATCCTGCGCGATCTGCTGGATCTGATTCAACTGTTCGAGCGCGTTGTGCCCCATGCGCCAGTCACGGCCCCATTGGATATGTGGCGGCAAACGGCGGCGCACATGCTGGATTGGTTAGCGGCCATGCGTCACGGCGATGGACTGATCATGCAGATGCAGGACGCCACCCTGCATGGCCCGCCAACATATGACGCCCTGTGCGACTATGCGCATCGGGTGGGCGTGTCGACGCCACTAGCCAGTGAGGCGGCGGCGCGCCACTTTGCCGATTCCGGCTATGCGCGATTGCAGATCGGCGCGGCGCGCCTGTTTATGGATGTGGGCGCGGTGGGCCCGGCGCATCAACCCGGCCACGCCCATGCCGGAACGCTGGGCATTGAACTCTCTCTGGGCGCGCAACGTTTGTTGGTGGACTGCGGCGTGAGCGAATATGGCGAGAGCGCCGAGCGGCTGCGCCAGCGCGGCACGGCGGCGCACAACACCGTCTGCGTGGCCGACGCCGACTCCTCTGAGGTGTGGCGCGGTTTTCGCGTCGGCGCCAGGGCGCGGGTTTTTGACGTCAGCGTCATAAAACAGGAGGGCAAGGCCATGGCCAGCGCCTGGCACGATGGCTATGTGCGCCTATCCGGCTCGCCGCGCCACGCCCGCTATGTGCGTCTGGAGGCGGGCAGCGTGATCATTCATGATCGCGTCATCGGCGCCTATACCCATGCGCAGGCGCGATTTTTATTGCATCCTGCGGTGACGTTGGAGGTCGATGATGACGGCGTCGGCGGACGCTGGCGCTGGCCCGGCGGCGTCGGGCGTTGGCGGATCGAGCGTGGCGCGGCGACAATTGAAGACGCGACGTGGCATCCCGACTTTGGTTGTGTGCGCCCGACCCAACGGCTCTGTGTGACGCTGGCGGAGCAGGAGTCGCGGGTTTGGTTTGGGTGGGAATCATCCCAATACGCTTGAACGGCGCGGGATAACGGCATGCGAATTCTGTTTCTCAGCGATAACTATCCCCCGGAGACCAACGCGCCCGCGTCGCGTCTGTCGGAGCATGCGCGCCACTGGATCGACGCCGGCGCCGAAGTGCGCGTGCTCACCACCGCGCCCAACTTTCCGGCGGGGGTGATCTTCCCCGGTTACGACAATCGCTGGTGGCGGCTGGAAGAGATGGACGGCGTGCAGGTGGGCCGGGTCAAGACCTATGTGACCGCCAACTCAGGCTTTCTTAAACGCACCCTCGATTATATCTCATTTGGCGTGGCGGGTCTGTTCGCCGGACTGTTGCAGCCGCGACCCGACGTCATCTGCGCCACCACGCCGCAATTTTTCTGCGCCCTGTTCGGTCTGATCCTGGCCAAACTTCGCCGCGTCCCTTTCGTGCTGGAGTTGCGTGATCTGTGGCCCGAGTCCATCCGTGTGGTGGGGGCGGTCAAGCACGACTGGATGCTGCGTCCATTCGAGTGGCTGGAAACGCTGCTCTATCGCTACTCCGATCGCATCGTCACGGTGACCGAATCGTTCGCCAAACGGCTGATCGCGCGCGGCGTGGATCCGAACAAAATCGATGTGGTGATCAATGGCGTGGAGTTGGATCGCTATGCGCCGCAGCCCCGTGACGCCGCCCTGGCCGCCGAGGCCGGGACCAGCGACCGCTTCGTGGTGGGTTACGTGGGCACACATGGTATGGCCCACGCCCTGGACAATGTGCTGGCGGCGGCGGCGCTGTTGAGGCCTGACGAGCCCATCACCTTTCTGTTGGTGGGCGATGGCGCGCGGCGGCAGGCGTTGATGGAGCAGGCGCAGCAACAGGGGTTGAACCATGTTGCGTTCCTTCCACCGCAGCCCAAGGCGCGCATGCCTGCGGTGTGGAGTCTGTGTGATGTGGCTTTGGTGCATCTGAAGGATGATCCGCTGTTTGAGACCGTGATCCCCTCCAAGATCTTCGAGGCTATGGGCATGGGGTTGCCGCAAATATTGGCGCTGCCCCAGGGCGAAGGGGCGCGTTTGGCCCTGCAGGCGGGGTGGGGGTGTGGGTCCCGCCGCAGAACCCCCAGGCGTTGGCCGATGCGGCGCGCGCGCTCTACAAAGATTCGGCAAAGCGCCAATCGCTGGCCGACGCCGCCATTGCGGCGGCGCCGGGATTCAGTCGCAAACGTCAGGCGTTGCGCATGCTGGATGTGCTGCGCAACGCCGCCGGTTTGAGCGACTCGCGGTGAGAGCGGCGTGACGCTGTACAAGACGCTCATCGTATTTGTGCACCCGCTGGGTGGTCTGCTGCTGCTCATGGCGCTGGGCGCTCTGTTACGGGTTTTGCCCTGGAGGCGCGGGCGGCGCTGGGGCGGGACGGCGCTGCTGCTCAGTTGGGCGGCGTTGTGGGCGCTCTCCACCCCGGCGCTCTCCAGTCGCATGCTCTATGTCTTGGAGTCCCGCTATCCGCCGATGGCCATCGAGTCGCTGCCCGCCGCCGATGTGATCGTGGTGCTGGGCGGCTTTGTGCGCCCGCCGCAAGGCTTGCGTCTGCAAGCGGAATTGAGCGGCGCTGGGCAGCGCTTGTTGCATGCCCACCGACTGTTCCAGGCGGGTAAAGCCCCGGTTATCCTGCTCTCTGGCGGCGCGATTCAGTGGCGTGGTCATGAGCAGTCCGAGGCGCTGTTCATGGCGAACATCCTGCGCGACTGGGGCGTGCCTGAGTCGGCGATTCATGTGGAGGCAGGCAGTCGCACCACGGTAGAGAACGCCATCAACAGTGGGCGGTGGATGCGCGATCATGACGTCAAACGGGCCCTGCTGGTGACTTCGGCGCTGCATATGCCGCGCGCGTTGGCGGCATTCGCCAAGCAGCAGACCCAGGTGATTCCCGTCAGCGCCGATCTACTCAGCGACGATGTGACGCAGGAGCTGTTATTGATCGATTTTCTGCCCGATGCCGAGGCGCTGACCAACAGTTCGCGCGCGCTGCATGAGTGGCTCGGTTTGGCGTGGCGCGCCGTGCGAGGAGGGATCTGATGTTGATGGACTTTCTCATCGCCCTGGCGGCGACGCTGGCGAGTCTGGAGGCGTTGCGCCGGATTGCGCCGCGCCTGGGGTTGATGGATCGCCCCGACGCGCGCAAACGTCATGCGGTTCCCACCCCGTTGGTGGGGGGGCTTGCGCTCAATATTGGCGTGTTCGTCGGCTGGTTGTGTGATCCCGCTCTGGTCGCCGATCCCGCTGTGCAATCGCTGATGCTGGGAATGGGCGCGCTGCTTATCGTCGGCGTGTGGGACGATCGCCGCGAGCTGAGCGTGCGGGTGCGTTTTTTGACCCAGATCGGCGCAGCGGCGGTGTTGATCGTGTGGGGAGATGTCACCGTACGCCAGTTGGGCGATCTGGTGGGCGTGGGCTTAATCGAGCTGGGTCCGCTGCATGGGCTGTTTACCGCCATCTGTGTGGTGGGGGTGATCAACGCCCTGAACATGGTGGATGGTTTGGACGGGCTGTCGGGCTCGCTGGCGCTGGTCTCTCTGTTGACCCTGCTGGCTTTGGCGATGACGGCGGGGCAGGCGCAGGACATGCGCGTGATCGCGTTGCTGCTGGGCGGAGTGGTGGGCTTCTGGCTCTACAATGCGCGTATTTTTGGCCGTTCCCGCGCGCTGGTCTTTATGGGCGATGCGGGCAGTATGGTGTTGGGACTGGCGCTGGCTTGGCTCACCATCCATATGACCCAACAGACGCCTGCCGCCATGTCGGCTTCCTCGGCGTTGTGGGTGGTGTTGGTTCCGCTGGTGGATATGTTCAGCTCCCTGTTCCGGCGTCTGAGTGAGGGGAGTAAGCCTTTCGGCGCCGATCGACGTCACTTTCACCACTGGCTGCAAGCCAATGGATTGTCGGTAAACGCCACGGTTTTGACCATGAGTGCGCTGGCCGTGTTGGGCGGCGCCGCCGCTTTCTGGGGCGACGCCTCGGGCGTGCCCCAGTGGGTTCGCTTCGTGGCGATCAATCTGCTCTGCTTTGTCTACTTCTTGAGCGTGCGGCGCTTTTGGCGCGCGCGTGGCGACGCTTAATGCCGCTTTGCCAGCACTTTCCTCCTCTGCGCCGGTTTTGTTTGTCGGTTTGACATAATCGCGGCGCACACTTTGCACAATCCTTGCAAACACAGCGCTATCCCCATCCGTAACGACGGTTTTTTGCGACTTGCGGAGGGCAAACCGTCACACATCAAGCGACGTGAAGATCGCGTGGATCGAAGTCATATAGGTGCTTAGCCATGCAAAATGCCGGAAGGATGCCGGACCGAGTCATGATAGGGATGTTGCTGGCCTGGGCGCTCACGCTCCTGGGGCTGAACGCCGCCCATGCCGCGCCCACGCGCAAACCCGCCTATATCACCAACGCCTATTTCTCCAGCTCCCTTGAAAAGACATCGGAAGGGGTGCGCCCTGGACCGGTGGTGAGCGTGTTGCCCGCCAACGCCGATGGCGTGGCCGGATACTTCATCATGGACGCGGTGCTGGTGAAGCCTGGCAGCCATGTATTCGAGGTGGAGATCCTGGATGAAAAGCGGCTGAAAGTGGCCACCATGGCCTATGACCCCGTGGAGGCCAGCGGCGAAGACTATATCTACACTGTGGTGGGCTCGGTGGCGGGGGCGTTCCCCCAGGGCTGGCTCCACTTTGAGGTGTATGACCGCGTCGACGGCGGCGCCGCCATTCATGTGAGCAGCCACGCCATCATGACCCGTGATCAAGAGCGTCTGGCGCCGGTGGAAGAGCCGCAGACTCGCCAAGCGCGCGCCGAAGAGCCGGTGCAAGAGGCGTCTCCCAGTGAGGAGGAGGCCCAGAACGATTCCACCGGGTTGCTGGATGACGACGTGGAGCGCTGGCTGCGCGCCATGGAGCAGGGGTGGACGCCGCTGGATGAGCAAGAGGCGCGTCTGAGCGCCAAATCTGAACAACCGGCCAAACGCAAACCCTCCCCCGCAGCGGCTGCGCCGCGTCAACTGCCTGAGCCGCCGCCCGCCGCCGAATCCGTGCGAGAAGCTGCGCGCGAGCCGGAGCAGGCCTCCAAACGGGATGCGGCGCGCGCCGCAGCCGCGCAGGCTCGAGCTGAGGTTGCCGAGCAGGAGCAGATCGCCCCGCAAGTCACTCGCCTGAAGGATGGTTTGTCCTACGTCTCCTTGGGTGTTTTTGGACGCAAAGAGAACGCCGAGCGTCTGCTGGCGCGCATCGAGGCGCTGGAGCTTCCGGTACACATTCAAAGCGACGAGCAGGGTGACAAAACCCGCTATCGCGTGGCGGCCGGCCCGTTTGAGAGTCGTGACCACGCCAAGCGCATGGCGCGAGTCATCGCCGACACCGCCAATTTGAAAACCACTGTGGAGGCGCCGCGCGTCGGCGCCCGCAGCGTCAAGCCGGTGATGCGCAGTGGCGAAACCGTCTATGTGATCGGACTGGGCTCATTCTCCAATCCGGAGAATGCGCGCCGCGTGTTGTCGCGCGTTCAGCAGATGGCGGTGACCGCCTTTACCCAAGAGGCCGAAGACAGTGGCCGTCACTTCACCCGTGTGTTGGCGGGGCCTTTCCCGGATAAACCGCGTGCGAAAGCGATGGCGCAGAGCTTGTTCGAGCGTCTGAAGTTGTGGCGGCGCATCCCAGGCGTGCGTGCGGTCGCCGCCGCCTCCCTGGGTGACGATTTGATGGCGGAGAGCGCAGTCAGCAGCGTCAGCGAGCCTATTGAACATCAGTCCAGCGCCAAGCTGACGACCGAGCGGAGTCCTTCGCCAACGGTCCAGGAAGTGGCGTCGTCTGCGCGCAAGGCGGTGGTGCATGTTGCGGCGTTTTTGCATCAGCAGGACGCCGACGCGCTGGAGGATAAACTGGTGATGCAGGGATTGACCGCCTATCAGCGCACTTCGCGCGCTCCTGGCGGACGTCGTCTGTATGAGATCATGGTCGGTCCGTTTGACAATTTGGAGCAGGCGCAACGCGCCGAGCGCCGCGTGCGTCAGATTAGCGGCGTGGCCGCTACCGCTCAGTGGGAACGCGGCGGCTCTGCGCGTCGGGTCGAGTCAAGGGCTCAGGCCTCCCGTATGACGGGGAATCATATGACGCAGCCGGTCGCCACTCAGGCCGTTAAAGTGATCGAAACCCCCAGCGCTGACCAGCAAGATGCTCAGGATAGCGGATTGTTTAGCGAAACTGGGCGTCAGGATTACACGGTTTATGTCGGCTTCTTCTCCAACTACGACAACGCCGTGCGCCTGGCTGGACAGATTGAAAAACTGGGCTACCGGGCGATGCACTCGCCTGTGCGCGTGCGTGGCCGGGAGATGACCAGCGTTTGTGTGGGGCCATTTCGCGCCCTGCAGGATGCGCGCAGCGCCGCCAAAGAGGTGGTGGAGCGCACGGCGGTCGCGCGCACAGAGATTCGTGACGCCAGCTTTTCAGGGCGTAAAGAGGGGTGCGGCGCCGGTGAGCCGGTGGAGCGATAGTGACGGTGTCAGCGTATTCAGAGGCGGAAAAGTATGCCTCTAGATCAGTCGTATTCTGGCGGCTCTGCGTTACATCTGTTTGAATTGTCAATCATTTTGAAGTTAGTGAATAAATAAAATGCTTTTAAAACAAACACATATTTAAATTAATAGGGAGTTTGGAAACCTGTGCTTCTGATGGTACATGAGTTGCATAGTTTCTGGTGTGGAATCATGTTGCTCAGTAGCTATGAGGCATGCTGTGTAGCAGATGGGCAGACGGTGTGGGCGCAATTGGCCCAGCCAGTCTGTATCAACAGCGTCATGGGTTGACAGGAATCGGAATGTCGCAATGCGCTCAACATAGGCCCGCCATGCTTCTGCCGAAGACCGGTGCGGCGCTCTTCCTGCTGATGCTTATCTGGAGCGTCATGGGGGAGTTGTGGGCCGAAAGAAGTCCGCGCGGCATTCCCGTGGGGATCTTCCGTCTGCGCCCGCAAGTGACGATCAATTACGCCTATGACGATAACGTCTATAAGACAGCCTCCAACAAAGTCTCCGATCAAAAAGTTACGATTACGCCGGTGCTGCAAGCTGTGACGCACTGGAAAAAAGTGACTATGACCGCGTCCCTCTCCAGCACCATCACGAAGCATTTGAAAGAGGAGCAAGAGGACTTTGATGATCATGTCTTGACGGTTGGGGCCAAGTTCTCCCCTTCAAAGCGTCTGGAGTTTGACGTCGATGGTCAGCTCGCCTACAAGCACGATAGTCGCGGCACTGCAGCGGCCAGCTCCCTGTCGGTGAGCGAATCCCCTGAGCAGTGGCTGCATTACAGTGGCTCTGTCAAAGCGCAATATACGCTGAACCGCATCCGCACCATTGTCAGCGCCCAGCACAGCGTGGATGATAAATCCACCTATGGGAAGTATTGGAACGATGTCTCCCTGGGCATGATGTTCGCGCTGGCGCCCAAGACCTCCATCGTCACCGAAGGGACCTGGCGGCGCTATGTCTATGATGACGCTTACGCCAGCCGTGACGGCGATGAGCATGGCGTGATGGCGGGCATGACCTGGGCGGGTTTCGGACAGACGAGCGGCTCCTTAACCGCCGGTTGGAAAGGCAAGTCCTACAGCAACGGGGCAATCGCCGATAAGAATGCGTATGTGATGAGCGGTGAGGTGCAGTGGAATCCCCGCAAACGCACCAACCTGAGCCTCTCGCTGTCGCGTGACTTTGAAGAGGGCGACGCCACGGACTCTTACTACATCTCGACGACCGGGGATCTGGCTCTCAACCATAAACTGCGCTCCTTCCTCAATCTGTCAGCCAATGTGGGCTATTCCATTGATGATTATATGGCTGGTCAACAGGATGACACCCTCAGCAGCGGTATCGGCTTATCGTATGATTTCAAACGCTGGTTGACGCTGTCTGCCGATTACAGCTACAAACAGAAAAATTCCTCTGTCGCCACTAGCGACTACAGCAGCAATGAGTATATGCTCAAATTGAGTAGCGGGCTGTAACGCAGATCCCTCTGTGATTCGAGGTTTCCACAGTACAACGAGGTGCAGGATGAGAACGGCTAATTGGGCGCTGAGAGTGTTCGCGGCGCTTGGTTTGCAGTTGATCGCCATCTCCGTTTGCATGGCTGAGGCCGCGCAGGACACGCTGCGCACCGGCTATCACCTGGGTCCTGGCGACGTCATCCAGATCGATGTCGCTGAAGAGCCGGAGATGAGCGTGAAGGCGCGCATCCAAGCGGATGGCAAAATCTCCTATGCTTTTGTTGGCGAAATTTTGGCGCAAGGCCTGTCGGTCAAGCAGTTGGAAAAGAAGATCTATGACCGGCTGATCGATGGTTACCTGAAAAATCCCAAAGTCAGCATCTCCGTGCTGACCTACCGCATGTTCTATATCAATGGCGAAGTGAGCTCCTCTGGCGGGTTCGCCTATCAACCGGGTTTGACGGTGCGCAAAGCCGTGGCTTTGGCGGGTGGTTTCACCGAGCGCGCCAATGAAGACGGCGTGACCGTGATTCGCGGCAGCGATCCCGAGCAACAGCAGCGGCGCATCGCCTTGGATAGTCCTGTGTTCCCCGATGACATTCTCACCGTTCCCGAAGGGTTTTGGTAAGACGCTATGGATAAGACGGGCTCACCCCTCTTCACGAACAAAGAGGACCATACTCCTCGGCACGTCCATGAATCGCCTATGGCGGGCGCCCCCGTCAATCCCATGCCGCCCATGGCTCCGCTGCAAGGGTCCCCCGTCGCAGCGGGACCTGCGCCGCTGGCGCCGTTGGATGCCGAAGGCGAGGGCGTCAATTTCAGCTTTTACTGGTTGACGATCCTCAAGCGCAAATGGCAGATCCTGTTCATCACTTTTGCCGTGCTGATCCCTGTTGCGATCTACGCCTACTCACTGCCGCAACTCTATAAAGCCGACACCTTGGTGATGATCGAGCCTGATACGCCAAAGGTGATTGCATCGCTGGAGGAGGGCTTTGGCGTTGAGTCGGGCGGACGCGACTTCTTTTTGACCCAGATTGAATTGTTGCGCTCTCGGCGTCTGGTGGATGAGGTGATCCGGCGTCTCTCATTGACGCAAGAGCCGGAGTACAACGCGAGCCTCAAACAGCCGGCAAAGCCATCATTGCTGCGCGAACTGTTGCCGCAAGAGTGGTATGCGATGCTCAGCAATCCCGGAGACGCGGATCAGGGTGACCCGGCAAACAGCCTGGATTTCAAAAAAGGTTCGCCCGCCTATGAGAGCTTGGCGCAACGCGTAACCGACGGCATCGAAGTGGAGGCGGTGGGACGCAGTCAACTGATTCGCATCTCCTTTGTCTCTCGTTCGCCCGAATTGGCGGCAAAAATCACCGGCTCCATCGCCGAAACCTACATTGATCAGCAGTTGGAATCCAAACTGGAGATGACACAGTACGCCGCGACCTGGCTGACCGATCGCCTGGAGGGGCTGCGTCAGACGTTGGAGAAATCCGAAGCCGAGTTGCAGGCGTATCGCAAGGCCTCGGGCATTCTGTCACAGGCGTCCAACACCAACACAATGGGAATGCAGCAGCTGGACGCCATCAACGCACAGTTGATTGACGCGCGCGCCAAGCGGCTGGAAGCCCAATCCCGTTACGACAATATTGTGAGCTTGATGCGCAAGCATCGCAATCGACCGTATGAATTGCCGCTCACTGATAGCCCGCTGTTGCTGGATCTCAAAAAAGAACTCAGTACGGTTGAACGGTCATTGGCGGAGTTGAATGAGCGCTATGGGCCGAAACATCCGCGCATTATCAGCACGGAAAAAGAGGCGCGCCAATTGCGCACGAAAATCGCCACAGAGATTCGCCGCACATTGGAAAAGCTCAAGCAGGATCTGGATGTGGCGCGCGAGCAGGAGAGACAGATTCAGCAGCACATCGACTCGCAGAAGAATCAGATTCAAAACTTGCAGAGCAAAGCGTTCCGCCTGAATAAACTTGAGCGCGAAGTGGAAGCGAATCGCCAGCTCTACGACCTTTTCCTCAAGCGCTTTAAGGAAACCGATGTCATCGGTGGCTTACAGTCCGCCGGGGCGCGGATCGTCGAGCCTGCGCGGGTGCCGCTGTATAGCTTCAAGCCCAACAAGCGGCTCTATATTCTACAAGGTTTGGCCGCAGGTCTGATTTTGGGCGTCATTCTGGTTCTGGTGCTGGAGGGTATGGACCACACCATTAAAACCCCAGAAGAGCTTGAGGCGCTCACTCATGCGCCCATGTTCGCCATGTTGCCGCTGCTGACCAAGCAGAGACGCGATAACGCCGAACCTGAAGAGATGCAGATACGTCACCCGAAGTCCAACTATTCGGAAGCCGTCAGAAGTTTGCGCACCGCGTTGATGTTTTCCGGGATCGACCAGCCGCATAAAGTGTTCATGGTGACTTCCGCCGTGCCGGAAGAGGGCAAAACGACGGTGGCGATCAATCTCGCTCAGGCGTTTAACCAAGGGGGAGAGCGCACGCTGTTGATTGAAGCGGATCTGCGTCGCCCGCGATTGGCCAAGATTTTTGATGCCGGCGCCGATCAAGGCGCGACCAGCTATCTGTTAAACGAAATTGAGCAGTCTGACTTCGGCTTGGTGGGCGATGGCGAAACCGCTTCGAGCGCCAGCGCGCAGACGGCCGCCCCCAGTGCTGGCGGCAAAATTGAGCCGCTGATGGATTTTGATCTGGGGCAAAGCAAAAGTATCGCTGCGTCCGCGTCGGCGCCATCCGAAGCGAAACCGTCGCCCTCTGATGGAGCCAAGCCAGCGGCCAAACGGGATGATGACGCCGAATACGAACTGCTGTCTCGCTATATTATTGAGTCGCGCAGCGGTTTGCATGTGCTGGTGAGTGGACCGACGCCGCCATTCCCCAGTGAAATTCTGGGCTCGCGAAAATGGCGCGAAATGTTGCGTATACTCCGCGCCCGATATGACCGCATCATTATTGACGCGCCGCCCACGCTGATCGTGACGGACTCACAGGTTCTTGGCGAACAGGCCGATGCTGTGGCGTTTGTGGTGAAGGCCAATAAGGCGAACAGCACGACGGTATTAGGCGCGCTCAAGCGGCTGCATAACTATCGCATTAATGTGGTGGGGTGTGTGCTCAATACAGTGGATATGAAACGATTGTCGTACTACACCAACCGCTACCGCTACGGCTATGGGTACGGCTATGGGTATGGCGGCTATGGGTATGGCTACCGAGGCGGCTATGGATACAGCTATAGCTACGCCAAACAGGATCAGGGCTACGGCGAAAATATCTAATGCGTGGGAGTGGTTTTGTGCGGGCGGACCTCTTTCGATACTCCCCATCCGCCATCCACGTGTTGCACAAGTGACAATGTTTTGTCTTCACTTGGTGACGAGAGCTGAAACGGTTGCTGAAGATTATGGTTTCGCTACGTGCAGGCAGGCTTTTTCCGCTTTCAAAATTACTGTTGCTGCTGTGTGGCGTTGTGCTGTTGGCGTTGGCGTTTGTGGCGGCGCGCCATATCGCGAGCGATGTCTACCGGGAGTTGGCGGAAAGCCTGATTCAAAGCGAGTTGACCCCAGACGCGACGCGCGAACAAAACGTCGAGACGCTGGAGCATGGCGTCAATCTACTGCTAAAAGCGCAGCAGTTTAACTCTGAAAACCCCGACCTGAATTTAGACTTGGGCGATCTGTATCTGCGTCTGGCCGCCCTGTTTCCGCAACCAAAATCCCAGCAGATTGCGCAGTTGTCGGTGGATCAATATCGACAGGCTCTCAAAAAGCGCCCGACATGGCCGTATGCCTGGATCAATCTGGCCAATGCGCAGCGCAAAGCATTGGCTCCGGCGCAGGCTGTGTTCGCGAGTTTGGAGCGCGCAATGACCCTCGGTCCTTGGGAACTCACGCTGCAGTTGGGCGTCCTGAGGCTGGGCATGCCGATGTGGGGGGGGTGGAGCGCAGAGCAAAAGCGTCTGCTGCGTGGCGCGATGGGTCGCGTGGCCACTGCGCCAGATTTGCAAAACAAGCTGGTGCTCGCTGTGTTGCGTTATGGTCTGGAGAGTGAGTTGCGCTTTGCGGTCAATGAGAGTCCTGAGATCATTCGCGCCATAAACGCCTTAAAGTCACAGGCGCGAACTGTGGCCCCGTCGCGTGGTCGGGCGGTTGGTTTGAAGTGAGGAGCGCGCGCGTTGCAGCAGTCAAACACTGATTCCGCACAGTCAGAGAAAACGCCGCGAGCGCAGCGGTGGATTCTGTATGGGTTTGCCGCCACTTTGATTTGGGCGCCGATTCCCCTGGGCAGTAACCGGCCTTGGTCTTGGTCGTTGTTAGAATTGTTGCTGTTTGTTTTGGCCGCGCTCTGGTGTGTTCAGCACGTGGCGTTCGTTTCCGCGCCGGCGGTTTTTTCCAACGCTTCCACCCGTGCGCGCTCTGCGCAAATCTGGGTGCTGGCTTTGTCCGCTATCTGGTGCCTGTATCCATTGGTCCAATTGGTTGATGTTTCAGCGTTCACTCTCCAGCTCTTTTCGGAGGCTGGGGCGTCGTTGCGCCAATATGTCGGTCAAGGAGAAACGGCGCAGCCGCTCTCGTTAGCGCCTTTTGCCTCCTTCTCCCAATGGTTAAAGGTCGTCGCCTATGGGTGTGGGATGTGGTTGAGTTATGTCCTGTTCAATACCCGCCAGCGTCTACAATTCGCTCTGCAACTCCTGTTCTTTGTTGGTGTGCTCAACGCGCTATATGGCATTGGCGCCGCCTTTGGATGGTGGCGTGCGCCGTTCATGCAATTTTCAAACGTTGTTGTGGCCAATGAGTCGGTTTCCGGCACTTTTGTGAACCGAAATCACTTTGCGGGATTGTTGGAGTTAACGATTCCTGCTGGGCTTGCGCTGTTGATGATTTTCGCGTCGCCCAACCGCGGCGTCACGGCTAACTCCTGGTCAGAGCGTTTGGACCTCTGGTTGCAGGGGGTGAGCGGCATCCGCGGCTATCTGCTGTTGGCGTTGGTGGTGACGATGTTGGGATTGATGCTCAGTCAATCGCGCGGCGGCGCCATCGCGTTATACGCGGCTTTTCTCATTATGATCGCTTTGACTTTTGTGCGTCGCTATCGCTCATCACGGGAGCGGGTTCTGGTGGCGCCAATGCTGGTATTGGGCGTTATCCTCGGCGGCGTAATGGGGGTTGGCGCCATTAAAGAGCGCATTGTGAATGCGGATGTTGGCGACATGCAGCGTGTCTACGTCTATGAAGCCGCAGAGAAAAAGATCCAAGACTACCCGCTGTTCGGGGCCGGCGGCGGCAGCTTCGCCTACACTTTCCCGTACTATCGAACTGCAAAAATTGATGCGTTTTACGATCATGCCCACAATGATTATTTGGAATTCATCGCGGACTATGGCTATGTGGGATTCATCTTTCTGGCGGCGCCAGTCCTGTTCGTGTTTGCGGTGATGGTCCGTGCTTTCATCACGCGTCGTGATAAGCTTGTGCGCAGTGTGGTGTTCGCCTCTCTCACCGGCATGCTCTCCTTGTGTTTTCACGGTTTGGTGGATTTTAATTTCCAGATTCCCTCCAATACGCTCTATTTCTGTGTGCTGATCAGCTTGGGGCTGCGTGCGGCCGGGTTGCCGTCTGAATCCCGACGTCATCGTCGATCCCGACGGAGCAGACCAAAAAATGCTGTCGAGCAAGAGGCGCTGGCAGGTTAACTGGGCGCTTTTGTCAGATATTCTCTTAACATTTCTTCTTCATACAGCTAGCATGAGATTGTGCCGCACTATCTGGCTATGGTGCGTGGACCGGATGCATTAGCTCGCATTCTTCATGCTCTATCTGGCGTGGAAGCGAAATGGGGAGAGTACCGTGCGCATCGATTTGACAGTCCTATTCCTGGCGGCGACTCTGCTGCTTTCTGTTGGGAGCCCGGATCCCGCTTTCGCCGCGGCGCCATTTGCAGGGCGCATCGCGTTTGCCCAGAAGGATGTGCGCATCGCCGCTGCAGATGGCCAAATCCAGACTGCGGCGAAAGGGGACAAACTGTTCCCTGGCCAGAAGGTGATCACTGGCCGTCAGTCGCGCGCGGTGCTGCGCTTTCGTGACGGCTCAATTCTGACGCTGGGACCAGATGGCGAATTCGCCGTCAAACAGTTTGCCTTCAGCCCGCAAAAAAGCGGGTTGAAAAAAGATATGAAAGTGCTGAGCGGCGCATTCCGATATATTTCGGGATTTGCCGTCAAACGGAAGGACGTGACGCTGCGTACGCCGGTGGCTTCCATGGGGGTGCGCGGCAGCGTGGTGGAAGGGGTCGTCAGCGAGAACGTGCCCAACTTCGTCAATGTGCCCCAAGGCTCGGCGCAGATGAGTGTGGATGGCGCCAGCGTCAATGTGAAAGGCGGGCAATCCAGCATCGGCGTGGCGGGGCGTCGACCGACGCCGCCGACAGCCGTGCCGACAGAGGTGCGGGCGCAGGCGATTCAATTCATCCAAAAAGAGTTGGGTGAGGATCTGCCGCCGTTGCCGGAGCTGACCGCCGAGGAGATGAAAGAGGATGCCGAGGCCAACCGACAGGCGCTGGCTCTGCAGTTGACTGAGCAGCCGGACGCCACAGGCGGAGCCCCTGTGCAGCCGCTCTCTCCGACGGACGATTTTGTCCCTGCGCCAACGCCGGGGCAGATGTCCAGACTGCTGGATCATCTGGAGCGCGTAGCGCAACTGGCCGGACAACTGTTTGACCGCGTGGTGGCCCAGGCATGGGCGTTCCCGCTGATCAGCGAAGCTCAGGCCGCCGGTCAGGAGGAGGTGCTGGAGGCGGTCAATCTGCTGACGGAGGCGGCGCAGTTGGGTCTTTTATCCTTGCCGGAAGGGGCGACTTTGACGGGCGAGCAGCGCCAGTTCCTAGCGCAAGCGGCGGCGGCGTTCCCACAAGCGGCGGCCGTGATCCAAACACATGTTGCGCGGCAATTGAATGTGAGCACGCAGACAGTGACCACCAGTGCGCGTCAGGTGACTGCGGCCACAGCGCGCAATGCGGCGAACCAGACGGAAGTTGCGCAGGTTGTGGCCAACGCGATTCAAGCGGTGCAGACCGTAGCGGCGACCACGCCGACGCAATTCACCAACGTGATTGTCACCACGGCGGTGCAAGAGACCAATGCCCCGGACGCCACAAAAGCGGCGGCGCAGATCTCTGCTGTGGCCGCCAAGGCCGATCCGACCATTGCGGCCACCGCTGCTGTTAGCGCTGTGAACGCATTGCCTGCTGGGCAGCAGGCGGCGGCGGCGGCGCGTATTGGCGCCACCACCGCCACTTCCGCCCCGGAGCGCGCGGCGGAAGTGGCTGCCGCCGTTGCCCGTCAGCAACCGACCGAGGCGGCGAAAATTGGCGCGGCGATCACCCAGGTCGCCACGCAAAAAAAACCGACCACGGCGGAGCAGGCGAAAGCTGCTGCTGATGTCGCTGTAGCGGTGGCTCAGACCAATCCCGCGCAAGCGGCATCCATTGGCGCTGCGATCGCCAAAATCGCCACGCAAGCAACAGCAGCCAAAGCCACCCAAGAGGGGGGCGATTCCGCAGCCGCCCAGGCGAAAGCCGCTGCCGACGTGGCGGCGGCTGTGGCGCAGGGCAATCCGACCCAAGCCGCCAAAGTGGCTGCGGCTGTGACCAAGGCGACCGGGACTGCAAACGCAACCGCGGTGGCGGCGGCGGTGAGTACTCAAGCTGGCGTCGCGCAAGCGGCGAAAGTGGCGGCGGCGGTGGCGAAAGTGGCGCCGACGCAGGCTTCTCAGATCGCCGCCACGGTGGCGCAGAGTGCTGGCGAGGGCGTGAATGCCGGCGCGATCGCGGCGGCAACCGCACAGGCTTCAGGCGCGCCAGTGGCGGATGTGGCCGCAGCGGTCGCGCAGGCGTCCAATACCACGGCTGAGGCGGTGCAGCAGCAGGCTGCCCAAGCGCAAACGGAAGTGACTGAAGCGGTGCAGGAGGCGGGCGCCGCGGAAGCGGACGCCAATGCCGCAGAGGCGGATGTCAACGCCGCCGCCACAGAGGCTGAAACCACGCAGGCTGAGGCCGCCACCGACGCCAATGAAGCCGAACAGGCGGTGGATGAGCTTCCAGTGCAGCAGAATCAGGATCAGAACCAAGATCAGAATGAGGATCAGCAGGATACGTTCCCAGATCCTGTGACGCCGACCCCGGATAATGCCAGTGCGAGTTGATTCCCGCGTTAAGCGCTGTGGCGGGCTTGCCTTGCGCAGCGCTTAACGCGATCGCTTTGCAGTGAATCGGTCTGCTTGATAAATCAGTGTCTTGCGTTGACAGTTTGGTGAATTCACAAGAGCAACCCTTTCCCCATGGGAGAGGGATTGGGTAGAATTTATAAACGACGGTATCACTTGCGTGAATGGTTGAGGCCCTCGATTGAGGCTGCCGCGACCGCGTGCGGTGAATTCTGCTCAACCCTTTGAAGGAGAACGTTATGTCGCAGCCCATTCGCGTCGCAGTCACCGGCGCCGCAGGGAATATCGCCTACGCCGCCCTGTTTCGTCTGGCCAGTGGCGAGATCTTTGGCCCCGACCAACCGGTGATTCTCAGCATGCTGGAGATTCCGCCAGCCATGGGCGCGCTCGAAGGGGTGATGATGGAGCTCGAGGACTGCGCGTTCCCCACACTGGCGGGCATGGCCGCCTATGATGATGCGGAGAAGGCGTTTGATGGCGTCAACTGGGCGCTGCTGATCGGTTCGCGTCCGCGGGGGCCCGGCATGGAGCGCAGCGACCTGCTGCTGGCCAATGGCCCGATCTTTGTCGGTCAGGGCAAGGCGCTCAACCGCGCCGCCGACGATGTGCGCATCGAGGTGGTGGGCAACCCCTGCAACACCAACTGCCTGATCGCCTCCTCCAATAGCGATGTGCCCGCCGAGCGCTTTTCGGCCATGATGCATCTGGACCAGAATCGCGCTCAGAGCATGTTGGCGGGCAAAGCGGGCGTGCCGGTGGCGGATGTTAGCTGCGTGACCATTTGGGGCAACCACTCGGCCAATCAGGCGCCGGACTACGGCAACGCCAAAATCGGCGGCAAACCTGCGCCGCAGGTGATCTCTGACACGGCGTGGTTTACCGACAGCTTTATGCCGGACATTCAAAAACGCGGCGCCAAGGTGATTGAAGCGCGCGGCGCCTCCAGCGCCGCTTCCGCCGCCAACGCCTGTTTGGATGACGTGCGCGCCTTTTCACGCCCCACTCCGGAAGGGAACTGGTTCTCCTCTGCAGTGGTCTCACATGGCGCATACGGCGTGGATGAGGGCCTGATATTCGGTATGCCCCTGCGCTCCACCGGCAATAAGGATTGGAGCGTGGTGGAGGGGCTCTCCATGGAGGCCCCGGTAAAAGCGCAGTTTGATAAAGTTCTTGAAGAGTTGCGCCATGAGCGCGACGTGGTGAAAGAGCTGCTCAAGAAGTGATCTCTCCTCTGACCACCCGCCGCGCGCTGCGCGGCGGGTCGGACCCTGGATGATTCTCCCATGAAATACGCCATTCTGTTAGGCGACGGCATGAGCGATCGGCCCATGCCGGAATTGGATGGGGCCACGCCGCTGATGCGCGCGCGCACCCCCAATCTGGACCGTATCGTATCCCAAGGCGTGGGCGGCTGGTCGCGCAATACTCCGGACGGGTTTGAGCCAGGTTCTGATGTGGCCAATCTGGGCGTGCTCGGCTATGACGTGCGCACCGGTTACACCGGGCGCAGCCCGTTGGAGGCGGCGGCGCTGGGCATCGACTTGCAACCTACCGATGTGGCGTTCCGCTGCAATCTGGTGACTCTGCGCAATGACCTGTCGGTGATGGATGACTTCTCAGCCGGTCACATCACCAACGAGGAGGCCGCTAGCATCATCGCCACGCTGCAACAGGAACTGGGCTCTGAGCAGTGGACGTTCCACCCTGGGGTCAGCTATCGCCATGCGCTGATCTGGCATCACGGCAGCGAGGCGCTCTCCGCCACGCCGCCCCATGATATTCATGATCAGCAGGTTGCCGACTACCAGCCCAAAGGCGAGGCCGCCGACGCGGTGCGCGCCCTGATGCAGGCGGCGGAGCCGATTCTGCGCGACCATCCTGTCAATCAAGCGCGCATTGGCCGTGGAGAGAAGCCCGCCAACGCCATCTGGTTGTGGGGCCATGGCCGACGTCCGCAATTGGAGAGTTTCCGCTCGCTGTATGGTTTGAGCGGGGCCATGATCACCGCTGTGGATCTGATGCGCGGCATCGCCGCCAATATCGGCTTTGAGAATATCCACGTGGATGGCGCCACCGGCTGGATCGACACCAACTATGCGGGTAAGGCGCAGGCGGCGCTGGCGGCTTTGGCGCGTCACGATCTGGTGTTCGTGCATGTGGAGTCGCCTGATGAGTCAGGGCATGCCGGACGTCTGGACTATAAAATTCAGGCAATTGAGGATTTCGACGCCAAAGTGGTCGGTCCGGTGCTCGACGGTCTGGAGGCCATGGGGCAGTACAGGGTGGTGAGTCTGCCCGACCACCCCACGCCGGTGGCTACGCGCACGCACAATATGGACCCGGTGCCGTTCGCCATGTGCGGGACCGGCATCGCGCCAGATTCCAACCAAGCTTACGATGAGCATCTGCTGCAGAGCGGCAGTCTCACCTTCAACCCCGGTATGGGGATGATGGCGCGGTTTTTGTCAAAATGAGCGTCCCATGAGCTGATCGTTTTCCATACGCCCGCACGGCACACGCTGTGCGGGCGTTTTTGTTCACGTCCTGGGCGCCAATTGGCGTTGGCCATGACATGATCACCCACTGCTCTATTCACTCTGGAGAGAACTATGAAGAAAATGTCGGTGTTGGCTCTGTTGTCATCGGTGGCTCTGGCTGCCTCCGCGCAAGCCTCCAGCCATGGCGGCGGGCATCATGGCGACCATGGTTCGGTGGATGACGGCGTCATCAGCCAGCAGCGCGCGGCATTGGCCAAGAGCACGCAGGGGCAAGGGTTTGGTCCACAGGCGCCGCGTGATATTGACGCCAAGGCCGGAAGCAATACGTTGACCTTCGCCACAGCGCCTGCTTACACACAGATGAATCTGTGCAATATCCATTTTCATAAGAACGCCGAGCATAAAGGCGGCGAATTCACCAAGTTCGCGGGTAATGGCGATGGCCACGGGTATCTGAGTGGCTATCAATACGCCGGGCATCTGAGCGAAGCGGAACTCAAGCCAGCGTCCCATGAAATCTGCCCCAGCGAACACGGCAGCCTTTATCCCGGCGACACCATTGAAGTGCATTACGTGCACTCCACCGCGCAGATCACTCCGGGCCACACTCTGGGCGCTTGTCTGCACGAAGCGATCAAAAACCCGCAACTGCGCGTGGAGGCCCAGGTCTACGTACTGACCAATGATGGCAAAGGTCTGGACTTCGCCATGCTCACCAAGCATGGCGTGAAGGATGGTCTGCAGCAGGCGTTGAACATCCCCGCCGACACCGGAACCCCCGTCAATTACGCGGGCTCCACCACGGGTCCTGGCTACAATGAAAAGGGCTCGCCGTTCCAGGTCTCCTGGAGCGTGCGCCCCAAAGTGGCCAAGGTGGACATCAACAGTGTGGGCGAGTGGTGCAAGGGCAATATCTACAAAGAGGATCACGCTCATGGCGTGCGCAATCTGGTGATGAATCCGGCGCTGCTGTCGCCGATGTAAGCAGCGGATCCATCCGCGACGCAAAGGGCCCGCCACGTTTGTGGCGGGCTTTTTTTTGCCTGATGAGATCGATTTTGCCATGCGATCCCAAAATCGTACAAAACGGCCAATGTTTGCGTAACGTAGTTTGAGCTTGCGCTGACTATTGGCCTCCGGCTGGCCGGAGGCGGGATTCTTAAGGGTCTGTGACCCTTAAGCGGGTGTAATGGAATGGTCCGCTCCGCTACCCAAACGGCCTCGCAATGGGCCAAGATGGTGGTGTGTTTTTCCATCTAAACGGAGTCGGAGCGGACCATGAGCAATCATATCGAAAACGGACAGGTACGGGTACTGGGGATTGATCTGGGCAAGAGCGTGTTTCAGTTGCATGGCGTGGATGCGCGCGGCAAGAGCGTTCTGAAACAGCGCTTGAAACGAGATAAGTTACTGGAGTTCATGGCGCAACTGCCGCCGTGCCTGGTGGGGATGGAAGCCAGTAGCGGCGCGCATCACTGGGCGCGGAAATTTCAGGGATATGGGCATGAAGTGCGTTTGATGGCGCCGCAATATGTGAAGCCCTACGTGAAGCGGCACAAGAACGACAGCGTGGACGCTGAGGCGATATGTGAAGCGGTACAGCGTCCGAATATGCGTTTTGTGGGGATCAAAAGCGTTGCCCAGCAAGAAATTCTAGCGTTGCATCGGGTGCGCAGTCTGGCGGTGAAGAACCGCACGGCGTTGGTGAACCAGATTCGCGGACTGCTTGCCGAGTATGGGATTGTCTTTCCCAAGAGCATCAAACAGGCGCGGCGGGCGATTGTGCTGATTTTGAGTGAACTCCACAGGGGGCAAGGCGTGGCTGACGGGGATCAGCAAGCGGGGAAACGGTTATCTTCGCACCCTGTTGATTCATGGGGCGCGGGCGGCGTTGCGCGTGTGTGAAAACAAGCCGTATCGCCGCAGCCAGTGGGCAGTGTCGGTGTCGGAACGTCGCGGCGCAAATAGAGCAGTGGTGGCGCTGGCCAACCGCATGGCGCGCAGCGCGTGGGCGATGCTGGTGAAGCAGGAGGCCTATGGGGCCAGCGCCGCTGTGTAGAGAGAGCGCAATACAACTCTAAAAGAAAAACAGGCCGATAAGGAAAGAGAAAGAGATCCCACCAGCCAGGTTGCGAGAGAGAGTCGAGATTGATGGCGTGAAACGGCATAGCCCTGCGTGGTCAAGAACCTGTTTCGCCCAAGGGCCCATTGAGGCCGAGGGTGTGTTGAGGAGGGCCACGCGCAAATTCCATCAGGGCCAGAGGGCGACAAGCCCCTCATCAACAGGCCGGATACATGGGCGCGACTAAGCCTCACACATCAGTGGACATTTTCTCTTGCCGTGGCGGAGCGGACCATACATGGGCGGAGCCCACGGTTTGGATTTTGACTTTGGGAGCTCGAGGGCGTAGCCCTCGATATCTTTCATGACCAATCCTCAAACTGTCCGATTCTGACTTCAACCGACAATAACTATGGGCCGCCGACTGGTCAGCGGCGGGGTGATTCGGGCCATCCATGGCCCTCACCCTTCGGGCTCGCTGCGCGAGTCCGATTCGGCAATCCTGCCGAATCGTCTGGGGGCTGCGCCCCCAGCGGCCACAGGCGAAGCCGTATCTAATAGATTGGGCAGCGCCCCATGGTGTGGACGTTGGGAGCTCGAAGGCGGAGCCCTCGATATCATCTATTTTCCCATTCTGAAAAGCCTGATTTTGGATTTTTTTGGTGAGTATTTTGTTGAACTCTGCAATTCAGAGTAATACTCTGTGTTTTAGAGGCCTCTGCAATGCAGAGTTAAGTATCCAAACAGGAGGATGATCATGAAAAGCCGTTTTTACGTTGTGAGCAGAGCGGCGGCGCTGGCGCTGCTGAGTGGTTGCGCGGGAATGACCCAGGGGCCGGATGCTGCGCGGTTGCAGAGCCTGCCGGTGGTTGCGTATGGACAGACGCCGCAGACAGAGGAGTATGTGACGCACTTTGCCAAAGGCTCGGATGCGCCGATGGCGTTCACCGTCCAGGGAACCCTGCTGCAGCAGCCGCAAACCCTCACAGGGGTGGCGAAAATGGGTCGTGACCTGTGGGTCTATCGGCAGTGGATGAGTTATGATCGTCAGCGCTGGATAAAAGGTGGGGAGGGGATTGCAATCAAGGTCGATGTGCAGCTGCCGCAATGGGGCGAAACGCGTCCGTCACGGGTGGTGATGACACTGGATGCGCGCAATCCACAATAAACGGCGGCGGCGACTGAGCGAGCCCATGAGGAGCGGATGATGTCAGAACAGCAGATCACGCCCCAAAGTCAACTGGACGCCATTCACGCCATGCTCGATGAGAGTCGGCACAGCGTGCGGGTGGATGGGCACACCCTGACGATTTGGGGCGTGGCGGGGGGCCTGTTGTGTGTGGTGGGGGATCTGTGGATCACCCATGAGAACTTTCCCGAAGCGTGGATGCGGGCGTTGGCGGTGTTGGGGCTGGTGGGCGGCGTGTTGGCGCTGGCTGCGGGATTGGATTGGCGTATGACGCGCCGCGCGCATCAGTTGCAGGAGCGTACGCTCAGTTTTGTGCATCAGCGCGTGCGCCGCGTGTGGTGGTATCTGATGGGGCTTGGGGTGGCCATGAACGTGGGCATGGTCATCTTTGGCGGCGGCTTTCTGAGCTACAGTATGTGGCTGTTCTTGGTGGGGCTGGCGCTGGTGGTGCAAGGGCTGTTTTCGCGCCAGCCGTTGATCCCGCTGGGGGTGGCGTTTCAGGTGATCGCGGTGGGGATGCTCGCCAGTGGGGTGGAGTACGTGGCGCTGCGCTGGATCACCGCCATTGTATTGGGCGTCGGGCTGCCGCTGGCGGCGTGGATGCTGCCGCGTTTGGAGAGCGCGCAGGCGGTGGCGCGCCATTGGCTCGCCATGGGGGGGTGGTTGGCGCTGATGACGGCATTGAGCGTGGCGAGCGTCTCTCTGCTACGGGCGACGTCGGCTCCCGCTGGCGCGGAGATCCCTTTGGCGCAATGGCGCGCGGGCGGCGCAGTGGCCCAGGGGCCTGCGGTGTTGGCCCTGCCGCCAGGGGCGGCGCTGCCGTTGACGCTGACCTTCAACAGTGATGCGCTGGAGCGCCCGTTGACCGTGGAATCGGAGGTGAAATTGACCCGCCCCCTGTGGGTGGAGATGGTCAGTGGCGAGCCGGGCGCGCGGTTGCGCAGCGGGGCGGGACCGTGGCGCAAATCCCTGTATGCGCTGCGGGTGCGGCAGCTCTCATTCCGCGCCCAGGCAGATGCTGAGGCCGGCTTGCGGCTGCAGGCGAGCATGCGCATGGATGTGCGGGAGTAGGCGGCGCCATGGGGGGCGGCGATCTATTGGATCCTCTGCTGCACCAGCCGGTGCGAACGCGCCTGGCGGCGCTGTTGGCGGGGCGCGAGGGGGCCAGTTTCAGCGAGTTGAAAAAGGCGCTGGAGCTGACCGACGGCAACCTTGATGCGCATATGCGCAAACTGTTGCAGGCGGAGTATGTCGAAGCGGAGCGTCATGGGGTCGGGCCCAAGGGGCAGACGGTGTACGCCTTGACCGCCAAAGGCCGCACGGCGTTTCAGCACTACGTGGCGGCGCTGGAGAAGCTCCTCTCCCTGGGTTAGCCGTCTGCTCCGTTTATTCTCCCGCCACTCGGCGGCGGGAATTCCATCGAAGAATCCCCGGATTTGGCAAATACAGGGGTGACGCACAAGACTGCTTTATGCCAAGATAACGTTGCTGAATCATCAGCGGCGTGTGGCAGCCTCTAAAATACCGATTCATACGGCGCTGTGTTGGCGTTTGACATCGCTGGCGCAGCGCATGGGGATGTGTGCATACCCTGTCCCGCCCATCGCGTCGCGTTCATGACGGATCCCACTCATCGGATGGACTTCGATACAGGATGCTTCTTATGGATCTCAAGGCCCTGGAACCCTATGGCATCACCGGCGTTGCGGAAATCGTGCGCAACCCCTCGTATGATCAACTGTTTGCTGAAGAGAGCCGACCGGAGTTGGAAGGCTTTGAACGCGCGCAAGAGACCGAGCTGGGCGCGATGAATGTGATGACCGGAATCTTCACCGGTCGTTCGCCCAAGGACAAATACATCGTCCTGGATGACGCCACGCGGGACACCATCTGGTGGTGGACGGCGGATAACAAGTCCGATAACAAACCGTTGGACCCGGCTACCTGGGCGGAGATGAAGCAGTGTGTGGTGGAGCAGCTCTCCGGCAAGCGGCTGTTTGTGGTGGACGCCTTCTGCGGGGCCAATCCCGATACGCGCTTGAAGGTGCGCTTCATCATGGAGGTGGCGTGGCAGGCGCACTTTGTCACCAACATGTTCATCCGTCCCAGCGCCGAGGAGCTGGCCAACTTCGGCGAGCCGGACTTCGTGGTGATGAACGGCTCCAAAACCACCTACCCGAAGTGGCAAGAGAAGGGGCTCAATTCGGAGAACTTCTCGGCGTTCAATCTCACCGAGCACATGCAGATCATCGGCGGCACCTGGTACGGCGGAGAGATGAAGAAGGGCATCTTCTCCATGATGAACTACTATCTGCCGCGCAAGGGGATCGCCTCCATGCACTGCTCGGCCAATAAGAACGAGGCCGGGGATGTGGCGATCTTCTTTGGTCTGTCGGGCACCGGCAAGACCACCCTCTCCGCCGACCCCCACCGTCTGCTCATCGGTGACGACGAGCATGGTTGGGACGACACCGGCGTGTTCAATTTTGAGGGCGGCTGCTACGCCAAGACCATCAATCTGGACCCCGAGGAGGAGCCGGACATCTACCACGCCATCAAGCGCGACGCGCTGTTGGAGAACGTCACGGTGGATGAACGCGGCAAGATCGACTTCAGCGATGGCTCGGTGACGCAGAATACCCGGGTCTCGTACCCCATTGAGCACATCGACCATGTGGTCAAGCCGCCGTCACGGGGCGGCCACGCCACCAAGGTGATCTTCCTCACCGCCGACGCCTTTGGGGTGTTGCCGCCGGTGGCCAAATTGGACCACGAACAGACCCAGTACCACTTCCTCTCCGGCTTCACCGCCAAGTTGGCGGGCACCGAGTGCGGCGTCACCGAGCCCACGCCGACCTTCTCCGCCTGCTTTGGCGCGGCGTTTTTGAGTCTGCACCCCACCCGCTACGGGCAGGAGCTGGTCAAGCGCATGGATGCGGTGGGGGCCCACGCCTATCTGGTCAACACCGGCTGGAACGGCACCGGAAAACGGGTGGCGATTCACGATACGCGGCACATCATCGACGCCATTCTCGACGGGACCATCGAGCAGGCGCCGACCATCACCCTGCCCATTTTTAATCTGGTGATCCCCACCAAGCTGCACGACGTGGAGCCGGGGATTCTCGATCCCCGCGACACCTATGCGGATCCGGCCCAGTGGCAAGCGAAGGCGGAGAAGCTGGCGGCGCTGTTCATCAAGAACTTCGCCGCCTATACGGACATCGCCCATGGCGAGGAGTTGGTCCGGGCGGGGCCGCAACTGTAGCTTGGGGGGAGGGCTAAGCCGCATAGCGCAATCATCAGGGGCTCAGAGAGGGGCCGAAGAGCGCCTGAATGGATGAATGCGCAGTGAAGTCCTGAAAAGCCAGCTTTACGCTGGCTTTTTGGTTTTTGGCAGGCCGTAAGCTTGGGCGCTTATGGAGACGATGTTTTGGCGGGTGGAGCCGAAATTACTCTGTCTTGGGGGGTGAGTTTAACCACGCCCGCGTCAAGCTCCGCGCTTCCTCAATCTGCTCTGGCGTCATCATCGACTCCAACTGCTCAAGATTGCGCAGTCCGGAAACCGGGTTCTTCTGACGCGCCAAATCAAACCATTTGTGGGCTTGGATAAAGCTTTTCGTCACGCCGTCTCCTTTGGCGTAGAGCACGCCCAAATTGACAAGCGCTGGGGCAAACCATTGCTCGGCGGCTAGCAGGTACCACTTTGCCGCCTCGCTGAAGTTCTGTGGGACGCCTTTGCCGGTTGCATAAAATATTCCCAAGTAAAATTGCGCCTGGGCAAAACCATTCTGTGCGGCTTTCTGATGCCAGGTTATGGCCTGTTCGAAGCTTTGAGAAACGCCGACTCCCTTCGAATACATTTCGCCAAGCCTGTATTGTGCGCGGGCGCTTCCTTGATTGGCCCAGTAGAGGGCGCCGCGAGCCTCTCGTCTCCAATCACGTTGCGCATTTGCCCGCTCAAGCTCTTGTTGGGTCATTTTCAGTGGTGTGAGGGCAATTTGCTGGAGGTTGCCGAAACCGCCTTCGAGCTCTTGCTGAATATGCATAATTTCGCTGGGCATTCCATGCCCCTCATTGACCAGTAGAGTGGCGCTTTTCAACAGAATTCTGGCCTCTTTTTGCCTGTTTCGACTCAGCGCCTGTTCCGCCAGCTCGATATAGCGCTCAAAAACACGCCGTAAACCTGTGTTCGCCTGACTGTTCCCAGGGTCTATTTCGAGGACCCTCTTGAATTTTGCATAGGCGCTTTTCGTCTTGTGGCGCATCAGTTGGTCACGCGCCAAATGCTGCTCCGCTTGTTGCAGTAACGCGCCGATATTTTCTGCGTAGGCGCAAACGCTGGGAGGCAGAATCATCGTCATCAGAAAGAAAAACACGAATCTATTCATCTCTTTTCCATTGTTAGGGCATGCCGTCGCCATGGCCTCCGCAGCACAAGCAGAGCACGAAGCTACTCTTCGCCGTATGGAGCCGAACAGCTTGTCTTAGAATGGGCGCGCCGCATGTGAGCGACCCCGCTGGCGCGCGCCTCTTCTGCGCCTAAAATGCGGGTTTTGGCGCATGCAGAAAAATATCCCCATCTCACTGCTCGGCACAGTCAGGCGAATTCGTTGGAACCGTGGGCGAGGACCTTCTCTGCGGCGCCGGAGACTTATGCGAGCGGGGCTGGCATCAGGAAATATGATCGCCAGCAATTTTGTTGTTGTGCAAAACTATCTGGAAAATTAGCATGTTTTGCATAAGCTGGCATGGGTTTGCCGTGTTTGTACGGAAACATCGTCAGAGAGAGATTGGAATTTAAGCTTCCTTGGGCGACGTCGGTTTGAGGGAAGCGCGATCCGTATCCTGCCATCTCAAAGCCGACCAATGCATGAGGGTTGATATGAATTCCGACACAAAACCAAATAACAAACCGACTGTTCTCATCGTTGATGATGAAGAGGCCACGTTTCAAATTATTAAGGCGGCATTGGGAGGCGATTATGCTTTTGAGTATGCGGACAATGGAAAACGTGGATTAGATAAAATCCTCAATGCAAAGCCAGACCTCGTTTTATTGGATCTGGAGATGCCTGTAATGAACGGTTATGAGGTCCTGGGGAGTCTTGATCTCACCGTGGCCCACGACTTCGATGTTATTGTTCTGACGAGTGATAATCATCTGTCAGTCATCGAACGCTGCTACAAGCTTGGCGTGAATCTGTTTATGCGCAAGCCAGCCAACATATTCGAGATCAGAGGGGTGGTGCAAAGAACGATTGCGTCCCGCCAGTACAAGCGCAGTCTTGTGTTGGAAAAACTCTATGTGAAAAGCCTGTTGGATAGCTCGGAGAGCGCGATCATCGGGCTTTCTCAAGATTTGAAGATTACTCTGGCCAATCCGGCGGCGCTCAGCATGCTGGAATATGATATGGAAGAGATTGTTAATATTGAGCTGCGTGATCTCTTTGCCGATCAGATCGAAGCGAATATGGCGGAGGTGTTTGCCAATGCCGGCCGGTTATTCAGCAAGGGACCTCCTGGAAGGGCAAAAGCGGAAACACGGTTGCCGTGAGTTTGACGATCTCCTGCTTGACTGATGATTCCGGCGCCGTGGTTGGCGCCGTTGTGAACGCCAAGGATGTCTCACGCCAGCGCCGTGCGGCGGAGATGATTCGAGATAAACAGACAAAAGAGTTGGTCGCTCGGAGCTTGAAATCGACTGCGGTGGGGATTGGGCGTTGCCAGGATCACCTGTCGCAGGTCCTGCAAATGTTCACTACCCAAAACGTGGATGAACAGGCCCGAGAGCAGATTGCGTCAGCAAACGACATCTGCACACAACTCCTTCGAGATCTCAGCGCCAGCAAGTAGGATTTTGGCCGCTTTTGAGATACTGATAAGAGCCCAAGCCGTTCTCTTTACGGGTAGAAAAGGGCGCTCCTTTTCCGTGTTCAGGCCGCACGACAAGATTCTGGATTTGAAATCACATGAATGACCATCTTGCTGCATGGAATGCTGGAGTGGGGCGCACAGGAAACGCAAGCGCCCGGCGCGCCTCTCTTCGTCATAAGCTGAGTTTGTATATTTGGCTCTTATTGACGGCTTCGGGCATCGCAGGCGGACTCGTTATCCAGTTTCTCTTTGATGAGCAGGTCATCAGTGCGCGGGGGACGCTCTTTCTCCATATTGCGGAGAGCATGGTCAATCAGCTGGACCGGGATATGGCGGCCAGGCTGAATGAGATCACCATGCATGCTGGCGATGAGCGTCTGACGCGCGACCTCCTCTCCCCAGAACAGCGACGTGAATTGTTG
Source organism: Magnetofaba australis IT-1 (assembly GCF_002109495.1). Classification (NCBI taxonomy): domain Bacteria; kingdom Pseudomonadati; phylum Pseudomonadota; class Magnetococcia; order Magnetococcales; family Magnetococcaceae; genus Magnetofaba; species Magnetofaba australis. Next base: position 1,259,820 of record NZ_LVJN01000020.1, read on the forward strand.
ACCCGTTGGCGGGATAATTCCGCATTCGCCTGGATCGGTCTGCTTGATCGCAATGGAAAAATCGCCATCGCCTCCGATGGCCTTCTTGAAGGAGCCGATGTTTCCAAACGCGACTATTTTCTCGCAGGCTTGCGGGGTGAAGCCTATGCGGGAGATGTCCATGAGGCCCATCTCCTGGCGCAACACATGGCTCCGCCGCGGCATGATTCCCTGCCTCTGCGTTTTGTCGATGTGGCGCATCCTATTTTGGATGAAGAAGGCGCCTTTGCCGGCGTGCTGGTCGCCCATATCAGCTGGGATTGGGCTGGTGATGTGCGCAATGGGTTGCTGCAACCCCTCGGCAATGCGCGTGGGTTGGAAGTGATCCTGTTCAGCAGTGAGGGCAAACCGTTAATTGGACCGGATTCCGTCATGGCCTCCTCACAGCAGGAGATCTTTCCTCGCGGCGGGAAAGAGAGAGCAGAGGGCGACGGGTATCAACTGACGCATGATGAAAATGGTCAGGAGTACTTGGCGGGATTTGCGTTCAGTAAAGGCGTTATGGGCTTCCCGGGGATGTGCTGGTTCAGCGGAAACATGACAACCGTCTAAACCAAAATATCAGTTAGCTGTTCGCCTTTTCAGCCATTTTTTGGGATGGCTGAAAAGACTGCTTTTGGTGCGTCGTCCGACGCCGTTCTCTGGCCGCCTCAAGCTTTTCATCTCGTTCGGCCAGGATCTGCACATGCCGCCCTTCCAGGCGATCCTGTGGGGTGACGTAGTCGATGGCGCTATGGAGCCGCCGGGTGTTGTAATGCTCGACGTACTTTCCCACAACCCGTTGGGCATCTTCCAGCGATAATGGCGTCTGAGGCCGAATGCACTCACGCTTCAAACTACCGTGAAAACGCTCCAGTTTTCCGTTGCTCTGCGGATAGTAAGGCGAAGTCCTCACATGCGTCATGCCGGATTCCCGGATGAACGCCTTAAAATCGTTGGCAACGAACTGCGGCCCATTGTCTGAGATCAGCCGCGGCTTAGCTTCCGGATAGGCCTCCTGAGCTCGGAGCAGGACCACTTCAACCTCATCTTCCTTCATCGACTCACGAATCTCCCAGTGGAGGATAAACCTGCTACATCCATCCAGGACACTGCACAGATAGTAGAACGTCCCCTGGATATTCAGATAGGAGATGTCCACATGCCAGTGTTTATGCGGCTCCGAAGGCTGTTTGAACCCTGTGCCCTTCTGCGAGGGCGATGGGCTCCAACGACGCATCAGCCCGGCAGTTCTGAGCACACGCAGCACTGAAGAGGGGCTGACCGCCACCACGCCTGCATCCAGCATCATGTAGGTCAGGCGCCGATAGCCCTCTGACGGATGTTCATGGAAAAAGGCGACAATCGCTTCCCTTTCCCAATCGTCCAGCCAAAAATCTCGGGGAATACGGCCATTGTGGTCATTAACCATTCCATAGCGCTTGCGCCATGAATAGAACTTGCCCCTTTGCACGCCTATCCAGTTGATAATTCGGCTCGTGTCGATTTCGCTCTTGTCTGACCAAAACGCCACGAAATTCACCACCGAATCCCGTATGTCCGGCTCCACCCAGCAGCCGTTCAGCTCACCCCAAGACTTTTTTTTAGCGCAACATGCGCCTCAAGAAGCTCAGACATAACTTCATTTTTGGTTGCCAACTTCGCTTCTAGTTCGGCAATCTGTCGGTCACAAGCCTTTTGGCCGCGTTTGTCAGACAAGGCCGCTTCGCCGTTCTCAAACAAAGCCTTTTGCCAGCGATAGTACTGGCTGGGCTGAATGCCCGCCTCGTCGCACAGATCCGAGAGAACCACCTTCTCGACCAGGTGACGGCGCACATAGCCTACCTTCTGCTCAGCCGTAAATCTCCGCTTCTTCCGTTCCATACAAACCTCCGCTTATTATCTACACATTATAAACGGCTTGTTTGTCATTTTCCAACTGAACCGAAACAGGGATGGGATGGCGCGTATTGGTCCGGCAGCCCTCTGACATCGCTCTGGCTGAAGGAGAGGCTATTAAGACCGGGCTTTGGCTATTCGTCGTTTGTGGCTCCATGCTCATTGGCTGGTGGGTTTGGTCGGCGGTCGGGCGTTTGGTGGCGCCCATTCACGCCATTGCCGATGCGGCGCTGAGCATTGCCCAAGGCGATCTGGCGCAGAGCTTGCCGTCGGTTGAGGGGCAAAGCGAGGCGGGCGTGTTGTCCGAATCGCTCAATGCCATGCTTCGGACGATAGTAGAGCAAAAAGAGTGCGTGTCTGAGGCGAATCTGAGGTTGGAGGAGCGGGTCGCGCAGCGGACGTTGGATTTACATGAGAGCAAACAGGTCTTCACAGACATTCTTCGTTCAATGACCGATGGGGTGTTGCAGATCGATACAAAGGGCGTTATCTCCACCTGCAACCAAGCTGCGGCGCACATGTTCGGGTTTGCAGAGAATGAACTGATCAACCTGAATATCCAGCAGCTTATCCCTTCTGCATTGTTTAAATTGCCGCATTTTTCCAATGCAGACGCCGTCGTTCCCTCGGCATCGCCCAGCAAGGTGTTTTTTTTCCAAGAGATCGATGGCATTGCAAAAGATGGCTCCAAAATTCCCGTCAGTTTGACCATTACCCGGGGCGGACCCGCGGAAAAGCCATTCTTTACGTTGGTTGTTCGGGATATTTCGGAACAGAAAGCGGCGGAAGCGACCTTACGCATCGCCGAGGCAAAACGACTCCAACTGCAAGAGCAGATGGAAGCGATCCTCGCGAATATGCCGAACATCGTCTTTCTCCATACTGTGAATAATAAGATTCTGTTTGTGAATGAGCGTTTTGCCGATGTTTTGCAGCGAAAGCCAGATGCCTTCGCAGGCAAAAATATTGCCGACATCTTCCCAGACTCCTTGGCGCAGCAGCTGGAGGAGGCCAAGCGGTGGGTGCTCCAACGCGGACTGCCAAAATATGAGAACATCGCCATTCCCAGTAGCTCCGGGCGACGCTACTTCGATTTGACTCTCTTCCCCTTAACCCTCGACGCCACCTCAGAGCCGCTCGTATGTGGCATCGGCACGGACATCACGCAGCGCTATCTGGAGGAGCAACTCCAATCGGAAGCGCGTAAAGTTTCTGAAAAAATCGCAGCCGATGATCCGCTGGAGGATATCTGCTCCGCCATTGTTGATTTCATCGAGGCGATCAATCCAGCAAGCTACGGCTCCATCCATCTGCTGGTTCCCGGCTTCAAAACGCTAAAGTTCGTCGTGGGCGGAGGTCTGCCCGAGGCGTATGTGAAGCATGTCGAATCGTTTGAGTCTGGCAAAGGCGTGGGCTCTTGCGGCACCGCGGCGGCCACCGGCAAGCCGATGATTGTAGGGGATATCGCCCACCACCCCTATTGGGCGGCGTTCAAAGACGCCGCTTTGGAGAGTAACCTGCGCGCCTGCTGGTCATTTCCCGCTGTGACCAAGTCAGGCGAGGTGCTGGGGACTGTCGCCATGTACTATCAGGAGCCGCGACAGCCCTCCGATCGCGATATGACGTTGATGCGCGTGGCGGCGAACCTACTCTCCATCGCGGTGATCCATGACCGCAATCGCCAAGATCTGATCGACGCCAAAGTGCAGGCCGAACAGATGCAAGAGCGCCTGGAGTTGGTGCTCAAAGGGGGCAATCTTGGCACCTGGGATGTGGATCTGGTGAATGGGACGCAGGTGGTCAATGCGCGCTGGGCCGAGATGATCGGCATGTCCCTGGAAGAGATTGGCAACCCCTCCACCAAAAGTTGGATGGATATCGTCCATCCTGACGATAAAGAGCGGGTGCTGAAAACGGGCCGGGATTACAAAGAGGGCAAAATTCCCGTTTATGAGAATGAGTATCGCGCCATCCTTGCCGATGGCGAAACCCGCTGGTTCTACTCGCGCGGAGAGGCGGTGGCGTGGGATGCGGAGGGCAATCCGACACGCATGGCGGGGACGGCTCTGGATGTGACGGACCGCAAGCGCATGGAGGAGGAGCTGGCGCGGGCGAAGCGCGAGGCGGACGCCGCCAACCGGGCCAAAAGCGATTTTCTGGCCAATATGAGCCACGAGATCCGCACGCCGATGAACGCCATCATCGGCTTCAGCCACCTGTGCCTGCAGACGCCGCTCACGCCGCGCCAGCAGGACTATGCGAGTAAGGTCCACACCTCCGCCAACTCGCTGCTGCAGATCATCAACGAGATTCTCGATTTCTCCAAAATTGAAGCCAACCGTCTGGAGCTGGAAGCGACCCGTTTTGAGATTCAGGATGTGTTCGATCGCCTCTCTACCGGGATCATTCTCAAGGCCATGGATAAGCGCCTAGAGTTCATTACCCTCTGTGCGCCCGATGTGCCCATGGTTCTGATCGGCGATCCGCTGCGGCTGGGGCAGATTCTGTTGAATCTGGTCAATAATGCGGTGAAGTTTACCCATGAGGGGGAAGTGGCTGTCCATTTGAGCGTACTCGAAAAGCAGGCGGATCAGGTGCATCTTCTCGGTTCGGTCAAAGACACCGGCATTGGCATCGGTCCTGAGCAGAAAGAGCGTCTGTTCAAAGCGTTCAGCCAAGCGGACAGTTCAATTACGCGCATGTTTGGCGGCACCGGGCTGGGACTGGTGATTACGCAACATCTGGTGCACATGATGGGCGGCGACATCCGGGTGGAGAGCGAACCGGGCCAAGGCAGTGAGTTTCTGTTCGACATCTGGATGCGCTATGAAGAGAGCGAGCCGCCGCACCTTGAGGGCGCGGCGCTACAGAAAATGCGCGTGCTGGCGGTTGATGACAACGCCAGCGTGCGGCAAGCGTTGAGCGATTATCTCACCTCTTTTCACTTTGAGTTCCTGTTGGCCGACTCGGGGGCGCAGGCGATTCAGTTGATCAAGCAGGCGCAGAGCGAAGAGGCGCCGATCTCCCTGGTGCTGATGGATTATCAGATGCCGGGGGAGGATGGCGTGGCGGTGGCGCAGGCCATTGATGGAGACGCGGAGATCCGCATCAAGCCGCGCACGCTCATGATGTCGCCCGAGAGCGACAGGCCGTTTTTGGAGGAGTTGGTCGGCATTCATGGCATTGTATCGTACATGCCCAAGCCCACCACGCAGAGTATTCTGTTTGACGCAATCGTCGGGGTGGATACGCGGAGCGCCAAGCATCGTGATCCAGATGTTCAAGGGAGAACTCTGTCCGCCAAACCCCTGCCTGACCTCAGTGGCGCGCGCATTCTTGTGGTTGAGGATAACATCATCAATCAACAGCTTGCCAAAGAGCTGCTGGAAGTGGTTCGCGCCCAGGTTAGTATTGCAGGCAATGGACAGGAGGCTATTGAGCAGCTGGAAACAACCGCGTTTGACTGTGTGCTGATGGATATGCAAATGCCGGTCATGGATGGACTGACCGCCACGCGAAAAATCCGCACCGATGATCGCTGGCGCAGCGTGCCGATTTTGGCCATGACCGCCAATGCCATGAAAGACGAAGTACAGGCGTGCTTGGATGTCGGGATGAATGAGCACATCGCCAAGCCGATTGATCCTGATCGGCTGTATACAACCATCGCGCATTGGGTCGACGTGAAAGGGGTGATAGAGCCTGAAGCCGGGAAACAGTTGGACCTGGATATCACGGTGGGAAAAGATCTGCAGATCGATGGCGTGGATATGCAGGATGCGCTCTTGCGAGTGGGTGGAAATCTGCAGACACTGCAATGGCTTTTGCTGCGTTTTGTTGAGAATAACAGCAGCGCGGATGTCGACTTGAAGGCGCATCTCGCGGCGCAGGAGTGGGAGAAAGCCAGACACTTGGTCCACGCTATTCGGGGGGTTGCGGGGAATATCGGCGCCAAGGCGCTGCGCAGTGAGGCGGAGAGTTTGGAAAACGTTTTAAAGGCGTCTCCCTCCGAAGCGCCGGACGTCGCGCCGTTTGCGGCGGCCTTGCAGCGCCTTTGTCAGGGCATTGCGGCGGTTCTCCCCAGCGGAGATGAGGGCGGCAAGAAGGGGGAGGTCGCCTCCAGTGATGCATTGGATTTGGAAAAGATCCAAAGCGTTCTGAAACAGATCGCCACCGCGTTGGATCATGAATATAGCGCGGTGGAGCCGCTGATGGAGACACTGAGGCCGCTGCTTTCCCGCTCGAGCCTGAGCGGGCAACTACGTTCCCTGACGCAACAGGTGGAAGAGTTCGAAACAGAAGTCGCGCAGAAAACCATTCAGCAAATGCTCGACGAGCTTGTCGGCAAAGAGGGGTAACCATGACGTCCAGCGTGAAGCCGAAGATCCTGGTGGTGGATGATGTTCCTGACAACCTGCGCGTATTAATGGGGACGCTCTCGGACGACTATGCCGTGGTCACTGCCCGCAGTGGCGAAGAGGCGTTGCGCAAAGCGGGATTGGACCCCAAGCCTGAACTCATTCTGCTGGATGTGATGATGCCGGAGATGGATGGGTTCGAGGTGTGCCGACGCCTCAAGGCGCAGAAGGAGACAAAAGAGATTCCGGTGATATTCGTGACCGCTGTGGATGATCACGACAGTGAGATTGCCGGTTTGGAAATTGGTGGCGTGGACTATATCCACAAACCCTTCTTCCCGCCCATCGTGAAAACCCGGGTGGCGAACCATTTGGCCCTGGCAAGATCCCGCAGGGTGTTGTTGGAGAGAAACGCCGCCTTGGAAGAGAACGAGCGTCTCCGGGATGATATTCAGCGCATCACCCAGCATGATTTGAAAGCTCCGCTCAACAGTATCCTGAACTTTCCTGAACTGTTGATGGGGGAGCCGAATATCACCGATGAGCAGAAGGTATGGTTAAAGAATATTGTCCGGGCCGGGAAATCGATGCTGGATATGATTAACCACTCGCTGGATCTTTACCGCATGGAGAGAGGGACCTATCAGTACCAGCCTGATCTCCACGAACTGGACAAGGTGATTGAGCAGGTTGTGTCCGACCAGGAACGATTTGCCGGTATGCATGATGTCAAGATAGACGTTCAAACAGAGGGTCTAAGCGCCGAGGAGTTAAGAATTCCACTGGATGTGACGTTGAGCTATTCGATGTTTTCCAATCTGGTGAAAAACGCCATTGAGGCTGCGCCATCCGGCTCAGAAGTCTCTGTGCGGATTGAGCCGGAACAGGATCAATTGGCGATCTCCGTGTGTAATCAGGGCTCTGTGCCTGAAGAGATTCGAGATCGGTTTTTCGATAAACTTGTCACAGCAGGAAAGAAAAATGGCACAGGGCTGGGGACTTACTCGGCTCGACTGATGGCGCTGACGCAGAATGGCGCCATCGACATGAAGAGTGATGAACAAGAGGGAACAGCGTTGACTGTGCATCTTCCGCGCGCCATCGGGTGAGCGCGGAAAGTGTCGCAGCTTCGCGAAACAGTCAGACAGATTGCCTGGCGCGGCTTGGCCAAGCGGGGGGCATCCGGTTCACACCCAAGCGAGAATCAAACCGTACACCAAGCCATGCTCCGTAGCCAGGCCATACCCCGGAAATGATCGCGAGTCGAGCGCATAAAACATTGAAAAAATGGCGGACAGGGTGGGATTCGAACCCACGGTGGAGTTGCCCCCACGACGGTTTTCAAGACCGTAGCCTTCAACCACTCGGCCACCTGTCCGCATGCGAAATGTTCTGCTCTGCGCGCCCTTATGGGGCCGGGGTGAGAACCTCAACGCCGCCCATGTAGGGGACCAGCGCCTTAGGCAGTCGAACGCTGCCGTCGGCCTGTTGACCGTTCTCCAACACCGCCACCAGCGCGCGGCCCACCGCCACGCCGGAGCCGTTGAGGGTGTGGACCAGTTCCGGCTTGCCCTGGGGCTCGGGGCGGAAGCGCGCCTTCATGCGCCGCGCCTGGAAGCTCTCAGTGTTGGAGCAGGAGGAGATCTCCCGGTAGCGTCCGGCGCCGGGCAGCCACACTTCCAAATCATAGGTCTTGGTTGCGCCAAAGCCCATGTCGCCCGCGCACAGGGTCACCACCCGATAGGGCAGCTCCAGGCGCTGCAACACCATCTCCGCGTGGCCGGTGAGGGCTTCGAGAGCGTCGTAGCTCTCCTCCGGGCGCACCACCTGAACCATCTCCACCTTGTCGAACTGGTGCTGACGAATCAGGCCGCGGGTGTCCTTGCCCGCCGCGCCTGCTTCGCGGCGGAAGCAGCCGGTCCAGGCGGTCATGCGCAGGGGCAGTTGATCCGCCTCCAGAATCTCGCCCGCCACCAGATTGGTCAGCGGCACCTCGGCGGTGGGAATGAGGTAGAGATCATCCTGGGTCTTGAACAGATCCTCTTCGAACTTGGGCAGTTGCCCGGTGCCGAACAGGGTTTGCGCATTGGCCATCACCGGCGGCAGCACTTCCATATAGCCGTGTTCGCCGGTGTGCAGGTCCAGCATGAAGTTGGCCAGCGCCCGCGACAGACGCGCGCCCAACCCCTTGAACACGGTAAACCGCGCGCCAGCGATTTTGGCGCCCGCTTCGAAGTCGATGATGCCCAGACGCTCGCCGATGTCCCAATGGTTCAGCGCCTCAAAGGGCAGGGGGGTGGGCTCGCCGCCCACACCGGCGCCCGGCGCCCAGCGCCGCGCTTCGACATTGTCGTTCTCGTCGGCGCCGTCGGGCACGGAGTCGTGGGGCGTGTTGGGCAGCGCCTCCACCACGGTTTGCACCTGCTCGTCCAGCTCCTTGAGCTCGGCCTCTTTGGCTTTGAGCGCCGGGCCGATCTCCTTCATCTGCTCAAACAGATCCGCCGCGTCGGCCTTCTGCGCCTTGCGCGCGCCGATCTCCTTGGACAGGGCGTTGCGCTTGGCCTGCAACTCTTCGGTCTGCACCCGCAGGGCGCGCTGTTGCTGATCCAAGTCGCGCAAGGCGGCCAGATTCAGACCGCCGCCGCGTCGTTGCAGTTTCGCTTCAACGCCTTCCATGTCGGCGCGAATCTGTTTGATATCCAGCATTGCCTGCCTCCCTGCTTAGCTTGCCGCGTCATCGGCGCCGACGTCGCCTTCGGGCGCGCCATCGTCGATGTTGTCGATGCTTTCGATGTTCTCGTCATCCATTTCGGCGTCATCGTCGGACTCGGCGATGCGCGCCACCGACGACACCCGTTCGCCATCGGCCACATTGAGCACGCGCACCCCCTGGGTGCTGCGCCCGGCCAGGCGGATGGAGTCGACGCCGGTGCGGATCACCGTGCCCTGATCGGTGATCACCATCACCTCGTCGCCGGGCCACACGCCCAAGGCGCCCATCAGCGCGCCGGTCTTGTCGGTGACCGACATGCCGATCACGCCCAGACCGCCGCGCCCTTTGGTGGGGTACTGCGCCTCTTCGGTGCGTTTGCCGTAGCCGTTGGCGGAGATGGTGAGGATTTCACACTCGCTTCCCGGCTCCACCACCACCAGCGCGATCACCTTGTCATCGCCCTTCAGGCGCATGCCGCGCACGCCGCGCGCCACCCGGCCCGAACGGCGCACATGGTTGACGCGGAAGCGGGCGGTTTTGCCCGCAGCGCTGAACAGCAGCACGCGGCCGCGCTCCACCGTGGCATCATCGTCGCCGCTGTCGTCGGAATCGTCGGCGTCATTTTCGATCACGGCGACGGCGGATTCGTCGTCGTCGCCATCCTCGCCGCCGGTTCCCAGCTCTTCCAGCGGGGTGGGGGCCAGCGCCACGCCAATCAGGCCATCCTCGTCCATCAGGTTGATGGCGCGGATGCCGTTGGTGCGGATGTTGCCATACGCCGACAGCGCGGTCTTCTTCACCAAGCCGCAGCGGGTGGCGAAGAGGATATCCCAGGCGTCCCACTCTTTGGGGTCGATGGCCACCGGCACGATCTGCGCCAGCTTCTCGCCTTCATCCAGCGACAGCACATTGACCACCGGGCGACCGCGCGAGATGCGGCTGCCCTGGGGCAGTTCGTAGACTTTCAGCTTGTAGACGCGGCCTGTATCGGTGAAGCAGAGGATGGTGGCGTGGGTGGAGGCCACGAACATCTGTTCGATCCAATCCTCATCCTTCATGCCGGTGGCGGACTTGCCTTTGCCGCCGCGACGCTGGGCGCGGTAGTCGGCGCTGGCCTGGCGCTTGATGTAGCCGGCGTGGCTCACCGTCACCACCATCTCCTCCTCTTCAATGAGGTCGGCGATGGAGAAGTCGCCAATGGCGTCGAAGATCTGCGTACGGCGCGGATTGGCGAAACGCTCCTTGATCTCCAGCAGCTCGCCGCGAATCACCTCCATCAGCACCGTTTCGGAGCCGAGGATCTCTTTGAGTCGCGCGATCTCTTTGAGGATCTCGGCGAACTCGTCGTGGATCTTCTCCTGCTCCAGGCCGGTCAGGCGGTGCAGGCGCATATCCAGGATCGCCTGGGCTTGGTCGGAGGAGAGCTGATAGCCGCCGGGCACAAAGCCGGGGGAGGCGATATCGCCTTCGCCCATGGCGCGCAGCAGCATGGACTCCACTTCGCCGCGTCCCCACACCTCTTGCATCAGCCCCTCTTTGGCCACCGCCGGGGAGGAGGCGGCGCGGATCAGGGTGATGATGCGGTCGATATTGGCCAGCGCAACGGCCAAACCTTCCAAAATGTGCGCGCGGGACTGCGCTTTTTTCAGTTCGAACAGGGTGCGCCGGGTCACCACCTCGCGGCGGTGCTTGAGGAAGGCGTCGAGGAAGCCGCGCAGCCCCAGGGTTTGCGGACGACCCTCCACCAGCGCCAGGGCGTTGACCCCGAACGAGGTCTGCATGGGGGTGTGCTTGTAGAGTTGGTTGAGCACCACATCGGACTGGGCGTCGCGCTTGAGCTCCACCACCACGCGCATGCCCTGACGGTCGGACTCATCGCGCAGGTCGCTGATGCCCAGGACTTTCTTCTCCCGCACCAACTCGGCGATGCGCTCCACCAGGCGTGCTTTATTCACCTGATAGGGCAGCTCGGTGACGATGATCGCCTCGCGGCCATCTTTTTTGGTCTCGATGTTGGTGACCGCGCGGATCACCACCGAGCCGCGCCCGGTCTCATAGGCGGAGACGATGCCCGCATGGCCGTGGATGGAGCCGCCGGTGGGGAAGTCGGGGCCGGGCACATATTGCATCAGGTCGCGATTGGAGAGCGACTTGTCGTCGATGAGGGCGCAGGTGGCGTCGATCACTTCGCCCAGATTGTGCGGCGGAATATTGGTGGCCATGCCCACGGCGATGCCCGCCGAGCCGTTGACCAGCAGGTTGGGGAACTTGGCTGGCAGCACCTGCGGCTCGGACAGCGAGCCGTCGTAGTTGGGCGAAAACTCCACGGTCTCCTTGTCGATATCGAGCAGGAGTTCGTGGGACAGGCGGGTCATGCGCACTTCGGTGTAACGCATGGCCGCCGGGGAGTCGCCGTCCACCGAGCCGAAGTTGCCCTGGCCATCCACCAGCATGTGGCGCATGGAGAAGTCCTGCGCCATGCGCACGATGGTGTCGTACACGGCGGTGTCGCCATGGGGGTGATATTTACCGATGACGTCACCGACCACGCGGGCCGACTTTTTATACGGGCGGTTCCATTCGTTGCCCAGTTCGCGCATGGCGAACAGCACGCGCCGGTGCACCGGTTTGAGCCCGTCGCGCACGTCGGGCAGGGCGCGGCCGACGATTACGCTCATGGCGTAATCGAGATAGGACCGCTGCATTTCGTCTTCGATATTGATGGGCTGCTGTGCGCTGTTTTCGGGTTCACTCATGGGGCGATGCCGTTGCCGTCCTTATTGGGGGCTGGAGATCTCAGCCGCGCTGGAATTTCGTGACCCATTACTATAGCGCATTGATGGGAACGACGACAGGTTTGGCGTGCTGTTTTTGCGCACGTTAATCGCGCGGCGGCTCCTGGCTTTTGGCTTCGCCCCACAGCGCTTCGAGGCGATCGAGTCCAGCGGTGTGGGCGTTCTCGCCGGTTTCGCGCAGGCGCGCCTCCACGTGGAGGAATCGGTTCTGCACCTTATGGGCGCTGTGGCGCAGGGCGGTCTCCGGGTCGATGTCCAGGTGGCGCGCCAGATTCACCAGGCTGAACAGCAGGTCGCCCACCTCCTCCTTGACGTGGTGCTGATCGCCCTCGGCGCGCGCCTCCACCAACTCGCCCAACTCCTCCCGCACCTTGTGGATCACCCCCTCCGGGTCGGGCCAGTCGAAGCCCACCTTGGCCATCTTCTGCTGCAGCTTATACGCCCACAGCAGCGCCGGGAGTTTGTTGGAGAGGCCGTCGAATACCGATGGCGGCGGCTCGGTCTGCCCCGAGGCGGCGCGTTCGCGCGCTTTGAGGGACTCCCAGTTGTTGGTCACGTCCTGGGCGGCGTCCAGCTTCTCGTCGGCGAACACGTGGGGGTGGCGGCGCTCCATTTTGGTCACCACGCCATCCACCACGTCGGCCAGGGTGAATTGGCGGTTGTCCTCGGCGATGCGGCTGTAGAACACCACATGGAACAGCAGGTCGCCCAGCTCCTTCTTCAGTTCCGGCACGTCGCCGGTCTCCACCGCGTGCACCACCTCGTAGACCTCCTCAATGGTGTAGCGCAGCAGCGAATCATAGGTCTGCTCCTGGTCCCACGGGCAGCCGTCGGGGGCGCGCAGGCGGCGCATCAGCTCCTCCAGTTGCGCAAACGCGCGTCCGGCGGGGGAGTCGCTCACCTTTTTGAGTGCGCGGGACGAATTTTCCCCCTCACCGGGGGCGGCAGAATCTTCCATGGGGCAATCCTTTCCGCTGAATATGGCCGATGTTGCCCAATCAGTGGGTAGGCCGGGGGCGTGATTATGGGTAAATGCGCAATATAACGCACTGTTTTTCTATCGTGTGGCGAGTTTGGCGCCTGGGTTGCTCAATGTTAGGCGTCGCGGCAAGAGCGCACTGCTCAGACCTGCGGCGCAACCGGCGCACAAGACGTCGGCGGCCCCAGATGGGGCCACAACAAACTGACAAGAGCCTGCGCACACGAAAGAGGGAATCATGGACAGCGGATTCTATGCGGCGGTCAACGGCGCCCGACGCGCCCAAATGAAACTGGACGTGCTGGCCAACAATCTGGCCAACGTCAACACCACCGGCTTTAAAGAGGACCAACTGACCTTCGACTCCTTTATGACGTCGCCCGGTCCCGAGCAGTTTCCTCTGCCCACCGACAATTTCATGGGCCTGCGCGGACCCTACGACATTCCGTTCCCGTTCAGCAACCCCGCCTCCAACGCCTACCGCATGACCTACCCGGTGGCTTTCGAGACCGAGATGACCATGACCCAGGGTCCGCTGCGCCAAACCGGCAACCCGCTGGATGTGGCCATTGAGGGCGACGGCTTCTTCGCCGTGCAGGGGCCTGATGGCGAGCGCCGCTACACTCGTGACGGCGCCTTCGAGATCGACAGCCTCGGGCAACTGGTCACCAAGGACGGCTTTCCGCTGCTGAATGCGGGCGGCGCGCCCATCGTGGTGGGCAAGGGGCCGGTGGTGATCGGCGAAGATGGCGTGGTCACCAGCGCCGGCGAGCAGGTGGGTGTGCTAAGCCGGGTGGGGCTGCCCACCGAGCAGCTGGATAAAGTGGGGCAGAACCTCTACAAGGCCCCGCAGGAGTACGAGACCAATCTGGATGGCGCGCGCGGCGGTTTCCACCAGGGCTTCCTGGAGGACTCCAACAGCAATCCGATCCGCAGCATGACGCAGATGATCGAGACTCAGCGCGCCACCGAGATGTACGTGAAGATGATTCAATCGCTCGACACCCTGGATGAGAAGGCGGCCAATCAAGTGGGACGCCTCGAGTAAACCCGAATCCGGCGCTGCGGCGGGGCGATGACCCCGTCGCGCGCCCGGACCACTGACGCGCCATCAAGAGCGCGCGGGGTCCTCCCCGGTCCCATGACCGGTTCTGCGACAACGAAATTTACGTATTGGAAAGGATCGAACCATGCTGCGTTCATTGTGGACCTCCGCGACGGGGATGCAGGCGCAACAGCGCAATATCGACGTCATCTCCAACAACCTGGCCAACGTCAACACCACCGGCTTCAAGCGCTCCCGCGCCGACTTCCAGGATCTGCTGTATCAGAACCTGCGCGCCGCCGGCGCCGCCACCTCGCAGGCGGGCACCGCGGTGCCGGTGGGCATCCAGCTCGGTCACGGCGTGCGCAACGTCTCGGTGAGCAAACTGTTCACCCAGGGCGACTACGTGCAGACCGGCAACGAGCTGGATCTGGCCATCGAAGGTCAGGGCTTCTTCCAGATCACTCTGCCCGACGGTCAGACCGCCTACACCCGTGACGGCACCTTCAAGCTGGACAACACCGGACAGATGGTGACCTCCGACGGCTACGTGCTGCAGCCGGGCATCACCCTGCCGCAGGACGCCATGGCCGTGGCCATCGAGCCCTCGGGCATCATCAGCGTCAAACAGCCCGGCACCGCGGCGCTGGCGCAGCTGGGTCAGTTGCAGGTGGCCGACTTCATCAATCCGGCGGGTCTGACCGCTATTGGCCGCAACCTCTACACCGAGTCAGAAGCCTCCGGCGCGGCGGTGGCGGGCAACCCCAACGAAAACGGCTTTGGCGCCATCCAGCAGGGCTTCCTGGAGATGTCCAACGTCAACATGGTCGAGGAGATGGTGCAGATGATCGCCTCTCAGCGCGCCTATGAGTTGAACTCCAAGAGCATCCAGACCTCCGACAGCATGCTCGGCACCATCGGCAGCTTGAAACGGTAAGGGTGGGCGACATGAAGCGTAATCTCAAAATGAGCCTGATGGCGCTGGCGGCGCTGGCCGCCGCCGCCCTGGGCGGCGAAGCCGAAGCACGCATGATCCACCGTCAGGAGTTGGTGGAGGCGGCGCAAACCCCGATGCAGGCGGCCATGACCCTGGCCAAGCCAGGGCTGGAGCCCAAGGCGATCTACTTTGCCCGCTCGCTGCAGTTGCCCGATCAAGGCGAGTGGCGGCTGGCGGTGAATCCCCAGGATGTGGACGCCGAGCCGGGCCGCCGGGTGATCCCGGTCACCGTGCTGCTCAACGGCAAGCCGCACCTGGAGCTGACCGCCAACGTGATGGTGCAGCAGCGCGAACGGGTGTTGACCCTGGCGCGCAATCTGGCCCGCGGCGAGATCGTGGGGCCGCAGGATCTGCGCTGGGAGGAGCGGGTTGTCAACCATAAGGGGATGACCTACGCCGATGACCCGGCCCAGCTTATCGGCATGGCGGTGAAACGCCCGGTGCGCGCTGGCGCGCCGCTCAAAAGCGACTGGTTTGACCGTCCCATCGCCATCGAACGCGGCGAGCGGGTGCGGGTGACCGCCAAGTCCGGCGCGCTGACCATTCGCGCCATCGCCGTGGCCGATCAGGCCGGGCGGGTGGGCGACGCCATCGCGGTGCGCAATCCGGAAAGCTCCCGTCGCTACCTGGCCACGGTGATCGCCCCGGGCGCGGTGCGGGTGGAGATGCTCTGATCGACCGATCGATCATCGAGCCCAACCATTCGCCATATAACGAACGCTTATCCCCAAAGGGGGTTGTGATGAAAAAGTCTGCTGCTTACCAAATGATGATCGCCGCCAGCGCGCTGGCTCTGCTGTCCGGCTGCGGGACCATCACCCGCGCTTCGCAACGTCCCGCCGCGCCGGTGAGCATGGTGCGCGCCCAGGCCCCGGAGGTGATGGCGCCCAATAAGGGCTCCATCTGGCAAAGCGCCCAGCGCAACGCCCTGTTCACCGACAACAAGGCGCGCAGTGTGGGCGATATCCTGACGGTGAACATTGCTGAGACCATCAACGCCACCAAGAGCAGCAACACCACGCTGAGCAAGAACGATGAGTCCAAGACTTCATTGGGCGGTCTGTTCGGTTTAACGGCGGCGCTGCAGGCGGGCGGTCTGTCCAAGTTCACCGACAGCGCCACCATTAAGTCGGAGAACACCCATGAGGGGGAAGGCGAGGTGACCCGTTCAGGCAACTTCACCGGTTCCATCGCCTGTGTGGTGACCGAGGTGCTGCCCAACGGCTACTTCCGCATCGAAGGCCGTCGCGACATCACTCTGAACAACGATAACGAATTCATCATTCTGTCCGGCATTGTGCGTCCCGACGACATCTCCCCGGACAACAGCATCAGCTCGCAGATGATCGCCGATGCGCGCATCGAGTTCTCCGGTGAGGGCGACATCAGCAATCAGCAGAAGCCCAGCTGGACCTATCAGCTCCTGACGGCGGCGCTGCCGCTGTTCTAAATCGCACTGTTAAGCAAGGCATTGCTGCGCCCCCACGGGAGACCGGGTCGGCGGGCGCAGAGCACGATTTTTCCGTCGCAAATTTCCGTCGCAGGAAACTTTGACGCGCCGGGCCTCTTTGGCCCGGCGTTTTTTTTTGGCCGTTTCGCTGAGGGGGCGCTGGGCTTGATTGACTATGGAACGGGTGGGGGAGGCCTCTCTGGCCCGTCTTATGCATGATAGAGATCGGACGGATCGACTCTGCGCTGCTATCACACAAATCTCGGCGTCGACACAGACTATGCAAAGTCCGCAAATGGAATGTCAAGTGTCTGGAAAGGAAGTCAAAATGCGTGTCGTGAATGGACTCATCCCGCGCCTGGCGCTGGGCGCTTTGTGCGTGATCGGTTTTCTGACGCAGGCACAAATTGCCGATGCGGCGCGATTGAAGGACGTGGTCACCATTGAAGGGGTGCGCGGCAACCCGCTGTCGGGCTTCGGTCTGGTGGTGGGCCTCAATGGCAGCGGCGACTCCTCCTTGCCTTTCACTTCTCAGGCCATGCGCCGCATGCTCTCGCAGATGGGCATCAGCATCAGCGCCGAGATCAAAGCCAAAAACGTCGCCGGGGTGATGGTCACCACCACCCTGCCGCCATTCGCTCGTCAGGGCAGTCAACTGGATGTCACCCTCTCTTCGGTGGGCGACGCCAAGAGCCTGCAGGGCGGCACCTTGATTATGACCCCGCTGCGCGGCGCCGATGGCCGCATCTATGCGGTCTCCCAGGGCGCGCTCTCCATTGGCGGCTTCTCTGCTGGCGGCGCCGGGCAGGGCGCGCAGAAGAACCATCCCACTGTGGCGCGCATCGCCAACGGCGCCATCGTCGAGCGCGAAATCAACTTCGCCCTCAATCGCGAAAAATCCCTGGAGTTGCAACTGCGCAACCCCGATTTCACCACCGCCAACCGCATTGTGCGCGCCATCAACGGCGCTCTGGGTCAGCCCTACGCCAAGGCGCGGGACTCCGGCGCGGTGGACGTGCGCGTGCCCAAGGATTATCAGGGCCGCGTGGTGGATCTTCTCACCCGTCTGGAGACTCTACAAGTAGAGCCCGATCAGCTGGCCAAAGTGGTGGTGAGCGAACGCACCGGCACCATCGTCATGGGCGAGAACGTGCGCGTCTCTACTGTGGCGCTCTCCCATGGCAATCTCTCCATCAAGATCAGCAGCAATCCGCAGGTGAGCCAGCCCAACGCCATGGCGGGGGGGCAGACCGCGGTGACCAATCAAAATCAGATGAACGTCACCGAGCAGGATGCGCGTCTGATCGAGATGCAGGAGGGGGTGACCCTCAACGATCTGGTCAAAGGGCTCAATGGCGTGGGCGTGACCCCGCGCGACTTGATCGCGATTCTGCAGACCATCAAGACCGCTGGCGCGCTGCAAGCGGATCTTGTGATCCAGTAAGGCGTGCGGGCGGCGAGCCATGAGCGACTTCCCCACATTTCCCAGCATCGACGCCATGCGCGCGCGTTTGCAGGCCGAACAGGGGCAGCAGATCAGCGCGCGGGCGGACGCAGGGCGGGGCGGGAACACAGAGGAAGCGAGCCCCATCGCCATCGCGCGGCGTAACGCCGTCAGCGGCGGACAGCGTGTGGCCACGGAGAATGTCGCCGGGCAGTTTCGCGGCTCCTCCACTCGTCACGCGGCGGGCAATGTGCGGCGGCTCAAGTTGGCGCCTGCGCAGGATAAGAAGCTGCGCGAGTCGGCGGCCAATTTTGAAGCGATGTTCATCAAGCAGATGCTCGGCGCCATGCGCAAAACGGTCACGCCCATACAAGGCGACGATCCGTTGATCAAGAAGGGGCAGGGCGAAAAGATGTTCGAAGGCATGCTCGATGACGAGTACGCCAAAATGGCCTCGCAACGTCAGACCGGCGGCATGGGTCTGAAAGAGGCGATCTACGATCAACTCACGCGCGCGCCTGGCGTGCGCCCCGGCGGTAGCGTAATGCGGGTGATCCCGGGTTCTTACCGCAACGCCGCCGCCAAGCGCGATGAGTGAGCCCGACGCGGGCCACAAGGTGCTTGAACCGATGAGAAAGGAATTTCGTCGATGAAAATCAAAAGCGTGGATGCTGGAAAATTGGGGCGCATCACGCGCGGTCGCGCCAAAGGCGGCGCTGCTGGCGCCGGTTCAGCCCGCGCCGGACGCAGCGGCGGGGCGCGGCGCGACGATGTGGCGCTGTCCGATAATGCGCGCGCCTACGGCATGGCCGACGAGGCGATGCAGAGCGCGCCAAATGTGCGCTCGGAGTTGGTGACGCCGATCAAAGAGGCGTTGGACGCCGGGCGTTATGACATCTCCAGCCTGGACGTGGCCGACAAGATCCTGCGTCAGGTGCTCATGGAGCGCAAACAGTCTTTGTAGGCGGTGGCCGTCCCACAGCCGGATTTAACAGGAGGAGACCATGGCGGACGCCAGCGGGGCCTTGAAACAGATTGTGGAAACCTTGATCGATCGCTTCGAGAAGCTGCACGAGCTCCTGCTCGCCGAGCGTGAAGCGTTACGCAATCGTGACGCCGAGGCGCTGGAGAGCGCCAACGCCAGCGTTCGCGAGAGCTTGGAGGAGATTAGCCGCATCGATCAGCGCCGTCAGCGACTGACCATCGATATGGCCCATGTGCTGGGTCTGTCCGGCGGCGTGCCTTCGATGGGGGATCTGGCGCGCAAGCTGGGGGAGAAGAGCGGCTTTATGGCGCTGCGCGAGCAGTTGCGTACCGCCATCGACGCCGCGCAGAAGGCCAATCGCGAGAATCAAGCCGCGTTTCGCGGCGTGCAAACCGCCACCGAGGCGGTGATGGAGGTGATCCGCAGCGGCGGGACGCCACAAACCAGCGGCTATGGCCGCACCGGCGCCAAAGCAACCGCCGGCGCCTTTCACACTTTTTCCAAGCAGCTGTAACGCTTGGAGCTGTTCGCCACTGATCCGTTCGGCGCGCGCCTGGTCCAATGAGGGACGGGAAACGCCGGACGTTGCGAGGGGATTACCGCCATGCTGATTTTGACACGGAGAGTCGGAGAGAGTCTGCAAATCGGGGATGACATCAAAGTCACCCTGTTGGGCATTAAGGGCAACCAGGTGCGCATCGGTATCGACGCGCCGCGCGACGTGGAGGTGCATCGCGAGGAGATCTACGACAAGATCCGTCGCGAAACCCGCAAAGCCAACCGTCGCATGCCCGAGGATGTTTTGGACGAAGCCTCGCGTCTGCTGTCGCCGCACAAATAGGATTTGCCGCACCGCGTTGCGTGGCGCTGCAATGAAATCTTGAAAGCCCCGTCGAACCCCTTCGGCGGGGCTTTGTCATATTCATTATCTTGACTAATTTTGTCGGAATTGGCAGGGTGTATCTGATGCCGGAGCGTCATTGATGATGATTTCGCAACAGCATTCATTGCTCGCCGATTTGCGCTGAATACTCCCAACTCATTGAAGTGATGATATTCCTGACTGTATGAGGGGTATTTCAAAAAAGCCGACCAATCCAGTCAGGTTTATTGTTGACAATTTCCATCGGGTATTTAAAATCTCCATTTCAAAGGGGCAATCTTTTGTCTCTATGAATCTAGCGAAAACCAAGAGAGGTCATCGTGGCTTTTGGCGTTTTCAAAACCATCCGGGACGACATTCGCGTCATCTTTGACCGCGACCCCGCCGCGCGCAGCGTGGCCGAGATCATTCTCTGCTATCCCGGCGTCCACGCCATGATCTTCTATCGTTTCGCCCACATGTGGTGGGGCTGGAACCGCAAGCTTATCGCCCGTTTCATCTCCCATCTGGGGCGCTTCTTCACCGGGATTGAGATTCACCCTGGGGCCACCATCGGCAAGGGCTTCTTCATCGACCACGGCATGGGAGTGGTGATCGGCGAGACCACCGAGATTGGCGACAACGTCACCCTCTACCACGGCGTGACTCTGGGCGGCACCACCTGGAACAAGGGTAAGCGCCACCCTACGCTGCACGACGGTGTTGTGGTGGGGGCCGGCGCCAAGGTGCTGGGGCCCATCACGGTGGGCGAGAACGCCCGTATCGGCTCTAACGCCGTGGTGGTCAAAGCGGTGCCGCCGGATGTGACGGTGGTGGGGATTCCGGGTCGCGAAGTCGCGCCCAAGAAACACGACCCCATCGACCCCAATAATAAGTCCGACTTCCCCTCCTATGGCGTCACCGAGAATCAGATGCCCGACCCGGTGGCCCGCGCGGTTACCTGCATGCTCGAACAGATGCATCAGATGGAGCGGCGCCTGAATACGCTGGAGCGGGAGAAAGAGGCGCTGGTCTCTGAAAACGGCAAGAGCTGTGACGCAGCGGCGGCGCCGCTGCGCGTGGCGGGAGGCGACTCATGAAGCTGACCACCCGGGGACGCTATGCGGTCACCGCCATGTTGGATCTGGCGCAACATGGCGAAGAGGGGCCCTCCAACCTGGCGGATATCTCCGCGCGGCAGGAGATTTCCCTCTCCTACCTGGAGCAGCTGTTCGCCAAGCTGCGCCGCAGCGGATTGGTGAAGAGCATTCGCGGCCCCGGCGGCGGCTATCAACTGGCGCATACGCCGCAGCGCATCAGCGTGGCGGACATCATTCGCGCGGTGGATGAGCCGATTCAGGCCACCTCCTGCAAGGATTACCAGACCGAAGGGTGTCGCAAGACCACCCGCTGCATCACCCACGATCTGTGGGTGCAGTTGGGCAACCACATCTACGACTACCTGGATTCGGTCAATTTGGCGCATCTGGCGCAGAACGGCTCGGCCATGCTGGCGGGGGCCCATGATCACGATCATGGCGATCACCACACCGCCATGGGTAAGCGGGGGGCGGCGTGATCTATCTGGACCACAACGCCACCTCCAAGTTGCGCCCCGAGGCGCTGGCGGCGATGCTGCCGTTCTTCTCGGAGAAGTTCGGCAACCCGTCGGCGGCCCATAGCGGCGGTCGCGCCGCCAAAGAGGGGTTGGAGCGCGCCCGGCGCGCGGTGGCCAAACTGTTCAATGTCCACTTCAGCCGCGTGATCTTCACCAGCGGCGGCACCGAGGCGGACAATCTGGCCATTCAGGGCGTGGCGGCGGCCAATGACTACCAAGGCCACATCGTCACCACCGCCATTGAACATCCGGCGGTGAGCGAACCGATCAAACAGATGGTCAAACAGGGCATGCGCGCCACATTCGTCGAGCCCGACGCCCATGGCGTGGTCAACGCCGAGGCGATCGTTACCGCGCTGCAGCCCGACACCAAACTGGTCTCCATTATGGCGGCCAATAATGAAACCGGCGCTTTGCAGCCCATCGAAGAGATTGGCGCACAGCTTGCCGAGCGCAACATTCCGCTGCATGTGGATGCGGTGCAGATGGCGGGCAAAGCCCCGCTGGATCTGGAGCGCCTGCCCATCGCCTATGTGAGCGTTTCGGCGCACAAATTCGGCGGTCCGCAGGGCGTGGGCGCCCTCATCGTGGAGAAGAACGCGCCGCTGCGCGCCCAGTTGCTGGGCGGCGGGCAGGAGCGTCGCCGCCGTTCCGGTACGGAGAATCTGCCCGGCATCGTCGGCTTTGGCGTCGCCGCGCAGATGGCCAGCGATAACGACTATGCCGCCTATACCCGTCTTGAGGCGATGCGCGACGCCATGGAGCAGCGCATTCGTCATGCGCAGGTCGGCGCCGCTATCTTCAGCGCCGACGCTCCCCGCATGGGCAACACCTCGGCGCTGGCGTTCCCCCAGGTGAATGGCGAGACCCTGGTGATCAAACTGGATCTGGCCGGGTTCGCCATCTCCTCGGGCAGCGCCTGCTCGTCGGGCAAAACCGAACCCTCCCATGTGCTGCGCGCCATGGGGGTAGCGTCGGAGCTGGCGCAGGGCTTTGTTCGCGTCAGTCTGGGTTGGGACACCCAGCCCGACCAGGTCGAACGCTTCACCGAAGCGCTGATCGATCAGGTCAAACAGTTGCAATCCATGGCCGACCCCGCATTGGGCGTGGCGGTTTAACCCCTTTGAGTCGCCATCGTGGCGGCTGCGTAAGCTGAGGACACACCATGAAACTGCCGATCTATATGGATTATCAGGCCACCACGCCCATGGATCCGCGTGTTTTTGAAGCCATGACGCCGTGGTTTGTGGAGAAATTCGGCAACCCCGCCTCGCGCTCCCACCCCTACGGCTGGGAAGCCGATACGGCGGTGGAAGCCGCGCGCAAACAGGTGGCCGACGCCATCTGCGCCGATCCGCGCGAGATCGTGTGGACCTCCGGCGCCACCGAGTCCGATAACCTCGCCATCGCTGGCGTGGCCGACTTCTATAAAGATAAAGGCAACCACATCATCACCGTGGTCACCGAGCACAAAGCGGTGCTGGACACCTGCCGCACGCTGGAAATGAAGGGCTTTGAGGTCACCTACATGCCGGTGGGCGTGGATGGTCTGGTGGATCTGGACAAGCTGCGCGCGGCCATCACCGACAAGACCATCCTGGTGTCGGTGATGGCGGTCAACAACGAGACCGGCGTGATTCAGCCGCTCAAGGAGATCGGCCAGATCTGTCGCGACAGCAAAGTCTTCTTCCACTGCGACGCGGCCCAGGGCGTGGGCAAAATGCCCATCGATGTGAACGCCATGAACATCGACCTGCTGTCGATCTCCGCGCACAAAATCTACGGTCCCAAGGGCATTGGCGCGCTGTATGTGCGTCGCCGTCCCCGCGTGCGTCTGAACGCCATCATCCATGGCGGCGGTCATGAGCGCGGCATGCGCTCCGGCACCCTGGCCACCCCGCTCATCGTCGGCATGGGCGAAGCGTGCCGTCTGGCCACCGAAGAGATGGCCACTGAGAACGAGCGCATCCTCATGCTGCGCGAGAAGCTGCGCAAAGGCATCGAAGAGAAGCTCACCCACGTCACCGTCAACGGTCATGTGGAGAAGCGCGTGGCGGGCAACCTCAACATGTCCTTTGGCTATGTGGAGGGCGAGTCCATGATGATGGCCATTAAGGATGTGGCGGTCTCCTCCGGCTCCGCCTGCACCTCGGCCTCTCTGGAGCCCTCCTATGTGTTGCGCGCCATGGGCGTGGACGAGGCCATGGCCCACACCTCCATCCGCTTCGGCATCGGTCGCTTCACCACCGAAGAGGAGATCGACTACGTGATCAATCTGGTGATCACGGCGGTCAACAAACTGCGCGATATGTCCCCGCTGTGGGAGATGGTGCAGGAGGGCGTGGATCTGAGCAGCATCGAGTGGGCCGAGCACTGAGCCTTGCTGTAGATTCAGAAGATGGAATCCAGGCTGGTGAAAGATATTGGGGCTCCACCCCAAACCCCGCCAGGGCGTTGCCCTGGACCCACGGGGCTCCGCCCTCGACCCGCTGGGGGCGCGGCCCCCAGACCCCGGAAAATCGGGCCATGAATGTCCCGATTTTCCACCCGGCGGCTGATGGGCCAACACGCTGTTGCGTCCTGGCCCATATTCCGTCGGTTTCGCATGACTATCCCGCCCCACGGGGCGCTACTTTGGAGTGAACTGACATGGCTTACAACGACAAGGTCATCGACCACTACGACAATCCCCGTAACGTCGGCTCCATGGATAAGGACGCCGAGGACGTGGG
The DNA here is from genome assembly GCF_002109495.1 of Magnetofaba australis IT-1. Lineage (NCBI taxonomy): Bacteria > Pseudomonadati > Pseudomonadota > Magnetococcia > Magnetococcales > Magnetococcaceae > Magnetofaba > Magnetofaba australis. The sequence goes on from NZ_LVJN01000020.1 coordinate 1,283,715, forward strand.
CACCGGAATGGTGGGCGCGCCCTCCTGCGGCGACGTGATGAAACTGCAGATTCAGGTGGGTGAGGATGGCGTGATCAACGACGCCAAGTTCAAGACCTTTGGCTGCGGTTCGGCCATCGCCTCCTCCTCTCTGGTCACTGAGTGGATCAAAGGCAAGACCGTGGACGAAGCGCTGCAGATCAAGAACAAGGACGTGGCCGAAGAGCTGGCCCTGCCGCCGGTGAAGATCCACTGCTCGGTGCTGGCTGAAGACGCCATCAAGGCGGCGGTGGCCGATTACCGTAAAAAGCAGAAGTAATCCCTTCAATCACGCGGGCGGACGCTCCGCCCGCATGCTCCTCCTTTGAGGGGAGCGTGGAGTGCAGAACCATGAGTCAGCCTCAGCAGATCACCTTGACGGAAAAAGCCGCCGGTCGCGTCAAAGCGATGTTGGATCAACGCGGCACCCCCGACGCCTTCATCCGTCTGGGCGTGGCCACCGCCGGGTGCTCCGGCTTCTCCTACAAATTGGAGTACGCCGACGAGCCCGAAGAGGGCGATAAGGTGTTTGAACAGCACGGCGTGAAGCTGGTGGTGGATCCCAAATCGTTGTTGTTTATCGCTGGCACCGAGATGGATTACGTCACCGAGAACTTCAAGTCCGGCTTCAAGTTCGGCAACCCCAACGAGACCTCCCGTTGCGGTTGCGGCGAATCGTTCAAGGTGTAAGCGGGGATGTCTGCATCGGCCTCCACCGCGCGCGCCTGCTGGTCCTGCAAGGGTCCGGTGGGCGATGCGCCCTTCTGTCCCACTTGCAACGCCATTCAACCGCCCAACCCCAAGCAGGACCATTTCGACTTCTTGGGTCTGCCGCGCGGGTATGAGGTGGATGTGGCGGCGTTGGAGAGCGCAGGGCGGGAGTGGCAGCAGAAGCTGCATCCGGATCGCTTCGCCGCCAAGTCGGCCACGGAGCGTCGCTTCTCTTTGGAGCAGGCGACGCGCTTGAACGACGCCATGCAGGCGCTGAAGGATCCGCTGCGGCGCGCCGAGTATCTACTCTCCCAATCTGGCGTTAGCCGGGGCGAGGGGACGGGCAGCGGCGCGCAGGATCCGATGTTCCTGATGGAGGTGATGGAGCTGCGCGAGGCGCTCTCCGAGGTGGACATGGACGCGGATGACGCCATGGATCGCCTGGACTCCCTGCGCGATCAGGTGGAGCAGCATGCCGACGCAGAGGTGGAGGCGTTGCGCAGTGCGTTTGCGGACATGGCGAGCCCGGATGTGGAAGCGGCCAGCGTGCATGCGGATCGGTTGCGCTATCACCAGCGGTTCCTGGAAGAGGTGGACCGCATGGAGGAGCAGCTGTTCTAGCCACCGGCCAGCACAGAGTCAAAGTGTGTGCGTGACGGAGTTGGAGCTAGCGCTGTCTATGGGCCTCCGGCTGGCCGGAGGCGGGGTCTGGGGTCCGCGACCCCAGCGGGTCCAGGGCGGCGCCCTGGCGGGGTTTGGGGCAGCGCCCCAAGGTCTTTAAGCTTTAGGCCGTTTCCCGAGCGAAGAGGGTCGAGCCAGCACAAAGCGGTATAGAGAGCGCGAAACGGTGAGCCAGCACAAAGGGAAAACGGGAAACGGCGGTGAGCGATATGTCGGCGCAGCCGACAGGAGCGAATGCCGTAGAAATTTGGGCTTGGGAAAGCCTCAGTGTGTTTGCGGCAGATTTTAGGAATTTAGAGATTTATTAGAGAATAACTTGATGGACGGATAGGTTCTTATTGCAGAGGAGCCAGCTCAAGAGCATCGCTTATGGCGATCTTGGGAGCCAGCCCAAAACCGCCGCTTTCGGCGGCATGCTGGGAACTTGATGATAATGCCGCCTATGTGAGGCGGCGCTCCCCAGACTCCTCTCTCAATTTGCCGAAGCAAATTGAGCAAGGAAGCGCCCCAGCAAAATCTACGATTTTGCTTTTGAAAAGAGGGCGCGATTAATGCGTTAGATATTAAGGCTCCGCCTTTAGATTGTTGAGTTCTTCAAGCCTTCGGCTTGAGGGCCGCACGGGCTCCGCCCGTGACCCGCTTAAGGGTCACAGACCCTTAAGAATCCCGCCTCCGGCCAGCCGGAGGCCAATAAATAGAGCAAGCTCGAAGCGCGTCACGCAAACACTTTTTGCTCCGGCGCACGTCTTAACCACAAGGATATCCCATGCCCGTCCTGCTCGATATCGCCGAACCCGGACAATCCGCCAAACCCCACGAAGCCACCCCCGAAGACGCCAAACGCGTGGTGGGCATCGACCTGGGCACGACCTACTCCCTGGTGGCGGCCATCAATCAGGACGGCAAACCCCAGTGCATGCCCGATATCACCGGTCGCACCGCAGTGCCGTCGGTGGTGTTCTACGGCGAGGCCGAAGAGGAGCCCGTGGTGGGCTATGCGGCGCGCCAAAACGCCCTGACCCACCCCAAAGACACCATCTTCTCCATCAAACGCTTCATGGGGCGCGGTCTGGCCGACGTCTCCGGCGAAGGGCGCAAAACCCCCTACGACCTGGAAGCGGGCGAAGGCGGCATGGCGAAAGTGATCACCACCCATCGTCATGTGTCGCCGGTGGAGGTCTCCGCCGAGATCCTGAAGAATCTCAAACAGCGCGCCGAAGCGATGCTGGGCGGCTCCCTGTTCGGCGCGGTGATCACCGTGCCCGCCTACTTCGACGACGCCCAGCGCCACGCCACCAAAGACGCCGGCAAACTGGCCGGGTTGGAGGTGCTGCGCCTGGTCAATGAACCCACCGCCGCCGCTCTGGCCTACGGCCTGGAGCAGGGCGCGGAGGGGATGTACGCCATCTACGACCTGGGCGGCGGCACCTTTGACGTATCAATCCTGAAACTGACCGCCGGGGTGTTCCAGGTGATGGCCACCGGCGGCGACTCCGCCCTGGGCGGCGACGATTTCGACCGCGAATTGGCCAAACATCTGCTGGCGCAAATGGGCGTGGACGATCCCGACTCCCAGACTCAGCAGGCAGTGACCAAAGCCGCGCGCATGGCCAAAGAGGCCCTCACCGACGCCCAGAGCGTCACCGCCGAAGTGGAGCGCGCCGATGGTTCGGTGTTCTCCACCGAAGTGACCCGTGAACTGTTTAATGGTTTGATCGAAGAGCTGGTGAAGAAGACCGGCCTCTCCTGCCGCCGCGCCATGAAGGATGCGGGAGTGAAGCCCGGCGAGCTGAACGGCGTGGTGCTGGTGGGCGGCTCCACCCGCGTGCCCCGTGTGCGCGATTATGTGGCTGATCTGTTCAAACGCGAGCCGCTGTGCGACATCGACCCCGACGAGGTGGTGGCGCTGGGCGCGGCGCTGCAAGCGGACCTGCTGGCGGGCAACCGGCGTGGCGACGACCTGCTGCTGCTGGATATCACCCCGCTGTCGCTGGGGGTGGAGACCATGGGCGGGCTGGTGGAGAAGATCATCCCCCGTAACAGCCCCATCCCCACCGCGCGGGCGCAGGAGTTCACCACCTTCAAGGACAATCAATCCGCCATGGCGGTGCATGTGGTGCAGGGCGAGCGCGAGCTGGCCGAACAGTGCCGCTCCCTGGCCCGCTTCGAACTCCACGGCATTCCGTCCATGACCGCCGGCGCGGCGCGCATTCGCGTCACCTATCAGGTGGACGCCGACGGCCTGCTCACCGTCTCCGCCGAAGAGGAGACCACCGGAACCAAGCAGACGGTGGAGGTGAAACCCAGCTACGGCCTCTCCGATGGCGAGATCGAAACCATGCTGCGCGATGCGTTGGAGCATGGCGAGGATGACATGCAGGCGCGGCGTCTGGCCGAATCCCGCGTTGACGCCGAGCGCGTCATCAACGCCCTGATCGCAGCCTTGGAGGCGGATGGCGATCTGCTCAATGAGGCCGAGGCCGAGCAGGTGAAGAACGCTATGGAGAAGCTGATTCTAGCGCACAAGGGCGATGATGCGGCGGTGATCAACGCCGAGATCGAGAGTTTGGACAAGGCCACCACCTTCTTTGCCCAACGACGCATGGATCGGGGCATTCAAGAGGCGATGACCGGCCACAAGGTGGACGAGTTCGTCGATTCCTGATAGAAGGTGGGCATTGACGGCGGGTTAGAGAGACAGTGCCGGGGTCATGCGCGCAAGCGTGGCGATCGCTCAGAGTGAAACTTATACAGGTCCAGGAGGATTATACTCCTGGCGGGTCCAGGGCGGCGCCCTGGCGGGTCAAGGGAGATTTGTTCCCCTTTGGCCTTGTGGGGTCTGGGGCGAAGCCCCAGTCTCTATATATCTTCCAAACATGTTAGACAGGACAGTCCGTGGGATGCGGACAATACGGAGCGGCTCATGCCCAAATTGACTTTTCTGCCGATGAACAAAACCGTGGACGCCGAAGCGGGCGAATCGGTGATGGAGGCGGCGCACCATAATGGCGTGGAGCTGGAAGGCGCCTGCGAAGGCTCGCTGGCCTGCTCCACCTGCCATGTGATCGTCGCCCCTGAGTGGTTCGATAAACTCCCGGAAGCCGAGGACGAGGAGGAGGATATGCTCGACCGCGCCTTCGGCCTCACCAGCACCAGCCGTCTGGGCTGTCAGGTGATCATGACCGAGGAGTTGGACGGGCTGGTGGTGACCATCCCCGAGTACAACCGCAACATGCGCGTGGATCAGAAGTGATCCGCGCATAAGGAGAGCAGCGCCATGAAGTGGACTGACGTGCACGATATCGCCATCGAGCTGGCCGATTCCAAGACCGATGTGGACCCCATGAGCGTGCGCTTTACCGACTTGCAGGAGTGGGTGATGGCGCTCGACGGGTTCGATGATGATCTGGAACACTGTAACGAAAAGATCCTCGAAGCGATTCAGATGGCGTGGTTGGACGAACGCGATTAATTCCCCCCTCTGTCGTTTAAAGAGTGGAATGCTTTCCCAAAGCGGGCGACTTGAGGTCGCCCGTTTTTGTTTGTCTGGAATACCGCTCAATTGATCAAAAACACTCAGCGCATTTGCTGTTTTTCTTTCCACCTTTTGGAAACAACGCTATGCTTTTTTTATTCAAACATAATCGAATGCAGTGTCAGCGCTGTTCCTCGTGAATATCTCCTGAGCGCGACTGCGTTTAAAGAAAGGCGGCGTCATGCTGGGCATCGTGTTTACCGAGTTCTCGCAAATGGTGGAGGAGGCCTTCTCCATCGATATGCTTGACGACATCATCGACATGGCGGAGAACCCGCATGATGGCTCCTACACCGCCATGGGGGTGTATGCCCATGACGAGTTGGTCGCGTTGGTGGGCGCGTTGAGTCAAAAGACCGGCCAACCGCCCGAGGCGTTGGTGGAGGCGTTTGGCGTACATCTGCTGGGGCGCTTCCGTGTGCTCTATCCCGACTTTTTCTCAGGCAAGTCCGACGCCTTCGAGTTTTTGGAGGGTATCGAAAGCACCATTCACACGCATGTGCGCAAACTCTACCCCTCCGCCGAGTTGCCCGTGATCACCTTCACACGCGATGGCGATAAGATCATGCGCCTGAGCTACAAATCCAGCCGTCCCTTTGCGCCCCTGGCGCTGGGGTTGGTCAAAGGCGCCATGGCGCACTTCAATGAGCCCGCCGAGGTGGAGATGTCGGGATCGGCCAATGATGCGGTGATCACCATTACGCGCCAGGGATAGGCCGTTATGAACGATGTCGACCCGGAAGCGCGCTGGCAACGGCGTCTGACCCGCGAACGCAATGCGCGTCAGGAGGCCGAGCGGCTGCTGGATATCAAAAGTCAGGAGTTGTGGGAGGCCAATCAGGCTCTGCAGCAGGCGCTGGAGGGGCTGGAAGAGCAGGTGGCCGAGCGCACTCGCGAGCTCAATGAAGCCAAGCTCCAAGCCGAGGCGGCGTCCAAGGCGAAGTCGGAATTTCTGGCCAATATGAGCCATGAGATCCGCACCCCCATGAACGCCATCATCGGCATGACCCATCTGGCGTTGCAGACGCAGCTCACCGACAAACAGCGCGACTATCTGGGCAAGACCCAGTCCGCAGCCAAATCCCTGCTGGGGATTATCAACGATATTCTCGACTTCTCCAAAATCGAAGCGGGCAAGCTGGATATGGACCATGCGCCATTCCGGCTGGATGAGACGCTGGAGAATCTGGCCAACATCATTTCAGTCAAATCCGCTGAGAAGGGGCTGGAGTTCCTCACCGCCATGGAGCCGGAGATCCCCATCGGTTTGGTGGGCGATCCGTTGCGCCTGCATCAGGTGCTGCTCAATCTCACCAGCAATGCGGTCAAATTCACCCATACCGGTCACATCGTGGTAATGGCGTCGCTGGAGGAGCGGGACGCTCACTCCGCGCTGCTGCGCTTTAGCGTGCGGGATTCCGGCATCGGCATCCCCGCCGAGCACATGACGCGGCTGTTTCAGGAGTTCACCCAGGCCGACGCCTCCACCACGCGGCGTTTTGGCGGCACCGGCCTGGGGTTGAGCATCAGCAAGCGGCTGGCGGAACTGATGGGCGGTCGCATTGGCGTCAACAGCGTCGAGGGGCAGGGGAGTGAATTCTGGTTTACCGCCCGCTTTGAACTGCACGAAGAGATTCCGCGCTTGGCCGATGGTGTGCCGGAGCCGTTGCAGGGCAAACGCATCCTGGTGGTGGACGACTCGCCCACGGCATTGAAAATTCTGGGTGATCTGTGCGCGGAGCTGGGTTTTGAGGCGCTGCGCGAGGGCAGTGGCGAAGCCGCGTTGGCGCGTCTGGAACAGGAGCAGGCGCACGATCGTCCGGTGGATGTGGTGTTGATGGATTGGGAGATGCCGGGCGTGAACGGTTTGGAGGCGGCGCGGCGGATTCAGAACAGTGCGGCGTTACGGCCCAAGCCCCGCGTCATTCTGGTCACCGCGCACGCACTGGAGTCGGTGCGGCAGGAGGCATCGACTCTGGCGCTGGCGGGATTTCTCTCCAAACCGGTGAGTGCGGCGCGGCTGTTCGATACCTTGGTGTGTGATGTGTACGGCCATTGCGATGCGCGCACGGAGTTGGGGCGCCACGCCGCACAGTCGGCGCGGGAGCCGACTCACGTTATCCGCGATGCGCGTGTTTTGCTGGTGGAGGACAACGCATTAAACCAGCAAGTGGCGGTGGAGTTGCTCTCGCAGATGGGGTGTGAAGTGACGGTGGCCAATGATGGCGCCCAAGGGGTGCGCATGGCCTGTCTGGAGCCCTTTGATGTGATCTTCATGGATCTGCAGATGCCCAATATGGATGGGTTGCAGGCGGCGCGCGCCATTCGCGCGCAGTCGCCGCTGCCGGAGGCGCCCATCATCGCCATGACCGCCAACGCCATGGCTGGAGATCGCGAACGCTGTTTGGACGCGGGCATGAATGACCATGTGCCCAAACCCATCGACGCGGATTCGTTACGCGATACGCTCATGCGCTATCTACCGGACTCCCGCATCGTGGCGGCGGATGCGCTGCTTACGCCTTCGGCGCAGGACGACACGGATGACGAGGGCGGATTGCTTGGGGTGAATATGGCGTTGGGGCTGCAACGGGTGGCGGGCAATACGGGGCTGTATGCCGCCATGGTGCGTCGCTTCAGCCAGGAGCATGGCGAGGATATGCACAAGACCTTGGCCGCGCTGCGGCAGGGGAGCATGGGCGAGGCGGAACGCATTGCGCACACCTTTAAAGGACTGTGCGGCGGCATTGGCCATGATGCGCTGTGGCGCGCGGGCAATGAGTTGGAGATGGCGATTGCCCAGGGCGGCGCGCAATCTTCCGATCTGGAGGCGCTGGCCAAACGGGTGCAGATTGTGCTGACCCCGTTTTTGGACGATTGTGCGCAGTGGTTGGCGCAGGTGGGGCGCGCCTCTGAAACAACGAATGCATCAAACCCTGAACCGTTTGACGCGCAGCGATGTGGGGCGGCTTTGGAGCAACTCAAGCAAGCCTTACTGGCGCGCAATCCCCGCAACGCCAAAGCCGCTCTTGCAGAGTTGGACGCCATGACGCTGCCATCGGCAGCGCGCCAGGTGGTGGAGGAGATCGCGCCGCTCATCGCCAAATTTAAACTCAAACAGGCGGCAGAGGCGTTGGCGGATCGATTGGATGCGTTCGTCGAACCGTGATGCGCAGTGATCGCGCGCGCAGAAAATAGTCACATTCAAAATTGGACATTGACGATGAAAGATATCGAGGGCTTTGCCCTCGAACTCCCAAGATCAACAGCCACACTGTGGGGCTCCGCCCCACACCCCCGCTGGGGGCGCGGCCCCCAGACCCCGCCGCCGACCAGTCGGCGGCCAATAGTCAGCGCAAGACTAACTTACGTCACACAAATATTGGTCGTTCTGTGCAGCTTTACTTTTGATCTATTATATAAAAAAAGCCTGACTCCAAACGGAGTCAGGCTTTTTTCGTTGACCGCAGAGGCGGCGGCTTAGTAATCGTCCATCCCCGCATTGGGGGCGATCACTTCGCGCTTACCAGCGGAGTTGGGGGGCGACACCAAGCCATCCTCCTCCATCTTCTCCACAATACGCGCGGCGCGGTTGTAGCCGATTTTGAACTGCCGCTGCACCATGCTGGTGGAGGCGCGCTTGGCGCGAATCACCAGCGCCACGGCTTGATCATAGAGCTCATCATAATCGTCGCCGCCGGAGCCGGGCATGGCGGGCATGCCGCCCAGTTCGGCGCTCTCCACCTCTTCGCCGCCCTCACGGGGGACCAGAATATTGGCGTCGTAGCTGGCCGGGCCGCCATAGCGCTTGAGATACTTCACCAGCGCATGCACTTCGCCATCGGCCACAAACGGCGCGTGGATGCGCTGAATGTGGGAGGTGCCCGGCGGCAGATAGAGGCCATCGCCCATGCCCAGCAGACGCTCGGCGCCCTGGGCGTCGAGGATGGTGCGCGAGTCGATGCGCGAGGAGACCTGGAACGCTAGGCGGGTGGGGAAGTTGGCCTTGATCAAGCCGGTGATCACGTCCACCGACGGCCGCTGGGTGGCCAGGATCAGGTGAATGCCCGCCGCTCGCGCCATCTGCGCCAGACGCGCGATGCAGGGCTCCACCTCTTTGCCCACCTGCACCATCAGATCCGCCAATTCGTCGATGACGATGAGGATCATCGGCTTCTTCTCCAGCGGAATCGCTTCGTCCTGCTCCACCGGGTAGCCCGTTTCCGGGTCAAAACCCACCTTTACGCGACGGGTGGGCTGCTCGCCATTGGCGATGCACTCCTCCACGCGCTCGTTGTAGCCTTTGAGGTTGCGCACGCCCATCTCGGACATCAGGCGGTAGCGCTCCTCCATCTCATGCACCGCCCACTTGAGCAAGGTGGCGGCTTTGTGCACCTCGGTCACCACCGGCGCTAGCAGATGGGGGATGCCCTCGTAGATGGAGAGCTCCAGCATCTTGGGATCGACCATGAGGAAGCGCACATCCTCGGGGCGGGCGCGGAACAGGATCGAGCAGATCATGGCGTTGACCGCCACTGACTTACCGGAACCGGTGGTGCCCGCCACCAGCAAGTGAGGCATTTTGGCCAGATTGGCCACCACCGGATCGCCGGAGATGTCCGAACCCAGCGCAACGGTCAGCGGGCTGTCGGACTGCTGGAACTGCGGCGATTGCAGCACTTCGCGCAGGTAGACGGTCTGGCGCTCTTCGTTGGGCACCTCCACGCCGATGACGCTCTTGCCGGGAATATTGCCCACCACGCGCACCGACAGCGCGCTGATGGAGCGGGCCAGGTCGTCGGCCAGGCCGATCACCTTGGCGGCTTTCAGACCCGGGGCGGGATCCAGCTCATAGGTGGTGACCACAGGGCCGGGGTGGTGGTCGATGATCTGACCCTTCACCTTGAAGTGACCCAGCACGTTTTCCAACTGGCGCGCTTTGTCGTTGAGATACTGCATGCTGGGGCCCACGCGCTCGGGCGGGGGCGGCTGCAGCAGCTCCAGCGACGGCAACTCGTAGGGCGCTTTGGGCGGCAGAGTCTGGCCGTCAATACCGAAGTGGGGCTGTTGCTGGGTCTCGCCCAGCTCTTCGGCCACCGATTGCATCACCGGCGACTGTAACGCCTCTTGCGGCTCGTTTTGGAGATCGTCCTGCGCCATCTCCTCTTGAGGCATCTGCGGGCGGATCATCGCCCCCAAATCGTCTTCGCTCTCTTCATCCAGCGGCGCGTCGTCCCACGGCTGAATCCCCTCCATGGGTTCGGTGGGGGTCTGCTCCAGAATGGCGTTGCGATAGGCCTGCTGATGCGCATTCATCTCCGCCAACTGATCGGCGGGCAGGGCGTCCTCACCCATCGCCATCGGCGCAGGCGCGTCTTGCGACGGGACTTGCACCGGCTCGGCGTCATAGACAGCGGCGGCCACCGGAATGGTGGAGCCCGCAGCGTGACCGCCAGCCTGTTGCGCGGCGTCCCACGCCGCCTGGATGGACTCGGCGTTGAGCTCCTGGGCCGGTTGCGGCATGGGGGCCGCATCCATAGGCGCAGAAGGCGTCTGATTCACTTCCGCCGAAGCGTAGGCGTCTTCCGCTTGATCCCAAGCCGCTTGGATGGACTCGATGGTCAACTCCGGCGCAGGCGCGGTGATGGTCTGATCGTTATCCATCGGCGCCATGGGCTCGGGCTGCGGCATAAATTCCGGCTGCGGCGCGAACTCCTGCACGGGAGCGAACTCCTGCACGGGAGCAAACTCCTGCTGCGGCGCAAACTCCTGCACGGGAGCGAACTCCTGAGCAGGGGCGAACTCCTGCTGAGGGGCGAACTCCTGCTGGGGCGCGAACTCCTGCACGGGAGCGAACTCCTGCTGAGGCGCGAACTCCTGCTGAGGCGCGAACTCCTGCTGAGGCGCGAACTCCTGCTGAGGCGCAAACTCCTGCACGGGAGCGAACTCCTGTTGCGCCGGGTCGATCATCAGCGGGGCCGGTTGCTGATTCTGCGGCTGCTCCACCGTCAGCGTCTGCGCGGGCGGGGCAAACTCTTCATCGGCGTCCCATTTGGCTTGCGCCTGGGCCAGAAACGGATCCGGCGTCGGTTGTTCAATCGGCGCTTGGAATTCCGGCTCCACGGGCGCTTGCGCCATGGGTTGGAACTCAGGCTGCGGCGCAGCATCGTCCCAAGCGGGTTCAGTGCGTTCGTCCACCGGGGCGTCATCCCAGGTGAAGTCGGGCTCGGCCGGAATAGCGCTCTGTTCAGACGACTCCATGCTGGGTTCGTTGAGCGGGGCAATCTGCGCCAGGGGGGTCGCCTCAACCATTTCCGGGTCGAAGCGGGGCTCACTGTCCATCATCGGTTCGCTGGGCGCCGCCGGTTGTTCAGGCTCGGGCGCAAACTGCGCGGCCAGGGCGTCCAGTTCGGGATCCATCCCCGCAGGGTCGTTGAAGAAGGAGTCGATATAGCTGGAGTCCACGGCGCCGCTGGGCTCTTCCTGCGTTTGCGCGGCGGGCTCCTCTTCGGGCTCCTGTTCTGGCTCCATCTGCGGCTGCGGCGGCGCGCCATTGCCGCTGGGCGCGGGAGGCGGCGCAACGGCGTCCGCTTGCAACGCCATCGGGGCGGTCATTTCGGCAGCGTCGACCACGGATTCTTGACGGGGCGTCAAAGCGTCGTCAGCGTTGGCCGACTGCATGGCGGCCAACGCCTGATCCGCCGCCAGCGCCTCTTCATGGGCCTTGATGCGGGCGTCAAAGCGCATCGCGTCGCTGACAGGGTCGCTTTGGCTGGAGGCTTTGGACGCCTTGGACTCAGCGCGCACCGGCGCTTGTTGCAGCATCAGGGCGTCGGGCTCCAGGCTGGGCTCGGCGGCGGGCCAATCATCGCCTGCCGCGTCATCGTCAGCAAAGGCGGGCTCATGATGGCTGTCGTCTTCACTGACGGCGTCCCAGGCGGAGACAAAATCGGGATCGATGGGGTCTTCACGCAAAGCCGCATCCATGCTGGCGGCATCGTACTCCTCCACCTCCAGCAACGGTTCGTGATCCTCCTCTTCCACCTCCTGGTAGCGCCGCTCACGCAGCGCTTGAACCTGGTCGCCCACGCGGGAGCCGAGGTCGCCCACGCGCTCGCGCAGCGCTCCGGCCAGCAGCCCCAGATTGCTTATTGCGCCAGCGCCGCCCTGCTTCAGGCGCGCAGACAGCGGCGTCCCTGAGGGCTCTTCACGCTCGTCATCAGCATCGGTGCTGGCCTCAGGCGAGGGGGCAGGACGCAACAGTTCAATCAGTTGCGCCATATGCTCGCTGAAGGTGAAACGGGTCACCAGCATAAACGCGATCACCTGCAACGGCAGCAACAGCAGCAACGCGCCCCACACGCCAAAAGCGTCACGCATCATCTGCGAGCCCAACACCCCCGTTACGCCGCCCGGGCCGGAGGGGAGGGTCTGCTCAATGGGGTCCGGGGTGATGAAGATGGTGGCCAGAATACAGGTGTTGATGATCAACACCGGCATCGCCAGCACCCGGTCCCACTGCACCTTGATAGGCGAGCGCAGGAACAGGCGAATCCCCAAAAAGGCCAGAATGAGCGGCAGAATAACCGCCGAAATCCCAAGCGCTTGATAGAGGATATCCGCCAGATAGGCGCCGGTTTGACCCGCCAGGTTCTGCACCGCGGCGGAGCCGGTATGGTTGAAGGAGGGGTCGGCGCGGTTGTAGCTGAGTAGGCTCAACGCCACAAACGCCGTGGCGCCGGTGACCAAAATCCCACTGCCCTCGCGCAGTTGCGCCATGCGCTTGGCGGCCATGGCCTGCAACTGTCCGGCCTGGACCGCGCCCAGACGCGTCATGCCGCGGACTTTGCTCTTGCTCTTGCTGACGGGCTTGGCGTTGCTCTTGACCTTGCGCGCGGCGGGTTGGGGTTTGAGGTTGAGTCTGCTGTTGCGGGTCCGGTTGGGGCTCCGTTTGACCACGATCTACATCTCCATTACCAATGGCAGCACGACGGGTCGGCGACCCAGACGCTTCTTGAAGAAGCGGCGGAGCGCACGCACAGCCAAATCGTTGGCGGTGGCCTGTTCGTCGTCGCTGAAGTCCATGCCTCTTGGCCCCAGTTCGAGGGCCTGCTCCACTGCAATCCGGGCGTCTTCGAGGAGCTCTTGGCTCTCGTCCTCATGCACCACGCCACGGGTCAGTAGTTCAGGCCTATCAAGAAGCTTGCCGGAATCCTTCTCCACCACCAAAATAACCGTCACCAAGCCATATTCAGAAAGATGCCGCCGGTCGCGCAGCACGATATCCCCCACATCGCCCACCCCTTTGCCATCCACGAACACCCGCCCATGGGGGACAGGTTCGCCCAAGCCGAAGCCCGTCTGATCCAGAATCACGCGGTCGCCATTGAGCGCCACCGTGGTGTTTTCGGCGGGGATGCCCATCTGCAGCGCCAATTGACGATGGCGGTGCAGGTGGTGCGGTTCGCCATGCATGGGCATGAAGAAGCGCGGACGGGTGAGCGCCAGCATCAGCTTCAGATCCTCCTCCGAGGCGTGGCCGGAGACGTGGATATCTTTATAGTCCTTCTCGTGGATCACCTCGGCGCCGTCCTGGAACAGTTGGTTGATCAAGGTCCAGATGGCGCGCTCGTTACCGGGGATGAACTTGGAGGAGAAGATCACCATATCGCCCGCCAGCACGCGGATGTCGCGATGCTCGCCCTGGGCGATGCGCACCAGGGAGGAGTTGGGTTCGCCCTGGCTGCCGGTGGAGACCACCACCAGATTGCTGCGCTGATGCTGGTCAAACTTCTTCACCGGCACCAGATCGGCGTCGCTGACCTGGATGAAGCCCAACTCGCGGGCTACCTGCACATTGGCCTCCATCGAGCGGCCATTGAGAATGACCTTACGGCCACACGCTTTGGCGGCGTCGATGATCTGCTGGATGCGTTGAATATTGGAGGCGAAGGTGACCGCCACCACCAACCCTTCGGCGCGTTCGATCAATTCGCGCAGGCGCGGACCGACGATGCGCTCCGGGCGCGAGGCGCCGGGACGGGTGACGTTGGTGGAGTCCGACAACAGGCACAGCACGCCCTCTTCGCCCAGCTTGGCGAAGCTGTAGAGGTCGGTGGGGCGGCCATCCACAGGCGTGTAGTCGAATTTGAAGTCGCCGGTATGCACCACCACGCCGATGGGCAGGCGAATGGCCAGCGCCGAGGCGTCGACGATGGAGTGGGTCACCGGAATAAAGGCGATGTTGAACGGCCCGCACTGGAACGGCTGACGATGTTGCACCTGGATGGTGGGTGGTTCGATGCGGTGTTCGCGGAATTTGCGTCCCAGCAGCCCCAGCGTGAATGCGGTGGCGTAGATGGTGACGGGGATCTCCGGCCAGATGTAGGGCAGGGCGCCGATGTGGTCTTCATGGCCGTGAGTGAGGACGATGCCGATGACGTCGTCGCGGCGCTGGCGCAGGTAGTCGATGTCGGGGATGATGACGTCGACGCCGGGGGTGTCCGGGGTGGGGAAGGTGAGGCCGCAGTCGACGACAAGAATCTTGCCGTCGAACTCATAGGCCATCAGGTTCATGCCGATCTCCCCCAGGCCTCCCAGGGGAATGATGTGGAGGGATTGGGCGTTATCGACGTCGGACACGGACGGTTCCTTTCGCGTCCCGCTGCCGGGCGCGACGCACAGCCGCGTCGGACGGATGGGGACAGGCTGGCGCGGATTCGCTCAGTCGGCGGCCTCGGCGGCCTCTTCGGCCTCCTTCAAGGCGCGCTTTCTCTCAATGCGACGACCCGCAAGAATGGAAAATTCATACATGCTTAAAAGCGGGATCGCCAACATCACCTGGGTGAAGGGGTCCGGCGGCGTGAGCACCGCCGCCACCACAAAGGCGATCACGATATTGTATTTGCGTTTCTCCGCCAGGGTTTTGGTGGAGATGATGCCGGCGCGGATCATGAGCAGCAGACCCACCGGCAGTTCAAAGGCGATGCCGAAGGCGAACACCAGCTTGGTCACCAGGCTGAGGTATTCGTTGACCTTGGGCATCAACTGGATGTCGCTGGTCTCAAAGCTGTGGAAGAACTTGAACGCCAGCGGCATGACGAACTCATAGGCCAGCGCGCCGCCCACAAAGAACAGGATCGGCGTGGCGATGAGGAACGGCAGCGTCGCTTTGCGCTCGTGGGCGTACAGACCGGGGGCCACAAACAGCCACAGTTGGGTGAACACCACCGGCAGCGCAAGGAAGGTCCCGGCCAAAAAGGAGAGCTTCAAGTAGGTGAAGAACGCCTCTTGCGGAGCGGTGAAGATCATCTTCACGTCGGGACCCAGCACTCCGCGCAGCGGCAGTGTGAGGAATTTGTACAGATCCTCGGAGAAGCCGTAGCAGGCCAGAAAGCCGATCATGATGGCCGCCACCGACTTCATCAGCCGCGAGCGCAGCTCGATGAGGTGGTCCATCAGGGGGGCTTTGTCGTCGGTTCCCAAAGTCATATCGCGGTCTTGGCTGCTCAGGTGGGCGAGGATTTGGCGTCGGTTTCAGACGCAGGCGCTGCAGAGGTCGCCTCGGGCTTGCTTGGGGTCTGCGACTCCGAAGGCGCTGCGGCGGATGGCGTCGCGGGTTTGGCTTTGTCCGCTGCAGGCGGCTGTGGCTTGGCTTCGCGCCACTCATCGGCGTCGCCGCCCCAGATGGCGTCATCGTCATCATCATCGTGCTCATCATCATTGAGATGATCGATTGACGCGTGTGATGAGGGAGAGGAGCGGCGCGGCTCGGAGAGCTCTTCCAGGTCGATGCTGTTGCGAACCTCGTTGGCCATGCGCTGCACCTGGCGCAGCACGCGCGCCAAACCCCGCGCCACTTCGGGCAGCTGCTTGGGGCCGATGACCACCAGCGCCACCACTGTGATGATAAAGATTTCGCTCCAGCCCATGCCAAACATGGCCGCTTACCCCGTCAAATCAGAAACCGATGCCGCAAAAACCACAGTGGGGCTCAGGCCTTTTTCTCGCTATCGGACGAGCTTTCGCCTTCGATGGTCTTGGGCTTGTCCGCAGGCGCGTCGGGCTCATCCATGGCTTTTTTGAAGCTGTTGACGCCGCGGCCCAAATCGCCCATCACTTTGGGCAGTTTGCCCGCGCCAAAGATCACCAAAACGATTACCAGCAGAATCAGCAGCTCAGGAACGCCAATGCCAAACATGCGGTCTCTCCTTCAGTGGTCGTCACGCTCTGCGCGTCGACCAGTCGATTCAATCCCAGAGGCCCAGCGCCAGGGGCTGGGCTCAATACTCAACGCTTGCGCCGTATCGGCGACCACCGCCTATTACCGACGGTTGATCAAAAATACGCCTCTGCATGCAAGCGCGACAGTATCACACGCTTATGGCTTTTGACGCAAGCCATCAAGGGCCTGCTGCACGCGATCCCGGTTGGGGTGGTCCGCAGGCATCAGCTCCAGCAGCTTGTTCCAGCGGTTGGCGGCCAGATCCTCATCGCCAGCCTGGCTGGCGATCACCCCCAGATACCACCACGCCTCATAGCGCTCAGGGTTGCTCTCCACCAGATGCTTGAGCAGCGTCTCGCCCAACTGGCGCTGTTGCGCGTCATCGGAGAGCGCCTGTAGCGCGCCCAGGCTCAAAGCGGCTTCCAGGTTGTCCGGTTTGCGGGTCAGAATGTGGGTGTAGGCGTCGATGGCGCGCGACTCCAGACCAAAGTTCTGGCACTCGTCGGCGAAGGCCAACCAAGCTTCCACATCATCCGGGGTTTTCTGCAACTCGGCGGCGATCTCATTGAGCTGCTTGAGGGCGCCGTCCAGCGCCGCGCGCGCCTTCTCTTCCATACCCATGCGCTGATAGGAGCGGATCAGCATCGCCCACCCCTGCATGTCGCTGGGGTCTTCGGCCATGCGCGCCGCCAGTCCCGCCACCATCTTCTGAATGTCCGGGGTGAAGCCGCCGGCTTGGCCCATGCCCGACCCCATGCCGGCCGGGGTCTGGGCGGCGACTTTATCCGGGTCCACCGGCGCGCCCAGCATGATGTAGAGTCCGGCGCTCACCGCCACCGTCAGCGTGGCCACGCTCACCGCCATGGCGCGGTCGGCAATGGAGAGAGAACCGTTGCTCTTGTCTGGCGCAGCGGTTTGTTTGGGCGCGGCGTCCAGGCGCGCCAGGGCGTCGGCCAATTCGGTTTCCAACCCTGCGCGCGCTTCGGCGGCGTCAGCGGCGTCCAGCGCCTGGGCGGCCACATCCACCTCCAGCTCCTTGATCTGGCGGATGAGCAGGTCGCGGCGCTCTTCCAACTCTATGCGCGGATTGCCCTCCAGCCCCACCGGCAGCGGCGCATTGCCGTTGCGTCGCAAGAGCGGCCACAGGGTCAGAAGCAGAGCAGTCGCCAGAACACCCGGTAAAAACCACAGCCATGCCATGTTGGTTATCCCATCTTGATTTACGATATGCGCGCTGGCGTCCAGCGCGCTCACTGTGGCCCCGATCGGCCAACCAAGTCAATCGCCGCGCGGTCACTTGCCCGGCGCGCGGGGTCTCGTTTACACTCTGCGCTTTGGCGTCAGATTCGTGTTCTCTCTCTGATGGCGTCCTGTGGGCGTCACAGGCCGGGCATCCGCCGTTTCGCTCACGAATCAGAGGGCGCGGAGAGAGGAAAACGCAGCGGGTTTTGAATCTGATGAAGCCTCGCAGTGTTTCCTATTTCGCACAGGAGCGCAACAGCTTGCCGCGCTCCCTGGTCCCACAGCGTCCAAAGCGGCGCACACGGCGCGCGTGCGCGAAGGTCACAGGACCATGATCAAGCCGCAAGCGGCCTTTCCCTACGGGTGGATTTTTCTGGCGTGCGTCGGCGTGGTCGCCGTGTTCGCTGTATACGGCACCCATGATATCGAGGAGATGAACTCCTCAATGTTGGCCACGCAACTGTTCGCACAGATGTGGCGCGCCGACCAACTCTCCTGGTGGACCACCCTCATGGGCTTTGGCGCGCCGCTGCCGCTGACCCAGTCGCAACACTTCCATCCCGCTTTTGCCGCGCTGCCGTATCTGGGTGCGCGCGCCTGGCTCAATCTGTTCTATCTGACGGCGCTGTTTATCGGCGGCGTTGGCGTCTATCTGATCCTGCGCCACGTGGGAGCCGCAGCGCGATTCGCCACCCTTGCCGCCGTCTCTTTCCTCTACTCCTCGGCTATTGTCGAATACGCCTTCTGGGACTTCTGGCCCACCCATGTGGCCATGATCACCTTCGCCCCCTATGTGATCCTGGGCATCACCGGCTTGGCGGGGGCGCAAACACAGCGAAACCGGCTGTTCTGGACCCTGTTTCTGGGCGCGGCGTCGGGACTGTTCGTCCTCAACGGCCATTTCGGGGTCATCCCGCAATTCACCGTGGGTTTCCTGCTCTACGCTGTGGCGGTGAGCGGGCGCAATGGACAAACCTACCGCTGGCTGGTGGTCGCCGCAGTGCTGGGCGCGCTCATCGGCGCGGCCCATGTGTGGGCGCTGCTGAGCGAATACGCCATTTTCGACCAATACGGCGACGTAGTGGCGCGCAGCGTGAAGGATCCGCTGCCGTTGGGGCTGCACCAGATTCTCACCGTTGTGCGTTTTCTGCTCAATATCCATCTGCATCCCGATGGCTTCATCTTCTTCCAATTTGATCAGCGCTATCGCTTGATCTTCTTCGGCGCGCCGCTGGCGCTGCTGGCGATGACGGCGTTGGTTTGGCGCGGCGCACCTCATGCTCAACGTTTCGCGTGGCTGTTTCTGGCGGCCTGTGTGGCGATTTTCACCCCGTCCGATGGCGTGGTGGTCTCCTCGCCGCTGCACAGCCGCGATCTGGCGGTGCTGTTTGGCTGTTTGGCCGGCGGCGCTCTGCTGCACCATTGGGCGGCGCGCGGAACCCTGAGCGAGCGCTGGGTTCGCGTCATCATCGGTCTGCAACTGGCGGCGTTGGCGGCAGCGTTTCTGCCCACGCCGTGGGCCCTCAGCCGGGGCGCTGAAGATGTGGTCACGCTGCGGGAGTTGGAGCGGGATTCGACGTTGGATGCGGCGTTGTGGCGCGCCACGGCGGAGCGACCCGGCATGCGCATCGCCTTGGATGGCGAACTGGAGGCGTGGCTGCGCGGCAATCAGGATATTTTGGCGCAATCCTCCCTCATGACCATCAGTTTTCCCGAGCGCCAGCGCGCGCTGGCCACGGGGTCCTTGAAAGGGGGAAGCCTCTCCCTGTTCGACGCGTCGCCCAGCTTTCCGTATGGGACTATCGGTTTCGATGAGGGGGAGGCGCAGGACGCCGACCTATTGGCGTTTTACGCCATCGACGTGCTGGCGGCGTTGGACGGCGCGCCAGTGGCGCCGACGTTGACTCTGCTCGACCGGGTGACGGTGGCCGACCGTGTGGTGGCGATCTACCGCAATACAGCGACGCAGTTGGCGTTTTTCAGCGACGATGCGCAGTGGGATCAGCCGTTGCCGGTGAAGCCCGGATGCGCCCATGACCGATTGATGTGTCGCAACTATACGCAGGCGATGAGGCATCGTCAGGCGGCCCCGGTGACGTCGGAATTCAACCCGTCGCAATACCGTTTGCGTTTTGCCGCCGCCGAGGCTCCGCGTCAGTTGGTGGTGGCGACCCCCGCCCGCGACGGCTGGCGCGTGGTGGATCAAACCGGCTCGCCATTGGCGACGCAACCCGTCTATGGCGGTCTGCTCGGCATCCAGGTTCCCGCCGGGACGACCCAGGCCAATCTGGTCTACAAACCCACCGTGATCATTGCATTAACCACGCTCTCGGCATCCCTGTTGGTTGCGTTGGCGGCATTGTTGATTATGATGGCGTGGCGACGCAGTCGCGCCGAGAGCTGAACGCGCCCCCCCAAAGCCGGAACCAATGGATGGTCTGGCGACGATGAAACTGACTCTTTATGAGGCTCCGCATGTCGGACAAATCGACCCTGAGCATTGTGATCCCCTGCTACAACGAAGAGGCGACGCTGGCCCGCTGCGTGGATCGGGTGTTGGCCATCGCCAATGAGGACACCGCGTTGGAGTTGGTGATCGTCAATGACGCCTCCAAGGATCGCAGTCTTGAGATCGCCCACCAACTGGCCGCCAAGGATGCGCGCATTCGCGTGTTCAATCATGAGGTCAATCAGGGTAAGGGTGCGGCCCTGCGCACTGGCTTTCAACAGGCCACTGGCGACTACGTGGCGGTGCAGGACGCCGACTTGGAGTATGATCCGCGCGATCTGCTGCGACTGCTCGGTCCCTTGCGTGAGGGCGATGCGGACGTGGTGCTGGGCTCGCGCTACCTCTCCGGCGGTCAGCATCGGGTGCTCTACTTCTGGCACACCATGGGCAACAAGCTGCTGACCCTGCTCTCCAACATGTTCACCGATCTCTACCTGACCGACATGGAGACCTGCTACAAGGTGTTCAAGCGGGAGGTGATCCAGTCCATCGATATCGAGGAGGACCGCTTCGGATTTGAGCCGGAGGTGGTGGCCAAAGTGGCCCAGCGCCGACTGCGGGTGCATGAGATGGGCATCTCCTACAATGGGCGCACCTACGAAGAGGGCAAGAAGATCGGTATGCGCGACGGCTTCCGCGCGCTCTACTGCATCATGCGCTACAACGCGCACAATGCGCCCATCTTCATGCAGTTTCTGGTCTATCTGTTCATCGGCGGCACGGCGGCGATCTTCAATCTGCTGCTGTTCCTGCTGCTCTATCAGGGCTTCAATGTGGAGGCGCTGTTGGCCGCGCCCATCGCCTTCTTCTCGGCGGCGGCGGTGAACTATCGCCTGTGCGTGTGGGTGCTGTTCCAGAAGAACGCCAAGTGGAGCACCGGCACGGAGCTGGCCATCTATCTGGCGGTGGTGTGCGGGGTGGCGCTGGTGGATGCGGGGGTCACTCAAGGGTTGCTCATGGCCGGCGCCGGGGCCATGGCCGCCAAGTTGTGGGCCACGGGGATCGGTTTGGTGCTGAACTTCCTGGGCCGCCGGTTTTTTGTGTTTCCCGAGCCCAAGCGCGGGCCCTGGAACCCCTCCGCCTGACCCTGACGCCGATGCCGGAGCTGCCGGAAGTCGAAACCACCCGCCGCGGGCTTGACCCCCATGTGAGCGGGCGGCGGGTGACGTCGATAATCGTGCGACAGCCGCAATTGCGTTGGCCGATTCCCGTTGCGGCGCTAGAGGGTGAAGCGGTGGGGCGCGCCACGGTGGATCTGACCCGCCGCGCCAAATATCTGCTGTGGCGGCTGGAGTCCGGCTGCATGATTCTGCATCTGGGCATGTCCGGCTCCCTGCGCATTATCGATCCCGCCGAGCCGCCCGCCGCCCATGATCATGTGGACATTGTGCTGGATTCGGGGCGCGCTGTGCGTCTGAACGATCCGCGTCGGTTTGGCGCGCTGCTGTGGGTCGCCGCCGGGGACGATCCTCACGCCCATGCGCTATTGGCGGCGCTGGGGCCGGAGCCGCTGGATGACGTCTTCACCGGGGCCTATCTGCACGCGCGCTGCGCTGGACGTAAATCCCCCATCAAGAATCTGATCATGGCGCAGGAGAATGTGGTGGGGGTGGGGAATATCTACGCCTCCGAGGCGCTGTTCCGCGCCCGCATTCTGCCCCATCGCGCCGCCGGGCGGGTGAGTCGCGCCGCCTGTGACCGTCTGGTCGCCGCCATCAAGCAGGTGCTGGCGGAAGCCATTGAGCAGGGCGGCACCACGTTGCGGGACTTTCTGCAAACCGACGGCAAGCCCGGCTATTTCGTGCAGAAGCTCAACGTCTATGGGCGCGACGGCGCCGCCTGCCCGGTGTGCGAAACCCCCATCCGCAGCCGCGTCATCGGTCAGCGCAACAGCTTCTACTGCCCCCGCTGCCAGCATTAATCCAACGGGTGGGCGATATCGTGCTCACGGTGATAGCGCAGGATGCGGATGTAGGTCTCCGGCGGCTTGACGGTGACCTGATGCCCCGTGCGCGGGAACATCTCGTCGTGCAGGCGCGAGAGGGCGAAGCGTAGCGCCGCCGCCTGAAGCGCCGGGCGCAGCAGGCGCCGCTCCACCGGCGGCAGGGGGCGGGTGGCCTGATAGCTGGCCACCATGCGCGCCAGCCGTTTGGCGTCCGGGGTTCCCACCTCATCGAAGCACCAGGCGTTGAGCGCTATGGCCAGGTCGTAGACAAAGCGCTCGTCGCAGGCGTAGTGAAAGTCGATTACGCCGACCAGACGTTCGCCGTCGAACAGCGCGTTGTCGGGGAACAGGTCGGCGTGGCAGCAGCCGCGCGGGGCGTCCACGGCGAACAGCTCTTGCTGCGCGCTCTCCAGCGCGGAACGCAACAGCATCAGCAGGTCGGGATCCTCCTGTTGCAGACGCGGGGTCATGCGCGCCAGCATGCCGCCCCAGCGGTTGGGGCCATGGGGATTGTTGCGCTGCTGGCGAAAGCTCTCGGCGCAGCGATGCATCTGCGCCAGCCAGCCGCCGATCTGCGCCGCCTGCGCCGCGTTGGGGGTCTCATGCGAACGACCGGGCAGGCAGGTGACCAGCAGGGTGGGGCGCTGCGCCAAGCGGTGGATCGCCTCGCCGTCGATATCGCAAATCGGCAGGGGACAAGGCAGGCCGCGCAGCGCCAAGTGGCTCATTAGCGCCACCAGATAGCGCAACTCTTCATCCTCTTCAGCGGTCTCAATCAGGGTGAGGATGTAGTCGCCCCGTTCTGTCGACAGGCGATAGTTGCTATTGGTCAGCCCCTCGGTGATCCCCTGCAGCTGACGCATCGCGCCGATGGCGAAACGCGGCAGCCACTCGTTCAGATCGGCGCTCTTCACCAGGGTGTAAACAGACATGGCGCTTCCCTTTTTTCCTGATCAGCGTAAACAGAATGCGTACCCGATCCCCACTACCCACTGCTTGATTGCGCGCGATTGGCCTTTTCCCGGCTGGCGCGCGCTCATGTGTAAGGATGGTATCATGTTGTCTCGACGCGCAGAACGCAATCTCCCCCCCATCACCGTGGCCATGACCGGCGCTTCCGGCTCCGTCTATGGCCTGCGATTGGTGGAGTGTCTGCTGGAAGCCGGTCGACGGGTGGACCTCACCTTCACTCTGGCCGCCGAGAGCGTGCTGGAGCAGGAGTGCGGTCTGGAGTGGCGCGAGGAGGATCCCGAGTTGCGCCGCACCATCGAGGAGTACTTCAGCGACGACGACAATCTGCGCCACTACTCGCGCATGGATTGGATGGCCCCCATGGCCTCCGGTTCGTCGGTCAAACGCCCCATGGTGGTCTGCCCCTGCTCCATGGGCACCCTGGCGGCCATCGCCCATGGCTTGGCCGATAACCTCATCGAACGCGCCGCCGACGTCGCCATCAAGGAGCAGCGCCCTTTGATTGTGGTGCCGCGGGAAACCCCGTTGTCGCAGATCCACCTGGAGAACATGCTCAAACTGGCGCAGATGGGCGTCACCATTCTCCCGGCCATGCCCGGCTTCTACAACAAACCGGCGCAAGTGGAGGAGATGGTGGACTTTGTGGTGGCTCGCATTCTCGACCGGTTGGGGGTGGAGCACCAACTGGTGGATCGCTGGGGCGAATGATCCGCATTGGCGGCAATTGACCCAACCGGCGATATGGGGTACCAAAGAGGGCTCGGTTTGATCCCTTTGCTGCGCCGTTGAACCTTTTATCCGCGTTGCGCTCCAACCATCAAACCCGCTGACACTCTCTCCTACCGACGGATGACGCGACCCATGAAAAAAGTGGAGGTTCTCGCGCCGGCCGGCAATCTGCCCTCGCTGCGCGCAGCGGTGGACAACGGCGCCGATGCGGTCTATCTGGGCTTTCGCAACGCCACCAACGCACGCAACTTCGAAGGGCTGAACTTCAGCGACGAAGAGGCCGCGCAGGGCATTGAGTACGCGCACAAGCGCGGCGCCAAGGTCAATGTGGTGCTCAACACCTACCCGCAGGTCAACGACCCGAGCGAGTGGTATCGCACCGTGGATCTGGCCCATGAGCTGGGCGCCGACGCCATCATTATGGCCAATCTGGCGCTGCTCAAATACGCCGCCGACCGCTACCCCGATCTGCATCTGCACCTCTCGGTGCAGGCCTCGGCCAGCAACTACGAGGCGATCAATTTCTACAAGAAGCACTTCAACATCACCCGTGTGGTGCTACCCCGCGTACTCACCGTGCCGGAGATCAAACACCTCAAGGAGCACACCGACGTGGAGCTGGAGGTGTTCGCCTATGGCGGTCTGTGCGTGATGGCCGAAGGGCGCTGCTATCTCTCCTCCTATGTGACTGGCGCTTCGCCCAATATCGAGGGGGTCTGCTCGCCGGCGCGCCACGTCAAATTTGAAAACCAGGGGCCGAAGCTGCAGACCCGCTTGAACGAAGTGCTCATCGCCGAGTACGACGAGGGCGAAGAGGCGGCTTATCCCACCATCTGCAAAGGGCGCTTTGAGGCCAACGATCACGTCTACCATGTGATGGAGGAGCCCAGCTCCCTGAACATCATGGAGATGCTGCCGGAGGTGATCGAAGCGGGCGCCTGCAGCCTCAAGATCGAAGGGCGCCAGCGCACCAAATCCTATGTGGCCACGGTGACCAAAACCATGCGTCAGGCGGTGGACGCCTACTACGCCAACCCCGAGCGCTTCCGCGCCAAAGGGGCGTGGCTGCGCACCTTGAATCAAACCTCGGAAGGCAAGACCCACACGTTGGGCGTTTATCAGGAGCAGTGGTCGTAATGCGTCTCTCCATCGGACCGGTTCTGTTTGACTGGGGCAAAAAGGGGTTCCAGGATTTCTACAAGCGCATGGCGTTCGACACCCCCGCCGACATCCTCTATATCGGCGAGGTGGTCTGCTCCAAACGCTTCAATCTCAGCCCCGACGAGATGGGCAAGTTGGCCGAAGAGCTGAAAGCCTCGGGCAAGGAGATCGTCTTCTCCACCATGGGGCTGGTGATGAGCGAGGCGGAGCTGGACGATATGCGCCGCATCGTCGCCATCGCCGCCGATCTGGGTCTCAAGGTGGAAGCCAACGATATGGCCGCCTACTCGGTGCTGGATGGCGCCCCCAGCGTGGCCGGGCCCCATGTGACCACCTACAATCCAGAGACGATGGATTTTATCGCCTCAGTAGGCTCGCAGCGGGTGGTGTTCCCGGTGGAGCTCTGTTTTGACGACGTGCGCGGCATCATCTCCGGGGCGACGCAGAAGCCGGAGTGTGAACTGTTCGCCTATGGCAAGTTGCCGCTCACCTTTTCGGCGCGTTGCTACACCTCGCGGGCGTTCAACCTGCCCAAGAGCAACTGTCAGTACAAGTGCGGCGAGTATCCTGACGGCATGGTGATGCGCACCCAGGAGGCCAAGCCCTTCCTCACCATCAACGGCATTCAGACCATGTCCGACCGCCTGTTCAATGTCATTGAACAGGCTGATCAACTGGCCGATGGCGGCATTGATATCGTGCGCCTGTCGCCTCAGAGTCAGCATATGGGCGAGGTGGCGCAGGTGTGGCGCGATCGCCTGGATGGCAAGCTGGGCGGCGCCGAGGCTTTGGCGCGGTTGACCGAACTCAACGGCGGGCAGGCGTTCTGCAACGGCTACTTCCTGGGTCGCGCCGGGCTCGATTTCGTCGATGCGGCCATGCTGCAGGCGGAACAACTCGCCTGAGTCCGGGCCGCGCGGCGCGGCCTGGGAATCGCACACATTTGAATCGCTTGGCTTGACCGCGTACAATCGCAGGGCCGAGACCGCGTACTGAACACGTGCGTTCAAGCCAGTCCGGCCACCGCCTGACTGGCTTTTGCGTTTTATATCCCCCGCGCGCAGCGTGCGCGCAGGTCGACCATCACGGAGAGCATCCATGCAACTGGACAACAACATCATCGACCGCATCACCCAGAATCTGCTGGGGGTGGCGGAAATGGCCGGGCAGACCCGTGAAGAGGCGATCCGCAAAGTGCGCGAAGTGGTGCGCGAAGGGATCGAACACTTCGACCTGGTGACCCGGGATGAATTCGACGTCGCCCAGCGCATGCTCGGCAACGCCCGCATGCAATTGGATGCGATGGAGAAGCGCGTGTCCCAGTTGGAGGCGGCGCTCAAAGAGCAGGTGGGCGACGAGGAGTGAGGTTGCGCAATCTTCCTGGTCATTGTGGAAGAGAAAAGATATTGGGCCTCCGGCCCAAACCCGGCCAGGGCGTTGCCCTGGACCCACGAGGGCGCCGCCCTCGACCCGCTGGGGGCAGCGGCCCCCAGACCCCGGCAAAGCCGGCCATAAATGTCCGACTTTGCCACCTGTCCAGAATTGTGCTGGCTTGATCTGGCGTGCGTGACCTCATCCCGAAGAGGTTCGCGCGTCGGATGAACGCGATGTAAGGAGCGAACCATGAGGAAAGCCTACCTGGCCGGAGAGTGGATCGATACCGGCAAAACCCTGGACGTGCACAACCCATACGACGGTTCCGTGGTCGAGCAGGTGGCCCAGTGCGGCCCCAATGAGATCGATCGCGCCCTGGACGCCGCTGTCGCCTCGCTGGAAGAGACGCGGCGCATGGAGCCCTATCAACGCGCCGAGGCCCTGTCTTACGTGCGTGACGGGTTGCGCAAACGCGCCGAAGAGTTCGCCGTAGCGCTGAGTCAGGAGAACGGCAAAACCCTGGCCGAATCCCGTCTGGAAGTGGCGCGCACCGCCGCCACCTTCGATGTCGCCGTAGGCGAGGCCACCCGTGTGTATGGCGAAGCCTACGACCTGGGAATCAACGCCATGGGCGCCGGTCGGCGCTGCATCGTGCGTCACTACCCGGTGGGGGTGGTCTCCGCCATTGCGCCGTTCAACTTCCCCATGAATCTGGCCGCCCATAAGATCGCCCCGGCCATGGCTGTGGGCTGTCCAGTGGTGCTCAAGCCCGCCTCCATGACTCCGGTTACGGCGCTGATGATGGCCGAACTGATTGAGAAATCCGGCTGGCCCAAGGGGGCGTTCTCGGTGCTGCCGTGCAACCGTGCGGCGGGTCAGATGTTGGTGGAGGATGAGCGCATCAAGCTGCTCTCCTTCACCGGCTCGCCGGAGGTGGGTTGGAAGATGAAAGCCTCCGCCGGCACCAAAAAAGTGGTTCTGGAGCTGGGCGGCAACGCCGGATTGATCATCGACAACAGCGTTACCGATTGGGATTGGCTGATCTCCCGCGCGGTGTTGGGGGCGTTCTATCAGTGTGGCCAGGTGTGCATCTCGGTGCAGCGCATCTTCGTGCATCAGGATGTGATGGGCGAGTTCCGCGCCCGTTTCAAGAAGGCCGCCGAGGCGCTCAAATCCGGCGATCCGCTGGATGAGAACACCACGCTGGGGCCCATCATCGACAGCGCCAACCGCGAACGGCTGCAAACGTGGGTCAAAGAGGCGCTGGAGCAGGGCGCGGAGTTGGTCTCCGGCAACACCGTGGCCCGTGGCGGGCAGGGCAACAATATGACCGCCACCATTCTCGAAGAGGTGGATCCCTCCTGTCGCGTCAACACCGAAGAGGCGTTCGGCCCGGTGGTGACCTTGACCCCGGTGGCCTCCATGGAGGAGGCGTTCCAGATGGTCAACGACTCCAAATTCGGTTTGCAGTGCGGCGTGTTCACCCAGGATTTCAACACGGTGATGCGGGCGTTGGATGTGCTGGAGGTGGGCGGGGTGATTCATAATGACGTGCCCAGCTTCCGTGTGGACAACATGCCCTATGGCGGCGTGAAGGATTCCGGGTTGGGCCGTGAGGGGGTGAAGTACGCCATGAAGGACATGCTCGAAGAGCGGGTGCTGGTGTATCAGGTGAAGTAAAAAAGTGAAAATGTGTGCGTGACCAAGCGCGCGCTGGCGCTGACTATTGGCCTCCGGCCAGCCGGAGGCGGGATTCTTAAGGGGCTTCGCCCCTTAAGCGGGTGTGGGCGGAGCCCACGGTTTGGCTGTTGGGAGCTCGAGGGCGCAGCCCTCGAGCTCCCATGTTCACCGTCGAAATTTTTATTCATTTTTAACTGACCAGCATATGGATGCGTAGATGAGGTCATCTCTGTGACTCTTTGTATTACAATACTTATTCATATTAATTGTTTCTTGTCCTCTTCAAGCTGATGAGAAAGTTGAGAACGCTTCGCGCTTGCCGGTTTTGCAACAAGCGATGGATTCGATTTCCAGAATCCCGCTCAGTGAGGCTGTGCAGAGCTTGAGAGAGATGGATGCGCAATCGTTAGCGGTATTGGCTGGGAAGAGGGGGGAGTATGGTCTCTATTCCATTGGGCGAGGCTACTCCAATAGCGGTGGGATAGGGAATGTGATCTGTAATGAACACGCTCGCAGAACAGGGTTGGTGGCGCTGAGAGAGTCAAGAGGATGCGTGGTTTTCGGCGGGGCGATAGGAGAATATCACGACGCTTTGGACGCATTTGCTAATCGATATAATGCTGCGGTGGTCTCTTTGCCCGATTACCCGTATCAAGATATTTGCCATGTCATAACCGAACTGGATCGGGAGCGAATAGAGCGCATACGCTCTGAGTATAAAAGGCATCGCATTGGCGATGTTGAATATGATGAGACACGATTCAACGTCAAGGCCACAGTGTGCTGGTTCAGCGGAAACATGACAACCGTCTAAACCAAAATATCAGTTAGCTGTTCGCCTTTTCAGCCATTTTTTGGGATGGCTGAAAAGACTGCTTTTGGTGCGTCGTCCGACGCCGTTCTCTGGCCGCCTCAAGCTTTTCATCTCGTTCGGCCAGGATCTGCACATGCCGCCCTTCCAGGCGATCCTGTGGGGTGACGTAGTCGATGGCGCTATGGAGCCGCCGGGTGTTGTAATGCTCGACGTACTTTCCCACAACCCGTTGGGCATCTTCCAGCGATAATGGCGTCTGAGGCCGAATGCACTCACGCTTCAAACTACCGTGAAAACGCTCCAGCTTTCCGTTGCTCTGCGGATAGTAAGGCGAAGTCCTCACATGCGTCATGCCGGATTCCCGGATGAACGCCTTAAAATCGTTGGCAACGAACTGCGGCCCATTGTCTGAGATCAGCCGCGGCTTAGCTTCCGGATAGGCCTCCTGAGCTCGGAGCAGGACCACTTCAACCTCATCTTCCTTCATCGACTCACGAATCTCCCAGTGGAGGATAAACCTGCTACATCCATCCAGGACACTGCACAGATAGTAGAACGTCCCCTGGATATTCAGATAGGAGATGTCCACATGCCAGTGTTTATGCGGTTCCGAAGGCTGTTTGAACCCTGTGCCCTTCTGCGAGGGCGGTGGGCTCCAACGACGCATCAGCCCGGCAGTTCTGAGCACACGCAGCACTGAAGAGGGGCTGACCGCCACCACGCCTGCATCCAGCATCATGTAGGTCAGGCGCCGATAGCCCTCTGACGGATGTTCATGGAAAAAGGCGACAATCGCTTCCCTTTCCCAATCGTCCAGCCAAAAATCTCGGGGAATACGGCCATTGTGGTCGTTAACCATTCCATAGCGCTTGCGCCATGAATAGAACTTGCCCCTTTGCACGCCTATCCAGTTGATAATTCGGCTCGTGTCGATTTCGCTCTTGTCTGACCAAAACGCCACGAAATCCACCACCGAATCCCGTATGTCCGGCTCCACCCAGCAGCCGTTCAGCTCACCCCAAGACTTTTTTTTAGCGCAACATGCGCCTCAAGAAGCTCGGACATAACTTCATTTTTGGTTGCCAACTTCGCTTCTAGTTCGGCAATCTGTCGGTCACAAGCCTTTTGGCCGCGTTTGTCAGACAAGGCCGCTTCGCCGTTCTCAAACAAAGCCTTTTGCCAGCGATAGTACTGGCTGGGCTGAATGCCCGCCTCGTCGCACAGATCCGAGAGAACCACCTTCTCGACCAGGTGACGGCGCACATAGCCTACCTTCTGCTCAGCCGTAAATCTCCGCTTCTTCCGTTCCATACAAACCTCCGCTCAATATCTCTACATTATGAACGATTGGTTTGTCATTTTCCATCTGAACCGAAACAACAGGAGCGGCCTGGGAGAAGGGCAGTTTGCATCATGCCGTGCGTTTTGGTCATGAGCAGGCCGTGAGGAATTTTTTGGCGCAGGGCGCGGGTTTGGAATCCGAAGACCCCTTTGGCAAAACGCCTCTGATGTGGGCTGCGCAAAGAGATCAGTTGACGATGGTTAAGCTGTTGCTCGCCAATGGCGCCAAAGTGAGCACCCTCTCTTCGCGCGGCGTGACCGCTTTGGACTGGGCATCGCAGGCAGGTCACGTTGAAATTGTGAAAGCGTTATTAGAAACTGGCGCCAATCCAAATACCCCAAGCCGGGACCTGGAGAATCCTCAAACCCCTTTAAAAAGAGCCGTGCGATCCGGGCATCAATTGGTCGTCGAGACTTTGCTCCGCTATGGAGCGCGTACAGACCTTCCTGCCGAGCGTGGTCATGGGTTTCTCCCCCCTCTGATTTTGGCGGTTGTGTCTGGGAATCTTCCTATTGCAGAAATGTTGCTGGCTCACGGTGCGGATCCTAACGAAGTCAGCGCAGGGCAACGCTCCACAAGCAGAGTGAAAATAACGCCTCTGTATGCTGCAATTTTTACGCATCAGGTTGAGATGACGCGGCTGTTGCTGGCGCATGGAGCAAACCCGGATCAGCAGCAGCTTGAAGACCCTCTGTATTGGGCCGTTATGCACAAGTGGGTTCGGGATCCCTTTTGTCAGTCTATAGAAGGGGTGACTCGGGTAAAATTTGGCGATGCAACGGCCCTTGCTATGGCGCGTCTTTTCCGCAATCCATACATCGTCTATCTGCTGGCGCAGTACTCCAAAACCACCGTGCCGCCGGAGGAGATGAAAGCGCCGCCAAATCCCATGCCTGAGGAGAGATTTCCCTATTGTCAGCAGGTGAACTAGGTGAGGGGAGGCAAGCCTCTAGGCGCTTCTGAGCAGCAAGTTGGCGCCCAGAATCAGCAGCATGCCCAACACCGCCTGCCGGAATCGCTGTTCCGACAGGCGCGCGCGAATCTTCCCGCCCAGCGCCAAGCCGATCAACGCAGGCGGCACTGCCCACACGGAGAGAATCGCCAACTCCCGCCCCATATAGTTGTGGGCGGTGAGCGCCGCACCCATGACGATGGCCAGCAGTCCGAACAGCAGCGCCAACGCTTGCACGAACGCCTCCTTGCCCAACCCCATCGCTTGCAGGTAGGGCGCGCTGGGGAAGATCGCCGCTCCGGCCAGCCCGGTGGCGGCGCCGGTGAGCGCGCCCATCAGCGGATTCAACCAGGGGATGTAGCGTTCGGCCACGCGCCAGTGGGGCGCGGTGAGGGTGATCAGCGCATGCACGCACAGAAGAACGCCTAACAGGCGCAGCAGTAGGGCGCTGTCGATGGCCCCGCGCGCGGCGATAGCCAGCCAGGTCATGATCATCGCCAGCGTCAGGAAAGGCCAAAGTTTGCGTAATAGTGTGCGCAGATAGCCGCCCGCCAGCGCCTGCCACAGATTGGTCACCAGCGAGGGGAGGGCGATGATGGCCATGGCGCTCTCCATGGGCATGCGCAGCGCCAGAATCGCCAACGAGAAAATCGGCAACCCCATGCCGGTGGCGCCCTTGATGACGCCAGCGGCCAGAAACGTGATGAGGATCAGCAGTGCGGTTTCCATGGGCGGAATCCTGTGGGCGGGCGCGTGAGCGGCTTTGCGCCGGGCGGGCGTTTCCTTTATGGTTTGATCCTTTCCCACCGCCACGTCAATACGGGATGCATCATGGCCGAAACGCCCCGCATACTGCGCGACATGAAGCCCAAGCTCTACATGGCCTTCATCGTCAGCGCCACGCTGATCACCTTCAACGTCTTTATCGAGCGCATCTATGCCGGCTCGTGGGACGGTTTGCCGCACCTGTTTCTGGACTATTTCAAGTGGACCGCCATCGGCGCTATCGTGGCGTTGGGGTTGGCGCGATGGGGCAAGAACCCACGCCTGTTCCTGCCGCTGGCGCTCACCTTCGGTTGGGCGTGGTTCTTCTTCCTGAATATGGAAGAGGCGTTTTTCAAGCCCGACCAGGTGGCGACGGCCGCGGGGACGCCGCGCTACTATGTGCTCAATGATGCGGATCGTCAGACCGTAAGCGGCATTCGGCCCTATCTGGACGCCTTTCCCCAACGGGTTGATGCCCTGATGGCGGCTCTGGAGCCTAAGGAGTTGCAGGCACCGCCGCCGTTGCGCGGCTCCGATAGCGATGCGCTGAAGCGCTACCGCGATGTGGTGCAAGACACTGCGGCGCGCGCCGAGCAGAACGCCAAGCTGGTGCGCGGCCCGTGGCGCGATGAGGAGTTGACCCTGTTCCGCGAGCAGGCGCAGCAGGTTACTGGCAGCGAGGCCGAGGCCAAAGAGTTGACCGAGCGCTTCGCCATCGCGCGGGAGCCGCTCTACGATACCGTCGGCGATTTGCTGGATATTCGCGCCGAGATGCAGCGTCAACGCGCCCAGCAGTTGGGGTGGTTGATCGACCACTTTGGCGAATATGGTTTCCTGGAGAATGGCGCCATCCATATTCCCGATCCGGCGATGCAGAAAAAGATTGAAGAGAATGACCGGCTGGTGAGCGACCTGTTGGGGCGCTTTCGCGTGACCATGGCGCGCTATCTTCTGGTGAGCAAAAGCTGGGCGGTTCCCGCCCGCGGCGCCTTGGGGGGGTGAGCGGATGCTGGCGCGGGTCAACACCATCGCCCTGGAGGGGGTGCGGGCCAGAGCAGTGGAGGTCGAAGTCGATCTGGCCAGCGGTCTGCCGACTTTGAGCATCGTCGGCATGCCGGAGACCGCCGTGCGCGAGGCCAAGGATCGGGTGCGCGCCGCTCTGGCCAACTCCGGCTTTCAAGTGCCCGCCAAACGCGTGACCATCAATCTGGCCCCGGCGGATCTGCCCAAAGTGGGCAGCGGCTACGATCTGCCCATGGCGCTGGGACTCTTGGCGGCCATGGACGTCATCCCCATGCCGGCCCTGAGTGGGCGCATCATCGTCGGCGAGTTGGCCCTGGATGGGCGCGTCAAGCCAGCCAATGGCTGTCTGCCAGCGGCGTTGCTGGCGCGGGAGTTGGGCTGTGAAGAGGTGATCATCCCCGCCAGCAATGCGCCGGAGAGCGCGTTGGCCGAGGGCGTGCGCGCCATCGGCGCACAAACGCTGATGGAGGTGGTGGCGCATCTGCGCGGCGATGACACGCTGACGCCGCATCCGCCCATCGATCTGGATCTGGACCCCACGCAACAAGAGGGGGTGGTGGACCTCATCGAGGTCAAAGGCCAGGAGAGCGCCAAACGCGCCTTGGAGATCTGTGCGGCGGGCGGCCATAATCTGATCATGACCGGGCCGCCAGGCTCGGGGAAAACCCTGCTGGCGCGCTGTCTGCCCGGTATCTTGCCAGCGCTCTCTATTGAGGAGTCGCTGGATGTCACCGCCGTCTACTCGGTCGCCGGACGCTTGACTCGCGAGCGCCCTCTGGTTCGCGCGCGGCCGTTTCGTTCGCCGCACCATACCGCTTCGCAGGTGGCGCTTGTCGGCGGGGGCGGCGTGCCCAAGCCTGGCGAAGTGAGTCTGGCCCACCGTGGAGTGCTGTTTCTGGACGAGATCCCGGAGTTCAATCGCAACGCCTTGGAGGTGTTGCGCGAGCCGTTGGAGTCCGGCGACGTCACCGTCTCCCGCGCGGCGCGTTCGGTGCGCTTCCCCGCTCGCTTTCAGTTGGTGGCGGCCTGCAACCCCTGTCCATGCGGTTATCTGGGAGATGGCCAGAAGGCGTGCGTCTGCTCCGCGCCACAGGTGGAACGCTATCGCAGTAAACTCTCCGGCCCGCTGCTGGATCGCATCGATCTTCACGTTCAAGCCCCTGCAGTGCCGTTCGAGACCTTGGCGGGACTGCCCAGCGGCGAACCCAGCGCAACGGTGCGCGCTCGCGTCACCGCTGCGCGGGTTCGACAACAGGCGCGCCAAGGCGGCGCAATTCTCAATGCGCATCTGAGCGGCTCGCAACTGGATGCGTCTGTGGCGCTGGATGGTGCCGGGCGCGATCTGTTGGCGCTGGCGAGCCGCAAATTGGGCTTTTCGGCGCGCGGCTTCCATCGTATTCTCCGGGTCGCGCGCACGGTGGCGGACCTGGATGGAGCCGACAACGTCAGTGTGGGGCATCTGTCCGAAGCGATTCAACTGCGCCAGGGCTTTGTCCAGGACGCCCCGGCATAAAGCGCAATGCGGATGAGAACAAATCCTGTACACGTCCGACAAAAGTGACATATCATCATTTTTGTTTGTGTAGCAACATTCGGGCTGACGGGAGGTTCGTGTGGTCAACAATCTTGCGGGCACGCGAATTCGCGCAATTCGCGCGTCGCGAAAACTCACTCAACAAAATTTGGCTGACCTAGCCAATATTCCCCGCGCCACCTTGGCGACGGTGGAGAAGGATGACGCCAACCCCTCATTGGCGGTGGTCTATAAAATCGCCAAGGCGCTGGGCGTCTCCATCGATGAGCTGGTGGTGACGGATCACGAGCGGATTCAATTGGTGGATAGCGAGCAGATGCGCTGGACCGAATCGCAAGATGGGCTCTATCGCGCGTTGACCATCTCTCCGCCCAACGATCATCGCTTTTCGCAACAGATCTTCACCCTCCAACCTGGAGCGCGCTATGAGGGCCGACCGCACCCGCCAGGCAGTGAAGAGTATCTGCATATTCTCAAGGGCGAAGTGGTGCTGGAGATCTCCGGCGAGGCCAAAGTGCTGGAGGAGGGGGACTCGGCGCGCTTCAAGGGCAATGTGCGGCATAACTACGTCAACGCCTCCAGCTCTTTGGCGCAGGGGATCGTGAGCATTTTGGAGAAGTGTAAAAAATAGATTGCATGACTCACAGTTGGGAAAAAAATGACGGCTTCGCAAAAATGCCGTTGACTTAAAAGCGCGATAGGTTTATCAATTGCGTCTCTTGAAAATGTGGAGGGGTTCCCGAGTGGTCAAAGGGAGCAGACTGTAAATCTGCCGGCTCAGCCTTCGAAGGTTCGAATCCTTCCCCCTCCACCATTTTTAAGAATCATGCGGAAGAAAATTTAAGCACACAGACGTCAGAAACCGTGACGCGGGTGTAGTTTAATGGTAGAACGTCAGCCTTCCAAGCTGATCACGGGGGTTCGATTCCCCTCACCCGCTCCAGTTTTGGCGGGGCAGGGGTAACGCCCAGTCATAGATTTTGGTATTCCGCCCACGTAGCTCAGGGGTAGAGCACTTCCTTGGTAAGGAAGAGGTCACCGGTTCAATCCCGGTCGTGGGCTCCATTCTTTAAATCACGTACGATCTGCGCATAGGGTTTTCGCCTGGCGCTGGAATGAACTGATCTTGGAGAGAACGGCATGGCCAAGGAAAAGTTTGAACGCAACAAACCGCACGTAAACGTCGGCACCATCGGCCACGTTGACCATGGTAAGACCACGTTGACCGCCGCCATCACCAAGACCATGGCGGATGCGGGTCGCGCGGAATTCAAGGCCTATGACGAGATTGACGGCGCGCCGGAAGAGCGTGAGCGCGGCATCACCATCTCCACCGCCCACGTGGAGTATGAGACTGAGAATCGTCACTACGCCCACGTGGACTGCCCGGGTCACGCGGACTACATCAAGAACATGATCACCGGCGCGGCGCAGATGGATGGCGCGATTCTGGTGGTGAGCGCGGCCGACGGCCCCATGCCGCAGACCCGTGAGCACATCCTGCTGGCGCGTCAGGTTGGCGTGCCCGCCCTGGTGGTGTTCATGAACAAAGTCGATCAGGTCGACGACCCCGAGCTGCTGGAGCTGGTGGAGATGGAGATTCGTGAACTCCTCTCCGATTACGAATTCCCCGGCGACGACATTCCGGTGGTGCAGGGCTCGGCTCTGAAAGCCCTGGAAGGCGAAGACAGCGAGATCGGCATCCAGGCGATCAACAAGCTGATGGCGGAAGTGGATGCCTACATCCCTGAGCCTGAGCGTCCGCTGGACAAGTCGTTCCTGATGCCCATCGAAGACGTGTTCACCATCTCCGGCCGCGGCACCGTGGTGACCGGTCGTGTTGAGCGCGGCATCATCAAGGTTGGCGAATCCATTGAGATCGTGGGTCTGCGCGACACCCAGACCACCACCTGCACCGGCGTTGAGATGTTCCGCAAGCTGCTGGATCAGGGGCAGGCTGGCGACAACGTGGGCGTGCTGCTGCGCGGCACCAAGCGTGAAGACGTGCAGCGCGGTCAGGTTCTGGCGAAGCCGGGCTCGATCACCCCGCACACCAAGTTCAAGGCGGAGTGCTACATCCTGAACAAGGAAGAGGGCGGTCGTCACACCCCGTTCTTCAGCAACTACCGTCCGCAGTTCTACTTCCGCACCACCGACGTCACCGGCACCCTGAAGCTGCCCGAGGGCACCGAGATGGTGATGCCCGGCGATAATGTGACGTTGGAAGTTGAACTGATCGGCCCCATCGCCATGGAGCAGGGTCTGCGCTTTGCCATCCGCGAAGGCGGCCGCACCGTCGGCGCTGGCGTCGTCGCTGAAGTCATCGAGTAAGCGACGCCCGCTTACCGACGATTGAGCACCATCCCAAGGGCGTCCAGCAGATGCTGGGCGCCGTTGGTTTTTCAATACTTTTCGATTTGTGGGCGTGCTACGGCGCGCACCCTGTAGTCTGGAGTCTGAAATGCGCGAGCTCATCAGCTTGGCTTGTGAAGAGTGCAAGCGTCGCAATTACACCACCGACAAGAACAAGCGGAACCATCCTGAAAAGATGTCGCTGAAGAAGTTCTGCAAGTTCTGCGGCAAGCACACCGTTCACAAAGAAGGCAAAATCAAGTGAAATCGTGGTTTGCGTAAAGCAGCCCCGATAGGACAGTAGCTCAATTGGTAGAGCATCGGTCTCCAAAACCGGCGGTTGGGGGTTCGAGTCCCTCCTGTCCTGCCATACGCCTTCACACCGCCGCGCTTCCGCAAGGGAGCGCGGCGCGTGCGCCGAACCACCTTGTAAATGCGCGGATAAGGCTTTCGCTATGATGGAACGCGTTTCCCAGTTCCAGTCCTACCTGACGGACGTTCAGTCCGAAATCAAAAAGGTGGTCTGGCCGAGCCGCAAAGACACCACCCAAACCACCATCGTGGTGTTTGGCATGACTGTGGTGATGTCTCTGTTCCTGTGGCTGGTGGACACCATTTTGGCCTCCCTGGTCCAACTGGTCATCGGTTAACGACACGCGGCAATGCGCCTGAAATACGACGCGGGCCAATAAGACCCCAGGAGAGTTTCATGGCCAAAAAGTGGTATGTCATTCACGCCTATTCCGGCTTTGAAAAAAAGGTCAAAAGCACCCTCGAAGAGAAGGTGCGTTTGGCGGGTAAATCCGATCTGTTTGATGAGATTCTGGTGCCTTCCGAAGAGGTCGTCGAATTGCGCAAAGGCGCCAAGGTGACCTCTGAACGGAAATTCTTCCCTGGCTATGTGCTGGTGAAGATGGAGATGAATGACGAAACCTGGCACATGGTCAAAGATGTGCCCAAAGTGACCGGTTTTCTTGGCGGCGGCGGCCGTCCGCAAGCGCTGACCGACAGCGAAGTGGACAAGATTCTGCGCCAAGTGGAAGACGGGATGGAGAAGCCCAAGCCGAAGGTCACCTTCGCCGTGGGCGAGAATGTGCGCGTCATCGACGGCCCGTTTGTCTCCTTCAATGGCGTGGTGGAAGAGGTGGACGAAGACAAGACCCGTTTGAAGGTCTCTGTCTCCATCTTTGGCCGCGCCACTCCTGTGGAGTTGGATTTTGTGCAGGTGGAGAAGCTCTAAGCCGCCCTGGTTTGAGAGCGGGTTTGTGTTTTCCCGCGCTGATATTTCGCGCGGTTCATCAGGGCGAAACGTCGGTTATGACGTTTCGCGGATGCCTCCGGCGGGAGGGAGACCGTTTGCACCGCCGATGAGTGACAATCATGGCAAAAAAAATCACTGCGTATATCAAGCTGCAGGTTCCGGCCGGCGCCGCCAAACCCAGCCCTCCTGTGGGTCCGGCTTTGGGTCAGCACGGTCTGAACATCATGGAATTCTGCAAGGCCTTCAACGCGAAAACCCAGCAGATGGAGCCTAACAGCCCCGTGCCGGTGGTTATCACCGTGTATGCGGACCGCACCTTCTCCTTCGAGATGAAGACCCCGCCTGCTTCCTACTTCCTGAAGAAAGCGGCCAAGAAGGACAAGGGCTCCAGCGAGCCGGGCAAATCCCCCGACATCGCCAAAGTGACCTGGGCTCAGGTCGAAGAGATCGCCAAGGCGAAAATGGTCGACCTGAACGCCAACGACATTGAGGCGGCTAAGAAGATCATTGCCGGTTCCGCCCGCTCCATGGGCTACACGGTTGTTTAAGGGGAGGGATGAACATGGCCAAACTTGGTAAGCGCCTGCGCGCCAATAATGAAAAAATCGACCGGAATAAAGACTACTCCCTGAGCGAAGCCGTGGCTCTGGTCAAGGAGTGCGCCACCGCCAAATTCGACGAGACCGTCGAATTGGCGGTTAATCTCGGCGTGGATCCCCGTCACGCTGACCAGATGGTGCGCGGTTCCGTTTCCCTGCCCAAGGGCACCGGTAAAGTGGTGCGCGTGGCGGTGTTCGCCAAAGGCGAAAAAGCCGCTGAAGCCGAAGCCGCTGGCGCCGATATCGTCGGCGCTGAAGACCTGATGGAGAAGATTCAAGAGGGCTTCATGGACTTCGACCGCGTGGTCGCCACCCCTGACGTGATGGGTATCGTGGGTCGTCTGGGTAAGGTTCTGGGCCCCCGTGGCTTGATGCCCAACCCCAAGTTGGGCACCGTGACCTTTGACGTCAGCAAGGCTGTGACTGACATCAAAGCCGGTCAAGTCGCCTTCCGCGTCGAAAAGAACGGTATTGTCCACGCTGGCGTGGGCAAGGCCTCGTTCTCTGCGGAAGATCTGCAAGAGAACGTCACCGCTCTGGTTGAGCAGCTGCGCAAGATGAAGCCCAGCGCGGTGAAAGGGACCTATATGAAGCGCTGCTGCGTCAGCTCCACCATGGGTCCTGGCGTGAAGGTGGATCTGACCACCATCGGCGCCGAGTAAGCGATTTTGTGTTGACCCCGTTTCCGCCAGCGTCCCTCAGCTTCGCTGGCGCAGATGGGTTTCTCGTCCAAGACAGCAGGTGGTCGGAAGCGATCCGACCTTAATGGCTCCAACGCCTGCCGAGACGCCAAGATTGAGAGCAACTCCTTGTGAAGGCTCCCTTTGGCATTGGACGCATTTCCGCCTATCGCCAAAAGGAGGTAGCGTACGTGAATAAAGCTGAAAAGAGCAGTGTCATCGAGGAGGTGAAAGAGACCTTCTCCCAGTCGTCGGTGGCCTTGGTCGCCCACTACCGGGGCTTGTCGGTGGCCGAAATGACCGAATTGCGCGTGAAGATGCGCGATGCGGGCGCTGAGTTGCGCGTGGTCAAGAACACCTTGGCTCGTCGCGCCGCCAGCGAAGCGGGCATCGAGAATCTCAATGAGTTCCTCGTTGGCCCCACCAGCATCGCCACCTGCTCGGATCCGGTTGCTCCGGCCAAAGTGTTTTCAGAGTTCGCCAAGGATCACAAGAAATTGGAGATCCTGGGCGGGGTTCTCGATGGTGAGCGGATTGACCCGGCCGGTATTGAACGGCTGGCCAAACTGCCGCCCAAAGAGGTCCTCGTGGCGCAACTGCTGGGCGTGATGAATGGTCCG
Source organism: Magnetofaba australis IT-1 (assembly GCF_002109495.1). NCBI lineage: Bacteria > Pseudomonadati > Pseudomonadota > Magnetococcia > Magnetococcales > Magnetococcaceae > Magnetofaba > Magnetofaba australis. Next base: position 1,323,438 of record NZ_LVJN01000020.1, read on the forward strand.
ATCCGCGGCTTTGCGACGGTCCTCAACGCGATCCCCAGCGGCTTCGTCCGCGCTCTGGATCAGATTCGGCAGCAGAAGGAAGGCGCCGAGGCGTAAGCCTGGGTCTGCTTTCACCAAACACAAACGCTTCGCGGCTTGCCGCACACGTAACGAACATCAAGGAGTTTAGAACATGGGCATCTCCCAAGAAGAGCTGGTTTCCGCTATTGAAAACATGACCGTGCTGGAACTGTCCGAGCTGGTCAAAGTGCTGGAAGACAAATTCGGCGTCTCCGCCGCCGCTCCCGCCGCTGTGGCCGTGGCCGCCGCTCCCGGCGCTGACGCCGGTGGCGCCGCCGCCGAAGAGAAGACCGAATTCGACGTGGTTCTGGCCGACGCCGGCGCCCAGAAGATCCAGGTCATCAAAGCGGTTCGCGCCATCACCGGTCTGGGCCTGAAAGAAGCCAAGGATCTGGTTGAAGGCGCTCCCAAGCCGGTGAAAGAGGGCGTGTCCAAGGACGAAGCCGACAAGATGAAGGAAGAGCTCGAGAAGGCTGGCGCCAAAGTCGAGCTGAAGTAATCGCAACGACAATTTGTCGATGCGCCTGCGCTATTTCGCGTAGGGCTGAAGTCACGGGTTGGGGCGATGCATGCCCCCAACCCGTCATGCATTTGTTATGTCATTACCGTTGTCGCGCCCCGTTGGCGCCGCGAATGTCGTTCGCGAGGTCCGTAGTTGCGGTCCTCGTCCGCGCGCCTTGACACCGCCGACTCCACCATCCCGGCGACAGAGGAGATCCGATGGCTCTGAGTTTCACGGAGAAGAAGCGCCTTCGCAAAAGCTTTGGCCGCATCCCGACCATCATCGACATTCCCAACCTGATTGCCGTACAGAAGCAGTCCTTTGAGCGGTTTTTGCAAACCGGCAAGGACGTCTCGGAGATGAAAGACTCCGGTCTGCACGGCGTTTTTCTGTCCGTCTTCCCGATTTACGACTACGCCGGAGCCGTGAGCATCGATTACGTCGACTACGCCTTGGGCGAGCCGAAGTACGATGTGGATGAGTGTCTGCAACGGGGCATGACCTTCTCTGCGCCCCTGAAAGTGACCTTCCGTCTGGCCCTGTGGGACGAGAATGAGGACACTGGCGCAAAGACCGTGCGTGAAGTGAAGGAGCAGGACGTCTATCTGGGCGAAATGCCCCTGATGACCGATACCGGCACCTTCATCATCAATGGCACCGAGCGCGTTATCGTCTCGCAGATGCACCGCTCGCCGGGCGTCTTCTTTGACCATGATCGCGGCAAGACCCATAGTTCGGGCAAGCTGCTGTTCTCGGCCCGCGTGATTCCCTATCGCGGCTCCTGGCTCGACTTTGAGTTCGACCCCAAGGATCTGGTCTACGCCCGCATCGACCGTCGCCGCAAACTGCCGGTGACGACGCTGTTGCGCTCGCTGGGCATGGATGGGGAAGAGATCCTCAACACCTTCTACGCCACTGAGACTTTCCGCAAGAATGGTCTACTGTGGGAGAAGAAGCTGGATCCCGAAGCCCTGATGGGCGCGCGTCTGAACTACGCCATTGTCGATCCCACCACCGGTGAAGAGATCGTCAAAGCGAAGCGCAAGGTCACCGCCCGCGCGGTGAAGAAATTGCGCGAGCTGAATCTCGACTGGATGCAGATTCCCATTGAAGAGATTCTGGGCCGCTCCATCTCCAAGAATATGGTGGATGGTCAGGGCGAAGTGGTGGTGGAGGCGGGCGCCGAGATCACCGAGGATATGCTGGCGTGGTTCGAAGAGCAGCAGATCAATGAGATCGAGACCCTGTTCATCGATGGCGTGAGCGTCGGGCCCTACCTGCGCAACACCCTGGCGGTGGATAAGAACCGCAATCAGGAAGAGGCCCTCATCGATATCTATCGCATGATGCGCCCGGGCGAGCCGCCCACCCTGGATGCGGCCAAGAACCTGTTCAACAACCTCTTCTTCAACCTCGACCGCTACGATCTGTCGGCGGTGGGGCGCTTGAAGATGAACAAGCGTCTGAACGTCGATTGTGACCTGACCGTGCGCGTGCTGCGCAAGGAGGACATTCTCGGCGTGGTGGACATCCTGCTCAAACTCAAGGATGGTCACGGCAAGATCGACGATATCGACCACCTGGGCAACCGCCGGGTGCGTTCCGTCGGCGAGCTGTTGGAGAACCAGGTGCGCATCGGTCTGGTGCGTATGGAGCGCGCCATTCGCGAGCGCATGTCCTCCTCTGAAGCCGACCAGTTGATGCCCCATGACATCATGAACTCCAAGCCGTTCTCGGCGGTGATTCGTGAGTTCTTCGGCTCCTCGCAGCTTTCGCAGTTCATGGACCAGACCAACCCGCTGTCGGAGATCACCCACAAGCGGCGTCTCTCGGCTCTGGGCCCCGGCGGTATGACACGCGAGCGCGCGGGCTTCGAAGTGCGCGACGTGCACCCGACTCACTATGGCCGCATCTGTCCCATTGAGACCCCGGAAGGTCCCAACATCGGTCTGATCAACTCGCTCTCCACCTATGCGCGCATCAACGAGTTCGGCTTCATTGAGAGCCCGTACCGTAAAGTGGAGGACGGCAAGGTCGTCGATCAGAGCGAATATCTCTCCGCCATCGAGGAGGAGGGGTATGTCATCGCCCAGGCCAACGCCGAGTTGAATGAAGAGGGCGGTTTTGTCAGCGAACTGGTGCAGTGCCGCCACAAGCTGGAGTTCACTGTCTCCGCGCCGGAGAAGCTGGACTTCATGGACGTCTCGCCCAAGCAGATCGTCTCCGTGGCCGCCTCGTTGATTCCGTTCCTGGAGAACGACGACGCCAACCGTGCTCTGATGGGCTCCAACATGCAGCGCCAGGCGGTGCCGTTGATCAAAACCGACGCGCCGTTGGTGGGCACCGGGATGGAAGTCTCCGTGGCCAAGGACTCGGGGGTGACCATCACCGCCCGTCGTGATGGCGTCATCGACGAAGTCGACGCCGGGCGTATTGTGGTGAAGGCGGCGGAAGACGCCGCCGCCACCGAGCCGGGCGTGGATATCTTCAACCTGACCAAGTTCTCCCGCTCCAACCAGAACACCTGTATCAACCAGGTGCCGCTGGTCAAGCAGGGCGATCCGGTGAAGGCGGGCGACATCCTCGCCGACGGCCCCTCCACCCAGATCGGCGAGCTGGCCCTGGGCCGCAACGTGCTGGTCGCGTTTATGCCCTGGAATGGATACAACTTCGAGGACTCCATCCTCATCTCCGAGCGCCTGGTGGCGGAAGACGTCTTCACCTCGATTCACATCGATGAGTTCGAAGTGATGGCGCGCGACACCAAACTGGGCGCCGAAGAGATCACCCGCGATATGCCCAACGTCGGCGAGGACGCCCTGCGCAACCTCGACGAATCCGGCATCATCTATGTGGGCGCGGAAGTGAAGGCGGGCGACATCCTGGTGGGTAAGGTGACCCCCAAGGGCGAAACCCAGCTTACTCCGGAAGAGAAACTGCTGCGGGCCATCTTTGGCGAGAAGGCCTCCGACGTGCGCGACACCTCGCTGCGTCTGCCGCCTGGCGTCTCCGGCACCGTGGTGGATGTGCGCGTCTTCTCCCGTCGTGGTCTGGAGAAGGATGATCGCGCCAAATTGATCGATCAGGATGAGATCGCTTCGTTGCGCAAGGATATGATCGCCGAGCGGCGCATCATTGAGCGTGACGCCGACGAGCGCATTCGCGCCCTGTTGGTGGGCAAACCTGTGCGTAGCGCGCCGGGCCTGTCCGCTGGCGATGCGATCTCCCAGGCGTGGTTGGACAAGACCCCGTCCAGCCATCTGTGGGACGTGATCCTGGAAGATGACGCCATCACCCAGCAGATCGAGACCATTCGCGGCCACATCGACAAGGCCGCCGAGCGTCTGCAGAAGCGTTTCGACTCCAAGGTCGAAAAGCTCGAACGCGGCGACGATCTGCCCCCGGGCGTGCTGAAGATGGTGAAGGTTTACATCGCCGTCAAACGCAAGCTGCAGCCTGGCGACAAAATGGCTGGTCGTCACGGCAACAAGGGCGTGATCTCCAAGATCAATCCCATTGAGGATATGCCCTATCTGGAGGACGGCACTGCTGTGGATATCGTCCTCAACCCGCTGGGCGTGCCATCGCGCATGAACGTGGGTCAGATCCTGGAGACCCACTTGGGTTGGGCCGCGCGCGGCATGGGGGTGAAAATCCAGAAAGCGTTGGAAGCCTATCGCGCTGGTCATCAAAGCGAGTTGCGCAAAGCCTTCACCGAGATCTACGACGGGCCGTTTGAGTCCAAAGAGGTGGCGGCGCTGTCCGACGAGCAGTTGGTGGAGATGTCCAAGGAGCTGAAAAAGGGCGTTCCCACCGCCACGCCGGTGTTCGACGGCGCCGGTGAGACTGAGATCGCTTCCTGGCTGCGTATGGCGGGTCTGCCGGAGTCCGGTCAGGTGCGTCTGATCGATGGCCGCACCGGCGACTACTTCGACCGTCCGGTGACCGTGGGCATCATCTACATGCTCAAACTGCACCACCTGGTGGACGACAAGATCCATGCCCGCTCCATCGGTCCCTACTCCCTGGTGACTCAGCAGCCGCTGGGCGGTAAGGCGCAGTTCGGCGGTCAGCGCTTTGGTGAGATGGAGGTGTGGGCGCTGGAAGCTTACGGCGCCGCCTACACCTTGCAGGAGATGCTCACCGTGAAGTCGGACGACGTGGCGGGCCGCACCAAGATCTACGAATCCATCGTCAAGGGCGACGACACCTTTGAGGCCGGGGTTCCCGAGTCCTTTAACGTGTTGGTCAAAGAGCTGCAATCGCTGGCCCTGGACGTCACCTTGAAACGCGACGGCGCGGCGTAAGCCCGCCATCCACCCGGCGCGCCTACCAGCGCGCCGGGTGGTCGCATCTTGGTGATCTGTCCTTAGCGCTTTCGCACGTTTGAGGAGAACGGCATGAATATTCTCGATCCCAACGCCGAACATTCCCAGGACTCCGAGCCCCAGACCCCTGCGGCCGCTCAGGAGAGCCTGTTCAAACTCTTCTCCAAGCCCCTGCTGGGGCAAAACTTCGACGGAATTCGCATCTCCATCGCCTCGCCGGAGAAGATCCGCTCCTGGTCGTTTGGCGAAGTCAAGAAGCCGGAAACCATCAACTACCGCACCTTCAAGCCCGAGCGCGACGGTCTGTTCTGCGCCAAGATTTTCGGGCCGGTGAAGGATTACGAGTGCCTGTGCGGTAAGTACAAGCGCCTCAAGCACCGCGGCGTGGTGTGCGAAAAGTGTGGCGTCGAGGTGATTCAGTCGAAAGTGCGCCGTGAGCGCATGGGCCACATCGAGCTGGCCTCTCCGGTGGCGCACATCTGGTTCCTCAAGTCGCTGCCCTCGCGCATCGGCCTGCTGCTGGATATGACCCTGAAGGATCTGGAGCGCGTTCTCTATTTCGAGAACTTCGTGGTGCTGGATGGCGGCCTGACCCCACTTAAGCGCGGCGAGTTGCTCACCGAAGATCGCTATCAGCAGATGCTTGACGAGTATGGCGATGAGTTCACCGCCAGCATCGGCGCCGAAGCCATCCGCTACATGCTCTCCAATCTGGAGATGGAGTCGGAAGTCGAGACGTTGCGTGAAGAGTTGGCCACCACCACCTCCGAAGCGCGTCGCAAGAAGATCGTTAAGCGTCTGCACACCCTGGAGGCGTTCCTCGATTCCGGCAATAAGCCCGAATGGATGATTCTGGAAGTGGTGCCGGTGATTCCGCCCGAGTTGCGTCCGCTGGTGCCGCTGGATGGCGGTCGTTTCGCCACCTCGGACCTGAACGATCTCTATCGCCGCGTGATCAACCGCAACAACCGCTTGAAGCGTCTGTATGACCTCAAGGCGCCGGACATCATCATCCGCAACGAAAAGCGCATGTTGCAGGAGTCCGTGGACGCCCTGTTTGATAATGGTCGTCGTGGTCGCGTGATTACGGGCACCAATAAGCGTCCGCTCAAGTCCCTCTCCGAGATGCTCAAGGGGAAACAGGGTCGCTTCCGTCTGAACCTGCTGGGCAAACGTGTTGACTACTCCGGTCGTTCCGTGATCGTGGTGGGTCCTGAGCTCAAGCTGCACGAGTGCGGCCTGCCTAAGAAGATGGCGCTGGAGCTGTTCAAGCCCTTTATCTACAACCGCTTGGAAGAGCGCGGCCTGGCCACCACCATCAAGGCGGCCAAGCGCATGGTGGAGAAGGAGCGCGGCGAGGTGTGGGATATCCTCGAAGAGGTGATCCGCGAACACCCGGTGCTGCTCAACCGCGCCCCCACGCTGCACCGTCTGGGCATCCAGGCGTTTGAGCCGAAGCTGATCGAAGGTAAGGCGATCCAGCTGCATCCGCTGGTCTGCACCGCGTTCAACGCCGACTTCGACGGCGACCAGATGGCTGTGCACGTGCCTCTGTCCATTGAGGCGCAGATCGAAGCCCGCGTGCTGATGATGTCCACCAACAACATCCTCTCGCCGGCCAACGGCAAGCCCATCATCGTGCCCACCCAGGACATCATTCTGGGTCTGTACTACATGACCTCCGAGCGCATTGGCGTGTTGGGCGAGGGGATGATCTTCTCTAATCCTCTGGAGGTCCGCCAAGCTTACGACAGCAGCGCTGTGGATCTGCACGCCTCGATTCAGTGCCGCTTCCGCGGTAAGCGGGAAAAGACCACCGTGGGCCGTATCCTGTTGGCCGATGTGCTGCCGTCGAAGATCGAGTTCTCCTCCATCAATAAGCTGCTGACCAAAAAAGAGGTCACCAAGCTGATTGACTTCGTCTACCGCGTGGCGGGCACCAAGGACACAGTGATCTTCGCCGACCGTCTGATGAAAGTGGGCTTTGGCTTCGCCGCCCGCGCCGGCATCAGCTTCGGTAAGGATGATATGGTGATCCCCGACACCAAGTACACCATGGTGGAGGAGTCCCAGGAGAAGGTGAAGGAGATCGAACGCCAGTACGCCGAGGGTCTCATCACCGAAGGCGAGAAGTACAACAAGGTGGTCGACATCTGGTCCCACTGCACCGAGCGTGTGGCCGACGAGATGATGAAAACCATCTCTTCGGACAAGGTGGTCGACTCCGAAGGAAATGAGAAGGAGCAGCTCTCCTTCAACTCCATCTTCATGATGGCCAACTCCGGGGCGCGGGGCTCGGCGGCGCAGATGCGCCAGTTGGCCGGTATGCGCGGTCTGATGGCCAAACCCTCCGGGGAGATCATTGAAGCGCCCATCACCGCCAACTTCCGCGAAGGTTTGACGGTGTTGCAGTACTTCATCTCCACCCACGGCGCGCGTAAAGGTCTGGCCGACACTGCACTGAAGACCGCCAACTCGGGTTATCTGACCCGCCGTCTGGTGGACGTGGCGCAAGACTGCATCGTGCGCGAAGAGGATTGTGGGACCAACCTGGGCATCACCGTCACTGCGCTGGTGGAAGGCAACGATGTGGTGGAATCCCTGGGCGATCGCCTGTTGGGACGCACCCCGGTGGAGGATATCGTCGACCCCATCACCCATGAGGTGATCGCCAAGGGGCTGGAGATCATCGACGAGGACATCGTCGATCGCATCGAAGAGTCCAACGTGGATAAGGTGAAAATCCGCTCGCCGCTCACCTGTGAGACCCATCGCGGCGTGTGCGTGAAGTGCTATGGTCGCGACCTGGCCCGCGGCACCCCGGTGACCACTGGCGAAGCGGTGGGCGTTATCGCCGCCCAGTCCATTGGCGAGCCCGGCACCCAGCTGACCATGCGCACCTTCCACATCGGCGGCACCGCCTCCCGTGCAGTGGAGCAGTCCTCCCACGAGACGGTGCATGGCGGCGTGTTGCGCTACCACAACCTGATTACCGTGGAGGACCGCAACGGTAAGCAGGTGGTGTTGACCCGCAACGGTGAGGTCTCGGTGCACGAGCCCATTGCCAACGCCCAGGGCGAGATCGAAGGCGGTCGTGAGCGCGAGCGCTATCGGGTGCCTTACGGCGCGCGTCTGGCCGCGCCCAATGAAGGGCAGGTGGGCAAAGGCGAAACCTTTGCCGAATGGGATCCGTTCTCGCTGCCCATCATCAGCGAAATCGCCGGTGTGGTGAAGTATGGCGATCTGGTTGACGGCGTCTCTCTGCGGGAAACCGTGGACGAGACCACCGGTTTGACCAGCCGTGAGGTGATCGAGTGGAAGAGCCAGGGCCGCAAGAGCGACATGCGTCCGCGGGTGACCCTCAAGGATACCGAGTCCGGTGAAACCATGACCCTGCCCAACGGCTCGTTCAGCCGTTACTTCCTGCCGGTGGGCGCGGTGATCGTGGTCAAGGAGGGTGAAGAGGTGCAGGCCGGCGACATCATCGCCAAGGTGCTGCGTCAATCCTCCAAGAACCGCGACATCACCGGGGGTCTGCCGCGCGTGGTCGAACTGTTCGAAGCGCGTAAGCCCAAGGAGTTCGCCATCATCGCCGAGAACGATGGCGTGGTCTCCTTCGGCAAAGACCTCAAGGGTAAGCGGCGCGTTATCGTTACGCCGGAATCCGGCGATGGCATGGAGTATCTGCTGCCCAAAGGCAAGCACTTGGCAGTCAACGAAGGCGACTATGTGCGCCGCGGCGAACCGCTCATGGAGGGCTCGCCAGTGCCGCAGGATATCCTCAAGGTGCTGGGCCTGGAGGAGCTGTGCAAATTCATGGTCAATGAGATCCAAGAGGTCTATCGCCTGCAAGGCGTGCGCATCAACGACAAGCACATTGAAGTAATCGTGCGTCAGATGCTGCAGAAGGTGATGATCATGGATCCGGGCGACACCACCTTCGTGGTGGGCGAGCAGGTTGAGCGGGTCGATTTCGACCGTCAGAACCTCAAGACCGAGAAGCGCGGCGGCCGTCCGGCGACCTGTACGCCGTTGCTGCTGGGCATCACCAAAGCATCGCTCTCTACGCCGTCGTTCATCTCTGCGGCCTCGTTCCAGGAGACCACCCGCGTTCTCACCGAGGCGGCCATCTCCGGCCGCACCGATACGCTCAACGGTCTCAAGGAGAACGTGATTGTGGGCCGTCTGGTGCCCGCAGGCACCGGGCGCGCGCGTGAGGGCTTTGCCGCCTATGACGCGCCCTCTGAAGAAGAAAAAGCGGAGCTCGCTTCCCACTAAGTTACATAGATTTCACCGCCTTTTTCGGGTGGGGTCAGAAAAATTCACCCCACCCGAAAAAAGCCCTTGCAAGAAGACGGCGATTCTACTATATTCGCCGGACTCTAACGGGCTCACCGGCCTCCCAAGCCGGTCCTTAGAACGTCGGAAGGATGTTGTGACGTCAGCCATCCTGCATCGCCTTGTGACTCTGTCGACAAGCGCGAGCTCAGGCAAGTGGCTTTAAAAGTTCGTTACCTCCTGTTTTTTATACTCGTGTGACCTGAACGGAGTTGATTCTCTGTTTGGTCTTCTGTTTGTTGCGTGCGATCGCGATAGTGGTCGTCGCCGTTGTGGACTTCGTGGAGAGAATCGTTATGCCCACAGTCAATCAGTTGGTGCGTCAGGGGCGTCGTTTACAGAAGAAGAAAAACAACGTTCCGGCCATGCAGGCCTGCCCGCAGAAACGTGGCGTCTGCACCCGCGTTTACACCACCACGCCGAAGAAACCCAACTCGGCGTTGCGTAAGGTCGCTCGCGTGCGTTTGACCAACGGTTTTGAAGTCTCCGCCTACATCCCGGGCGAAGGCCACAATCTGCAAGAGCACTCTGTGGTGCTGATTCGCGGCGGTCGTGTGAAGGACTTGCCCGGCGTGCGCTACCACATCCTGCGCGGCGTCCTTGATACCCAAGGCGTGAAAGATCGTAAGCAGGCTCGCTCCAAGTACGGCGCCAAGCGTCCGAAGTAAACTGGTCTCCACGCGCTTGCGTTGGATTGCGAACCTTACTGTATTCGAATCGTTTGATAGGAGTCCGGCATATGTCACGCCGTCGCGATGTTCCCAAACGGGAAGTGCTCCCCGATCCCCGCTACGGGGATAAGCTGGTCACCAAGTTCATGAACTGCCTCATGCTGGATGGCAAGAAGTCCTTGGCTGAGCGTGTGTTCTACGGCGCGCTGGAACTGATCGAAGAGCGCACCAAAGAAGAGCCTCTGGCTGTGTTCAAACAGGCGGTTGACAATGTCCGCCCCAGCGTTGAAGTGCGCTCTCGCCGCGTCGGCGGCGCCACCTACCAGGTGCCGGTCGAAGTGCGCCCTGCGCGTCGTCAGACCCTGGCCATCCGCTGGTTGGTGGGTTATGCCCGCGCTCGTGGAGAAAAGACCATGCGTGAACGCCTGGCCGCCGAGTTGATCGAGGCCTCCAATAATCGCGGCGCTACCGTCAAGAAGCGCGACGATACGCACCGCATGGCCGAAGCCAACAAAGTGTTCGCCCACTACCGCTGGTAAGCGAACGAATCAGGATAGACGGACAGGACAGAGGACAGGGCGATGGCTCGCGAGATTCCGCTTAATAAAGTGCGCAATATCGGTATTATGGCGCACATCGACGCCGGTAAGACGACGGTGACCGAGCGTGTTTTGTACTACACCGGTCGCTCGCACAAAATCGGCGAAGTCCACGATGGCGCAGCCACCATGGACTGGATGGAGCAGGAGCAGGAGCGGGGCATCACCATCACCTCAGCGGCCACCACCTGCTTCTGGCAGGATCACCGCATCAACATCATCGACACCCCGGGCCACGTGGACTTCACTATTGAGGTGGAGCGTTCCCTGCGTGTTCTCGACGGCGCTGTGGCAGTGTTCTGCGGCGTGGCTGGTGTGCAGCCCCAGTCCGAAACCGTGTGGCGCCAGGCCGACCGCTACGGCGTCCCCCGCGTCGCCTTCGTGAACAAAATGGACCGCATGGGCGCCGACTTCCTGCGCGCTGTCCAGACTATGAAAGATCGTCTCGGCGCTCGAGCGATTCCGGCTCAGCTGCCCATCGGTTCTGAAGATGACTTGGTCGGCATCGTGGATCTTGTGGAGAATCACGCGATTCTCTATGACGAAGACTCCATGGGAGCCAAGTTCGAAATCGCTGAGATCCCCGCCGACATGGCCGATGAAGCTGCCGAGTACCGTGAGGCGCTGCTGGAGACCGCTCTGGAGCAGGATGACGAATTGATGGAGAAGTATCTGGAGGGTGAAGAGATCCCTCGGGATGAGTTTAAACGCTGCATCCGCAAAGGCGTCATCGCCAGCGCGTTTGTCCCCGTGTTCTGCGGCTCCGCCTTCAAGAACAAGGGCGTGCAGCCTCTTCTTGACTCCATCGTGGCCTACTTCCCCTCGCCGGAAGACACCCCGTACATTGAAGGCATCGAGCCGGGCGACGACGAGAAGCCCTGCGTACGCAAGCCCAACGATGACGAGCCGTTCTCGGCGTTGGCCTTCAAGATTATGACCGACCCGTTCGTCGGCACCTTGACCTTCTTCCGCGTCTACTCCGGTGTGGCTGAGTCCGGTTCCTATGTGAATAACTCCACCAAGGACCGTAAAGAGCGTCTGGGCCGCATCATGCTGATGCACGCCAACAAGCGCGAAGACATCAGCGAAGTGCGCGCTGGCGACATCGCAGCCGCTGTGGGCTTGAAGAACACCACCACCGGCGACACCCTGTGTGACGGTAAGAACCCTGTCATTCTGGAAAAGATGGACTTCCCGGCTCCGGTTATCGCCATCGCCGTGGAGCCTAAAACCAAAGCTGACCAGGAGCGCATGTCTGTCGCGCTGCAGCGTCTGGCCCAGGAAGACCCCTCCTTTAAGGTGGAAGTCGACCATGAGACCAACCAGACCATCATCAGCGGCATGGGCGAACTCCACTTGGAGATCATCGTCGACCGCATGATGCGTGAATTCAAAGTCGACGCCAACGTTGGTCAGCCTCAGGTGGCGTACCGTGAGACCATCAAGGCCACGGTGGAGTCGGAAGGCAAGTTTGTGCGTCAGACCGGTGGCCGTGGTCAGTATGGTCACGTCTGGGTCAAGCTGGAGCCCAATGAGCCCGGCGCCGGTTTCGAGTTCATCGACGAGATCAAGGGCGGCGTGGTGCCACGGGAGTACATTCCGGCGGTGGGCAAGGGGATCGAAGACTCCCTGTCGGCTGGCGTGATCGCCGGGTACCCGGTGGTTGACGTGAAAGCCACTCTGTTCGATGGCTCCTACCACGATGTGGACTCCAATGAAATGGCCTTCTCCGTGGCCGGCTCCATGGCGTTCAAGGATGGCTGCCGCAAGGCCAGCCCGGTCCTGCTTGAGCCCATCATGGCAGTGGAAGTTGAGACCCCCGAAGAGTACATGGGCGACGTGATGGGCGACTTGAACTCCCGTCGCGGCCAGGTCTCCGGTATGGAAGCGGTTGGCAACAACCAGATGGTGAAAGCCAATGTCCCGCTGGCGGGCATGTTCGGCTACGCCACTGACCTGCGCTCCATGTCGCAAGGTCGCGCCACCTTCACCATGCAGTTCGCCCACTATGAAGAGGTGCCGAACTCCATCGCTGAAGAGATCAAGGCGAAAGCCACCAAATAAGAGATGACGCGAAGCGCCGCTTCGAGCCTATAGATAAGAGCGAGAGAGATCATGGCCAAGGAAAAGTTTGAACGCAACAAACCGCACGTAAACGTCGGCACCATCGGCCACGTTGACCATGGTAAGACCACGTTGACCGCCGCCATCACCAAGACCATGGCGGATGCGGGTCGCGCGGAATTCAAGGCCTATGACGAGATTGACGGCGCGCCGGAAGAGCGTGAGCGCGGCATCACCATCTCCACCGCCCACGTGGAGTATGAGACTGAGAATCGTCACTACGCCCACGTGGACTGCCCGGGTCACGCGGACTACATCAAGAACATGATCACCGGCGCGGCGCAGATGGATGGCGCGATTCTGGTGGTGAGCGCGGCCGACGGCCCCATGCCGCAGACCCGTGAGCACATCCTGCTGGCGCGTCAGGTTGGCGTGCCCGCCCTGGTGGTGTTCATGAACAAAGTCGATCAGGTCGACGACCCCGAGCTGCTGGAGCTGGTGGAGATGGAGATTCGTGAACTCCTCTCCGATTACGAATTCCCCGGCGACGACATTCCGGTGGTGCAGGGCTCGGCTCTGAAAGCCCTGGAAGGCGAAGACAGCGAGATCGGCATCCAGGCGATCAACAAGCTGATGGCGGAAGTGGATGCCTACATCCCTGAGCCTGAGCGTCCGCTGGACAAGTCGTTCCTGATGCCCATCGAAGACGTGTTCACCATCTCCGGCCGCGGCACCGTGGTGACCGGTCGTGTTGAGCGCGGCATCATCAAGGTTGGCGAATCCATTGAGATCGTGGGTCTGCGCGACACCCAGACCACCACCTGCACCGGCGTTGAGATGTTCCGCAAGCTGCTGGATCAGGGGCAGGCTGGCGACAACGTGGGCGTGCTGCTGCGCGGCACCAAGCGTGAAGACGTGCAGCGCGGTCAGGTTCTGGCGAAGCCGGGCTCGATCACCCCGCACACCAAGTTCAAGGCGGAGTGCTACATCCTGAACAAGGAAGAGGGCGGTCGTCACACCCCGTTCTTCAGCAACTACCGTCCGCAGTTCTACTTCCGCACCACCGACGTCACCGGCACCCTGAAGCTGCCCGAGGGCACCGAGATGGTGATGCCCGGCGATAATGTGACGTTGGAAGTTGAACTGATCGGCCCCATCGCCATGGAGCAGGGTCTGCGCTTTGCCATCCGCGAAGGCGGCCGCACCGTCGGCGCTGGCGTCGTCGCTGAAGTCATCGAGTAAGGTTAGTGAGCCATCCGCTCGTCGGGCGGGGCCTGTAGAACGAGGGTACCATGGAAAATCAAAAGATCCGAATCCGCCTCAAAGCGTTCGATCATCGCATTCTGGATCAGTCCACCAGCGAGATCGCGGCCACCGCCAAGCGCACCGGCGCGGACATTCGCGGGCCGATTCCGCTGCCGACCAAGATCAACCGTTATACGGTGCTACGCTCGCCTCACGTGGATAAAAAGTCCCGTGAACAGTTCGAGATCCGCACCCACAAGCGGCTCATCGACATCCTCAATCCGACGCCCCAGACCGTGGACGCGCTGATGAAGTTGGATTTGGCGGCTGGCGTTAACGTTGAAATCAAGCTTTGATCCTTCGGGCCGCTCCCCGCGGCTCTGAAGAAGCAAGCATCCTCCAGCAGTGAAAATGTCTCTGGAGGCAATCGATAATGAAGGGGAACCATTATGCGTGCAGGTCTGATCGGTCGCAAGCTGGGCATGACCCAGATGTTCACCGATGACGGTCAGTGCATCGCCGTCACCCTCCTGAAGTTGGGACCGTGTGCGGTTGTGCAGAAGAAGACCGAAGAGTCGGACGGTTATACGGCTGTTCAGTTGGGCTTCGAAGAGGCGAAAGCCTCTCGTGTGAGCAAATCCCAGCGCGGTCAGTTCGCCAAGGTCAATGTGGAAGTCAAGCGCGTGCTGCGTGAATTCCGCGTCGACGACCCCGAGCAGTATGAAGTGGGTCAGGAGCTGACGGTTGAACAGTTCAACGTGGACGGCTTTGTGGACGTCACGGGCAAGACCATTGGTAAGGGCTTCGCAGGCGGCATGAAACGCTGGGGCTTTGGCGGCGGTCGCGCCAGCCATGGCGCCCACCGCGTGCACCGCGCCCCTGGCTCCATTGGTCAGTGTCAAACTCCGGGCCGCGTGTTCAAGGGCAAGAAGATGGCTGGGCACATGGGCGACGCCACTGTGACCGTGCAAAATCTGAAAGTCGCTTCGGTAGACGTGGAGAACAATCTGCTGGCCGTCAAGGGCAGCATCCCCGGCGCCAAGGGCTCCCTGGTTATGGTGCGGGAGGCTTTGAAAAAAGCCGCCGCCAAGGGTTGAGGAGGAGCTGAGCGATGATATCGTATCCTGTTAAAGACATCGCCAATCAGGAGCTGCGCAGCGCTGAGCTGTCTGAGACCGTTTTCGGTCGCGAGCTGCGCACCGACCTGTTGGGTTTGGCGGTGACCTATCAGTTGGCCAAACGTCGCAGCGGCGCCGCCAACTCCAAAGGTCGCTCCGAGATTAAGGGCGGCGGCAAAAAGCCGTATCGTCAAAAGGGCACAGGCAACGCGCGTCAAGGCACCACCCGCGCGCCACAATTCCGCACCGGTGGTATTGTGTTCGGTCCCAAGCCGCGTGACTTTGCGGTCTCGATGAACAAAAAGATGCGTCGCTTGGCGCTGCAGGTGGCGCTGTCCGCCAAATGCAACGCCAAAGAGATGGTTCTGTTGGACGCGCTGACTCTGGACGCGCCGAAAACCAAAACCATGCGCGGCGTGCTGGACACCATCGAAGCGGGTAAGTCCGCTCTGGTTGTGATTGCCGAGAGTGATCGCAATGTTGAGTTGGCTGCGCGCAACCTTCCAGGCGTGACCGTGCTGCCCTGCGAAGGCGTGAATGTTTACGATCTGCTGCGTCATGACAATCTGGTCATCACGGAAGCGGCGGTGAAGAAGTTGGAAGAGAGGTTGTCATGAGCGACGCCAACATCCTCTATAAAGTTTTGGAAGCGCCCATTGTGACTGAGAAGTCCACCCTGTGCCTCGAAAAGAGCAATCAGGTGGTGTTCCGCGTCGCGCCTTGGGCCAACAAACTGCAGATCAAGTCCGCGGTGGAGAAGCTCTTCAAAGTTGACGTTGTCTCGGTGAAGACCGTCAGCGTGAAGGGCAAAATCAAGCGCTTTGGTCGTTTGACCGGCAAGCGCAAGGACACGAAGAAAGCTATGGTGCGCCTGAAAGATGGTCAATCCATTGATTTCTTCAACGCCGGCGCCTGAGCGGAGGAGAGTGAACAATGGCTTTGAAGACTTATAAACCGACTTCCGCCGGTAAGCGCCATCAGGTCTCCGTTGACTACTCCGGTCTGTCCAACGAAGGCCCCGAGCGCAGCCTGCTGGCTCCGCTGTCGAAAAAGGGTGGCCGCAACAATACCGGTCGCATGACCGTGCGCCATCAAGGCGGTGGCCACAAGCGTCGTTACCGCGTGATCGATTTCAAACGCGGCAAGATGGACGTGCCGGCCAAAGTGGCGCGGATCGAGTACGATCCCAACCGCACCGCCTTCATTGCGCTGCTGCACTATGCTGACGGTGAAAAGGCCTACATCCTGGCGCCGCAGCGTCTGGAAGCGGGCGACAACGTGATTGCCGGCTCCACCTTGGACAAGGTTGAGATCAAACCTGGCAACGCGCTGCCTCTGCGCACCATGCCCATCGGCACCATCGTGCATAACGTGGAGCTGAAACCGGGCAAGGGCGGCCAGATGGCGCGTAGCGCTGGTAGCTATATTCAGTTGATGGGTAAAGAGGGCAAATATGCGCAGTTGAAACTCCCCTCGGGTGAGATGCGTATGGTGCTGCTCGATTGCATGGCCACGGTGGGCATGGTTTCCAACCCGGACAACTCCAACGCCAAGATCGGTAAAGCCGGTCGTAAGCGCTGGATGGGCAAGCGCCCCTCCGTGCGTGGCGTTGCCATGAACCCGGTGGATCACCCTCATGGTGGTGGTGAAGGTCGCACCTCCGGCGGTCGCCATCCGGTGACTCCCTGGGGCGTTCCCACCAAAGGCAAGAAAACCCGTCAGAAAAACAAGAGCTCCGACCGACTCATCATGCGTCGGCGCGGCGGTAAGTGACGGCGAACGCGATAAGCGGTTTGGAGAAGCGCAATGGCACGCTCAGTTAAAAAAGGCCCGTTTTTTGACGAATATCTGCTTAAGAAGGTGGAAGTCCTTCGCGCCGATAATCGCAAGGAACTGATCAAAACCTGGTCCCGACGCTCCACGATTCTTCCGGAATTCGTCGGTTACACCTTCGGCGTACACAACGGTCGCAAGTTCATTCCCGTACTCGTGACGGAGAATATGGTGGGCCACAAGATGGGCGAGTTTGCGCCCACGCGCACCTATTACGGCCACGGCGTCGACAAGAAGAGCAAGCGCCGTTAATAGGGGAAGATGACAATGCAAGAAGCCAGGGCCATTACTAAGAATCAGCGGGTCTCTCCGTACAAGGCGCGTCTGGTCATCGACCAGATCCGCGGCCAGGACGTTGAGAGCGCCCTTCAGATTCTCGAATTCTCCAAAAAGCGCATCGCCCGCGTGGTTAAGGAGACCCTTAAGTCCGCTATCGCCAACGCGGAGAACAATCTGGGCTTGGATGTGGACACGCTGATCGTGTCCCAGGCCTTCGTGGATCAGGGACCGGTGCTTAAGCGCTTCAAGCCGCGCGCCCGCGGTCGCGCCTCGCGCATTCTCAAGCGGACGTCGCACATCACCGTGGCGGTCAGCACGCAAGAAAACAGCGCCGACTAAGCGCCGAAGGAAGGAAGAGACACATGGGTCAGAAAGTTCATCCCACTGGTTTCCGCCTGGGCGTCACCAAGACCTGGGACACCCGTTGGTACGCGGATAAAAACTTCGCCGACCTGCTGCTTGAGGACATCAAGCTGCGTGAATGGTTGAAGAAGCGCCTGGGGCATGCCTCGGTGAGCAAAATCACCATCGAGCGTCCGGCGCAAAAAGCGCGCATCAACATCCACTCGGCGCGTCCCGGCATCATCATCGGGAAAAAAGGCGCCGATATCGAGAAGCTGAAGGATGATATCAAAGCCTTCTCGCAGACCGATTGCCAGATCAATATTGTCGAGGTGCGTAAGCCGGAAGCCGATGCGCAACTGGTGGCTGAGAGCGTTGCGCAGCAGATGGAGCGCCGCGTAGCTTTCCGTCGCAGCATGAAGCGCGCCGTCACCTCCGCCATGCGTCTGGGCGCTGAAGGCATCCGCATCAACTGCGCCGGTCGTTTGGGCGGTAGTGAGATCGCCCGCACCGAGTGGTATCGCGAAGGTCGTGTGCCTCTGCACACCCTGCGCGCCGACATCGATTATGGTTTCGCTGAAGCGAACACGACTTACGGCAAAATTGGCGTAAAAGTGTGGGTCTTCAAAGGCGAAATCATTGAAAAACGCTGAGACTGAGAGTATAATCCCATGCTTTTGCAGCCCAAGAAGACAAAATTCCGAAAAGCTCACAAAGGCCGCATCCATGGGCTCGCCTATAAGGGCAGCTCTCTGAGCTTTGGCCAGTTCGGTCTTAAGGCATTGGCTCCGGGACGCCTCACCGCTCGTCAAATCGAAGCGGCGCGTCGCGCGATGACCCGTCACATCAAACGGGGTGGTCGTATCTGGATCCGTGTCTTTCCCGACGTTCCGGTCTCATCCAAACCCGCTGAAGTTCGTCAGGGTAAGGGTAAGGGCGCGCCCGACTATTGGGCCGCGCGCGTGAAGCCGGGTCGGATTCTGTATGAAATGGAAGGGGTGACGGAAACCTTGGCGCGCGAAGCGATGGATCGCGCTGGGGCCAAGTTGCCGATTCCGGTGAAGTTTGTTCGTCGCGAAGGAGGTTTGTAAGATGAAGGCCGCGGAATTGAAAGAGATGTCCGACGCCGCGTTGGCTGATCAGCTCAAGAGCTTGCATCAGGAAGCCTTCAACCTGCGCTTCCAGCACGCGACGGCTCAGTTGGAAAATACCGCCCGAATCCGGCAGGTTCGCCGTGATATCGCCCGTATCACTACGGTGCTCGGCGCGCGCAAGCCCAGCGAGGAGGGGTGAGTCATGCCCAAGCGTATCATGCAGGGCGTCGTGGTCAGCGACAAGATGGACAAGACCGTGGTGGTGAAGGTCGAGCGTAAGGTTCGCCATCCGCTGTACGGCAAGATTGTGCGTCTGTCCAAGAAGTACAAGGCCCACGACGAAGAGAATCAATATAAGTCTGGCGACGTGGTGAATATCCGCGAATCCCGCAGCCTTTCCAAGGATAAGAACTGGGAAGTGGTCGGTGTCGTCCAGGCGCAGGAAGCCTAGGAGCGCGTCATGATTCAAGTCGAGAGCATGCTCGAGGTCGCCGATAACAGCGGCGCCAAAAAAGTGCAGTGCATCAAGGTGATCGGCGGCTCCAAGCGACGCTATGCGCGTGTCGGCGACGTGATCATCGTCTCCGTCAAAGCGGCTCTGCCTCGTGGTAAGGTTAAAAAAGGCGACGTGGCCCGCGCAGTTGTGGTGCGCACCAAGAAGGAAGTGTCGCGCAATGACGGCAGCTACATCCGCTTCGATAACAACGCTGCGGTGCTGATTAACAAAGCAGGCGAGCCGGTGGGCACGCGTATCTTCGGTCCCGTGACCCGTGAACTGCGCGGTCGCAACTATATGAAGATCGTGTCGTTGGCCCCCGAGGTTCTGTGAGGGAGAGGGAATCATGGCCCGCACGATGAAAAGCGATTTTAAAACCGATCTGAAAAAAGGCGACCAGGTCGTCGTCATCAGCGGTAAGGATAAGGGTAAGCGCGGCGCGATCCTGCAAGTGCTGCCCAAGAAGAGCGCGGTGCTGGTGGAGAAGGTCAATATGATCAAACGCCACACCAAGCCGACCCAAAACAGCGAAGGCGGCATCGTCGAGCGTGAAGCGCCGATTCACATCTCCAATGTGATGATGCTGGATCCTGCTGGCGGCAAAGCCACCCGCATTAAGCACAAAACGTTGGAAGATGGCCGCAAGGTTCGTGTTGCCGCCGCCTCCGGCGAAGTGCTGGATCGTTGAACCACGGCGCGCGTAGACAGGGAATAAGACAATGGCAAGGCTGAAGAAATTCTACCACGAGACTGTGGCGCCGGGTTTGATGAAGGAGTTCGATTATAAGAACCCGATGCAGGTTCCCAAAATCGAAAAAGTCGTCATCAATATGGGCGTTGGCGAAGCGTCGCAGGATAAAAACCTGCTCAAAAGCGCGCTGACTGACATGACCGCCATTGCCGGTCAGCAACCGGTCACCACCTACGCCAAGAAGTCCATCGCTGGCTTCAAACTGCGCGAAGGTCAGCCGGTTGGCTGCCGCGTGACCCTGCGTCGCGAACGCATGTATGAGTTCCTCGATCGTTTGATCAATACGGCTCTGCCTCGCGTCCGCGACTTCCGCGGCGTCTCCGGCAAAGCGTTTGATGGGCGCGGCAACTATACGCTGGGCCTTAAAGAACAGATCATCTTTCCGGAGATCGACTACGACAAGGTGGACGCCGTGCGCGGTATGGACATCTGCATCGTCACCTCCGCCAATACGGACGCTGAGGCCAAAGCGCTGCTGCGCGGCTTCAGCATGCCGTTCCGCAATTGAGTTAGGAAGCAATCATGGCCAAGACTTCCATGGTGGTTAAGGCGAGCCGCAAGCCCAAATTCGCCGTGCGCAAATACAACCGCTGCCAACGCTGTGGCCGCCCGCGCGGCTATCTGCGCAAATTCAAGATGTGCCGCGTTTGCGTGCGGCAGTTGGCGTTGCGCGGGGAGATCCCCGGCGTGATCAAGGCTTCCTGGTAAGCGCGCGAGAATCGGACGCAAGGAGTAACGGCATGTCCATGACCGACCCCATCAGTGATATGTTGACCCGCATCCGCAATGCGCAGATGCGACGTCGCCAAACGGTGCTGGTGCCCAAATCGAAAATGAAAGCGCGCATCGCCGCGATTCTGCAAGAAGAAGGCTATATTGACGGCATTGCCGAAGCCTCTTGCGAAAACGGCCATCCCGCGCTGGAGCTGACGCTTAAGTATGTGCGCAATAAGCCGGTGATTGAGGAGATCAAACGCATCTCCAAGCCCGGTCGCCGCCAGTACGTAAGCAAGACTGAAATTCCGCAAGTGTATCAGGGCCTAGGCGTTGCGATCCTGTCCACCAGCAGCGGCGTGATCTCGTCTCGTGAGGCGCGCAAGTTGGGTGTGGGCGGCGAGTTGCTCTGCACTGTGTTCTGAGGTCAGGAGAAGAAGCATGTCCCGAATCGGCAAAACGCCAGTGAGCGTGCCTTCCGGCGTCGATCTGAAGATCGACGGATCGGTGGTGTCCGCCAAAGGCAAACTGGGTCAGTTGCAGCGCACGTTTCACCCGGCCATCAGCTTCGAGCGCGATGGCGATGCGGTGAGCGTCAGCGTGGATCCTTCCGAGAAGAAGGGCCCCGCTCTGTGGGGGCTGTCCCGCTCGTTGCTCAACAATATGGTTGTCGGCGTCTCCCAAGGTTTCTCCAAAGTGCTGGAGATCCAGGGCGTTGGTTATCGCGCCGCCGTCAAAGGCAACACCGTGGAGCTGAACCTCGGCTTCTCCCATCCGGTGAGTTATGAACTCCCGGAAGGCGTGAGCGCCGCGGTGGAGAAAAATACGGTGTTGACCATCTCTGGGGCCGACAAGGCTGCTGTGGGTCAGGTATGCGCCGAAATTCGCGCGTGGCGTCCGCCTGAGCCTTACAAAGGCAAAGGGATCCGCTACCAGGGTGAATATATCCTTCGTAAAGAAGGCAAGAAGAAGTAATCGGGAGATTCAGCGATGGCTCATGATCGTCAACGCGCCCGGCGGAACCGGGGACGGCGCGTCCGTCACAAATTGCAGAGTGTGCGCGGAGACCGCCTGCGTCTTTCCATATTCCGCAGCACCAGCCACATCTATGCCCAGATTATCAATGATATCGACGGCAAAACTCTGTGCTCGGCTTCTACTTTGGAAAAAGAGGTGCGCGAGCAACTGGCTGGTAAACATGGCGGCAACTCTGCCGCGGCCAAACTGGTTGGGCAACGAATCGCCGAGAAAGCCAAACAGGCAGACATCACCTCCGTGGTGTTCGATCGCGGCGGCTTCTTGTACCACGGGCGCACCAAGGCGCTGGCGGATGCGGCCCGCGAGGCCGGTCTCGAGTTCTAAGTTGGGGAGTTGATGATGAGCAATCCGCGTCGCGGTCGCAATAATGAGCAGGACACCGCCCAAGAGGGCGATGATCTGATGGAAAAATTGGTGGTGATTAAGCGCACCGCCAAGGTGGTGAAGGGCGGTTCCCGCTTCAACTTCTCCGCCATTGTGGTGGTGGGCGATGGCTCCGGACAGGTTGGCGTCGGTCTGGGCAAAGCCAAAGAGGTGCCTGAGTCGATCCGTAAAGCCACCGAGAAAGCGCGCAAGTCCATGGTGACCATCGACCTGAAAGAGGGTCGCACCATCCATCACCAAATGGTTGGGCGTTACGGCGCTGGTCGTGTAGTCTTGCGTCCGGCTGCAGCGGGTACCGGCATCATCGCTGGCGGCTCCATGCGCCCCATCTTCGAATGCCTGGGCATTCGTGACGTGCTGGCCAAATCCACCGGCACCTCCAACCCGCACAACCTGATCAAGGCGACTTTTGACGCCCTGGCCTGTGTGCGCTCGCCTGAGACCATCGCCAGCAAGCGTGGGTTGGACCCGAAAAAAGTTCGCGTCTGCTGATAGAACGTTCTGGCGGGTGACTGATGTCCGCGCCTTAGGATGTGAGGAGAAGTTGTCATGGCCACTTTGAAGGTCAAGCTGGTGCGTTCCGTGATCGGACGCCCGGAAAAACAGCATAAAATCGTCAAAAGCCTTGGTCTGAGCAAGATGAACCGCGAGCGTGAACTGCCGGATAATCCGGCTATCCGCGGTCAAATCGACAAGATCAAGCATTTGGTCGAAGTCGCCTAAGCTTCGCTGATTGAGAGATTGGATCAGAGCCATGAAACTGAATGAGATCCCCGGCGTTCCCGGTAATAGCCAAAAGCGTAATCGTGTGGGACGTGGCGCGGCCACTGGTAACGGTAAGACCAGCGGTCGTGGTATGAAAGGTCAGAAGGCGCGTTCCGGCGGCTATCATAAAGTCGGCTTTGAAGGCGGCCAGATGCCGATGCAGCGTCGTCTGCCCAAGCGCGGCTTTAAAAACTTCAGCCAGAAGCGTTTTGACGTGGTGAATGTGGGACAACTCGAGAGCCGCTTTGAAGCCGGTGAAGAGGTGACCATTGATTCGCTGCGCGCCAAAGGTCTGGCTCCCAAGCAGATTGCCGACGGCATTAAACTGCTGTCCGAAGGCGAAATCAGCAAAGCCCTGACTGTGCGTGTGGACAAAGCTTCCGCGGCCGCCATCGCCAAAATCGAAGCGGCTGGCGGCAAGGTTGAAGTGACCATGCCTGTAGCGGCCGCTGAAGTCGAAGCGTAAGTCAAGCCCAGAGCTCTGGGATTCAATGCGTAACATGAAGGGGTGACGGAGAATCATGGCGACGATGCCTGAAAACCCGCTGGCCGGGTTCGCCAACATGGGGAAAATCCCTGAACTGAGAAAGCGAATCCTCTTCACCTTGGGCATGTTGATTGTCTACCGTATCGGCGCCCATGTGCCGACTCCCGGTATCGACCCACAAGCGCTGCGCGAATTCTTCGCCCAGCAGCAGGGGACTTTGCTGGGTATGTTCAATATGTTCTCCGGGGGCGCGTTATCGCGCCTTTCGGTTTTTGCGCTGGGCATCATGCCCTATATCTCAGCGTCCATCATCATTCAGTTGATGACCGCTGTGGTGCCCAAGCTTGAGCAGCTTAAGAAAGAGGGCGAGGCGGGGCGCCGCAAGATCACTCAATACACTCGCTACGGCACCATTGCGCTGGCAATCTTCCAAGGGCTCGGCATCTCCATTGGCTTGGAGAGCATGACCGCCGGAAACCTCAATGTGGTTGTGGATCCGGGTTGGGATTTCCGTCTCCTGACTGTGATCACCCTGACTGCAGGCACCAGCTTCATCATGTGGGTGGGTGAGCAGATCACCAATCGCGGCATCGGCAACGGCATCTCGTTGATCATCTTTGCCGGTATCGTGGCAAACCTGCCGGTGGCGCTGTTCCAGACCCTGCAACTTGCGCGGACTGGCGATATTGCCCCGCTGTTGGTGCTGCTGCTGTTGGTGATGGCTGTGGCGGTGACCGCGTTCATCATCTTTATGGAACGCGCCCAGCGCCGTATCACTATCCAATACGCCAAACGCCAGGTCTCCGGCCGCCGCATGGTAGGCGGTGAGAGTTCGCACCTGCCGTTGAAGGTGAACACGGCCGGAGTGATCCCGCCCATCTTCGCCAGCTCCATCATCCTGTTCCCGGCCACCATCGGTAACTTTGCCCCATGGGATTCGGTCAAGACCATAGCCGGCTATCTGTCGCCTGGTCACTGGCCCTATATGGTGCTCTACGCAGCGGCGATCATCTTTTTCTGCTTCTTCTATACGGCGATTGTATTCAATCCCGAGGAGACTTCAGACAATCTGCGGAAGTATGGCGGCTTCATTCCAGGGATCCGTCCGGGCAAGCGCACCGCCGACTACCTGGATACAATTCTGACGCGACTCACCCTGATCGGCGCCATGTATGTGACCCTGGTCTGTCTGTTGCCGGAATTGTTGATTGCCAATTGGAACGTTCCGTTCTATTTTGGCGGCACTTCGCTGCTCATCGTGGTGGGCGTGACCATGGACACCACGTCGCAAATTCAGTCCTTCCTCATCAGCCGCCAATATGAAGGCTTGATGAAGAAAGCCAAGATTAAAGGCCGCCGTTAATTCTGGCGGGAGTCAAATCATCGGCGCGAATCAAAGCAGCCGATGGTTCAGCGGGCCATGCGGCCCATGTGAGGAGATCGTGAAATGAAGGTTCGGGCATCGGTAAAAGGGATGTGCAAGGATTGCAAAGTGATCCGGCGCAAAGGCGTGGTGCGGGTGATTTGCAAGAATCCCAAGCACAAGCAGAAACAAGGTTAAGCCAACTGGCGAATTCTTGTTGAATGAAATGGGCGACTCCTGTAGGATGCCCGTTTTTTTTCTCGATCAAATGACCAGGCAACGTCAGTTGTGTGGCCAGTAGAATACGCAAGAGGAAAATCTGTGGCTCGAATCGCTGGTGTGAACATCCCCGTAAACAAACGGGTTGAGATCGCGTTGACTTACATCTATGGCATTGGTCGTCATTCGGCCAAAACCATTGCGGAAAAAGCGGAAATCGCCACCCACGTGCGCGTCAATGAACTGACCGACGCCGAAGTGGCGAAGCTGCGTGAAGTGATTGACAACGAATTCCAGGTGGAAGGTGATCTGCGTCGTCAGATCGCCATGAATACGAAGCGTTTGATGGATTTGGGCTGCTATCGCGGCTTGCGCCATCGTCGCGGTCTTCCAGTGCGCGGTCAGCGCACGCATACCAATGCGCGCACCCGCAAAGGGCCTCGTAAGCCCATCGCCGGTAAGAAGAAATAATCAACCGCGACACGCGATAACTGACCTAGCTCAAACGTTTTAGGAGGCATCATGGCCAAGGGGCAAAAGACCTCGCGGTTGAAAAAGAAAGAGCGCAAAAATGTCGCCAGTGGCATTGCGCATATTCGTTCAACCTTCAACAATACTCTGATCACCATCACCGATACCCATGGCAACGCCATCTCCTGGGGCTCGGCGGGCGCTCAGGGATTCAAAGGTTCTCGGAAATCCACGCCGTTCGCAGCTCAGATGGCGGCGGAGAACGCTGGTAAGAAAGCGATGGAGCACGGCATGCGCAACCTGGAGGTCCGACTCAAGGGACCGGGTTCGGGTCGTGAATCGGCTCTGCGCGCGTTGGCGGCCATCGGTTTTAACATCGCCCAAGTGGTCGATGTGACGCCGATCCCGCACAATGGCTGCCGTCCGCCCAAGCGTCGCCGCGTCTAATCCGCGCGCCCATCGATCGTTACAGGAGCAGAATTGCAATGGCTCGTTATTTGGACTCGAAGTGCCGGATCTGCCGGCGTGAAGGAACCAAGCTCTTCCTGAAGGGCGAAAAGTGCTTCTCCGACAAGTGCGCCATCGAAAAGCGCAACTATGCGCCCGGTCAGCATGGCCAGCGTCGTCGTAAAGTCTCTGACTACGGCGTGCACCTGCGTGAGAAGCAGAAGGTGAAGAAGACCTACGGTCTGCAAGAGAAGCAGTTCCGTAACTACTTTGAAAAAGCCGAACGCATGAAGGGCGTAACCGGCGAGAACCTGCTGCAATTGCTTGAGCGTCGTCTCGACAACGTGGTCTATCGCATGGGCATCGCCGCCTCGCGCACTGAAGCGCGTCAGGTTGTGGGTCACAAGCATGTCAGCGTGAACGGCAAGCCGGTGAATATTCCGTCCTACCTGGTCAAACCGGGCGACGTGGTGGCCGTGCGTGACGGCGCTAAAGAGCACCTGCGCATCAAAGGCGCCCTGGACGCCGCCAGCCGTCGCGGCTTCCCCTCCTGGGTGGAAGTGGATGCTGGCAAGCAGTCAGGCGTGTTCCAATCGGTTCCAGATCGGTCCGATCTGCCGTCCGATATCAATGAGAACCTGATCGTCGAATTGTATTCGAAGTAATCCGTTCACAACGCTGTTGTTGCTGGCGCCGACGCAAGGGGATGTTATGTATCGGAACTGGACTGAGCTAATCAAGCCGCGCAGCATTGAGTTGAGCGGAGAAGAAAACGAAATTCAGCGCAAGGCCGTGTTGGTGGCCGAACCTCTGGAACGCGGGTTTGGCAATACCTTGGGCAACGCGATGCGTCGCATCCTGTTGTCATCACTGCAAGGCGCCGCCATCACCTCCGTACGCATCGAAGGCGTGTTGCATGAGTTTTCCAGCGTGCCTGGCGTGCTGGAGGATGTGACCGACATCATCCTCAATCTCAAAGGGCTCGCCATTAAAATGGAAGCCCAGGGGCCCAAAGAGTTGACTCTGAAGGCTGAGGGTGAGGGGTCTGTCACTGCCGCGGCTATCGAGCAGATTGCCGGCGTGGAGATCCTGAATCCGGATCTCCACATTGCGACGCTGAACAAGTCCGGCAAGCTGGACATCACCATGACGGTGAACACCGGCAAGGGGTATGTTCGGGCTCGGCAGAGCAAGGAAGACGAGCAGGTCAACATCGGTGATATCCCGGTGGACGCCAGCTTCAATCCGGTCAAGAACGTCTCTTACCGCGTGGAGAATGCGCGTGTCGGGCAACAGACGGACTATGACAAATTGATCATGAATATCGAGACCAACGGCGTGGTCTCTCCTGAAGACGCCTTGGCGCTGGCCGCCAAGATCATGCAGGATCAGCTCAATCCGTTCATCAACTTCGATGATATTCCTGTACAGGAGATCATGGAGGAGGATAAGGGACCCCAGTGGAACCCGAATCTGTTCCGCAAAGTGGACGAATTGGAGTTGTCGGTGCGTTCGGCCAACTGCCTGAAGAATGACGATATCGTCTTCATCGGCGATCTGGTGCAGAAGACCGAAGCGGAGATGCTCAAAACGCCCAATTTTGGCCGGAAATCTCTCAATGAGATCAAAGAGGTCTTGGAAGAGATGGGTCTCTCTTTGGGTATGAGCCTGGATGCTTGGCCGCCGACCAACATCGAGGAGCTCTCCAAGCAGTTCGAAGACGATAGCTTCTGAGGAATCTGAGCAATGAGACATAGAAAAGCCGGGCGTAAATTCAATCGCGACTCCGCCCATCGCAAAGCGATGTTTCGCAACATGCTGACCAGCTTGCTGGAGCATGAGCGTATCGAAACCACTGTTCCCCGCGCGAAAGAACTCAAGCCGCAGGTTGATCGCATGATCACCCTGGGCAAGCGTGGAGATCTGCATGCCCGTCGTCAAGCGCTATCGGTTCTGCGCGACAAGGCTGTCGTTCATAAGCTGTTTGATGACTTGGCTGCGCGCAACGCCAACCGCAATGGCGGTTACAGCCGAGTGCTGAAAACCCGCAATCGTTTCGGTGATTGCGCGCCCATGGCTTTCATTGAGCTTGTGGAGCGGGCGGGCTAAACAAAACGCCATGTAGAGTTGATTTAAAAGGCGCTGAGATTTTCTCAGCGCCTTTTTTTTGTGTGAGCCTTGGTAATGGCGCGGAGATAAGGCACCGACCTGCAGGGGTGGATTTGGATATAATCCCTTAGCAAAGTTTGTTCTGGGAGCGAAGTGTGAGCTCCTTTCAGAGCTGGTAAATACCCCCTATTTATGACAGATTGATCCCTGGTTTCCCCCCTCTCTGTTTTCCCCTTAGCGTATTCGCCTCATGCCGCCGTGACTGTGTCGGGGGTGAGTTGATGCGCAGGCATTTGCTTGGCGCAGGCCATATTGACCTGATGTCTGATCCTCTGCGCCAATATTCAAAGAAGGGATGGGACCAATGCATCTGCTCAACAACCTGAATTTGCGTGCGAAGCTCTTGCTGATGTTGGTGTTCTCCTTAGCGGGCTTGATTGGCTTTTCCGCGACAGGAATTTTGGATCGGATGCAGCTCAGTCAGAATATGCAGCGCATGGAGGAGCTGGCAGAACTCTCGGTGCTGATCAGCGCGCTGGTGCACGAGACGCAAAAAGAGCGGGGGATGACGGCGGGCTTCCTCGGGAGTAAGGGGCAAAAATTCTCCAAAGAGTTGCCTGAGCAACGAAAACTGAGCAGTGATCGTGCGCAGCAGCTACAGAGCTATATCGCTTCCATGCAACTGTCCGAACAGGGCGGTGGTTTTGTGAATAAATTGAACGAAGCGCAAAATCTATGGGCTGGTGTCAACAGCATCCGTCAAAGGGTCTCCGCGCAGGAGATCGTTGCGGCGGAGGCTATTGGTTACTATACCCGGATGAACGCCGCGTTCCTGGATACGGTTGGCTTTGTCGGCCATTTTTCCGAAGGCGCTGAACTCGCCAACCTCTCTGCCAGCTATGTCAATTTTCTGCTGGGGAAGGAGCGTGCTGGGATTGAGCGCGCTGTGCTGAGTAACACCTTCGCGCTGGATAAATTCGGTCCCGGAATGGCGCGGAAATTTGGTTCGCTGGTCACTCAGCAGGATACCTATTTTCGCGTGTTTAAAGGGTTGGCTTCTGCAAAGAATCTCGACGTGTTTAATCGCACGTTAGCCGGAGAGGCTGTGGATGAGGTCGAGCGCATGCGTGGCGTGGCGTTCGATAGGATGTCCTCAGGTAATTTTGGCATTGAGCCAACCTATTGGTTCAAGACCATAACGCAAAAGATTAACCTTCTGAAAAAAATTGAAGACGAGCTGTCTGCTGATCTTATAGAGCGTGCAGCCGAGTTACATGCCAGCGCCATCTCCGGTTTGGCGCTCTATATTTCGCTGACCCTCGCGCTCACGGCATTGTCCCTGTTCACTGCTGTCGTCTTCACGCATAACATTACCCGATCATTACGCAAGATCAGTCAGTTTGCCGAACACCTCTCCTCTGGCGATCTTGGACAGACGATTGATGTGCGTCAAAATGACGAAATTGGCCGTTTGGCACATCTGCTCAACCACATGCGCGATAATCTGGAAGCCAATGTTCGGCTCATTTCTCTGCAAGCCAAGACCTTAGACGCCATTATCTCTGAGCAAAACCGTCTGAACCGGATCATGGTGGATGCATCGCAAACCAACCATTCCATGTCTGAACAGGTGATCAAAGAGAATGATTATATTGATGGCGAAGTGATGATGTTGGATGGGAAGTTGTCTGAGCAGAGCGAGAATGTGATTCGGCTTGATCAGATCTCTGGCGATTTGGCCAATAATGTCCACTCCATCGCCGCCGCTGCTGAACAGGCCAGCCAAAATGTCAATACCATGGCCTCTGCCGCAGAGGAGATGAATGCGAATATCGATCAGGTCACGCAGAATCTGAGTTCGGTCGGCGCGTCCATCGATGCAGTGGTTTCCGCGGTGGAGGCGATGCAGACGCTCTCACGTGATGCGCAAAAACAGGTAGCGCAGGCAGAGGAGACATCAACAGAGGCCGTTGTAAAAGCGGATTCCACCATTGAGGTGATGCAGCAGCTCTCGGTCTCTACGCAGGAAATTGGTAATGTGGTCAAACTGATTAAGAGCATTGCAGACCAAACCAACATGCTGGCGCTCAACGCATCCATTGAAGCGGCTGGCGCCGGAGAGGCGGGCAAAGGTTTTGCTGTTGTGGCCAACGAAGTGAAAGAGCTCGCCAGTCAAACGGCGGAGGCCACCACCTAGATTAACGCCAATATTTCGCAAATTGTGGATCATGCGACCCATGCGGCGCAATCCACCAATGAGGTAGGCGAATCCATTAAAGCGCTGCGGAGCGTAAATAACGCCATTTTACAGGTGATCGCGGAGCAGTCCGAAGGGGTGGATGAGATCTCCCAAGCCATCAAGACCGTGGATCAGGCCAACCAGGAGGTGACGCGCAATACGGAACAGATGGCTGCAGGCGCGCAGGAGGTTGCGCGCGCAGCCAGCGAGGCGGCTGTTGGCACGCAGGAGATTGCTTCGTCCGCTTCAACGGTCTCTGCAGGCGCGCAGGATGTGGCGCAGGAGAGCTCACAGGTGAAGGAGAAGCTGCAGCAGGTGCGCGAATTCGCCAGTGAGGTGAGCCTGGCCTCAGCAAAGGTGCAGAAGTCCATGATCGACCTGATGGTCTCCTCTTACAAGCTCGATGGGATTGTGGGCGGCGCCAGTATGTTGTTGGAAGCCACCGCAGCCGCTTCCGATAGCCTTAAGCGTGCGGAGGAGGGGTTTAGCGTGGGGCAACCCTTGTTCGATATTGGCGCGGTCAAGCAGAGCCATTTGGCGTGGATGGAGCAGTTGATCAATATTGTTCGCGGCAATGACGCGGTGCCTGAAGAGGTCATCGAAGATGAACGCAGCTGCGCGTTTGGCAAATGGTATTTGGAGGTCGCCGGGGAATGGGCAGCGGATTCGCTGTTTCAAGAGATCGGTGTGGCGCACAAGCAGGTGCACGATCAAGGCAAAGAGATCGTGCAGATGGCCCTGGCCGCCGACAAGCACGCAGACGTGGAATTCAGTATGGTGAAATTCAATGCGATGCGCGTGAAATTGTTCACGCTTTTGGATGAGTTCTATCTGCGCAATATGACGTATTGAACAGGGCTTATGTCTGGTGACGGACGTCAATGCTGTTGCCAGACAGAGCGGTAAAACAGGCATAAAAAAAGCCACTCTAGCGAGTGGCTTTTTTGTTTTCAAATTGGTGCCCAGGGACAGAGTCGAACTGCCGACACGCGGATTTTCAATCCGCTGCTCTACCAACTGAGCTACCTGGGCGCACCAAATTTTCCGTCCTTCAAGACGCTTGGAAACTGAAGGCGTTTTGGCTTAGAATCGCCTGCTTCATCCGTGTTGGACTGGGATGTCATCTCCAAGGCGTTCAGGTTATAGCTGTGCGGCGCTCTGGTGTCAACGGCAAAGTGATCAGGGTGGAAAAAAAGGGGGAATTATGTGGACGCTGCATGTGGAGACTGGCCCGCAATGGGAGAGCGTGGTGTCGGATTGGATGGAGGAGGCGGGCTCCGCCGGGGTCTCTGTCGTGGATATCGGCGATGAGCCTGCTCTGCATGGACAGCCGACATTCGCCCAGTGTCGTGTGAGTGGATATTTTGATGATGCGGCTAACCGCGCCGCCCTGGAAGCTGGCCTGTCAGTGCGTCTTGCCTCAGCTGGCGCCGATGTGTTGCCAGCGATGCAATGGGAGCAGTTGGTTGAACAGGATTGGCAAAATGCTTGGAAGGAGCACTTCCAGCCAATTGAAATCGGCGTTTCGCTTCTGATCCAACCCACCTGGCTACCCATGGATGGCGCAGGCCAGCGTCAGGTGGTGCTGATTGATCCAGAGATGGCGTTTGGCAGTGGCGGGCACGAGACCACGGCAGGCTGTCTACAGCGCGTCGACCTGCTGGCGCAAGAGAAGGGGCTGGGGCGCGTATTGGATATGGGGGTGGGCTCCGGCATACTGGCGATCTCTGCGCTGAAGCTGGGCGCTCAGTCGGCGCTTGGGGTCGATCTTGACCCTGTTGCAGTGGAGACCAGCGCGCGCAATGCCGAGCTTAACGGCGTGGCGGAGAGTTACACGGCGCAGTTGGGGGACACGCCGCCAACAGGCGAGGCGTATGATCTGGTGTTCGCCAATATTCTTGCCGAGCCGCTGCTGGCGATGTTGCAAACCGACGATAACGGGGCGGCGCCGTTGGCGGCGTGCGTGGCGCCGGGCGGTTACTTGATCCTCTCGGGGATGTTGCGTGAACAGGCTGACGCTCTGTCTTACGCGTGTGAGCAGTGCGGGCTGACGGTGGAGCCGATCGCGTATTATGGAGACTGGGCGGTGGTGACTGCGCGGCG
This sequence comes from Magnetofaba australis IT-1, assembly GCF_002109495.1. Lineage (NCBI taxonomy): Bacteria > Pseudomonadati > Pseudomonadota > Magnetococcia > Magnetococcales > Magnetococcaceae > Magnetofaba > Magnetofaba australis. The sequence continues at coordinate 1,355,497 of NZ_LVJN01000020.1, forward strand.
GGATTAATGCCCCGGACGGTTTCGCCCACGACAGAGCTATAGTAAAGTTACCCCCCGCGACGACGCATGGGCGACCGCAAGCGTTGCGCGCAAATCACCAGACGCCACCCAATCCAAAGGCAGGGAAACGCGATATGAGCATTTTTGACACCGCAGTTTGGCACGATGGCCGCGTGCGCATGATGGACCAACGCCTGTTGCCCGACCAGGAGGTCTATCTGGAGTACGAGAGCGCCGCTGCGGTGGCTGATGGCATCCGCGATATGGTGGTGCGCGGCGCACCGGCAATTGGTTGCGCAGCCGCATACGGTTTTGCTGTGGAAGCCAAACGTTTGGCTGCCGATGGAAACCCGAGCGATTGGCGCGCGGCGCTGGAGCCGGGGATCAAAATCCTGCGGGAGTGCCGCCCTACGGCGGTCAACCTGATGTGGGCCATCGATCGTATGTGGGGTGTGGTTGACGCTGCGCAGCCGGGTGATGATTTGCCCGCCAAGCTGCTGGCGGAGGCCCACGCCATTCGTGATGAGGATATCGACTCCTGCAAAACCATGGGACGCAACGGTGCGGCGCAACTGCCGCAATTCCCCGATCGTCCCACGGTGGTGATGACTCATTGCAACGCCGGCGCGTTGGCCACGGGCGGCTATGGCACGGCGCTGGGCGTCATCCGCGCGGCGGTGGAGGCGGGTCAAAACATTCAAGTAATCGCCAATGAGACCCGACCTTATCTACAGGGCGCGCGTCTCACCGCGTGGGAGTTGATTGAAGATAATGTGGACACCACCCTGGTGACCGACAACATGGCCGGGCATCTGATGAGCCGGGGCGAAGTGGATGCGGTGGTGGTGGGCACCGACCGCGTGGCCGCCAACGGCGATGTGGCCAATAAAATTGGCACCTATACTCTGGCGGTGTTGGCCAAGCGTCATAATATTCCGTTCTTTGTGGCCGGTCCACTCTCCACCATCGACCGCAATTGCCCTGATGGCGCGCACATCCCCATTGAGGAGCGTGATGCCGAAGAGGTGACGCACTTCCGTGGTCAGCGTACAGCGGCGCTGAAGGTGAAAGTGCGCAATCCGGCGTTCGATGTCACGCCAGCTGAGTTGGTGACTGCGTTGGTGACAGAGAAGGGGGTGGTGACGGCCCCGACACGTGAAAAGATCGCCAAGCTTTTTGAGTCGTGATCGCTGAATGGTAAAAGGTTGGTCTGATTATTGCTCACTGAATGGCGCGGCATCTATAACCGTCAGCGCCATGACGGCGCCATCGCAATCGTCAGCGGCACATTGAAAAGGGTGCATAAAGATGGATCTGGCAACCGTAATAGGCATCGTTTTGGGATTCGGCCTGATCCTGATGGCGATCATGCTGGGTGGGGAACTGGGCATGTTCATCAACGTGCCGAGTCTGCTGATCGTGATCGGCGGCACCATTGCCGCCATGTTCATCAAACACAAGATGAGCGACGTGTTCGGCTCCGTCGGCATCATGATGAAGGCGTTCCTGGTCAAGCAGGAGAATCCCGACCAGGTGATCGGTCAGTTGATCGACATGGCCAACATCGCGCGTAAGGATGGCATCCTGGCGCTGGAGAAGGTCAAGTCCGACGACCCCTTCCTGCAGGGCGCGGTGAACCACTGTGTGGACGGCGCCGATCCGGAATTCCTCGAAGGGGTGCTCAACAAGGACCTGGAGTATCTGGCCGATCGCCACGCCAAAGGCATCGCCATCTGGGAAGGCATCGGCGAAACCGCCCCGGCCTTCGGTATGATCGGCACCCTGATCGGTCTGGTGCAGATGCTCGCCACCATGGACGACCCATCCTCCATCGGTCCGGCCATGGCCGTGGCGCTGCTCACCACGCTGTATGGCTCCATTTTCGCCAACGTGATCGCCATTCCCATCGCGGTGAAACTGGACATGTACAGTAAAGATGAGCAGATGACCCGCCAAATTATCATCGACGGCATGATCGGCATCCAGAAAGGGGTCAACCCGCGGATGCTGCAAGAGGCCCTCAAAGCCGCGCTGCCGCCCAGCATGCGTGACGGCGAATAAGTCTGAAGCGCGCGGAAAGGCGACACGGCGATGGGCAAGAAATGTCCCAAGTGTAAGAAAGGCGCGCCCGGCTGGATGGTGACCTTTGGCGATCTCATGTCGCTGCTGCTCACCTTCTTCGTGCTGTTGCTCTCCTTTGCGCAGATGGAGATCGTTAAGTTTGAGAAAGTGGCCGGGGCGATTCAAAACGCCTTTGGAGTGCAGCAGACCACGGTGGTTAACTCCAATCCCACCAGTCAAACGTTTATTGCGCCCAACTTTCACAATGAAATCGTATTGGTGAAGTTGGTGGAGCGCTTGGATCGCCTGCTTGAAGGGATGATCCAAGATGGCAATGCAGGCATCGGCAAGACCGATGAGGGGGTGCTGGTGCGGTTGTCGGCAGACGCCCTGTTCCATCGGGGCTCGGCGCAACTCCTGCCCGCCGCCGACGCGGTGTTGTTCCAATTGGGTGAGACGCTTAACGACGACGAAGACACCAAGCGCAATAAAATCTATATCACCGGGCATACCGACGATAGCCGACCGGCTGGCGGCGCCTATGTGGATAACTGGGCGCTTTCCGGCGCTCAGGCGGCCTCGGTGGCGGCTTACCTGACCTTGCAGGCGCAGATGGACCCCTTGCGTTTTGAGACCCGCGCCATGGGGCAGGAGAAACCCATTGACGATAACGCCACAGCGGTGGGGCGTCTGGCCAATCGTCGGCTGGATATCCTGATATCCAAAGAGCCCATGCCCACCCGCATGAATGATAATCTTGAGCCGCTGGTCGAACAGCCGCGCGACGCCTACAACCCCAACACGCCGGGTTGATCGGGAGCACAGGGCATGGCCGAGAAGAAAAAATGTCCCAAGTGTAAGAAGGGCGCGCCGGGTTGGATGGTGACCTTTGGCGACCTGATGTCGCTGCTGCTCACCTTCTTTGTGTTGCTGTTGTCGTTTGCGCAGTTGGATATCGTCAAATTTGAAAAAGCCAAAGGCTCGCTGACCACTGCGTTTGGCGTGCAGAAGCTTGAACAGCGCAATGTCTCGCCTAACAGCCCCAACCTGATTGCGCCCATGTACAAGCAACCGATCGTGCTGGTGAAACTGCGCGAGCAGGTGGCGAGCTTCATGATGCGTGAAAACGTGGATATGGGCGACGCTGAGACGGTGGAGGACAACACGGGTTTCTCTATCCAGTTTAAAGGCGAAGCCATGTTCGAAGCCGATGGTCTGACCATCCGGCAGAACTTCCAGGATCTGCTGCGCCAGATCGCCAGCACGTTGGCGGGCGACGCCAATGGCGGCGGTAATCTGATTCGCGTGGTGGGGCATACCGACAACACGCCTCCGCCCGGCGGCGCCTATCCCACCAACTGGGCGCTCTCCATGGCGCGCGCCGCTGCGGTGACCCGTTTCTTAGCCGAACAAGGCATCGATCCCCGTCGTCTGCAGGCGCGCGGTCTGGGCGAGTTTCATCCTGTGGCCGACAACAACAGCAGCGCCGGGCGTCAGCGTAACAACCGTGTCGAGATTCAACTCTCCACACAAACTCTGCCGCGCGCCATGGATAACGCCATGGTGGAGATCATCAAACCGGTCGAGTAACCTCTCATCTGCACACGGCGCAGCCCGGATCATCTGCTGCGCCGCCCCATCTGGCATAATTTTTCACTGACGCAGACTGGCGAAGCGACGCGCTTGTCCTTATAATCTTATAAGAACCGTCATCTCTTGCGAAATTGAAGCAAGTTGCGTGTGGTCAGAGGTTTCGCCACAGATAAACAGCGCGCCCAGGCGCGTGGGAAGATACGGAATCATGGCAGAGAACAGCGCCGCGTCGCAGAAGAATCAACAACGGGAATTCGTGCGCATCGACGATATGTTGCCTATGGGATGGCGTCGTCTGGATGAGCAGGAGTTCACCAAGATCGCCGAGTACTACGAGAAAAATCGTGTATTCCCGAGTAAATCCAGCGGCGTGAATGAGATTCTCAGCGCCATGGATATCACGGATAAGCTGCGCAAGATGGAGCGTGAGGATCCGACACTCGCTCTCATTCTCAGCCGCTTGGATATGAAACTGAATCTGCTGATCAAGCTGTTTCACCCCGCCGAAGAGGAGCAGGCGCTCACCCTCACTCAGGTCAATCTCAGCGGCGGCGGCATGGCCTTTTGGGAGAAGGCGCCCGCCATCGAGATTGGCGATATCCTCGAGTTGCGCTTGGCGTTGTCGGAAGAGGCCATGGCCACCATCGACTGTTATGCGCGGGTGATGAATATCATCCCTGGCGAACGCGATGGCATGACCCGCGTGGCGCTGAAATTCGATCCGATCCTCGGCAGCGATCGGGAGCGCATTATCCAGCACATTTTCAAACGCCAGTCAGAACAGTTGCGCGCCAAACGAGGCCGCTAAGGCGTTCGGGAGAGGACCATTATGGCGCCACCGCCCAAAACGCACCCCGGAGCGTCCGGCCCCAATGCCCGCCCTACGCTGAATATCAGTAAAGACCAGCCGGTCTGGTGGCGGCGTATCACGCCCTATTTGCTGGAAGCCCGCGCCCAACAGATGAAACAGGATGGGCGACTGGACTTCACCCGTGTTGGGCTTGCGCGCGAAGTGCGTCGCGCCCTGAGTGAGACAGCGCCTGCGCCCAAGCCCACCGATCGAGCCACGCGCAAGCAGACCCGCCTGGATAGTTTCAGCCTGCTCGAACATAAACTCGATAAACTTCTTGAACTCGCCTATCCAAAGCCGCCGCAAGCAACGCTGCATCGCTTGCCCCAGGATGCGGTGCTCACTGTCGATGGCCTGATCTTCTGGGATAAACAGTGTGGGCTGGCGGTGGGGGACTTGATTGAACTTCAGGCGGCGCTGTTTCCTGACGCCCCGGTGCTGCTGCGCACCTATGCGCGGGTGGCGCAGATTCAGCTGGGAGAGAATGGGCTCAATGGGGTGACATGTCTGTACGAGCAGCATCCGAACTACAACCGGAAACCGCAGCTGCAGGCCGAGGAACCGGAAGAGGAGCTGGTTGAAGAGGTGGTCGACGAGGTGGAGGAAGTGAAACAGGCGGCGCCTGCAGCCTATGTGCCGCCGCCGCCACCGCCGCCGCCCAAACCCATCGACGATGACGGCGCTAACCGTCGACAGGCGTTCCGCGTGAATGATGAGATCCCTTTCCTGTGGCGGGTGGTGACCCAGCAGGAGTTGGATGAGGCGGGGGATCACCTCTCCGCTACCCGCGAGATCCTGCCTTCGCGCATTGAACGCGACTATCTGTCAGCGCTGGAGATGATCTCCGAATTGCGCACCACAGTGCGCAAGGCGCACCCGAAGGCCGATAAAAATACCGAATGGTTCTGTCACCAGCTTAAAGCGCGCTTCCAGCGCGCCAACTTGGCCGATGAAGTGGCGTTGCATATGCGTCTGCTCAATCATTTGGGCAATGTGCTGCGTGAATTCGCCAAACTGGGCGTGCCGTGTAATCGCCCGACCCAGATTTTCCAAATTCTCCGTCGTCAATTGGAAGCGCAAAACAAGCAGTCTGTGCTTCGGCGTAATCCGGCAGCCGATAAGAAAGCCGTTGAAGAGGGCATTGCGCTCAAGAAGCGGATTGAAAAAGAGATTGCCAAAGGCATGGAGCTGTTGGACCCCAAAGAGATGTTGCTGGGGGCCAAGTTGCAGCAGTTCAGTAATGATCTGGAGGAGCTGGGGAGCGTCAATGAGGATTACCCCAGCCCTGAAGATGATAGCCTGAGCGAATTGATCACCTATCCGGTCAATCTTTCCGCCAATGGGGTCGCCTTTCGTACGCGCAAACATGAGCTGCACAAAGGCATGTATGTGGAGATGCTGCTCAAGCTCAACCCCGATGGACGCGAGTGGCGGCAGCATCGTTGTTATGGCAAAGTGGTGATGATCAAGGGGCCAGACTCCAGCCACCGCATGCGTGTGGCCTCCATGATCCTGGTGCAGACGACGCAGTTCCAAGAGCAGCTCTATCAGCACATTGTGCGTAAGCAGCGCGAACAGTTGTCTGATCGCGTGGAGGTGGCGGGATATTGAAGCCGCCACAATTGAAAAGTGGTTGCAGTAGTAAAAAAAACGCCGGAGAAATATCTCCGGCGTTTTTTTTGCTCAAAAAGGGGCAGGCGGAGCGCTACGGGCTCGTCTTTTCTGCGGCGGCGCGCTGTTGCTGTTTGGAGACCCACTGCTTGGCCAGCAGGTCGCCTTCCAGCTTCTGTTTATTGCTCATGGTGCGCATGAGCAGCGCCAGATTGCGTTGCGCCTCTTTATCGCCATAGGCGCCGGCAATGGCGTACCACAAGTAGGCTTGCACGGGATCCTTCTTCACCCCGCGTCCGGTTTCATACATCCAGCCTAAGTTCTTCTGTGCATTATGGTCGCCCTGCTCAGCCGCCAGCGAGTACCATTTGGCCGCTTCGCCAATGTCCCGCTGCACGCCTTTGCCCTCTTCGTAGAGCCAACCCAATGTGCCTTGTGCTCTGGCGTCGCCCTGTTCGGCAGCCTTACGATACCAATAGACGGCCTTTTCCATGTCTTTGATAACGCCCATCCCCTTTTCATACAGGGTGGCGAGATTCACCTGCGCCTCGCGCTCGCCTTGTTCGGCCGCCATACTGAACCAGCGGAACGCTTCGGGAAGATCTTTAGGCGCGCCAATGCCTTGCAAACGGCTGATGCCCATGCGGTTCTGCGCCACAGAACTGCCTTGCTCCGCGGCTTTTTTGAACCATTTGAACGCCTCGCGGGTATCGCGCGGCACGCCTTTGCCGGTGAGGTACGTTGTGGCCAGAATCAATTGTGATTTCAAGTGGCCTTGCTCAGCGGCCTTGGTGTAGTTGTTGAGCGCGCCAGTGATGTCAGGCCGGGTGCCAAGCCCCAAGTCCATGGCGCGGGCTAGTTGGAATTGCGATTCGATATCCCCCTGACTGGCGGCGCTACGGAACCATTTGACCGCTTCACGCCGTCTTTCGCCCTCATTCAGGCCATTAGCTTCTATCAGAATGTGCGCCAGACGGATCTGTGCATCCAGGGAGCCCAACTCTGCGGATTGACGCAGGAAGTGCTCGGCTTTATTCATATCAGGCTCTGTGCCCAAGCCTTTTTCATAGAATTCCGCGATGGCGTACATGGCGTCAGCCACATTTTGCTCAGCGGCGCGCAGATACCACTGGAAGGCGTTCCGCATATCTTGTGGGCGCCCTTGGCCTTTGTGATAGGCCTGAGCCAGCGCCAACTGTGCCTGCGGAACGCCGTTTTCCGCCGCTTTTTCCATCCAATCCAATGATTTATTCTGGTCTTGCTCTATCCCAGCGCCGGTGGCCAGGGCCAGCGCATATTGATACTGCGCCTCCGGCTGACCCTGCTCAGCCGCCTTCATATACCACTGGATGGCCAGATTGGAGTCCTGCGGCGCGCCTGTACCGTTCTGGTAGGCGGCGCCCAGTTTGGATTGCGCTTGAGCGTGCCCCGCTTCGGCGGCGCGCGTAAACCAATCAACGGCTTTGCTCTGGTTGACGCGCGCTCCGCGACCTTCGGCGTAGCGCATGCCCAGATCGTACATGGAGGTGATATCGCCCTGGTTGGCTTTGTCTTCAAGCTCTTTGAACTGCTGAGCAAAAATCTCCGCCTGGGTCAGTTTGCGCGGCCCTTTGGAGGATTCTGAGGCGACGAAAATGGCCAGTCCCAGCGCCAGCACCACAGCGGCGGCGAGGCCAAAGATGATCGCTTTTGTCTTCTTGTCCTGTGCGCCTTCCTCGCCTGCCAGCACCTCTTGGGCAAAATCGTTGGCGCCCTTCTCTGCGGAAACGGCGTTCATCCACTCGGGGATGGATTGCGGACGCTCGGTTTCGATGACCCGCAAGGCCAGGTCAACCGCCTTGAGCATCGCTTCAGAGTAGTGTCCTTCACCCACCGACACCGCAGGATTGAGCGGGTCGGGCGCATTGCGCATGATGGCGTTGCTGCGCTGTGGCGCGCCGATGGGTTTGCGGCCGCTGATGCAGCGGTACATCACCGCGCCCAGAGAGTAGATATCGGTCCATGGGCCCTGGCGGGCGGCCTCTTCGAAGTACTGCTCCATGGGCGCATAGCTGGGAGTGAGCATGGCGGTCATGGAGCCGTCTGCATTGCCCTCCTGCCGACGCGCGGAACCGAAGTCCAGCAGCACGGGGGTGCCGTCCTTGGAGCGGATGAAGATATTGTCTGGCTTGATGTCGCGGTGGATATAGCCTTCGTTGTGCAACACCTGCACCCCCTGGATGAGCGGGAGCATGATGTCGAGCATCTCTTTTTCGTTCAGCGTGCGCTTGGCTTTGAGCAGAGCCGAGAGCGGTTCTCCCGCCTCGAACTCCATCGCCATATAGGCGGTGTTGTTATCTTCGAAGAAGGTGACAACGCGCACCAGGCTGCTGTGTTTGAATTTGGCCAGAGTGCGGGCTTCGTCCAAGAATCGCTGACGTCCCTGGATGAACATCTCTTCCTGTTCATCGGAGCGGGCGTGAATGGAGAGGTCCGATTGGCGATGGGCGATCTGCGTGGGCAGATACTCCTTAATCGCCACATGGGTGTCCAACTGCGTGTCGTAAGCCTTATAGGTGAGTCCAAAGCCGCCCTGGCCGAGCACTTTCTCCACTTTGTAGAGATTGTTGAACAGCATATGCCCTTCGGGCAGCGCGTCGGGGTTGGTTTTCTTCTTCTTGCGGGTTGTCGAGCCGGTCTCTTCCGTCGATTGTGTCGGCTGCTGCGTTTGCAGCACACTGCCGCTGTCTGTGGCGACGGGGGTTGAGGTTGGCGTGGGCTTGGTTACCGGCGGCGGCGCGCCCATGACGGTGGCGTCTTCATCATCGTCGTCGTGCGCTGGCGTCGCCGGAGGCGGCGTGGGCGCCATGACGGTGGCGTCTTCGTCATCGTCCTCATCATGTGCGGGGGCGGCAGGGGGAGTGGGCGCCATGACGGTGGCGTCTTCGTCATCGTCCTCATCATGTGCGGGGGCGGCAGGGGGAGTGGGCGCCATGACGGTGGCGTCTTCGTCATCGTCCACAGGGGCCAATTTGAGCCCGGAGCCGCTGCTTGGCGTCTCCTCTACCGGCGCCAACTTCAACTCTGACCCGCTGGTCTTGGATTGGGCGGCGGGAGAGTTTTTCAACGGCGCCATTTGGGTCGGCGCTTCGTCATCATCGTCGTGGTCAACGTCGCTGGGAAAGGATTTATCATTCACGGGATTCACCTGACGGCAAGGGCGGTCCGGCGGGGACGCGCGCTCTGCGAAGCGATTGTTGAGTAAACAAGTTGTGGAAAAAAAATTATTCAATATCCCCACATTCGGCACACTATGCCACAGTTGCCAAGACGCGCCCACCCTTTTTGAGGCGCTAGCCGCGGGGCTTGGCGCGTCCGCCGCGCTTGCGATCTCCGCCGCGTCCTTTGCGGTAGGGCGAGGGACCGCGACGGCGTTGACTGTGGCAGGCGTCGCAGATGGGGTAGGGATGGTGCGGCGGTAAGGGCGCATCGCAGCGGGCGCAACTGGGTGCGCGTCGTTCGCGGCTGAGTAGGCGGTTGATCTCCTGATTGAGCTGCATGCGTCGCGCTTCGGCGATCTCGCGGTCGGGGAACAACTCTGGCAGGCGGAAGTGCAGCCAGCAGTAGAGGTTGACGATTTTGACCGCATCCTCAAACCCCATCAGCTTCTGCCGTTCCTGGAAGCGCGGGCCGGGCATCGCCTCGTCGATGGAGAGCGGCTCGCCATCGGCCACCGCCTCCACCATGCGTTCGAAGGCGTTGACCACGCTGGAGGCGCGCAGGGGCACCGGCGCAGCCGAGAGCATGAAGCGGGTGGGCAGATCCAGCCGCTTATAGCGGTCCGCCATACGCGCCAGGGTGATCTGATCCTCCAGATCGGACATTTTGTAGATCTGCGGGTCGGGTTTGACCGAGCGGGCGAACAGAGTGAACAGACGCGCCAGTTGCGGCTTGCGCTGATCGTTGAAGTCGGCGATGGCCAGCAGGTGGTCCAGGTTGGGCGCCAGGTGGGCGCGGCGCACGCGATCCGGTTGTGAGGCCAGGGCGCGACGAATCAGGTGGCTGGGGATTTTGTAGGTTCCCACAAAGCCCACTTCGTTTTTGCCGTAGCGCCCGGCGCGTCCGGCGATCTGCCGCACTTCGGTGGGGGTGAGGGCGTACTCCTGCCGGTTGATGGTCTTGTGATCCTGGGCAAACAGCAGCGTGCGGATGGGCAGGTTCAGTCCCATGCCGATGGCGTCGGTGGCGGCCAGATAGGGCGCTTCACCCGAGGCGAAACGGCGCGCCTGTTCGCGGCGCACCTCCGGCGGCAGCGCGCCGTAGAGGGCGGCGCAGGGCTTTTGTGTATGGCGCTCGATGTCGCCTTTGAGACGCAGCACGCCGGCGCGGGAGAAGGCGACGATGGCGGTGCCCGGCTCCAACTCCTCCAGATGGCTGATGGGTTTGGTGATGGGCTTGAGCGGGGTGAGGCGTTCGGTTTCCACCACTTCGTAAGGGTCGCCGGTCAGTTCTAGCAACTTCTCCAGCACCGGGCGCGCCTCAGGGGCGGCGATGACGCTCACTTCGTCGGCCTGCACGCCCAGAATCGCCTGGGTCCAGGCCCAGCCGCGGTCGGCGTCGCCCAGCATCTGCGCTTCGTCGATGACGCAGTGGCCCACGCGGCGGTCCAGCGCCAGCATCTCGATGGTGCTGGCGGTGTGTTTGGCGCCCTCCACGTAGATGCGCTCCTCGCCGGTGATCATGTGGCAGGGAACGCCCCACTCGTTGAGGGTGTCGGAGACTTCAAGGGCGAGCAGACGCAACGGCGCCAGATAGAAGCCGCTTTCGGCCTGTTTGAGCCGTTGCAACGCCTGGTAGGTCTTGCCGGAGTTGGTGGGGCCCAGATAGAGGGTGAAGCGGCGCGACATATGGCGCGCATCGAACAGAACGTGAAAATCGCGGATACGGGTGGCGTTGGAGATGTCGCGTTCGAATAGGCGCGCATCATAGCGTTTGTGAAAGCGCCCGTAGTACTCCCAGTAGGGGGTGATGTGCAGCGGGTCGGGGTGATCGCTCTCGGCGTGGCGCAGCGCGCCGACCACCTCGTCGAACAGCGTTTCGTCGGGCGCGTCCAGCTCTTCGCGCAGGGCGGCGTCGCGGCGATCACGGTAGTGGATCAGCGCCTCTAGCCAGGGCTCGTCGCTAGTCTCCTGCAGAGGCAGCTCCAGCTTCTGCGCGGGGGAGACCAGGCTGGCGCGGGCGTCCAGGCGTTCGCCGCGTTGACGGATCAACTCCAGCAGGTCGAACTCCACCTCAGCCGGGCGCGCGTCGGTGAGGCCGTCGCGCCACTGCTGCAGCTCCGACAGGAGTTGTGTCCAGGAGGCGTTCCACTCGTCACAGCGTTGCGCCATGGCGTCGCGATGGTGGTGCAGGTACGCCTCTTCGGAGAGTGTCTGGTCGGCGCTGTAGAGCTCCTGCTGGCGACCATTCTCTTTTTCCACGATGCGGCGCGGTTCGGTTTCCGACAGAATACGGCGCTGGCGCACCTTCCACGCTTTGCGCGAGCGCAGCGTCTCAATTTGGTCGCGGCGGTAGTGCGGGGCGCCATCAACCAAGGTGGGCGCGATGTGCGGCGCAACCCACTGATGGGAGGTCTCCGCAGGGGCGGGCAGCAGATCGCTATCCGCTGCGTCGGGGCTGTTTTCGGAATCACTCATGAAGGCTTCGCCACAGAAAGATCGGCCGGACTTTTGCCGGACAGTGCTGATGCTGTAACGCGAACGCGCCAATGTGACAAGGATAAATCCGGGAGATATGGGGAGATGAAGCCAATCAAACGGTGGCTTGTGATCGTTTTTGCGCTGCTCGTGGCCGGGCTCATGTGGCGCTATGGCGATGTGTGGGATATGGCGGCGCTGCAGATGTGGGTGGCGCAATTTGGCTGGTGGGCGCCCGTAGCATTTATTCTGATCTATGCTGTGGGCACGCTGGCGTTTGCGCCGGGATTGGCGCTGACGCTGGCGGGCGGCGCGCTGTTCGGCCCCTATCTGGGCCCGCTGTATAATTTGACCGGCGCCACCATCGGCGCCACGGCGGCGTTTCTCATCGCGCGCTATCTGGCCGCCGACTGGGCGGCGCAGCGGGCGCAGGGCTGGAGCCGTAAGCTGTTGGACGGGGTGGCGGCGGAGGGGTGGCGCTTTATCGCCTTCGTGCGATTGGTTCCATTGTTTCCGTTCAATCTTCTCAACTATGCTTTGGGCCTGACGCCGGTGCGCGCCAGCGTCTATGTGCTGGCCTCGTTTGTGTTTATGGCCCCAGGGTGCTTTGTTTATAGTTACGTGGGGCATGTGGGCCAGCAGGCGCTGAGCGGCGGCGATGCGCTGTTGCAGCAGAGTTTGGCGGCCTTGGCGCTGCTGGCGACGCTGGGGTTCGTTCCAACCTTTATCAAACGGTTGCGTAGCGCACAGGATGGTCGCGGCGGGTCGAGTCAAAACTGAATTTGTCGCATTAGAAGGGATGATGGCATGCGCATTGGGGTGGATCTGGGCGGCACCAAGATTGAAGCGGTGGTGATGAACGAGCAGGGCGAGATTCTTGCCCGTGAGCGCATCGCCACCCCCAAAGGCGATTATGCGGGCACGCTGGCGGCGTTGGCGGAGGTGGTGAGCCGCGCGGAGACGGCGGCGGGAATTGCGCAGCGCAAACTGCCTGTCGGCGTGGGCGCGCCGGGCGCGGTGCACCCCGATGGCCAGCAGCTCAACGTCTCCAACTCGGTGGCGCTGGTGGATCGGCCTCTGTTGCCGGACTTGAAACGCATCCTCGGGCGCGACGTGCGTATGGCCAATGATGCCGATTGCTTTGCGCTCTCCGAGGCCATGGATGGCGCCGCTGCGGGCGCGCCTATTGTGTTCGGCGTGATCGTCGGCACCGGCTGCGGTAGCGGTGTGGTGGTCAATGGCCAGTTATTACGGGGCGCCAACGGCATCGCCGGGGAGTGGGGGCACAATCACCTGCCGCGCATGACCGATGACGAGCGCCCGGGACCTGAGTGCTATTGTGGCAAACACGGCTGTGTGGAGAGTTATCTCTCCGGCACAGGCCTGTGTGATGACTATGAGCGCGCCAGCGGAACGCGCCTCCATGGCGGTGAGATCGCCAAGCTGGCCGAGGCGGGCGACGTGACGGCGGACGCGGTGCTGACCCGCTACGAGAACCGTATGGCGCGCGCTCTGGGCGCGGTGATCAATATCATCGACCCCCATGTCATTGTGCTGGGCGGCGGCGTCTCCAATATTCAGCGGCTGTACAACAACGTGCCCGCACAGTGGGACGCCTATGTACACTCACGGCATCCTGTGCGCACCCAGTTGCGTCAGGCCAAGTATGGCGACTCCAGCGGCGTGCGCGGCGCCGCCTGGCTCTGGCCCAATCCTGACGCGCTGGATTGAGCCGCTTCCATGCGCGGTTATGTGCTGGGCAGCGGCGCGGGCGCGCCCACCCCGGAGCGGGCGCTGTCGGGGTATTGGCTCGAGCTGGATGATGGGTCGCGCATTCTGCTGGATTGCGGTTCCGGTACGCTGACCCGCATGGCGGGTTTGGGGCTGCCCATCGCTGATCTGGATATCATCCTCATCACCCATCTGCATCCGGATCATGTGGGGGAGTTGATCACCCTGTTTCACGCCCTGCGCATGCCTACCGTGCAGCGGGACAAACCGCTGCGGGTGTATGGACCGCAAGGGATCGAAGAGTTTTTCGCGCAGGTGGTGTGGGGCGTCGCCAAACCGCCTGGACGCTTTGCGGTGAGCGTGCAAACCGCTCCGGAGGTCTGGGAAGTGGGGCGTGCGACTCTCATCAGCGCCCCGACGCGACATAGCGCATCGCTGCCCAGTTTGGGCTATCGGGTGCAGGTGGGGCAGCGCGCGCTGGTCTATTCCGGCGATGCCGATTGGAGCGAGGGGCTGCTGGCGCTGTGCGCACAGGCGGATCTGGCGATTCTTGATTGTTCATCGCTGACCAGCGAGAAGATCCCGGGCCATCTGAGCGCCCAGGAGTGTGGTCGGTTGGCTGCTCAGGCGCAGGTCAAGGCGCTTCTGCTCAGTCATTTCTACGCCCAGCCCATGGATGATGACGCCAGCGCGCGCGCCTGTCAGAGCGAATTTGATGGCGTGGTGTGGCAGGCTGAGGATGGTCTCGCGTTTGAGATCGGCGCAGAGAGGGCAATTTGTGCAAGAGGCGGAAAATGAGGTTGGATCCGGGCGGTGGGTTGTGCTAAAAATTGTATACCCACTCAAAAGTCGGGTCTGGTCGAAGGAGTGGTTAAGTCTCCTTACAAGCGACGTCCAGGCCCGCAATCGCGTCCTGGGTTAAAAGGCCGAGCAATTCATCGCTCGGCCTTTTCCTTTTGTATGCTTTCAGTTCGCGTTATGGCAACGCAGCGAACCTTACTGAATATCGAACAACTTGTCGAATTGCGCCACTTCCAGCAGTTTGCGGATGTCCGGCTTGGGTTTGATGATGCTCATGTTGTGCTGATCGCCTTTGAGGTGCTCACGCAGGCGCAGCAGCATGCCCATGCCGGATGAGTCGAGGAACTCGGTGGTGGACAGGTCGATGATGTACTTGTGGTTGGGGTCTGCGTGGGGCCGCAGTTTGTTGACCTGCAGCAGACTCTCCACATTGAAGCGTCCGGCAATGCGGATGATGGTTTGATCGCTCTGTTCTTCGACCCGAAATACGCTTTTCTGTTCCATGTTCCTGTCCTGATGGTTCGTGGGTGTTGCGTCGGCCGACCCGAGCCCCGCGTCCACGCTTATTATTAGTCAGAGAGAACGTCGGAAAATATCAGTAGATAAGCCCACTATATCGCCGGAATTGGTCGGACGCCAGCAGCTTTGATGGCATCCGCCAAGCAAGGGCGGTCTAGACGGATTCCACTTGCGTGCGGAAAAATTCCAGACCGCGCTGCAGACGCGCCATGCTCTCCTCGCGGCCCAACTGCTTGAGAATCTCCGCCACCCCCGGCGCGATGTCCGAGCCGGTGATGAAGACGCGAATGGGCTGGGCGATTTTCGGATACTTCTGCCCGGACTCGTTCACCACTGCTTTCACAGCCCCTTCGATGCTCTCTTCGGTCCATTCCGACAGCCCCTCCAGACGCGCAACCAGATCGCTCACCGGCGCCAGCACCGCTTCCTTGAGATGCTTCTTGACCGACTTCTCCAGGTACTCGGTGGGGGCGCGGAAGTAGAACAGCGCCATCTGAGCCATCTCTTTGAGGGTCTTGGTGCGCTCCTGCATCTCCGGGATGATCGCTTCCACAAACGCCGGATCGGGACTCTCCACCCCCAGGCGCGCCAGTTGCCAGATCAGCTCCGGCGCCAGACGCGCCGGTGTGGCGGCCTTCATGTGCTGACTGTTGAGCCACACCAGCTTTTCGGTGTTGAAGATCGCTGCGGAGCGTCCCACACGGGTCAGGTCGAACAGGCTCTCCATCTCTTGCGTGGTGAACACCTCCTGCTCGCCATGGGACCAGCCCAGACGCACCAGATAGTTGTTCACCGCCTCGGGCAGATAGCCGTCCTCACGGTATTGCAGCACCGACACCGCGCCGTGGCGCTTGGAGAGCTTGGCGCCGTCGGTCCCATGCAGCAGCGGCATGTGGGCGTAGACCGGCACGTCCCAGCCCAGCGCTTTGAACAGGTTGATCTGACGCGGAGTGTTGCTGATGTGGTCTTCGCCGCGAATCACATGGGTGATGCCCATATCGTGGTCGTCGGCCACCACCGCCAGGTTGTAGGTGGGGGAGCCGTCGGAGCGCAGCAGAATCAGGTCGTCCAGCTCCTTGTTGCCGATGCGGATAGTCCCCTGGATCATATCCTCCCACACCACGTCGCCCTGTTCGGGGTTCTTGAAGCGGACCACATAGGGCTTGTCGCCGGGCTCTTCCGTCTTGTGGCGGCAGCGTCCGTCGTAGCGCGGCTTCTCCTTGCGCGCGCGTTGACCTTCGCGCATTTCGTCCAGCTCCTCTTTGGTGCAAGTGCACTTGTAGGCATGACCCGATTCGAGCAGTTGAATCGCCAGATCGTGATGGCGCTGGGCGTGGTCGGCTTGGTAGAAGGGGCCTTCATCCGGGTCCAGGCCCAACCAGTGCATCCCCTCAAGGATGGCGTCCACCACCTCCTGGCTGGAGCGGTCGCGGTCGGTGTCCTCAATGCGCAGCACGGTGGTTCCGCCCACCCGACGCGCCTGCAAGTGGCCAAACAGCGCCGTGCGGGCGCCGCCGATGTGCAGAAAACCGGTGGGAGAGGGGGCGAAACGGGTGCGCATGGTCATCTTCTGGCTCCTGTGTTTAGGGGTGGGTGTGGAGAGCAAAACGTGGGGCGATGAAAGAGGCTGGGCTTTCAGCCCAGACCCGACCAGGGCTTTGCCCTGGACCCACGAGGGCTCCGCCCTGGACCCGCCAGGAGGATGATCCTCCTGGACCTGCATTGGTTTTGACTCTGTGCCCTGAACGAGTAGTATCGCTTTGCGGGCCAGTCTTCGCTTGGATTGGGGAGATTCAAAAATACTGAGCCGAATTGAGTAACATGCGCTCATTGGCTTGGCAAGTTTTCACTCCGGTTCGTTGCCGGGCTTCCATTTGATGCTGCAGCCCATGGAGGCGTTCTGTTGGATTGCCACAGGCTTGCCCGCCAACACCGCCTGTATGGCCGCGCGCAGCTCCTGGGATGTCACATTCTGCGGCTCGCGCGGGGCGTCGTCCAGGCGCCCGCGATAGACCAGCTGGCGCGCGCCATCGAACAGAAAGAAGTCCGGCGTGCACACCGCGCCATACGCCTTGGCGACCTGTTGGCTCTAATCAAACAGATAGTCGAACGGATAGTTCAGCTCCCGCGCAACGCGCTGCATGCTGGCGAAATTATCGTCGGGATAGCCCACCGCATCGTTACTGTTGATGGCCACAATGGCCGCGCCCTGAGGAATCATCTCATTGGCCAGGGCGATCAGGCGCTGCTGAATGGCGATGACATAGGGGCAGTGGTTGCAAAGGAACATCACCAGCAGGGCGCGCGAGGCGGCGTAGTCGCCCAGAGAGTGATCGCGTCCATCGACGCCGGGCAGAGTGAAAACGGCGGCGGGGGCGCCCAGTTCACCGGGCGGCGTGTGCAGCAGAACCATGCGGACTCTCCTGAAGGCGGTCAGTGTGAACAGGGTCAGGTGCGATCATACGGGAAGGCGAGGGTCTGGTCGATGCGCTCTGCGTGCAATTTGCGCATCAGCAGGCGATCCAGCCCCAGCGCCACCCCGGCGCACTCGGGCATGCCCGCCTCCAGCGCGGCGAGAAAATTTTCGTCGATGGGCAGCGGGGCGAGTTTCTGGGTGATGCGGGTCTGGTTGGCCGCCTCCAGGCGCGCGCGCTGCTCGGCGGCGTCGGTGAGTTCCTGGTAGCCGTTGGCCAATTCGACCCCATCCACATAGAGTTCAAAGCGCAATGCGGTGGCGGGCGGGCCGGGATCGATTTTCGCCATAGCCGCCCGTTGCGGCGGGAAGTGGGTGATCAGGATCAATCCGCCCTGCTGCGCCAGCCACGGCTCCATGATCTCCGTTTGCAGGTAGTCCAGCAGCCATTCGCGGTCGGTCTCATCGGGCAGGGGGAGGCGGCGCGCTGCACAGACGGCGCGCATCTCCTCTGTACTGGCGTTGAGCGGGTCGGGGCAGCCGGACTTGAGGAATGCGCGTTGATAAGTGAAACGGCTGGCGGAGTCCGCCGGGCATTGGAGAATCTGCGCCGTGAGGGTCACGCTCTCCTGCATCAATTGATCCAGCGACCAGCCGGGGCGATACCACTCCAGCAGGGTGAATTCGGGGTTGTGGCGGGCGCCGGACTCGCCAGCGCGGAACACCCGGGCGATCTCATAGAGGGGGCCGTAGCCAGCGGCCAGCAGACGTTTGTGGCACGCTTCCGGGGAGCTGCGCAGCCAGCCGGAGGAGGGGGCGGCGCAGGCGACGGGTTCAATGTGGGACTCCGGGGCGATGTGTTGCAGCAGGGCGGGGGTCTCCACCTCCAGCACGGCGCGCTCAGCGAAGAAGGCGCGGATCTGCGTCAATACGGCTGCGCGCACGCGCAGGGCGTGAATGGATGCGGTGGGGCGCCAGGGGGCGGAGTCGGACATAGCGCAAGTCGAGGAGAGGAGTCGTGCTGGCGCAACGACGTCGCGCCAGCACGCGGGAAAACTGAACGAGGTCCAGGAGGGCGTCCCTCCTGGCGGCCACAGGCGAAGCCGAATCGAATAAATCCGGCAGGCCCTCGCGGGTCCAGGGCGAAGCCCCAGTCTCTTTTATCTCCAATACGTAAGATGAAAGAGCTTCCCCAACGTCGGTTTACTCCTTGGCGCGCTCCATATATTCGCCGGTGCGGGTGTCCACGCGGATGCGCTCGCCCTCTTCCACGAACAGGGGCACTTTGACCACTTTGCCGGTCTCCAGGGTAGCGGGCTTGGTGGCGCCGGAGACGGTGTCGCCCTTGATGCCGGGCTCACACTCGGTGATGGTGAGGATCATGTGCGAGGGGGGCATCACGTTGATGGCCTGACCTTCCCACATGGTCACCTCATAGGTCTCCTGCTCCTTGAGCCAATCCTTGACCTCTTCCACCTGGGTGTCGGAGAGGGCGACCTGCTCGTAGGTGTCGGGATCCATGAAGTGGTAGTGTTCGCCATCGTTGTAGAGGTACTGCATCTCCTTGTCCATCACCTCGGCCTTGGCCACGGTGTCGCTGGACTTGAAGGTGCGGTCGATGACGCGGCCATCCATCAGGTTCTTGATTTTGATCTTGGTGAAGGCCTGACCTTTGCCGGGCTTGACGAAATCGGCTTTGACGATAATCCAGGGCAGGTCGTCGATGAGCACCTTGGTGCCCTGTTTGAGCTGGTTGTGCGAGAGCATGGCCATAAAAAGTCACCTTGTGTACCGGAATATGGGCAAAACAGAGAACCCGGCATACTAGCACAGGCGGGGCAGGGAAATCACCGAATTCCGGCATCGGGTTTTCAGCGGGTTCAATCGCGCGTATGCTGCGGCCATGAACGCCAACCCGCCACGCTTTGCCGTCTCCTGTTTGAAACCGGATGAGCAGGCCGCTCATCGCGCCTTTCCGGTGCGGGTGAGTGACGCTTTTGCCGCTCGCATCAACTGGGACGATCCCCATGATCCGCTGCGCGCCCAGGTGTGGCCCGATGCGCGGGAACTGGATGCGGCGCCGGGCTTCACCGCCGATCCGCTGGCGGAGGCCGAGGCGACCCGCGCGCCGGGTTTGATTCAAAAATACGCCGGGCGCGCGCTGCTGCTGGCGGGGCGCGCGTGCCCGATTCACTGTCGCTACTGTTTTCGGCGTCATCAGCCCGCCGCCGAGCGGCTGCGCGGGCCGCAGAGCTGGGCGCCCGCGTTGGCGGAGATCGCCGAGGATGCCTCTCTGGCAGAGATCATACTCTCTGGCGGTGATCCGCTGATGCTGGAGGCGGCGCCGTTGGGCGAATTGATGGCGCAATTGGGCCGAATCGCCCATGTGCGGCGGGTGCGCATCCACAGCCGGGTTCCCGTGGCCGACCCGGCGCGGGTGGATGCGGGATTGGTCGCCGCCATGGCCGCATCGGGGCGTCAAACCGTGCTGGTGATCCACGCCAACCATGCCCGCGAACTGGATGCGGCCAGCGCTGCGGCGTTGCGTCGGTGTCGCGAGGCCGGGATCACGCTGCTCAATCAGTCGGTGCTGCTGGCGGGGGTGAACGATGACGCAGAGACGTTGGCTGAACTCAGCGAGGCGCTGATGGAGCGTGGCGTGCTGCCGTATTATCTGCACCAGTTGGACCCGGTGGCGGGGGCGGCGCACTTCGCCGTGAGTGACGAACGGGCGCTGGCGCTGATGGAGGCGCTGCGGGCGCGTCTGCCGGGCTATCTGGTCCCCAAGCTGGTGCGGGAGATCCCGGGAGAGGCGGGGAAAACGGCGTTGTTTAGCGAAGAGAGTGGATGACAAACCAGGCGCATGCGAACAATGCAGTGAAGATGAAGATTTTCTTCCAGCTTACTGAGGGTGAGCCCAGACCGCGTTCGGCGGCTAAGAGACTCCCACTGGTATAGATCCAATCAGGCGCCATCAGCGCAGCGCCAGCCAGAAGTTCTGTGTAGCCAAAGAACAGCATCAAATAGAAAAATATGCCCTGATGTGTAGCGGTGAGGAGGCTGCCGCAGACGAAAATGGCCGCGAGCGAGCCAAACATTGCCAAGAGTTCACGTTTTTTTGATGCAAGCCTGGCCTTAAGGGACATCGCTTTTCCTGTTGCACGGGGAGAGAACGTTAGCGCTGAATCACGCCATGTTCGTAGGGGGTGATATCCTGCTTGCTGTCCCCGGCGGGGATCTGCCCAAGCGGGCGGGAGAAGGTGAAGGCCGCCGGTTTGGCCACCCACTCGCGGCCGGTTGTGCGGGCATGGCTCAGATAGCCGTTCTCCTTCTCCACAATGGGTAGGGTGGCCAGGAACGCGCCCGTGCCGGCCACCGTGGCCACCGCCCCTACCGGACGCAGCACCAGCAGGTCGACGAGCACGTTCACCTTCTCGTCAGGCTCGGGGTTCTGCAAGCGCGGCGCGCAGCCGCTCAGGCCAACCAGCGCGGCGAGGGTCAAAACGGCAAGCGGTTTGCGTGCTGTGCGTCCCGATGAGGACAACGCCAACTGGCGCCGCTGTTTCCGTTGCTGCCAAAAAGAGTCGCGCATGATCGCCAAAATCTCCCAAAACTTGCCCGGTTCGTGGACCAAATCCCTGCAAGTCTACGCGCATCGGCGCGTGATCGCCATCCTCTTTCTGGGATTCTCCAGCGGCCTGCCGTTGGCGCTCACCTTCGGCACGTTGACGCTGTGGCTGGCCGAGGCGGGGGTGAGCAAGACCGCCATCGGTCTGTTCGCCTTGGCCGGAACGCCCTATACCATGAAATTTCTCTGGGCGCCGTTGGTGGACCGGTTGCGCATTCCGCTGTTCTGCCGCCTGTTGGGTCGGCGGCGCGGCTGGGCTCTGTTCAGTCAACTGGCGCTGATGGTCAGCATCCTGGCTCTGGGCTCCACCCATCCGGCGGAAAATGCGCAACTGACCGCCCTGTTCACCCTCTGCGTGGCGTTCTGGAGCGCCACCCAGGATATCGTCATCGACGCCTATCGGGTGGAGCTGCTGGAGGAGCGCCAGCAGGGAGCCGGGGCGGCCATGGTGGTGCTGGGGTATCGCATTGGCATGCTCGCCTCGGGCGCTGGCGCGCTCTACATCGCTTCGGCTTCTGGTTGGTTTATGGCCTATGCGATCATGGCGGGATTGGTCAGCGTGGGCATGCTCACCGTGCTGCTCAATCCCGAGCCCGCCACCGAGTCCACGCCCGAGTCTCTCAAGCAGGATGAACGCTGTCGCGCCCTGTTGGAAAAACGCGCCCACTGGGGGCCGCGCAGCCGCGCGGTGATCACGTGGCTGTATGCGGCGGTGTGGTCGCCGTTTGTCGAGTTTCTAACGCGAAAGGGCGCGATCCCGATTCTCTTATTCATTCTACTCTACAAATTTGGCGACGCCCTGGCCGGGGTGATGAACAACCCCTTCTATGTGGAGTTGGGCTTTACCAAGATTGAGATCGCCAATATCAGCAAAGCGTTTGGCCTGGCCGCCACCATCGTTGGCGGCGTGTTGGGTGGAGTGGTGGTCAATCGCTTGGGCATCATGCGCGCATTGCTGGTGTGTGGCGTGCTGCAGATGGTCTCCAACCTGATGTTTGTCATTTTGGCCTGGACTGGGCGCGACCTGACCGCCCTGACCGCCGCCATTGCGGTGGAGAACCTGGCGGGAGGATTGGGCACGGCGGCATTTGTGGCCTATCTATCGTCACTGTGTAATGTCGCCTACACCGCCACCCAATACGCGCTGCTTTCTTCATTTATGGCCATCGGCAGGCAGGTCCTCTCCTCTGGCGGCGGCTGGGTCGCCGACCAGATGAGCTGGGCGGCGTTCTTTTCTCTCACAACTTTGGCCGCGCTGCCTGGTCTACTCTTGCTGTTATGGATGATGCAGCGGTATCCTTTGCGGCGTGATGCTGTAAACTAATGCAGGATGAAACTCTCTTTATATTTGGGTCAAGAGTATGAACTGTTCCAATAAAACCGGTCCGACCGTGCAGCGCAGTATAAGCGAGCAGTGGCGCAGCGGTCAGGATGGCGGTCTGGATCAGCGGTTGTGCGTGGGATTCCCGGATGTGGATGCGCAGCATGAGACGCTGCTGATTTTGCTGACCACCATGCGTGATGTGCTATTCGCCGAGGCAGGTATTGAGGTGGTGAAAATGACCGCCACTCTACTGGAAGGCGCTTTGGCGGAACATCTTGGCTATGAAGAGAGCGTGCTCAAGGCGTGTATGGATGCCGATCTGCACCAAAAGCACTGCCTGGGTCATGGCGAGTTGCGTCAGGAGTTCACCGGCGCGCTGAAAGTGATTCTACGCGAGGCCGAGGCGGGGCGGGGCAGCGGCACCAACGCCACTATTCTGTTTGATGACCTCAAACAGTGGTTCTTTCACCATATTATGCAGGATAAGCGCGACTTTCCCTCCTGCCTGCTGACCAAAGGCAAGGCCAACGCCGCGCCACGGGCGGTGCGCTATCCGGTGAATCTGCCGTGCGAATTGCGCATCAAAGGTCAGGAGCAGAGCGTGCTTGCGCGCACCATGCAGATCAGCATTACCGGCGCTCTGGTCAGCGCGCCGGAGTTGATGCAGCGCTTGAAGCTGGATGATGAACTGATGCTGAACTGGCCGGGCTCAAAAGAGGAGGCGAAAACCTCCTGTGCGGTGGCGCGGCTGGATGGCGACGCCTTCGGCGCCTGCTTTGGCGAGGGTAAGCAGACGTTGCTCAATCAGTTGTTGGAACTGAGCCTCTACGCCCAGGAAGAGGCCTAAGTTTTTCTGCGGAGTGAATGCGGGCGCCCAGGGCTGAGAGAGCATTTGCGGAATGAAAAAAGGCCGGGCTGATCCAATCAGCCCGGCCTTTTGCGTCTTATTCTGCCGTTTTGGGTTTGGCGGTGGTGCGGATGTGCAGCTCACGCAGTTGCGGCAGATCCACCGTCGACGGCGCTTCGGTGAGCACGCAGGTGGCCTTCTGGGTTTTGGGGAAGGCGATCACCTCGCGGATGGAGTCCAGCCCCAGCATCAAGGTCACCAGACGGTCCAACCCCAGCGCCAGACCGCCGTGGGGGGGCGCGCCGTAGTTGAGCGCGGAGAGCAGGAAGCCGAATTTGGCCTCCGCCTCTTCGTCGTCGATATCCAGCAGCCCCAGCATCTTCTTCTGCAGCTCCGGGGAGTGGATACGAATCGAGCCGCCGCCCACTTCGATGCCGTTGAGCACCAGGTCGTAGGCCAGCGAACGCACCTTCTCCAGCGGATGCTCCACCGAGTCGCCGTCGGCCTGGTCCAGGTGCTGGATATCCTCGGGATTGGGCGCGGTGAAGGGGTGGTGCACCGCCACATTGCGACGCGCTTCATTATCCCAATCCAGCAGCGGGAAGTCGGTGACCCAGACAAACGCGAACGGGGTGTCGGAGATGATGCCCAGCTCCTTGCCGATCTTCACCCGCAGACGGCCCAGCGCTTCGTTGACCACGCTGGCCTTGTCGGCGCCGAAGAAGACGATGTCGCCGGTCTGCGCGCCGGTGGCCTCAGCGATGGCGCGTTTCTCGTCATCGGAGAGGAACTTGACGATGGGCGACTGCCACTTCTCTTCGCTCCAGTCGCCATTGATTTTGATATAGGCCAGACCCTTGGCGCCGTAGATGCCGACGAACTCGGTGAATTCGTCGATCTGCTTGCGCGTGAGCGAGGCGCCGCCGGGAATCTTCAGCGCCTTGACCAAACCGTGCTCATTGCCGCGCCCAGTGAGGTTGGCGGCCTGATTGAACACCTTGAAGGAGGAGCCCTTCATGATCTCGGTCAGGTCGGTCAGCTCCAGGGGAATGCGCACGTCGGGGGCGTCCAGACCATACTTGTCCATCGCCTCGGCGTAGGTGATGCGCGGAATCGGGTGCGGAATCTCAATGCCCAGAGCGTCGCTGAAGGCGCGCGCCACCACACCCTCGGTCAGGTTCATCACATCGTCGGGTTCGACGAAGGACATCTCCAAATCGACCTGGGTGAATTCGGGCTGACGATCGGCGCGCAGATCCTCGTCGCGGAAGCAGCGGGTGATCTGGAAGTAGCGGTCGTAGCCGGAGACCATCAGCAGCTGTTTGAACAGCTGCGGCGATTGCGGCAGGGCGTAGAACTGGCCCGGGTTGACCCGCGACGGCACCAGATAGTCGCGCGCCCCTTCCGGGGTGCTGCGGGTGAGCATGGGGGTCTCCACCTCAATGAAGCCCGATTCGTCCAGGTGGCGGCGCATGCTCTGCATCACGCGGTGGCGGAACATGATGTTGCGCTGCATCTGCGGGCGACGCAGATCCAGGTAGCGATACTGCAGACGGGTGTTTTCGCCCACCTGCTCGTCCAGTTGGAACGGCAGGGGCAGGGAGGCGTTGAGAATGGTCAGCTTGGTGACGTTGATCTCAATCATGCCGGTGGGCAGATTGGGGTTCTCGGTCTCCTTGGGGCGCGCGGCCACTACGCCGTCGATGCGAATTACGTATTCGCTGCGCAGTTGGTGCGCTTCGCCGTGAATGGCGGCGTCATGCTCGGGGCTGAACACGGCTTGCGCCAGACCGGTGCGGTCGCGCAGGTCGACGAAGATCACGCCGCCGTGGTCGCGGCGGCGATTGACCCAGCCCTCCAGGGTGACGGTCTGACCGATCAGGTTTTCGCGGACGTCGTTACAGGCGTGTGTGCGGTGCATAGCGTTCAGGTCCAATTAAAATAAAGTGTTGTGCGGCGTTTGTTGACACATCCAAGCGATCACAGGCCCGGGTTGGGGTTGATCACCGTCTCGGCCTCAGAGGGGTCGCCCTCGCCGGGCTCCTCTTCATCGGGGGGCTGGCGGTTCTTGGCGCGCTCCAGGGCGTCGCTGATCAGTTCCAGCATGGCGCTGTCCTCTTCATGACCGGCCGTCTTGGCCATGTCCAAAGCGGTGGCGTAGGCGGCGCAGGCCTCGTCATAGCGCTCGGTCTGATGCTGCATCAACCCCTTCAGATAGTAGTTGAAGGGGTTGTCGGCTTCGCCGCCGATGGCGCTATCGATCCAGGTTTCGGCGTTGTCGGGGTCGCCCAGGTCCAGGTAGAAGGCGGCCAACTTCTGCGCCACCTGATGCTTCTCCACTCCGCGATGGGCGTCGTACTCGTCGAGCAGGAACTCTTCAGCCTCTTTCTCCCGCTCCAGCTCCACCAGCCATTCGGCGTAGCGGGCGATCCAGTAGTCGTAGAGCATCATGTCGTCGTTGCGCGGACCGTCCAGCACCTCTTTGAGCAGAGGCGCGGCTTTCTCCACCTGTTCGGCTTCATGATAGACGGTGGCCATCTCGGTGGCGGCCACTTCGCTCAAGCCTTCGGTGGGCACGGCGTCCAACTGCTCGGTGGAGAGCTGGTGGATCAATTGCGCGGCGGCCACCGATTGGATCATGCGGGTGGGCGGGGCCAGCTTCCAGGCCACGGCCTCCTCTTTGCCAATGTGGCACTGCTTGAACTTCTTGCCCGAGCCGCAGGGGCAGGGGTCGTTACGGCCGATCTTCGGCGCCGGCGCGATCTGCTTGCTGCGCGGTTTGAATCCCAACTCCGGGCGCGGGGCCAGATCCTCCAGCCGTTGCGCAAAGAAGAGGTACCATTTGTGAAACGGGTTGTCCGCCACCTTCTCATCGCCCGCCAGCCAAGCGGCCAGGGCGTTGACGTCGTCGGTGAGCGCGGCGCGGGCCAGCGCTTCGGCATAGACTTCGGGGGAGTTGAGATCCTTGGCGTCCGCCACCGGTGCCTCCTGCTGTTGGGGCTCGCAACGTTGCAATCCGGGCTGCGGAGAGGAACGTTGCTGAAAGTGATCGATTAAGACCGTGTAGTTTATCGCCGAGCGGGCGCTATGGCTAGTGACGTTGTGATGCGGCGGGCTTGCGGCGGGGAGAAACAGCGGGAGCGCCATGAAGGCGCTCCCGTGTGGACAGCTTACTTCAGGCGGGTGATGCCCACCATGCGCAGCAGGAACTTCTCGAACATCGGCTCGGAGGAGCCCGATTTCATCTTGCGCATGAAATACTTCTCAAAGCCGATCTTGGCCAGGTGGACCCACTTGCCCTTCTTCATCCAGGCCACGTTGCGCGGACCGATCTGCGGGATGGCCACGAAGGCCACGCCGGTGTCGCCCATGTCGGCCAGGCAGATGGCGTTCCAGGTGCCCTCATGGGTCACCGGACGGCCCGCCAGCTCGTCGGAGATATTGTGCACGATGGCGGTGACCATGGACTCGATCATATAACCGGTCTTGGGCGCGCCGGTGGGCACCGGGGTCGGCTCCACGGGCGGGATCGCCACGCACACGCCAGCGGAGAAGATGTTGGGCCACTTGGGGTTGCGCTGATGCTTGTCGATTTTGACAAAACCGCGCGGGTTGCACAGGTCGTCGCCGACGTTGGCCACGGCGTCCACGCCCTTGAAGGCGGGCAGCATCATGGAGTAGGCGAACGGCACTTCGTGCTGCTTGGCCACTTCGCCCTTGTCGTTCACCTCGGAGACGAACATCTTGCCCGCTTCAACCTTGTCCACCTTGGCGTTGGTGATCCAGTTCATGTGGTGGTTGCGCAGCTCCGACTCCAGCATGCCCTTGGAGTCGCCCACGCCGCCCAGGCCCAGATGGCCGATGTAGGGCTCGGAGGTAACGAAGGTCATGGGCACCTTGTCGCGGATTTTGCGTTTGCGCAGGTCGGCGTCCATGATCATGGCGAATTCGTAGGCCGGACCGAAGCAGGAGGCGCCTTGCACCGCGCCCACCACGATGGGGCCGGGGTTCTGCACGAACTGCTCCCAGGCGCTGCAGGCGGTCTCCGCATGCGGCGTGGTGCACACCGAGTGGGTGTTGTTGTCCGGACCCAGGCCCTCGACCTCTTCAAACGCCAGGCGCGGGCCGGTGGTGATCACCAGGTAGTCGTACTCCACCACGGTGTCGTCGATCAGCACGATCTGGTTATTGTCGGGCTTGAGCTCTTTGGCCGCTTTGGGGATGAATTTGATCCCTTTGCGCTCCAGCGGCTCGGCCATATCCAGGCTGACGTCCTCACGGGAGCGCCAACCCACCGCAACCCACGGATTTGACGGCGTGAAATGAAATTCGGAACCGCTGTTGATCACGGTGACCGTGTGTTCCTTACCCAGCGCGCCGCGCAACTCATAGGCCGCGGGCCAACCGCCGACGCCTCCCCCCAATACAACAATGTGCGCCATGCAATCCCCCTTAACAGGTTTGGAGATGAAAATAAGATTTCATGCTTTGTGAGGCCCCGCGTCCTGAGGATGCATCAGCGGACCGGGGTCTGTTTGAAGCGCTTCACTGTACGACGCAAAGTTGCTGAGCAAAATCAAAATATGGTCTATGACGGAACAAAAAATTTTTGGTTTTGTAAAAAAGTTAGGAACTTTTTACAAATTTATGCGCCTGGGCGGCCCGCGTCGGGCCGCCCAAAAAAACGAACACTGTGTTAACCGAGAAGCTGCAGAGCCATCTGTGGCTGCTGATTGGCCTGGGCCAAAATCGACACGCTGGCCTGCTGGATGATGGAGCGGGAGGTAAGGTTGCCGGTCTCGCTGGCCACATCGAGATCCTGGAAGCGCGAGCGCGAGGCCTCCATCTCCGCCTCCGAGATCGCCAGTGAGGAGATGGCGCTCTCCAGACGGTTCATCTTCGATCCCAACTCGGCGCGGATGTTGAGTAGAGAGTTGAGCGCCGTATCGATGGTGGAGATGGCGGTTTCCGCATTGGCCTGGGTGGAGACGCCGATGGTGGTCAGTCCCAGCGCCGAGATGGTGGTGGAGGGGATGGTGATGGACATCACCTCATCCTGATTCTCGCCGATGTGGAACTGCTGGTTGGCGTAGCCGCCATCGAGGATGTTCATATCATTGAACGTATGCTCGTTGGCCATGCGGTTGATCTCCGACAGCAATTGATCGATCTCGGTCTGCGCATTGCTGCGGTCGGAGGTGCTGTAGGAGCTGTTGGACATCTGCACCGAGAGTTCGCGCACCCGTTGCAGGGCGTTGGCGACCTCCTCCAGGGAGCCGTCGGCGACCTGAAGAATGGAGATGCCGTCATTGGCGTTGCGTTGGGCTTGGTGCAGGCCGCGAATCTGCGCGATCTTGCGATTGGCGATGCCGATGCCCGAGGCGTCGTCCATGCCATTGATGATGCGTTTGCCCGATGACAGGCGGCGCATGGACTCCGACTGATTGTTGGTGGCCGTATAGAGACGACGTTGCGAATTCAGCGACGCAACGTTGGTGTTGACGTAAAGCGGCATGAGAGTTCTCCCAGCATGTTCCGTAGTTGAGACGGTCCTTCCGTGGCTGGGATGAGTTGAGCTATTTTACCGGGCCAACTCTGCCCGGGATGAGACGTGCGATTGGATTGGTTATTGCGGTTGAGGCGAGGCTCCCTTGAGGCGGATTCCCTTCATGATGACAATAACGCGCCGCGCATGGCGACAACGTTTCCCTTTTGTGGAGGCGCTCTGACGGCGCCTTCTCACAGCTCTTATCGACGCGCCATGGCGCAGGCTTAAGGAAAAAATCCTTCCGTCCGCCGCATTGTCGGGGCGAGGCGGGCGCGCTATGCTCTGCACAGATCACACTGGCCTCATGTTAAGGAGTTCGCCGCATGCTCGATAAATTGACCAAACACCACCTCGGCGTGGTGATCGATCCGGCGGAGCTGCCGCAACTGGAGGCGCAACTGGGAAAGGCGTTCCATGAGGACGCCACCCAGGGGTGCCGGGTGGCGTTTCGCTGGAACGCAGTGATGGGGCTGCATGAGGAGTACATCGTGCGCGAAGGGCGCGCGGCCAAATATCCGCTGGGGTTCCATCATATCTGCTATGCGGTGCGCGATGAGGCGGAGATGGCGGCGCTGGAGGCGTGGCTGAAAGAGGGGCGGCGCGGTTTCCGGCTCACCTTCCCCGAGCAGTCCGGCTCCGCCGAGTGCGGGGTGATCAGTTTCTGGATGATCCGCGGCGTGGGCATGGCGGAGTTTTCGCTGGGCGGACCGGTGGGTCAGCAGGCGGCGTCGTGATCCGCGCGCTCAAGCAGGGCTGGGCGCGCAGGCGCAGATTGCGGCTGCTGCGCGGCGCGCGGGCGCTGGCTACTGGCGATGACGCCCTGGGCAATCTGCGCCTCGGTTCGCGTCTGAGCGAAACCCCGCTGGGGCTGGGGCGCTGGGCGGGGTGGGGGCTGCTGCCCAAGGGGATGGACGCCGAGCTGCTGGATCGGCAGGTGCGGCAGATTCTCTGTATTCGGCGCGAGGCGGTGGTGTTTCTGCCGGAGTTGATGGCGGGCATGGCTGACCCGCACAGACGG
Organism: Magnetofaba australis IT-1; assembly: GCF_002109495.1. NCBI lineage: Bacteria > Pseudomonadati > Pseudomonadota > Magnetococcia > Magnetococcales > Magnetococcaceae > Magnetofaba > Magnetofaba australis. The sequence continues at coordinate 1,385,116 of NZ_LVJN01000020.1, forward strand.
GTGAGCGCGCCGCTGCCACAGCCTTGGCGCAAGCGGTTGCGCGGGTTGGGGCTGCGTCCGCGTGTGTGGAGCTGTCGCTGGCAGTGGCTGCGGGCGCAGCGCATCTTCTATGTCGGCGGCATGGCGGAAGTCGCGCGCCGATTGCGCATGATCTGGCGCGGGCCGGAACGGCCCGCCGCGCCCTACGCCCTGTGCGTCAATCTGCGCACCGGCAATCTGCCTGCCGCCGATTGGCGCGTGGGCGACCCCATCCATACGTTGGGCGCCTGGCATGCGTCGGGGGCTTTGAGCGAAGGCGGCGATCTGCCCGCCTATATTCACATCTACGGAGGCGCCGAAGGGGCGCACCCTTCGGGGCTGCGTCTGACCGGGCAACTGTTCCCCCGGGTGCCGGGGGTTGGCGCGCGGCTGCGCGCCAGCGGCTTGGTGATCTGGCGCGCATTGATGGCGACCCTGCGCTGGCCGTTGGGGGCGTGGTGGGCTCCGGCGCTGTTGCGTGAAGCGGTGTTGCTGGAGCATCTGCGCGCCCTGCCTGCGGCGCTGCGCCCAACGCAGGCGCGTTTTACCCTGGATAACGCGCTGCATCGTCCATTATGGAGCCACTGGCTGGACGCCCATGGCGGTCAGACCCACCTGGTGTGGTACTCCACCAACTCCGAACCCACAGCGCCGCGCACCCATCGTCCGGCGCCGCCGTTCCCCGGCATGAATATCATGGATTGGCCGCACCATCAGGTGTGGACGCCGCAACAGGGGGCGTTTGTGGCCAGTCAGAATGGGCTGCCCACCCAGGCCCATGTGGTGGGGCCGATCCCGTTGAGCGACTCCAATACGCCGCTGCCGGATCTGCCGGAGGGGTGCGTGGCGGTGTTTGATGTGACGCCGTTCAGTTACCGGCATGCGTTACATTCGGGGTTGCTGCACGCCTTCTACACCGGGCCGGCGATGGTGGCGTTCTTGCGCCAGACCCATGCGCAACTGCGCGCGGCGGGGCTGACCATGGCGCTCAAACGCAAACGCTTCAACCCGGAAGCGGTTCCCCATTATCTGCATGCGGTGGAGGCGTTGGCCGAGGAGCCCGACGTGGTGATGCTGGATCCCGAGGTCAACGCCGCCCGTCTGCTGGATGCGCCGCAGATCGTCGCCGCCATCTCCGCGCCATTTACCAGCACCGCGCTGTTGGCGCGTCATGCGGGCAAACCCAGCGTCTATTTCGAGCCCACCGCGCAGCTACGCTATCCGCCCCGCGCGGCGCAAGGGGTGCGGGTGATCGACGCGCAACCGGATCTGGCCCATTGGTTGGCGGAGCTCCCAGGCGCAGGGGGGAAGAGCCAAATCGCGTGATCAATTGACCTCGGCGGCGTGGGTTCATACAATGCGCGGCTTATATATTCAATGACCCCGCCTGATGTTTGCCCGCCCGCTTCGGCGTCGAGGGCGCCCGCGCCGGGGTGATCCGAGTTTCATAAAGCCCCAGGAGAGAAGCACAATGTCCACCCTCACCGGTATGAACGGTTTCGGACGCTTTGGCTTGCACCTGCTCAAATACTGGCTGGACCGCAGCGAGCACGCCAACTTCAAAATCGCCTGGATCAATGACGACAAGCTCACGCTGGAGCAGGCGCTCAAGATCATCGAAGATGAGATCTATGTGCCCATCAACAAGTATTACAAAATCAGCGTGCGCGAAAATGAGATCACCTTCACCAGCGCCGACGGGGTCAAGAACAGCATCATCTACACCACCGCGCCGCGCCATGAGATTCCCTGGATCGGCGAGCCCGAGATCTTCCTGGAGTGCTCCGGCAAGAACACGCTGCGCAAGGATTGTCAGCCGTTCCTCACCGGCAACACCCGCCTGGTGAATGTCTCGGCCACCTCCTGGGATTGTGACAAAACGGTCATCTACGGCTTCAACCACGTGGAGCCGTTGGACGGCGCCAAGGTGATCTCCTACGGCTCCTGCACCGTCAACGCGTTTACGCCGCTGGCCCAGTTTGTCCATGATAAGTGGGGCGTGCTCGACGCCGACGTCAACGTCATTCACAATATCCAGCACTACAAGCTGGGCGACCCTAAATACGACACCCTGCTGCGCAAATTCTGCACCCTGGAGAAGCAGGGGCCGATGCTGTTGCCGTTCCTCAATCCCGAGCGCTTTCTGGTCAACTACACCGTGGTGCCCTACGCCGGGGTGTCGGTGATCGACTTCCGTTTCCGCATTGAGCGTCCGCAGTCCATCGACGCCATTCTGCATGAATTGGAGCACGGTTTCGGCGATGAGGGTCCGTTGGCGCACATGTATGGCCTGGATGAGACCGATCGCGGACCGGAAGTGCACAAGTGCACGCCCTACTCGTCGGTGTTCTCGCGCGATCAGGCGCGCATTTTGGGGGATAACCTCTACCTGCGCGGCTACTTCGACAATGAGAACTCGGTTAATCGCTACTACGACCTGACCAACTACCTGAGCGCCGACAACGCCTAAGCGCAACCGCCGACGAGAGACGCCCAAGATATGACCGCGACCCAGTACATCTATGACCGCTTTGAGTTCTCCGACAGCTACAAGCAGGAGCTGGTGGAGTTCTTCCGCCACAAAAGCAACGCCGAAATCGGCGGCTATCGCATGTATGACGGCTCGGGCTCCCACTGGATGCAAAATGCGGTGGAGTTCGCCGATCTGGTGTTCGCCCTGAAGGCCTATGAGCGCGATACGGGGAAGAAGCTCAAACGCTTTTTGGAGGTCGGTTTCTCCGCCGGATTCACCAACACCATCTTGCACAAGTTTTTCCAGTTCGACGAGATCGTGGCGGTGGATTGGGTGGCGCCCTGGGGCATCAGCACCGATGCGCTGGTGGCCAATATGCGCTTTAAGAATCTGGTCTACATCGCCGGCGACTCCACCGATCCCAATGTGGTGCGCAAGGCGGCGATGTTCGGTCCGTTCGACCTGATCCACGTGGATGGCGGCCATGAGTATGACGTGGTCAAATCCGACCACGCCAACTATGCGCCGCTGCTGGCCAAAGATGGGGTGATGGCGCACCACGACATCTACGCCAGCGACCATGCCGGTTGCGCCAAATTTTGGCGCGAGTTCCGCGCCGATCCAGCCACCGACGCGCGCTGGCGCGTGGAGGAGTACTTCGACGCGGGCAATCACACCGACTACGGCATCGGCGCCCTGTTCCCGCGTTCATGAGCGCGCACGCCGCCGAGGCGCAGGCTGGGGCTGCTGGCGAGGAGCTGGCGGCTTGTCGTGTGTGCGGCGCGGCGCATCCGCGTTGCGTCGCCCGCTATGCCGAGATTCCCAGTCGGATCTGGCCTGAGCCGGATGGGCAGCTGCCCGCGCAGGCGCCCATCGCGCTGTATGTGTGCCCGCAGTGCGGCCATCTGCAGTTGCAGGATATGGACGCCGACTTCATCGCCGAGCTCTATACCGGCGAGGCGTTCAATGTGGAGAATCCGGCAGGCAATGTGGCGCGATTGGAGATGGCCCGCGCTGAGTTGGGCGAGGCGCTGACCAGCACTCCGGTGTTGGAGGTTGGCGGCGGGCGCAACGGTTTTGCCGCACAGTTGACCGGCGAGTCCCCTGAGACCTGGAGTTGCGACTTTTCGCTCAACGCCGATGTGATCGCCAGCGTGGACCACGCCATCGCTGGGGACTTCCTGACGGTGGATCTGCCCACCAGCCACTTTGGCCTGTTGGCGCTGTTCCATGTGATGGAGCACTTCCCCGACCCGCTGGCGGCGGCGCAGCGCATCGCTGCGCTGTTGCGCCCGGGCGGTCATGTGCTGGTGGAGGTTCCCAATCTGGCGTGGTTGTGCGCCAATGCGCCCTACTATGCGCTGCTGCATCAGCATCTGAGTCTGTTTCGCAGCGAGACGCTGAGTCAGTTGATGGCGCGTGCGGGGCTGCGTTTGCGACGCATCTTGCGTCACGATGAGGTGCTCTACCATCTGTATGAACTTGCCCCCGGCGCTCCTGTGACGCCACAACCGACCCTGGGTCTGCAGGAGGCGGAGCGTTTGGTCGCCGCGCTGGCGCGTCTGCCGGAGGCGTTGGCGGCGTTGCCGCTGCATGCCGATGCGACGCGCAACGCCATCTATGGCGCGGGCGGCAGCACGGCGCTGTTGCTGGCCCATGCGCCGGCTCTGGCGGCGCGTCTGGGCGTCTGTTTCGACCGCGATGCGCGCAAACAGGGGCGTCGTCTGCCCGGTTCCGGGCTGCCGATCGCGGCGCCCGAACAGATGTTCGCGCAGCCGCCTGCTGTGCTGTTGTTTCTCTCCAGTTCGTTGTGCGCGCGGGTGGGAACGCCCGCGAATACGGTGAAAATCGATCTGGAGCCTCTGCTAACCGCTTTGGACGCCACGCCATCATGAGCAACAAACTGGAAACCCTGAAATCGATCTTGCGTGAAGAGTTGGGCCGCGACGACATCGCCGACGACGCCAATGAGGCCGACTATCCCGAGTGGGACTCCATGGCCTACATGTCGGTGGTGGCGCGGGTGGAGGAGGCGTTCGATGTCGAAGCCACCGCCGCCAATATCACCGCATTCTCCTCCATTGCCGGCATTCTGGCGCTGATTAACGGCGACGCGTAAGTCCCTCGCCCCAACCTGGAGATCCGCATGTCCCGTTGGCTGCAAGAGATCACCCGGAGCTTGAGCGGCTCCCCCCACGGCGTGACCGAAGTGGAGGGGGGGCGCACGATCTCCCACCCCGATCTGCTGGCGCGCGCGGATATCTGGAATCGCGCCATGTCCGGATTGAGCGGGCAGGTGGTCTCGGTGGTGCTGCCCAACGGCATTGAGTGGATCGCCGCCTACATCGCCTGTCTGCGCAATGGCGCGGTGTTCAACCCGATTCCCTACTTCTCCAGCGTGGGGGAGTTGGCGCGGATTTTCACCTACGTGCAGCCGGGGTTGCTGATTACCGATCGTGAGGATTTGATCACCCGTTATATCGGCGAGATGAGCGCGCTGACGCCTGATCAGGTCGCGGCGCTGGAACCCATCGCCTGCACGGCGGAGGAGCCCGACGACGACGCCATTGCGTGTCTCTACTACTCCTCCGGCACCACCGGCAACCCCAAGGGAGTGCTCTACTCCCACGGTAACGTCTTCGCTCTCATCGACAGCATCAATCGCGGTTTTCGGTTCGACGCCGAAACCCGCCAACTGGCGTTCCTGCCGTTTGGCCACACCGCCTCCATCAACTACAACATCCTGCCCGCGCTGTTGGCTGGCTCGCCGCTGTTCACCTCGCAAGGGTTCGAAAAGCTGCGCGCCAACTTCTTCCAGGTGCTGGCGGAAAATCGCATCAACTACACCGAGGTGGTGCCCTCGGTGCTGTTGATGCTGCTCAAGCTCAAGCATGACCTGACCGGTTTGGACCTCTCCGCGTTGCGTTTTATCGGTTGCGGCTCCTCCACTTTGCCGCTGGAGTCGCAGCGCGATTTCATGCAGACCTATGGCGTCAAGGTGGCCAATCTCTATGGTCTCTCGGAGACCGGCCCCAGCCATGTGGATGACCCCACTGTGGACGGATGGGAGCCGGGGAGCATCGGCGTGGCGCTGGATTGCAACCAGTGTCGCATCGCCGAGGATGGCGAGATTCTGCTCAAAGGCCCCAACGTTTTTGTCGGCTACTACAAGAACGAGGCGCTGTATAACGAAGTGGTGGTGGATGGCTGGTTCCACACCGGCGATCTGGGGCGTGAAGAGCCGGGCGGCGTGTTCGTCTTCACCGACCGCAAGAAGGATCTGATCATCAAATCGGGCATCAACATCGTGCCCGCCGAGATCGAAGAGGTGATCTACGGCTGTGACGCCGTACTGGGCTGTGTGGCGGTGGGCAAACAGGACCCGGTGCATGGCGAGGTGATCGCGGTGGCGGTGGCGCCCAAGGATCCCAGTGTGGACCGCGATGAACTGATCAAAGCGGTGCGCGCCATCTGCCGTGAGAAGCTCTCCACCCATAAGTTGCCGTCGGTGATTGAGGTTGTCGATGAGATCCCCAAAACCCACAGCGGCAAACTCCAGCGGCGGAAGATCCGTGACCATTTCGCCCGCTGAACTGAGCAAACTCATCCCCTTGATTCAGGACGCCGGAGCGCTGCTGCTGCGGCGTTTTGAGGCGCGTCACTTTCCCGATCCCGGCGATGAGGCGGGGGCGCGGGCCGAAGGCGAGCGGCGCATGAAAGCGCCCCATGAGTTTGTGCTGGAAGAGGATCTGATGGCCGACAAACTGTTGGCCGAGGGCATCGCCTGGCGCTTTCCCGATGCGGGCATCTACTCCGAAGAGATGGCTGACTGGCGCCGCTTCCGCGAAGACAAGCGGTTGAAATTTCTGATCGATCCGCTGGACGGCACACACAACTATCACTATGGGTTGCCACAGTGGGGCATCGCCGTGTCGCTGCTGGATGCGGACAATCGCCCGTTGGCGGGATTCATTCACATCCCGCGTTACGATCTGCTGCTGTACAACTTCACCGCAGGCAAAGGCCCCACCCATGAGAACTATGGCGGCCGCACGCGGGTGATCACCAGTTCGCCACGCCATCAGTTCAGTGAAGCGTTGGTGGCCTATGACAACCAATTCTATCGCTTGGGGGAGGCGGCTTTTGCGCGCTATCAGGAGATCGCCAAACGCGCCTTCACCACGCGCATTACCGGCTCGGCGGCGTTCGATGCGGCGATGGTGGCGCTAGGCAAGTTCGATGCGCGCATTTGGAACCAGGTGGAGCCCTACGACGTGGCCGCCGCGTTCCCCATCATTCAGGGCGCGGGCGGCGTGACCTGCGGCTTGGATGGCAACGCCGATATCGACATCTTCCATGGCGGCATGATGGTGGTGGGCAATCGAGAGTTCGCCAACGAACTGGCGCAAGCGATTCGCTAAACAGGTTAAAGCCAAGCCGTTGCGGCGAGTCGGGGTGGGGCGGTCATCAATGCGCTAACGCTCAAACGAGCGCTTAGTGGGTGCTGTAGGACTCCGGCGAGGGCATGAAGCTCATGGGGTCGATGCGCATGCTTGCGGGCGACTCATGGCTGACAATGCGCAACCCCTCCACCCCTTTGGGGCGTTTGCTCAAGTCCAGTCGTTGCGGAGTGATGGGCGTGGCGCCATTGTCCCGCGCAATCACCTTGATGCTGGGGCGCAGTAGGTCCTGCGGGTTGTTGCGCATCACCACGCCCACGCGGCCATCGGCCAGGCGCACCAGCGAGCCCACCGGGTAGACCCCCACCACGCGCACAAAGCGCTCCACCAGCTCTTGATCCAGACGGCGACGCACGCGCCCCTCCAGCATCAATTCACCCAGCACCTCATTGGGCGGGCGCGCCTTGCGGTAGGTGCGTTGGGAGCTCATGGCGTCGAAGCAGTCGCACACGGCGGCCATGCGGCCATAGAGGCTGATTTTGTCGCCCGCCAGACCGTTGGGATAGCCGCTGCCGTCCAGGCGCTCATGGTGCTGGCTGACGATGAGGGGGATGATGCGGTCCCGTCCCGATTTCATCTCTTGCAGCAGATCAAGACTGATGGTGACGTGGGATTCGATCTGATCACGCTCGTCACCACTGAGCGGGGTGATTTTGTGGATCAGCTTCTGCGGCAGCAGCGCTTTGCCAATATCGTGCAGAATGCCGCCCATGCCGATGGTGGTGACGGTCTGCTCGTCCAGCTCCATGCTGCGCGCCATGGCCATCAAGTAGATGGAGACGTTGATGGCGTGATCAAACCCTTCGCCATCGAACTCACGCAGCATGGAGAGGCTGAGCAGCGCCTCGGGGTCCCGCGCCAGGGAGGCGTTCATCTGATTGACCGACAGGTCCATCTCGCTCAGGTCCAACGGCTCGCCCGCTTTGGCGCTGCCGACCAATTCCGCAATGGTCTGCTCGGCCACAGCCATCACTTCCAACGCTTTGACCGTCTCCTCGGCCCACTGATTCTCGGAGCGCAGGGAGGGGTCTTCCAGCCAATCGTCATCCTCGCCCATTTCAGCCAACTGTATGGCGAGGGCTTCTTCGGCTTCAGTTTCACTCAGCGATGAGGGCAGGCTGTCGGAATCACGATTCATATGGCGGTCCTGATAAAATGGGCGACAGTGGAATAGTATCGTGACGGGCGTTATGCGGTCCAGTATTGAAAAAAATAGTCTGATTTAATTGTATTAAGCGTGGATGGTGATCAAACGGTTTTCTCTATAAATAAGGCCGAGCGCCCTGGCGAAAGTTCGCCAGGGCGCTGCGATTTTCTCATTTAGCTGTTCTGATAGTGGTCCATCAGAATTTTCGCGCACTCAGGGCGAGTAAACTCCGGCGGGGGGGCAATGCCCTGGCCCAGCATTTCACGCACTTTGGTGCCCGACAGCAGGACGAAGTCCTCTTTGGTGTGGTCCGGCGCGTCGCGCATCATCACCACCTGGTTGAGCTTTTTGGACCAGGCGGTGTGGTCGGCGCGGAATACTTCGATCAGCAGCGACTCGGCGACGATGGGGGTGTCGAAAATGGTTTGGGCGTCAAAGGCGCCGTAGTAGTCGCCCACGCCAGCGTGGTCGCGACCGACGATGAAGTGGGTGCAGCCGCAGTTCTGACGGAACACCGCATGCAGCAGCGCTTCGCGCGGACCGGCGTAGAGCATGTCAAAGCCGTAGCCGGTGATCATCACGGTGTTGGGCGGGAAGTAGAGCTCCACCATTTTGCGGATGGAGGCGTCGCGCACCGGGGCGGGGATGTCGCCGGGCTTGAGTTTGCCCAGCAGCATGTGGATCAGGATGCCGTCGGCGTTGACCGCTTTTTGCGCCATGCGGCACAGCTCTTCGTGGGCGCGGTGCATGGGGTTGCGGGTCTGGAACGCCACCACCTTGTTCCAACCGTGCTCCTGGATCTCGTTGCGGATCTCCACGGCGGTGCGGAAGGTGTCGGGGAAGTCCTGTTGGAAGTAGCTGAAGTTCAGCACTTCAATGGGGCCGGACAGAACGGTTTTGCCCAGGCTCTTGAAGGTCTTCACGCCGGGGTGCTCGGGATCGGTGGTGCCGTAGACCTGTTCGGACATGGCGTCGATCTGGGCGTCGGAGGCCTCTTCGATGGCTTCGATGTCCATCACCGCCAGCACCGGGTTGCCCTCGACGTTGGGGTCGCGCAGGGCGATGCGCTTGGCGTCTCCGATGGCGGCGACGTTATCGGTCATGTTCAGCACCGGGGTGGGCCAGAACAGGCCGTCGGTGGTCTGCATCTTTTCGCACACCGACACCGCGTCGGCCAGATTCATGAAGCCTTTGAGCGGAGTGAAGTAGCCCGCGCCCAGCATCACCGCGTTGCCGGCGGCGGCGGAGTTGATCAACAGCGACGGGAGGGACTCAGCTTCCTTGGCGAGCGCGTGGTGCTTCTCGGAATCGTATACAAACAACGGCGTTAAGGCGTCTGCGCCATGAGGCTTGATCATGAGCTCTCTCTCCTGATAACTGCGTCAAAGGGGGCCTGCCGCAAAGCGGTGGCGTCATGTCATGGGATGCCGAATGATGGCACAAGCGCGCCGTTCCCACAATGCGCTTTGGCGTTGGTGGCATAATCCCAAAACATCATGGGTATTTACACGCGTTGTTCTTGGCGCGCAAGCGAGCATGGCGCGCCACCACAGCATGTGGGCGCTTATTTGGCGACTGCTTCTTGGGCGGCCAGCAAGTCATGGATCTGTTGCAATGCCAAACGGTCGGCCAATATCAGGGCGGTGTTGCCGTCATGATCCCGCACTGTCCGGTCGGCCCCATGCTCTAACAGCAGGGAGACGTTTTGCGGATGCTTGCCGCGCACCGCAAACATCAGCGGCGTGTAGCCATCGGCGTCCGGGGCGTCGATGGGCGACTTATACTGAAGGAGCAGGCTGACGATGGCGCTATCGCCGCGTTCCGCCGCGATGTGCAGCGGGCTGCAGCCGCAGGCGTCGTTAAGGGTGACGTCGGCGCCGTTATCCAGCAGTTGATGGACGATATTCATCGCGCCCTTTTCGATGGCGCGCATGAGGGCGTTTTCGCCATATTTGTCGCGCAGATTGACCTCGGCGCCGTGGTTAAGCAGCATCGCCACCAGTTCGGGATTGTCTGACTGGGCGGCCAGAATCAGCGGCGTACGCTGGCGGTTGTCGCGTGCATTGACGTCCACATTATAGCGCAGCAGGTGGCGCACAATGATCAGCGCGCGGCGGCGCTCCTCCCACTTGGCCAGACGAAAGCGCGACAGGCGCAGCAGCGGCGTACCGCCGGAACGGGGGCGGAAGTTGGCGTCGGCGCCGTGTTTGAGCAGAGCGTGGACAACATCCTCATGCAGTCCTTCGATAGCCATGATCAGGGCGGAGGATTGCTTGTCGCCGAACAGGGCGTTGACGTCGGCGCCTTTAGCCACCAGATAGTGGACCAGTTTGACATGACCCTCCTGGGCGGCCCACATCAGCGGCGTCATGCCGTTGATGGTGCGGGCGTTGACGTCGGCCCCCGCGCCTAAATCGCGCACCGCGGCGTGCAGATCGCCCGCCTCAACGTGACGCCGGAGATCCTGGATCAGCACATCCATCGCCCAGGCGCTGGCGGGCGCAGCCCACAGACTCAGGACAACAGCGAAGAGGGCAATCCGCTTCATGGTGAACGCGCTCCATGATCTTCCGGTGATGCGCGTCGCAAAGGGCGCTGGCGCGGGTCAGTGCTGCGCCAGACCTTTGCAGGCGGCAATTCTTCAAACATAGTCGATTGCTTCGGCTGGGGACAACCACTGATACGTTGGGAGGTGGGGCGATTCGGCGCGTGTGTTGCGCACCTTCGTCCAGGGTGGCTCAGGTTTGACTCAACTGCGGGAGAGGTCGGGCGGTTGCTTTTTCAGCTTGCGCACGAGGAAGCGCGCCGGGTGAACATGGCGCGCCACATCCATGGGTAGGGGCCAGGGGGCGCCCAATAGCGTGGCGACGCACTGGCGCGCCATCAGTGGACCGGTGAGCAGTCCGCGCGAACCCAGACCGCCCAGCGCAAATAGCCCCGGCGCATAGCGCGCGGCGGGGAAGGGGCCGCCGCGTTTGCCCTGATACAGTTTCGCATAATCCGAGATATAGGCGTGGGCGTCCGGCAGCGGCCCGCTCACCGGCAGATGGTCCGGGGTGGCGGCGCGCAGGGCGGCGCGCCCCCCGGCGGAAGTCTCTGGCAGGATGTCGGCCAGCGCGGGCCACTGGTCGCGCGGCTGTTGCAGATTGAAGGCGTGGTCGGCGGCGTGGAGCGTGCGCCACGCGGCGTCGGACGGGTTATCCCATGGGGCAAATGTAGCGCCCAGCACTTGTCGGGTCTGTCCCTGCTCATCAATATAGGGCGGAGTGAGGTAGCCGCCGAACAGCGCGCCGCTCCGCTGCGCGCGGGTGGCCCTGGGGGTGAGCAGACTCAACTGGCCGCGCATCGCTTGCAGCGGCAGATCCGGCGCGATAGGGCCGCCAGTGGCGCCCAGCGCGGAGATCACCGCCGCTGCTTCGGCGATGACGCCGCCATCGGCGTCGCGCAGAATCCAGGTCTCGCCATGGCGCGCAATGGCGGCGACTTCCCGCCCCAAGCGTTGTGGCGCGCTATTGGCCAGCCATTGGCACAGACGCCCGGGCCACAGACAGCCCGCCTGGGCGTACCAGATCCCCTCTTGCTGCGCGGGCAGGCCACTGAGGGCGCGCGCCTGTGCGGGCGTCACCCGCCGCGCCTGATCCTCTGGCCACCCGGCGTTGCTCAACATGCGCCCAAAACGCCCCGCCTCCTTCTCATCTTCCGGCAGTTGCAGAATGCCGCCGCGCTGGCGCCAGATGACGGGATCGTCAGCGTAGGCGCGTTCGTAGAGATTCAGCGCCGCCACCCAGGCCATGGCGTGCAATCGGTTGTCGGCGCACTGCTCCAGGGTCAGGCGCGGCATGAAGATGCCTGAGGGGTTGCCGGACGCCTCCTGCCCCACGGCGGCGTGACGGTCGATCAGAATGACTTCGCGTCCAGCCTGTCGCAGCAGATGGGCGCTGGCGCACCCGGCCACCCCGGCGCCAATGATGGCGATGGGGCCGTCCGGCCTGGGGGCTTCGCTGGGAGCGAACCAGGGCTCGGCGTAGGACGGCGTCGGCGCGTCGGCGCGGTAGGTTCCAATCAAGCGTTCGCGCTTGTCGCCAAAGCCGGGCGTTTTGGCCATGGCGAAACCGAGCGACTCCAAGTCGCGTCGCACCTGCCCCACGGCGGTGAAGGTGGCCAGTTTTGCGCCGGGGGCGGAGAGGCGGGCGATCTGCCGCAACACCGCTGGGCGCCACATCTGCGGATTGCGCGCCGGGGCGAACCCATCCAGATACCAGGCATCCACGCGGGCGGTGGGCGGCAGGCAGAGATTGGCCAGCATCGCTTCCGCCTCGCCCAAAAGGAGATGCAGCGTGATGCGCCCACTGGCCAAAACCAGGGTGTGAAATCCGGGGATGGCGGGCGGCCACTGCGCGATCAACTCCGCAGCGACGTCGCTGAGGCCGGGGAACGCCCCCAAAGCGCGCCGCAGCTGCTCGGCGCTGAGGGGGAACGCCTCGACTGAGACAAAGTGGAGCCGCGCCGAAGGCGGCATGCTCTGCAGCCACAGTTGCGCGGTGAGCAGAAAGTTCAGCCCCGTGCCAAAGCCGGTTTCGCCAACGACAAAGCGCGCGCGTCCGCGCCAGGATTCGGGCAGCCCCACGCCATCGAGAAACACCGCGCGCGACTCCGCCTCCCCATGTTCGGGATTGAAATAGATATCGCCGAACGCCTCGCTGAAGGGGGCGTCGCCGTCGCGCCAACTCAATTGCGGCGCTTGCGGGTGGTGGTTGGCGTCAGACATCGGCGGCGCGCTCCCGGGGTTTGCGTAGCAGCACCACCGAGAAGTTGCTGCCGACGATGACAATGGCCCCTGTGATGGTGTCGGCGTCAGGGATTTCGCCAAACAAAGCGAACCCCAGCGCCACGGCGAATAGCAGTTTGGCGTAGTCGAAGGGGGTGACCACGGTGGCTTCGCCCTCGGCGTAGGCGCGCACCATGGCCGACTGCGCGCCGGTGGCGATGACGCCCACCGCCGCCAGCATGAGCCACTCCATCCCGGTGGGGTCGCGCCAGGCCCACAGACCCAGCGGCAGCATGATCAGAGTGGCGGCGATGGAGAAGCGGCCCACGATGGTGAGCGTCGCCTCGGTGGGGGTGAGGCGAGCGATGATCACCCGCACTCCGGCGATAAAAAACGGACTGGCGATGGCCAGCCACAGGTGGGAATCGAACCGCTCCACGCCGCTCGGTCGGGCGATGAGCAGCACCCCGGCAAAGCCCGCCGCCGTGGCCAGGGCGCGGCGCCAATCCGCCGGTTCGCCCAGGAACAGAGCCGCCAGCACGATCATGCACAGCGGGGTGGTGAATGACAGCGCCGTCACCTGCGCCAGCGGCAGCACCGCATAGGCGTAGTAGGTGGTCCCCATAGCCGCCACGCCCATGGCGGCGCGGGCCAGGTGCATGCCGGGGCGCGACGTGCGCAGCAGCGCGCCGCCATTGCGCAACAGAATCGGCGCAAGAAACAGCATCCCGGCCACGCCGCGAAAGGCGATGATCTGGAACGGATGCAGATGCTCGCCCAACTGTTTGACCAAGGTGGCGATCAGCGTGAAGCAGAAGCCCGCCAGCAGCATCCAGGCGATGCCGCGCAGATTGGCCGAGGCGTTGCGCCAACGACTGTGCAGACGTTGTGCGGGGGGCAGGCTCAGAATGTGGGCGATGGCGTTCATACAGCGGAGCTTCAGGTTGGCGGAGCGCAGCGCGCTCCAGGAGCGTCAGAGTTGGCTATGGGGCGGAAATTGTCAACGCTGCGCAGCGGGGAGCTGGCCACACACCGCCAGCAGGGCGCGTCCGGCGGCGATGCTCTGCGCATCGCCGGTCATCTGGTAGCGCACGATCATCCCTTCAATGGCCACCATGGCCGCCGCTGCGCGCATCTGCGGTTCATCCAAGCCCAACTGTTGCGCCAACGCCGCCACCCAGTCGGCCAGCTCCTGTTTATGCCGCATCACCACCCCGCGCACTGCCGGGTCCAACGCTACGCCGCCCTCGGCCATGGCGTTGATGAAGGCGCAGCCGCGATAGCTGGGCTCGGCGAACCACTCGGCCAGGGCGTCGGCGATGGCGGTGAGGCCACAGTTGGGATCGGTCTGTAGGCGTTGCTTCACAGCGGCTTGGAACCATTCCATCCAGCGCGTATGGCGCTGCTCAAGAAACGCCACGATCAACGCATTCTTGCTGGGGAAGTTGCGGTAGAAGGACATCTTCGCCACCCCGGCTTCGGCGATGATGCGGTCGATGCCCACGCCCCGCAATCCCTCCTGATAGAACAGGCGGCTGGCGGTCTCCAATAGGCGGTCGCGGGCGCTTTTGCGCTCAGTGGTTTGCGGCATGGGGGCTCCTCAAGATTCAGAAAAACATCTTGACAGACAGATCTGTCTCATACAAGAGTGAGACAAGTCTGTCTCATCCGTTTGCGAAACTATTTCACTCTGAAGGAGAGAGCTCATGACCACAGCAGAACAACCGCGTCCGCCGCTGCCGCCATTCAACCAACAGACAGCGCAGCAGAAGGCGCGCATGGCCGAAGACGCCTGGAACGGGCGCGATCCCCATAAGGTGGCGCAGGCCTACACCGAGCAGAGTCAGTGGCGCAATCGCGCGGAATTCATGCAGGGGCGGGAGCAGATTGAAGCGTTCCTGCAGCGCAAATGGGCGCGGGAGTTGGCGTATCGTTTGATCAAGGAGGCGTGGGCCTGGAGCGATAATCATATCGCCGTGCGTTTCGCCTATGAGTGGCGCGATGATTCCGGCCAGTGGTATCGCTCCTATGGCAACGAGAACTGGGAGTTTGCCGCCGATGGACGCATGCAGCGTCGTATCGCTTCCATCAACGATCTGCCCATTGCCGAGGCCGAGCGCAAATTTCATTGGCCCCAAGGTCCGCGTCCGGCGGATCACCCAGGCTTGACCGAATTGGGGCTGTAATCGCGCCGGGTCGCCTTGGCGTGGGGCGTGGTCCGGCGTATGCTCACGCACGCTACGCCACCACTCCAGGGAGTCCCAATGACCGTCAGCGCTCTTAAGATTCGTCAATCCCCCGCGCTTGCTCCAGTGTTGGACAGGCTTGAGCATGGCGGAAATTTGGAGCAAGCGACAGAGTGGTTTGGGGTTCCCGCAGGCGGTTGGCTGGATCTCTCCACCGGCATTAATCCTGTTGCATACACAGCGCAGGGCGCGCCGCCCACTGAATGTTGGCGCCGCTTGCCGGAGGCGGGGCGTGAGACGCTGCTGGCTGCGGCGCGGCGTTACTACGGCGCGGCGTCCCTCATAGCGGCGGCGGGGTCGCAGGCGATCATCCAGGCGCTGCCGCAGCTGTGGCGCGCTGCGCTGACGGTGGGCGTGCTGGCGCCCAGTTACGCCGAACACGCAGCAGCATGGCGCAATGGCGGTCACACGGTGCGCTTGCTGCATGGCGCGGCGGTTGACGCCGTCGCCTTGGCGCAGTTGGACGTTCTGGTGGTGGTGAATCCGAATAACCCCACTGCTCGCCTCTGGCCGGTGGAGCAACTGCTGGCGTGGCGCGACGCCCTGGCGGCTCATGGCGGCTGGTTGGTGGTGGATGAGGCGTTCATGGATCCCCAACCGGAGCAGTCCGTCCTCCGCGCCCAGAACCTGACGCACATCGTGGCGTTGCGCTCCTTGGGGAAGTTTTTTGGACTGGCTGGCGCGCGGGTGGGCTTCGCTGCTGGCGACCTCCAGTTGCTCAACCATTTGGACCAAAGGCTGGGGCCGTGGCGCGTGGCCGGGCCCGCGCAATGGGTGGCCGAGCAGGCGTTGAGCGACTCGAATTGGCAGCGTGAGCAGCGTCGCGCATTACCGGATGATAGCGCGCGTTTGGGTGCGCTGTTGCAGATGTTTGGGCTGGAGCCCAGCGGCGCCACGGCGCTGTTTCAGTGGGTTGAATCATCCCAAGCCGCCGCTTGGCGCAATGCTCTGGCGCGGCAAGGGGTGTGGGTGCGTCTGTTCGAGGAGCACAATGGTCTGAGGTTCGGACTGCCAGGCTGTGAGGCGCAGTGGGCGCGGCTGATGGATGCATTGATCGCGGCCCAAGCCGAAAGGGGAGTGGCGTGAGCGCACATCTGATTCTGGGCGGCGCGCGTTCGGGCAAGAGCGCATTGGCGCAACGTCTGGCCGAGCAGAGCGGTCTGGCGGTCACCTATGTGGCCACGGCGACGCCCTGGTCGGGTGATGAGGAGATGGCGGCGCGCATTGCGCGGCATCAGGCCGATCGCCCAGCGTCATGGGCGTTGGTGGAGGAGCCCATTGCGCTGGCGGAGGCGCTGCAGCGCCACGCCCGCCCCGATGGCGCGTTGCTGGTGGACTGTCTGACGCTATGGCTCAACAATCTGCTGCTAGCCGAGGATGAGGCGCTGTTTGCCGTGCAGAAACAGGCGCTGCTTGATGTGCTGCCCTCTCTACCCGGACAAACGCTGTTGGTGAGCAATGAGACCGGTCTGGGGGTGATCCCCATGGGCGAACTGACCCGTCGTTTCGTTGATGAAGCCGGCTGGTTGCATCAAGCGTTGTCGCAGCGCTGCGACAACGTGACCTTGTGCATGGCGGGGCTGTCGCTTCCGCTCAAACCCGCGCTTCATACACCCAGCTTGTAGAAATCCAAATTTGCCCGCTTATTCACGGACAATTCACTCAAGCGGGCGCAATAATTCTCCATACTTCTATTTAATGCCACCCTGACGGCCTGCAGGATATCTGCAAGGTCAGGTTTTGCGCGGCTTGTGTCGGCGCGTGATTTTTCATGAGAACGACTGGCTCCATAGCGAGCGGAAAATTCTCCCCCTTATAGAGTAATGATTGGAGGGACAGGATGCTCCCCGGTCGATTCGCTTCCACTTTCCCCGTATTGGCGCCCCCCACTATGCCCCAGATCGACGAAGTGAAAAAACGTGCGGCGCCGCCTGCCCCTGCGCGTCGTAACAACTCGGCTCCCACCGTGCGCAGCCAGGAGACCATCGCCACACTGCTGCGCTCCACATTAACCGTGACGCCGCAGACCAAAGCCTCGGAAGTGGCGTCGGCGTTCCAGGCCGACGAGGCGCTGCGCATTATTGCGGTGCTGGAAAACGGCGCCCCCGTCGGCGCGGTGCACCGCAACAGCTTTATGGCGATCTTCCTCAGTCAATTCGGCCATGATCTGTATGGCCGTCGCCCCATTCGCAAATTGATGACCGTTGATCCGATGACGGTCGAAGCGGAAACGCCGCTGGACGCAGCCAGTCGCGCCATCACCCATGACGCCCTCAAACGCGCAGAGCACGACTTTCTGATCGTGCGCGAAGGCAAATATCTGGGCGTCGGCTATCTGATCGACCTGTTGCAGAAGATCACCGAGTTGCAGATCGCCTACGCACGCTACGCCAATCCGCTCACTCTGTTGCCGGGCAACGTGCCCATCTGCGAGGAGATCGATTCGCGTCTGCTCGGGGGCGAGGGGTTCGTGGTGTGCTATTGCGACTTGGATAATTTCAAGCCTTTCAATGACGCCTACGGCTATGACAAGGGCGATGACGCCATTCGCATCACCGCCGAGTTGCTGACCTCCTATGTCGATCCACAACAGGATTTTGTCGGTCATGTGGGCGGCGACGATTTCATTCTGCTTATGCGCAGTTCAGATTGGAAAACCCGCGTGCAGAAAGCGCTTAACGCGTTTGATGAACGCATCGTTCAGCTCTACTCCCCAGAAGATCGCGCGCGCAAAGGCATCGTGGCGGTGGACCGGCGCGGACAGAGCAGTTTCTTCGGCATCCTCTCCCTCTCGGTGGGAGCGGTGCAGCCCACTGTGGAGTTGTGCCAGAGCCATCATGAGGTGGCTTCGCTGGCGGTGCACGCCAAGAAGATGGCCAAACAGACTCCGGGCAGCGTGCTGTTCGTGGATCGTCGTCACACGCCGTAAGCCGCGCCGGGCCTTGGCGCGTCGCCGCGCCGGGGGCATACTGGTTGTACGCGCCCCGATGGTCGCGGCGCGCGGATTCAGCGGCAAGGAGTCGGAATATGGTGGTGGTGACCAATCGCATCCCAGTGCACAAGGAGCATTGGGAGGAGTTCGAAGCCCGTTTCAAGGACCGCGCCGGGCTGGTGGATGGTTGCGCGGGATTCATTCGCAATCTGGTGCTGCGCCCCGAGGGCGACAGCACCGACTATCATGTGGTGATGACCTTCTGGGAGGACGAAGCGTCCTTTGTGGCCTGGACCAAGAGCGATGCGTTTGTGCAGGCGCACAAGAAGGCGCGCGAAACGCCGCGCGAGTTTTATAAAGGCTCCAACGTCTTCGAAATGTTCAGCGTGATCAGCGATAGCGCCGACAACTCCGCCTGATCGCTTCTATTCGGATGGCTCGCCCTCCTGCTCGACCGCTTCGCTACTGTCGGCGGGCGGGGCGATTCGTCCGCTGCCCTGACACCGTTCACACGGTTCAAAACAGCACCCCTCAAGACAGCAATCCTCGTTTCCATAGAAGATCTGTCCGCTGCCCCGGCACTGCGGACAGATAATCTCTTCAGTTTGTTCTGTCGTCATCTCTCTTTCTCAGGTTCCGTCAACATGCTGGATTGCGCTAACACCGCGCGAATCTCCGCCACGTGGCACTGACACTGATCAGGCGCGCTGGGAGCCAGGCCGTCATTGGCCATGCGGCAGCGATCTGAGTGATCGCCATGCCCATGCGGAACCCGCATCAAGACGTGGCGCAACTGCTGCGCCAGGGTCGCCATCTGTGCATAACGCGCCGCTTTCTGCATAGGCGAGAGGGGGAGAGCCCCTGTGTTGAATTCGGAATCGCGCATACACGCCTCCATTTCGCTACTGGATTATGAATATTTGCATGAATATATCTTGCGGATGTTTCCATGATGACACGAAAATGTCATACTCGTAACTCAAGCAACTCTTCCTCTTACGCGTATTGGGGGCATTATGCGATCCGTCAGCCATCTGAGCATAGGGCGCGCATGGCGCGACCGCCCAATTGCTCTCTCTATTCTCCTGATCGCCACACTTGTGATCAGCGTAACGCCCACCAGCGTGTGGGCGGCGGACTCCGAAGAGGTCTCCATCGCCTGGGGCTCCATGGCCATGGGGTTGTTCGGCGGTCTGGCGCTGTTCCTGTTCGGCATGGAGATGATGGCCAGCGCCTTGAAAGCGGTGGCCGGGGATCGGATGAAGGCGATCCTGGCCAAACTCACCAGCAACCGACTCTCCGGGGCCATGACCGGCGCGGCGGTGACCGCCGTGATTCAGTCCTCGTCGGTCACCACTGTGCTGGTGGTGGGCTTCATCAGCGCGGGCTTGATGACCCTGTCGCAGGCGGTGGGGGTGATCTTCGGGGCCAATATCGGCACCACCATCACCGCGCAGATCGTCGCCTTCAAAGTGACCAAGGCGTCATTCCTGATGATCGCTGTGGGCTTTGGCCTCAACGCCATGGGCAAGCGCGATCAGATCAGACAGTACGGCGCCATGATCATGGGGCTGGGGTTGATCTTCCTGGGCATGACCATCATGTCCGACGCCATGAAGCCGCTGCGCTCCTATCAGCCGTTCCTGGACCTGATGATCCACATGGAGAGCCCGTGGTTGGGCATCGTGGTGGCGGCGGCCTTCACTGGCTTGGTGCAATCCTCCTCAGCCACCACCGGCATCGTCATCGTCATGGCCTCGCAGGGATTTATCACCTTGCCAGCAGGCATCGCGCTGGCCTTCGGCGCCAACATCGGCACCTGCGTGACCGCGCTGCTGGCCTCCATCGGCAAGCCCCGCGAAGCGGTGCGCGCAGCCTTGGCGCATGTTCTGTTCAACGTGTTTGGCGTGCTGATCTGGGTGGGGCTTATCGATCAATTGGCCTCTGCCGTGGCGATGATTTCCCCTTCGGCGCCAGCGGATGTTACCGGCATCGCCAAGCTGGCTGCAGAGAGCCCGCGCCAGATCGCCAACGCCCATACCCTGTTTAATATCGTCAACACCATCATCTTCCTGCCGTTTACCGGTCCGTTTGCCTGGTTGATTTTGAAACTGCTGCCGGAAAAACGGGTGGTGGAGAGCGTCTCCCCCGACGAAACGCCGGTGTTCAAACCGCTCTATCTGGAAGAGGCGCTGGTCACCACGCCCGCGCTGGCCATGGAGGCGGCGCGGCGGGAGTTCAAGGGCATGGGCATGCGCTGTGGCCTGATGCTCAACGACGCCTTCCCGGTGGTGATGCGCGGCGATAAGCCGCAACTGAAGCTGTTTAAAAAGCGCGACGAGGAGATCGACGCCTATTACGAAGGCATTATCGCCTACTTGGGCAATGTCTCGCGAGGCAATCTCACCAGTTTGCAGACCCGCGAATTGATCTCGCTGGTGAGCGCGGTGGATACGGTGGAGAATATCGGCGATATCGTCGAGACCAATCTGGTGCACCTGGGACGGCAGCGGGTCAAAGGCAATCTGGCCGTTGATGAGCAGACGGAAAGCTTCTTGCGCAGCGTGCATGCGCTGGTAATGGAGTCGATGGAGACCGCCATTCGCGCCTTTACCGAGCGCGATGAACCGGCGGTGCGACGTGTGATGGCCATTGAGAAGGAGCTGGAGGCGTTGATCGCATCCTCCTCCATGCGTCATCTGAAGCAGGCGGGCGCCGCCAACCAGATGCTGGGCTCGTTCTCCTTTGTGCGCGACATGTTGGATAAACTGCGCCGCGTCTACTCCTTCTCCAAAGCGCTGGCGCGCTTGGCGGTGGACGCCATTGAGATCCAAGAGGAGTTGGATGGCGTGGTCACGGAAACCGGCATTCTGGAAGAGATCGAAGCGGCCGAAGAGGCCAATGACGACTTGGAGGAGAACGCGGCGGCCTGATCTGCGCTGGCGTGAAATATAGTCGCTAGCATCCAAAAGTGAATATATGGGCGCTGGAAGATATCGAGGGCTCCGCCCTCGAGCTCCCAAGACCAACAGCCACACCGTGGGCTCCGTCCACACCCGCTGGGGGCGCGGCCCCCAGACCCCGCCGCCGACCAGTCGGCGGCCAATAGTCAGCGCAAGCCGGGCCTACGTCACGCAAACATTGCATCTTTGGATATGTGTCATTCTGAATTCAAGCGACTATAGAAAAGGCCGCCCAAGTGGGCGGCCTTTTTTTGTGCTGAACACTCTGTATTCAAACTCAGTAGATCAGGCTCTGCTTGAAGGCTTCGGCCATCTGCTGTTGCTGCGGGTTGAGCACTTCCATCAACACTGCGTAGGCGGAGGTGACCGCCGGGTTCGCCAGGATGCTCTCGCCGTCGGGCACTTGATTGACCGCCGAGACCAGATCGTTCCAGGCGCTCTCCTGGTGGGATTGAATGCCCAGGGAGGTCTTCAGGGTTTCGATATCGGCGGCGCTATAGCCCGCTTGGGGCGCTGCTGCGGCGCCGGGGGCCGCATAGCCCGGGTAGGCGTAGCCGGGATAGGCGTAGCCGCCGTAGGGGGCGCCATAGCCGCCATAGGGGTAGCCATAGCCGCCGTAGGGATAGCCGCCGCCCCAACCCGGGTAGCCGCCCCAGCCAGGACCGCCGCCCCACGGACCGCCGCCCCAGGGTCCACCGCCCCACGGACCGCCGCCCCAGGGGGTGTCCCAACCGGAGAAGGGACCATTCCAGCCGTTAAAGGGGCCATCCCAGCCCCAGAAAGCCTCCGCTTTATCCGCCAAGCTCAGGGAGCCCATGCCCAAAGCCGCCGCCAACATCAGCGCACGACCCAGGGGGCGCAGTGGCGATTTGCTCAACGTTTTGCTCATTGCCCGATCCTTTCTGCAAACTTGCGGTTGTCTGGCCCGGCGCACTGCGCCGCGCCGAAAGGGATTACAGTTTGCCGCTCTCCTCATAACGGGCCAAATCCTGCCGCACGGCGTCGGCGTCCTTCTCGCGGCCCGCTTCCAAAAACAGTTTGATCGCCGCGTTCAGCTTCTGCTGCGGCTGTTTGCCCTCGCGCGCCAACAGACGCGCCTCAGCGCGGGCGGTCTTGGCCAGATCCAGAGTGTCTTCCTGGGCCGAGGCCAGGGAACGCGCCAACTCCAGGGTGTCGCGCGCCGGCTTGGTCTTGCCCCGCGCCAACTGCGCATCAAACAGCAACCAGCAGTTGGCGATGATGCGTCCGCGCAGATTCAATTCGCGGTGCAGCTTGAGCGCTTGCGACAAGGCGTCCTCGGCCTCTTCAAAACGCTCCTGCTGGGCGTAACACTTGCCCTTGTTCATCAGCGCCGTGGCCGCGCCCGGGCGGTTGCCGATGCGGGTCATGATCTGATGCGACTTCTCAAAGAAGTCCAGGGCGATGTCGCCCTGCTGGCGCTTGGCGTAGAGGAAGCCCAGGGAGAGATAGAGATTGCCGGTCTGGCGGCGGTCGCCCAGTCCCGAGAAGATCGACAGGCTCTTCTGGTTGTAGTCCAGCGCGGTGTCCAGATCGCCCTGGAACTCGTGGAATACGCCCAGGTTGTTGCACGCCAGCGCCACGCCCTCCTTGTGACCCTGTTTTTCGAAAATCGCCATGGCCTGTTCGGCCGTGGCGATCGCCTCATCGGTGCGCTTGAGCCGGCCCAGCACCCAGCTGATGTTCACCAGCAGATTGCCCATGCTCATGCTCTCGGGCGCATCAGCCAGGAGTTTGCGCGCCTCCTCATAGGTGGCCATGGCCTGCTCGCGGGCGCACTGTTTCTCCTCGGTGCGGCCGATCTGACGCAGAATGTCCGCCTGCGCCTCCACCTCGGTGAGCAGCGGCAGAATTTTGCGCCGCGCGGCGATGGCGTTGTCCAGCGCGCCGCCCAACTCCTGTACGTCGGCCAGGGCGGCGTAGACCGTGGCCAGCGGGGTGGGGGGCTCAGGCAGGTTGATGCCGATGTCGATGGCCATCTCCAGATAGTTCTGCGCATCGGCGTTGGCGAACGCCTCTTTGGCCTTCAGACCGCTC
This sequence comes from Magnetofaba australis IT-1, assembly GCF_002109495.1. Lineage (NCBI taxonomy): Bacteria > Pseudomonadati > Pseudomonadota > Magnetococcia > Magnetococcales > Magnetococcaceae > Magnetofaba > Magnetofaba australis. The sequence goes on from NZ_LVJN01000020.1 coordinate 1,408,178, forward strand.
TTGAGGGCGTAGTCGTAGGCCTTGGCCGGTTCATCGGCCAGCTGATAGTGCTCGGCCAGCACCTCGTAGTGATCCTCTAAGCGATTCTCGAACAGATCCTCGATCTGCTGCGCCACCACAGCGTGCAGCTCTTTCTGCTTCTTGTGCAGCAGGGTGCCGTAGATCGCCTCCTGAATCATGATGTTGCGGAAGCTGTATTCGATCTCCGGGAACGATTTGGACTCGAAGATCAGGCCCATATCCACCACTTGATTGAGTTTGTCCTCAATATCCGGGGCGGCGGAGACGCGCTGGATCAGGGCGTGTTTGAACACCGGGCCAATCACTGCGGCGGCGTGCAGGGTCTCCTTCAAATCGCTCTGCAGCTTGTCGATGCGGGCGATGATCATGCCCTGGATGGAGCTGGGGATGGCGACCTGATCGGGCTCTTTGAGCAGGCGGATGGCGCCGTCGCTGGCGCGCTCGATCACCTCCTCATCCCACAGGCTCTGCACGATCTCCTCGATGAACATGGGGTTGCCGTCGGCGCGTTGGCGAATCAGCGCCAGGATCTCCTCCGGGGCGTCGTCGCTGCCGATGAGTTTGCGCACCAACTCGTCGCACTCGGTGGGGGTGAGGGATTTGAATTCGATCTCGGTGGCGGAGTCGCCCAGCGCTTTTTGCGCGATCATGGGCAGTTTCTGACACGGGTGATCCTTCACCGGGCGCATCAGCGCCAACACCGCGATGGGGGCGTTGCGCAGCTGTTCGAACAGGCTGGCGATCAGCTCCACCGAGCTGTTGTCGGCGTGGTGCAGATCTTCCAGCACCAGCAGCAGCGGCTTGCTGCGCGCCATCTCCAGGAAGAACCAGGCGATGGCGCGGAAGGTTGCGCCCTTGATCTCCTGCGCGTCCATCTGGCTGATGGGCACGTCGAACTCCGCTTCATCAAAGTGCGCGCCCAGAATGGCGCCGATGAAGACCATGGCGCTGCGCGCCTCGGCGGTGGCGGCGCCGGGTTCCAGATTGAGCAGCAGCGGCAGGCCGGAGCTGATCTTTTCGGTGATCGCCTCGGGCATATCTTCGCTGTCGATGTTGAACAGGTGCTGGAAGATCTCGCTGAAGATGTAGTAGCTGGTGGTGCGGCCAAAGGAGCGGCAGATGCCTTCGATGATCTGCACGTCGCCTTCGGACAGGCGCTGTTTGATCTCCATCTGCACGCGGCTCTTGCCGATGCCCGGCGGGGCCACCAGGAACACCGCCTGACCGTTGCCGGCCAGCAGTTGGTCCATGCAGCCGCGCAGGGTGTCCAGCTCGCGCGCGCGCCCCACCAGCGGGGTGACGGTGTTGGCGCTCTTGCGATCGGCGGCGGTGAGCGTCTTGGCCTTGATCGCCTTGTACACCGCCACCGGGTCCTTCTTGCCCTTGACCTTGATGGGATCGAGCTTTTCGAACTCAAAGTGGTTGCGGCACAGGTTGTAGGTGTAGACCGATAGATAGGTCTCGCCGCCGGTGGCCATGGACTCCAGGCGCGAGGCCAGATTCACGGTGTCGCCCATCACCGTGTACTCCATTTTTTGATCGGAGCCCACGCCGCCGGCGATCACCATGCCGGAGTTGACGCCGATGTGCAGCGACAGCGGCTTCTCCAGCTTCACCGGCAGGCGTTTGTTGTACTCCTCGATCTCCTTTTGCATGTCCAGCGCCGCGCGCACCGCCAACTCGGGATCGTTCTCATGGGTGATGGGGGCGCCGAAGATGGCCATGATGCAGTCGCCGATGAACTTGTCCACGTGGCCTTCATAGCGCACCACGATGTCGGCCAGCATCTTCAGGCAGCCGTTCATCAGGTCGGTGACCTCTTCGGGGTCGAGCTTTTCGCTCATGGCGGTGAAGCCGGAGATGTCGGCGAACAGCACGGTGACGTTCTTGCGCTCGGACTCCGGCGCCGCCGCTGCGGCGCTGGCGCCGACCGCGCGGGTGGTCGGCGACTTGCCGCCTGCGGCGGGAGTCAGCGCCGCCAGCTGTTGGCCATTGGCGGCGGGCAGGCGCGAGCCGCAGGCGCCGCAATAGAGGTCGTCATGCTGCGCGGGCGCATTGCAGCGACCACACAGGAGATAGAGAGGCGTTCCGCAACGCGTGCAAAAACGGGACTCTTCACGGTTCTGATGTTGACACTGCGCGCATTGCATGCAGGCGTCTCCTTGGCGCAACATGTTTTGTTTTGAGCCGAATATTGGGCTGCGCAAGCGCACCGGTTGGCGCAAAATCAAGATGGTGAAAATCCTAATGGGCCATTCTACACCCCCATAATGAACGACGGAAGCCCTGAAAACAGACGTCCTTTTTCCCGCTAAGGGTGGTGGGATGCGCCGCGCTCGCCTATGATTGGTGTTTCGTGGGGCGCGCAGCCGCGCCGCTATGATGTGAGTGGTCCGGCTGCCAGGACATTGCCCGTTTCCGCCGTCGTTTCAGGAGGAGAGGATGTCACAGCTCACCGCGTTTCCCGGTCGGCCCGTGGTGTTTGGCGAAACCCTGTTTGACTGTTTTGAAGAGGGCCCGCCAGTACTGGGCGGCGCGCCGTTCAACGTCGCCTGGCACCTGCAGGGCTTCGGCCTGAAACCGCACATGATCACCCGGGTGGGCGATGATGGCCTGGGGCGGCGCGTCACCGAGGCCATGACCGGTTGGGGCATGGACCTGACCGGCGTACAGGTGGATCCGGAAAAACCCACCGGTTCGGTCAGCGTCACCCTGGTCGATGGCCAACCCAGCTACGTTATCAATCCCAATCAAGCCTACGACTTCATCAACTGGGCCGAGGCCGATCAGCGCTTGCGTCGCTGTGAATCGCCCATGGCGGTGTTGATTCACGGCTCCCTGGCGCTGCGCGAATCGGTGTCGCGCCAGACCCTGTTCGGCATGCGCGTCAAGCGCAAGCCGCGCCTGTTCGTGGATATCAATCTGCGCGACCCCTGGCACAACCCCGATGATGTGCGCCAGATGCTCGACGGCGCCCACGACGTCAAACTCAACGATCATGAATTGGCCTATCTGCAGGGGTGCGACATCGATGACGAAGAGGAGTTGCTGGAGGCGGCGCGCGCCCTGCTGGAGCGCCACGGCAACCAGCGCATCGTGCTCACCCGCGGCGAGGCGGGCGCCATGATCATCAGCGTCAAGGAGGCGGCGCAGGCGCGCGCGGCGGCGGTGGATGTGGCCGATACGGTGGGGGCGGGGGACGCCTTCTCCTCGGTGTGCGTCATTGGCCGCATTTTGGGGTGGCCCGACGCCGTGACGGTGCAACGGGCGGTGGATTTCGCCGCTGATATCTGTATTCAACGCGGCGCCACGGCGCCGGATACGGCGCTGTATGCGCGCCATCTCGAGCAATGGGGTCACAACAACCCGCAGTAGCGGGAGGAGAGTCGCCATGGCAGGCGCTAAAGTCCGGCAGGATGATGATAAACTTTATATAGTTCTCATCAGCCCGCACGGGCTGATTCGCGGACATAATCTGGAGCTTGGACGCGACGCCGACACCGGCGGGCAGACCAAGTATGTGTTGGAGCTGGCCCAGGCGCTGGGCCGCCACCCGCGCGTGGCGCGGGTGGACCTGATGACCCGTTTGATTCAGGACAGCCGGGTTGGGCCTGACTATGCCGTGGCTGAAGAGTCGGTGGGCGAGAATGTCTACATCGTGCGCCTGCCGTGCGGCCCGAAACGCTACCTGCGCAAAGAGAGTCTGTGGCAGTACCTGAGCCACTTTGCCGATAACGCCCTGCCGCACTTTCGCAAACTGGGCATGCTGCCCCATGTGGTGCACAGCCACTACGCCGACGCCGGTTATGTGGCCACCCGCATCACTCGCCACCTGGGGGTGCTGCATGTGCATACCGGCCACTCCCTGGGACGGGTGAAAAAGGCGCGGTTGCTGGAGAAGGGGCTCGACGAGCAGACCATCGAACAGCGTTACAGCATCGCCCGACGCATCGAGGAGGAGGAGATCACCCTCGGCAATGCGGGCATGGTGGTCACCAGCACCAGCCAGGAGGTGACCGAGCAGTACGGCATGTATGAGAATCACCACACCAAACAGATGGTGGTGATCCCCCCTGGCGTCGACCTCACGCGCTTCTCCGTGCCCGAGACCTGGAGTAGTTTCCATCCGCCCATTCGCAACACCCTGCACCGCTTTCTGCACGATCCCAAAAAGCCCATGATCCTGGCGCTCTCCCGCGCCGACGAACGCAAGAACATCGCCACCCTGGTGCGCGCCTATGGCGAACATCCGCGTCTGCGCGAGCTGGCCAATCTGGTGGTGGTGGCGGGCAATCGCGACGATATCGAAACCCTGGATAAGGGCGCCCGCGAAGTGCTGCGCTCGTTGCTGCTGATGATGGACCGCTATGACCTCTATGGCCACATGGCGCTGCCCAAGCATCACCAGCCTGATGATGTGCCCGACTACTACCGCATGGTGACCAAAAAGCGCGGCGTGTTCGTCAATCCGGCCCTCACCGAACCGTTCGGTTTGACCCTGATTGAGGCCGCAGCCTGTGGCGCGCCTATTCTCGCCACCCATGATGGCGGCCCTCGCGACATCATCGGCAACTGCAAGAACGGCAAGCTGTTTGATCCGCTGGACGCCGATGCGCTGGGGGCGCTGCTGGAAGAGGCGGTGACCGACCGCGCGCAGTGGCGGCGTTGGTCGAAAAATGGTCTGAAAGGGGTGCGCGAACACTACACCTGGGACGGCCATGTGGCCACCTACCTCAAGGCGGTGGATAAACGCCTCAAGGAGATGGGCAAGCGCACCATCGTGCGCGCCATGGGCTCGCGGCGGAAGGTGGACAGCAGCCGTCTGCCCACCGTGGACCGCATCTTGCTGTGCGATATCGATAACACTCTGCTGGGTGACCGCACGGGGATGTGTACGCTGCTCAACCACTTGGCCGAAACCCGCAATGTCGGCTTCGGCGTGGCCACCGGGCGCACGCTCAAAAACACCGTCAAGATCCTCAAACAGTGGGGCGTGCCGCTGCCCGACTTCATGATCACTTCGGCGGGCAGCGAGATCCACTACCGGCACAAGTTGGTGGAGGATGAAACCTGGGCCAAGCACATCGACTATCGCTGGGAGCGCGATGAACTGCTGCATGCGCTGGGCGCGGTTCCTGGGCTCAAGCCGCAGCCCAAGGACCACCAGAATTCACGCAAAATCAGCTACTACATCGATGTGGAGAAAGCCCCCTCCGGGGAGGAGATTCAGAGCCTGCTGCGCTCGCGCGATCTGCACGCGCGGGTGATCGTCTCGCGTCAGCAGTTCCTCGATATCCTGCCCATCCGCGCCTCCAAGGGGTTGGCGCTGTCGCACTTGGCGCTGAAGTGGGGGGTGCCGTTGGATCGCGTGCTGGTGGCTGGGGACGCCGGGAACGACATCGAGATGCTGCAAGGCAACCAATTGGGCGTGGTGGTGGCCAACCACAGCCCGGAAGTGGCGTTCCTGCGCGGGCAGGAGCGTATCTACTTCGCCGAAGAGCCCTACGCCTGGGGCATCCTGGAAGGGATCAACCACTACCACTTCTTCGGCGACATCCAAATTCCTGACGCCACGGAGACCGACGCCGCAGAGGAGACCGCGCCATCATGAGCATCGCCCAATGGGAACACAACGCCACGCAACACGCCGAACCCTTCTCCCAGTTCATTCGTTACTGCATCTCCCGCAATCACAAAGTGATGCGACGGGATGCGTTGGAACAGGCGTTTGGGGAGTTTTTGGCGGAGCAGGCGTTGGCTCCCGAGGTCGAGCAGAGCGTGCGCTGTCTACTACATTGGGCGCAGGAAGCGGCGTTTGATGCGCGCAGAAGAGCCGCCGCCTTTGCCGTGCGCCCCCGGGTGGCGGCGTGGCGCTATCGCACCTTTCAACTGGCCAGCGCAGGCGGCGCGTTGAGTGAGATGACGCCGCAGGCCTACCTGCACTTCAAAGAGTCGCTGATCTCCGCTCCGGACACCGACCCTTCCGGCGTGCTGGAGTTGGATTTTACCGCCTTTAACCCCTATGTGCACAAACCGGCGGGGGCGCACTCCATCGGTCGGGGGCACACCTTTATCGCCCGGCAGGTGGCCAGTCAGCTGTTCCTGGAGCCTGATCAGGGCGCGGCGCGACTGACCGAGTACTTGGCGCAGAAAACCGTGCGCGGTCAGCAGACTTTGACGCAACCGCAGTTGGACACACCCGAGGAGCTGCGTGAGGCGCTGCTGCGCGCCGATGGCGTATTGGTGAGCCACTCGGCGGATACGCAGTGGGCCGACGTGGCTGATTCGTTGCGCGCGCTGGGCTTTGAGGCGGGGTGGGGGCGCAGTGTGGCGCGCATTCGCGAGGCCATGGCGCTGCTGCTGGACCTGCTGGACGCGCCTTCGGCCACATCCATCGCCAAATTCCTCGACCGCACCAATGTGATCACCGCCGTGGCGATTCTCTCGCCCCATGGCTATTTCGGCCAGGAGGGGGTGTTGGGCATGCCTGACACCGGCGGCCAAGTGGTCTATATCCTCGACCAGGTCAAGGCGCTGGAGAAGGAGATCAGCGAGCGTTTGTATAAGCAGGGGCTCGATATCGAGCCGCGCATCGTGGTGCTGACGCGCCTGATCCCCGAAGCGGGGGAGACCACCTGCAATCAACGCATCGAGCCCATTGAGGGGACGCAGGGAGCCGAAATTCTGCGCGTGCCGTTCCGTCACCCCAACGGCGATGTGGCGCAGCACTGGATTACCCGCTTTGCGGTGTGGCCATTCCTGGACCGCTTTGCGGTGGATGCCGAGAGCGAATTGGCGCATCACCTCGGCTGTCAGCCGGAGTTGATTATTGGCAACTACTCCGACGGCAATCTGGTGGCCGCCATCATGGCCCAGCGCAGCGGCGCCACACTGGCCACCATCGCCCACGCTCTGGAGAAGACAAAATACCTCAACGCTGACCTCTACTGGCGCGACCATGAGGAGAACTACCACTTCTCTTGCCAGTTCAGCGCCGACCTGCTGGCCATGAATCAGGCCGACTTCGTCATCTCCAGCACCTTTCAGGAGATCGCAGGCACCGATGTCAATGTCGGCCAATATGAGGCGCACCAGCACTTCACCATGCCGGGACTCTATCGGGTGGTTGGCGGCATCGATGTGTTCGATCCGCGTTTCAATATCGTGCCGCCGGGCGCCGATGAAGACATCTACTTCCCCTACACCGACGCCCAGCGGCGCATGCCGGAGTACCATGAGACCATCGAGGAGATGGTGTTTGGCGAGAGTCAACCGGGGCGGCGCGGCGCGTTACAGGATCGGGACAAGCCGATTCTGTTCACCATGGCGCGGCTGGACCACATCAAAAATCTCACCGGGCTGGCGCGCTGGTTTGGCGAGAGCGCGGAGCTGCGCGAGCGCGCCAATCTGTTCATCATCGGCGGCCATGTGGATGCGGCGGCCTCGGGCGATCGCGAGGAGCGCGATCAGATCCTGTTGATGCACCAGATCATGGACAACCATCAACTGGATGGGCAGATGCGCTGGCTGCCCGCCAGCAAGGATCGGCGTTTGAATGGCGAACTCTATCGCTGGCTGGCCGACCGTCGCGCGGTGTTCGTGCAACCGGCGCTGTATGAGGCGTTCGGTTTGACCGTGGTGGAGGCCATGGGCTCGGGGCTGCCCACTTTCGCCACCCGTCATGGCGGACCGCGCGAGGTGATCGAACACGATGTGTGCGGGTTCCATATCGATCCCAACGACGGCGTGGCGGCGGCGGCGTTGATGGCCAAATTCCTCAACGATTGCGCCGCCGACGGCGAGCATTGGAACGGCTACTCACAACGCGCCATGCAGCGGATTCAAAGCCGCTACGCCTGGCCGCTATATGCCGAGAAGCTGCTGTCGCTGGGCGCGCTCTACGGCTTCAATAAGTGGCTGAACCGGGATCGCAGGCAGGCCTATGAGCGCTATCTGGAGATGTTTCACCGCCTGATGTTCCAACCGGCGGCCAAGCGCGTAAAGCGCTAAACGGCTATTGCAGGGGTCGGATGCTTAAAAAAACGGGGAAGCGCATGCGCTTCCCCGTTTTGCATCTGTTTCGGCGCCATATCCGCCTTGCGCCGGGATTAGTCGGAGAACTCCAGGAACAGCTTGTCGATGGCGTTGAACAGATTGACGCGCTCTTCGTTGAATCGACCCAGCGCGGATTTGGCTGCGGGCTCATCCTCATCGTCAATAGCCGACAGGCATTCGCGTAGAGTCTGCTGCATCGCTTTATAGTGCTGCTCGGCTTCGGCGAACTTGGGATACTCGCAGAGTTTTTCGACTCCGTCGCCACTCAGCCAGCCAAGCAAGTTGCCGTCGAGCACCATGTCCACTTGATCGGCTTGGCCCATCTCTTCCGCCATGCGACCTTCGATGCGTTGACCGATCTGCCCCACGCTGGAGAGCAGCACGCTCTTAAGGGTGATGGCGCTGAACGGCTCGTCGCCCACAGTGAGCCCCTCCTGGGAGTCGCTCAGGTATTTGCTGGTGTCGGAGATGGTGTTGGTCAGGGTGCCCAAATACTCCACCGAACGACGTAGGTAGCCCGCCAGACGGAACGCCACCAGCATCTTCTCGGAGCCGCTGGCCTTCTCGGTCTGCTGCGCGAACTCGTTGACCGAGCGGATGAAGGCGTTGGCTTCGCCGGTTTGCCCGGAGACGCTCTCGGCCAGAGTCGCCAATCTCAGGGAGGAGTCAGCGATCTCCTGGGTGCCGGAGGCGGCTTCGGCGGCGGCGCGGGCCACCTCTTGCGCAGCGGAGTCCAGCTCCTTGGAGTTGCGCGTCACCGTGTCGGTGGCTTCAGTGACTCGTGTGACCGATTCGCCGATGGCCTTGGCGGTAATCGCCTGCTGATCCACGGCGCCGTTGATCTGATCGCTCACTTCATTGATGCGCGCGATGCTGGCGCTGACCTCCTGGGTGATGGAGACCGCCACCTGAGTGTTGTTCTGAATCTCCAGAATACGGGTGGAGATCATCTTGGTGGCGTCGGCGGTCTGGCTGGCCAGATCCTTCACCTCGTTGGCCACTACGGCAAAGCCTTTGCCCGCTTCGCCCGCGCCGGCGGCTTCGATGGCGGCGTTGAGCGCCAGCATGTTGGTCTGGCTGGCGATGGCGTTGATGATGGCCACCACTTTACCGATCTCCTGCGCCGACTCGTTGAGCTGCTCCATCGCCTCATTGGTGCGCGCGGCGTGGGAGCCGGCGGCGTCGGAGACCTGGTTGGCCTGTTGCGCGTGGGCGCGGATGCTCTCCTGGGCGGCGTTCAGGGCGGTCATCGCTTGCGCCACCGAGTCCACCTCGGCGTAGACCTGTTCGATGCTGGCGTTGACCTGAGTGATGTTGGCGGTCATCTCCTCGGCGGCGGAAGCCATGGTGTTGACGTTGCCGCTGGCCACCGAGGCGGCGTCGGCGATATTGGTGATATCCGTCGAGAGCGTCTGAATCTCTTCGGCCACGCTCTCGATGCGCGAGGTGGTCTGCGCCACCGACTCCTTCATCTGTCCCATGCCCTGGCCCAGGGTCTCGTTGTCTTTGGCCAGCACCTGGTTGATGTCATGGGACTGCTTGGCGTCCTGGGTGAGCATGTGCTGCACGTAGTTGAGCTGCGCCACGCAGATATCCAGCGTTTTTGACTGGATGCTGATCACCTCCACGCTCTCGGCCAAATTGTCGGTCATGCGGTTGACCTGGGCGGAGATATCATCCAGTTCGTCAAACTGCGTCGGGTCGGTCTTGTGGAGTTCGAGGCGGTTGGACAGGTCGCCGTCGGCCAACACGTGGATGGCGTTGTTGATGTGGTTGATGGGGCTGGTGATGGTGCGTTTGAGCAGTAGGCTCAGCATCAGCACGAACACCACGTTGGCGCCCACCAGCACCAACAGGGCCATGATCTTGGCCTTGTTGATCTGGTCATACACCTCATGCAGGGAGGTGGTCAGCTGGAACACGCCGCGGATGGGGTTGGGGTCGGCGTCGTGGCACTCGTTGCACGCCTCCTCCTTAATCACCGGCACAAAGTAGGTGATGATGCCCACGCCATCCGGGCCCTCTTCGATGGTATAGCCCTTTTTGGCGTCTTTGCCCTGTTTGAGTATCTGGTCAAAAATCGCTTTTTTGTCCGGGTCGAGCTCGACCGGCTTCTGCTCTTCAGGATCCAGCGGCGTAGTCTCGCCATCCTCGTCGAGAATGGGCTTACCGTCTTTGTCGCGCTCCACGGCAAAGGCTTCGGTGCCGTTTTTGCGCAGAACCATAAAGGTGGTCAGTCCGGGGATTTTGCGTTTGAGCCGCTCCATGAAGTCATGCGCCATGTCGGAGCGACCGCTGAGCATGATCTTCTTCAGACCGATGTTGGCGGAGTTGCTGAAATTCTCCAGGTTGTGCTGGTACTGGGTATTGAGGCTGTTCTCCATGATGGCGATGATGACATTGCCCATGCCCAGAAGGCAGAGCGTTCCCATCACCCCGACTGCGAAGAGGATTTTTTTGCCGACGGATCTATGGAGAAAAGTGAGCATGCTGATACGGTTCGGCCCTTCGTCGCGCAGTTGGCGCGGACGCATCAAAGGTTGATCAACGCAGTCGTGCGCGACCGGAAAACGCGCTATCGGCCCTCAACGTCAGAAACCATGACGTTTTGCTGCGATGCGCTGTAAGGGGAACGGCCAAATCTACACATTTTAGCAGGAGAAAACTACACATCCCTGCATAAGGAAATAGACATTTAACAACATAAACAAATTGTCACATAACTCCCGGCACGGTTTCAAGCATCATGATGGTTTATTAGGTCATCCTAACCATTTCCGCCCCCGTTTCTTTGCAGGATTCGGCAGCTGGCGGCGCCCCCCCCCCCCTCGTGGGTTGGCTATTTGACTGCAAATGCCGTACAATTTTTCCGGTCTAGGAGGCTCTCCTCAGTCAGCGGTGCGGTTTCGTCCCCGTATGCTGAGGGGATCTGTCTCTTTTCATCGTTGCGACACTGTTGAATGCGCGCGCCCAATCGCGCGCGCTGTGCCAACGGTATCCCCGGTTCAGGGCGGAGAGTGGGAGCGAGAATGCTCAATATTCTTGTTGTGGAAGATAGCCAGGTACAGGCGGAGCTGCTCAAACGGCGCATCTTCTCCACGCTGAAATTTCAAGTCACTCACACCACCTCCTATGCGCAGACCCAGGAGTTGCTGGAGAAAGGCGATGTGGAGTTCTTCCTGGCTTTAAGCGACCTGGTGCTGCCCGACGCCAAAGATGGCGAAGTGGTGGACTTGGTGGTGGAGCACGAGATCCCCTGTATCGTGTTTACATCGGTTTACAGCGATGACGTGCGCGAGCGCATGGAGACCAAGTCCATTGTTGACTATGTGGTCAAACAGGGCTCCAACGTCGATCTGGTGGTGGATCTGGTGGAGCGGGTGCATCGCAATCGCGACGTCAAGATTCTCATTGTGGATGACTCGCGCACCTCGCGGGCGGTGACGCGCAAAATGCTGGAGCTGTATCAGTTTCAGGTCATTGAAGCCTCCAATGGGTTGGAAGCCACGCGTATGTTGATGGATCATCCGGATACGCGTTTGGTGATCACCGACTACATGATGCCGGAGATGGATGGCTTCGAACTGCTGTCGTGGATTCGCAACAGCATGGGCAAGAGCCGCAATGAGCTGTCGGTGATGGGGCTGTCGGCCTATGGCACCAATGCGCTTTCGGCCCGTTTCATCAAGAGCGGCGGCAATGACTTTCTGAGTAAACCATTCCTACGCGAAGAGTTGATGTGCCGGGTGGTGCAGGATGTGGAGCTGCTCGAGCATGTCGCCACCATTCAGGAGATGGCGCGATTGGACTTCCTCACCGGTCTGTCCAACCGTCGTCACTTCTTTGATGTGGGCGAGAAACTCTTCTCCAACGCCAAGCGGGAGAACATCACCCTGGGGCTGGCGATGATGGATATCGACCACTTCAAGGGAGTGAATGACGGCTTTGGCCACTATGCGGGCGATCTGGTGCTCAAAATGATGGCCAAACAGATGGAGGAGTCGTTCCGCCAGACCGACGTGGTGGCGCGCATGGGCGGCGAAGAGTTCGCCATTCTGCTCTCCAACGCCTCGCCGGATCGCATCTATGAGACCTTTGAACGCTTCCGCAAACGTATTGAAGAGGCCACCACGCAGTTCGGCTCCCACGCCATCCGCGTGACCGTGAGCATCGGCATCACCACCACCCTGCATGGGTCGCTGGAGGAGATGGTCAACGAAGCCGATAAGCGCCTCTATCACGCCAAGGAGACCGGGCGCAATCAGGTGGTCTTTGAATCATAAAAATTGATTGCGCGCGCGGCGCGCCAGTTTGAGTTTTGATTCACATATGGGATGACAGAATGAAGAAGACGCTGATTCTTTTGGCGGCGGTGTGCTGCTTTGTGCTGGGCATGCGGGATGGGCAAGCGGCCTTCATCGGCGAAAGCCTGGATTTTGACCTGCCCACTGAAATCGCCGACGCCGCCGAAGCGGGCAAGCGCGTGGTGGTGATGTTCCACTACAGCGGCTGCCCCTTCTGCAGCAAAATGCGCGCGCGGGTGTTCCCGGATCCCGCCGTGGACGCCTACTACAGCGACAAATTCGTGCTGCTGGAGAGCAATATCAAGGGCGACTTGGAGATCACCAGCCCCGATGGCAAAGGCATGAGCGAAAAGGCCTGGGCCACTGAGTTGCGCATTCGCGCCACGCCGGTGATCATCTTCTTCGATACCGACGGCAAGCAGGCGCTGCGCATTACCGGCTACTTCCCGCCGGAGCGCTTCATCGCCGCCGGACGCTACGTGCACTCGGGCGCCTATAAAGAGGGGATCTCCCTGGCGCGCTTCATGCGGGATGGCCGCTGATGCCGCAGTGGGCTGTATTGAGAACGCTGAGGCTGGCGCTGTTGGGGGTGGTCATCGGCGCATCCTCGGCGCTGGCGCAGAACACCGAATCCCTCTCCTTGCAGAGCGTGCTGGAGGGCGCGCGCGCCCAGGCGGGCTATCGCGCCGCGCCGCAGCAGGCGCGCGCCCAATCCGCACAGGCCTCCGTGCGCGAATCCCGCGCCGCCTACGGGCCGCAGGTGACCGCCTCGGGCGCGGCGCGGGCGTTTGAGTCCGAGTCCGCCGCCGAGACCGATGAGGCCGAGGCCTACGCCACGATCACCCTCACACAACCGCTGCTGGACTTTGGCAAACGCGACGCCCTCTCGGCGGCGGCCCAGCTGCGCGCCCAGGCTGCACAACTGAGCGTGGGCAACGCTTGGGATGCGGCGGCTCTGGATGCGGCGCGCGCCTATTTCGATCTCTACGTCTCTGAATTGACCCTGCAAGCGGCCAACGAGGCCCATGCGCTGGACTACGTGCGCTGGGAGCGCGCCAAGGAGCGCGAAGCGCTGGGCAAGAGTGATGCGGTGGTCACCGCCGAATGGCTCTCGAAAGTGGAAGCGAGCCGCACGGTTTATTATGGCGAGCGTGACCGCAACGCCCAGCTACGCGCCCAGTTGGCGCAGTTGACCGGGTTGCCGCTGGATAAGGAGCTGATTCGCCCGCCCGCCGCGCCGGAAGACAAACCGCCGGTGCTGGATTGGCGGCGTCTGGCCGATGTGGCGGCGCAGCGCAATCCCCAATTGCAGGCGTTGAACTTGCGCGTTCAGGCGCAGACCCAGGCCGCCGAGGCCCAGCGCGCGCGTCCGCAGCTGGATGCGGTGGCGGAGTTTGGCCGCTCCACCCGCACGCTGCGCGGCAACGATCGCTGGGCGGCTGGGGTGCAGGCCAGTTGGGATCTGTGGGATGGCGGCGCCACGGATGCGCGGCGCGAACAGGCGCTGGCCGACGCCGAGGCGTTGCGCGCCGAGCGCGATCTGCTGCTAAAGAGTCTGCGTTTACAGGTGCAGGAGGCGGCGCAGAAGAGCGCTTGGGCGCATCAGGCGATTCTGGCGGCGCAGGCGAAAAAGCGCTGGGCCGAGATGCAGCTGCTCAAACGGCAGACTCGTTATCAGCAGGAGCGGGTGAGCGATCTGGGCTTTGCCATGGTGGATCTGACCCGCGCCGAGGCGCAGCTGGTCAAAGCCGCCGGGGCGCGCTATATGGCCTCCATGACCCTGGCGGTGTTGCTGGGGGAGTCGCCGGAAGCGGCGCTGAAGCCGGATTTCTTAACGCGCGTGGCGCAGATGGGCGCGCAGACCGACGCCGCGCCCGCCAGCGAGTCGAACTCATTCACCCCACCGGGAGGGAGCGGATATGGAACCCATGCGCAGCCGTAAGGCGCTGTTGAGCGCCCTCATGTTGGGGGGCGGAGTGATGTTGGCGGCGGGGCAGGCGGTTGCCGAGCAGTTGACGCTGGCGTTTGGCGTGCCCGGCGTGGTGGCCAGCGTCAGCGCCAAACCGGGGCAGAAGCTGGCCCAGGGCGATGAGTTGGCGCGGTTGGATCAGAGCGTGTTTCGCGCCGATGCGGCCATGACCCGTGCGCAGTTGGCGGCGGCGCAGGAGCGCGCCAAGCAGGCCGATGCCGAGGCGGGGCGGGTCAAGCAGCTGTATGACGATCTCAACACCTCTGCCGAAGAGCTGGAGAAGGCGCAGTTGGCGGCGGTGGAGGCCAAGGCGGGTCTGGCGGTGGCGCAGCGCGATCATGCGCGTGCGCAGTGGCGGCTCAAACAGTCGGTGTTGCGCGCGCCATTGGCCGGGTGGGCCGCGCGCGTGCCCGGTTATGTGGGTTTGGTGACCCACCCCCAGGCGGGGGCGGCGCCCATTGTGGTGATCGACGTCGTCAAAACGATGGATGATAAATCCGCCAAGTGAGCGTTACAGCCAACCAGCCAAACCGGCGCCGCGAATGAGCAGTTGCCCGCCCATGAGCATCACCAGTAGCGCCGCCGCCTGCAGCAGGCGTTGACGGGCGTGGGCGCTCATCCAGCCAGCGATCAGGGCGAACAGGAGTAGCGGCGGAATGGTGCCCAGCACAAACGCGCTCATGATCAGCGCGCCGCCCAGCGCCGAGCCGCTGGCCGCCGCCTGGGCCTGAAACGCCCAGTGCAGTCCGCACGGCAGCAAGCCGGTGAGCATGCCCAGCGGCAGCATGCTCAGGGCCGAACCCTGCTGCATCAAGCGGGCATAGAGACGGCCCAGGCGGGAGTCGGCGGCAAACCCGCGCTCCAGATTCCACGGCAGCCACCCCAGGGTGGCCAAGCCCATCAGCAGCATCGCCGCGCCCGCCAGCAGTTGCGGCAGGCCGCGCGCCCCCGCCAGGGCGCTGGCGGCGTCCGCCACCGACCCCAGGTAACCGATGATCGCGCCCAGACAGACATAGACCAGCAGGCGTCCGCCGTGGTAGAGGAGATGGGGCGTGACCCGCGCCGGACTCCAGGCGGGCAGGTGGCCCTGATGCTGTGCATGACGCATGGCGCAGGCGGCGATGAGTCCGCCGCACATGCCCACGCAGTGGCCCGCCGAGAGCAGACCGCCCAGCAGCGCGGCGCCCAGATTCAGCGTTGAGAACGTCAGCTCCATGGTTGTCCCAAAATCCCTTTTGCGCGCATGCGCTGCCGGAGTGTGCCTGTTTCCATGAACGCCTCAGACGACGGATATTGTTACCACTGCGGCCTGCCCATTCCCGAAGGGGTCAATCTCACCATTCAGGAGGGGCCGCAGACGCGCCGGTTCTGCTGTGTGGGGTGCAAAACCGCCTATCAACTGATTCAGTCCGCCGGCTTGGAGGAGTTCTACAAACGGCGCGATCCGCAACAGAGCGGCGGCCGTCCGGATGAGGAGAATCTGGCGGCGTTGGCGGCGTTCGACGACCCAATCTATCAGAAAACCGTTGTCCGCGCTCTGCCTGACGGCAAGCAGCGGGTGCATCTGCTGCTGGAGGGGATCCACTGCGCCGCCTGTGTGTGGCTTAACGAGAAAGTCCTGAGCGGTCTGCCCGGGGTGACCTCGGCGCAGGTGAACTTCTCTACCCACCGCGCCACCGTGACCTGGGATCCGGCGCAGACCAAGTTGTCGCAAATTATCCATACGGTGCGCCGCATCGGCTACAACGGCGAGCCGTATGACCCCGAAGCGGTGGAGCAGAGCCACCGCAAACGCGATCGCGACCTGCTGTTGCGCATGGCGGTGGCGGGCTTTGGCGCAGGCAATGTGATGCTCATCGCGGTGGTTCTCTATGCGGGCTTCTTCACCGGCATGGAGGCGCAGTACAAACACTTCTTCCATTGGCTGTCGCTGGTGCTGGCCACGCCGGTGCTGTTCTTCTCCGGTTGGCCCTTCTTTCGCGGCGCCATCAACGGGTTGCGTCTGCGCACGTTGAACATGGATCTGCCCATCGCCATCGGCGCTACGATCACCTACAGCTATTCGGTGTGGATCACACTCAGCGGCGTGGGCGAGGTCTATTTCGACTCGGTCACCATGTTCCTGTTCTTCCTGCT
Source organism: Magnetofaba australis IT-1 (assembly GCF_002109495.1). NCBI lineage: Bacteria > Pseudomonadati > Pseudomonadota > Magnetococcia > Magnetococcales > Magnetococcaceae > Magnetofaba > Magnetofaba australis. The sequence goes on from NZ_LVJN01000020.1 coordinate 1,424,663, forward strand.
CACCGGGCGTTTTTTGGAGTCCGGCGCGCGGCGCAAGGCCGCCAACGCCACCGAGCGTCTACTGAGCATTACGCCCAAGCTGGCCAGCGTGGTGCGCGATGGCGATGAGTATCAGGTTCCAGTGCGCGAAGTGGCGGTGGGCGAGATGGTGCGGGTCAAGCCCGGCGAGCAGATCCCGCTGGATGGGACCGTCCTCAGCGGCGGCGGCGGCGTGGATGAGGCGATGCTCACCGGCGAGAGTGTGCCGGTGCTCAAAACCCTCGGCGACTCGGTGGCTGGGGGCACGCTCAATGTGGATGGCGCGCTGGAGATCGAAGTTACCCGCATCGGCGATGAGAGCGCCATCAACCGCATTGTGCGCATGGTGGAGGCGGCGCAGGCGGCGCGTCCGCCGATTCAGACCTTGGCTGACCGTGTGGCCGGATGGTTCGTCGGCGCGATCCTGATTATGGCCTCGGGCACGCTGGCTTATTGGCTGACGGTGGACCCGGCGCAGGCGCTGGAGAACACCGTGGCGCTGCTCATCATCACCTGCCCCTGTGCGCTGGGGTTGGCCACCCCCGCTGCTGTGGTGGTGGCCACCGGCGCGGCCTCGCGAGCGGGGATTCTGATCAAGGGCGGCGACGTGCTGGAGCGTCTGGCCCGCGCCCAGCGCATCGTGTTGGATAAAACCGGCACCGTCACCCTGGGGCGTCCCACGGTGCAGCGGGTGGTGCTGGACGCCGATGTGGGCGAGGCGTATCTGCTGGAGATCGCCGCCTCTTTGGCGTCGGCGTCGGAACACCCAATCGCCCGCGCCATCGCCGCCTACGCCCGTGACCAGAGCGGCGAGAATCCGCGCCGACCCGAGCGTTCGCGCAACCATGCCGGGTTGGGCATTCAAGGCAATTGGGGAGACGAGCAGGAAGCGCGCATGGGGCGCGCGCCGTTTATCGCCGAGTGGCTGGGCGTGGACGCCTTGGAGCCCCCCGCAGACGCCAATCCCTTCACCTGGACCGCAGTGGCGGAGAATGGTCGCCTGCTGGGCTGGTTCGCCCTGGCCGATGCGCCCAAGCCCGATGCGGGCGAGGCGGTTGCGGCGTTCCACGCCCTGGGTTTGGAAACCACACTGCTCTCCGGCGACCGCGCCGCCGTGGTGGAGCAGACCGCCGCCGAAGTGGGCGTGAACCACGCCATCGGCGGCGTGCTGCCGGGGGAAAAAGAGGGCCATGTGGCGCAACTCCAAGCCGATGGCGTCGCGGTGGCCATGGTGGGCGACGGCGTCAACGACGCTCCGGCTATGGCCCGCGCCGATGTGGCCATCGCGGTGGAGAACGCCGCCGACGTCTCCATGGAGACCGCCGATGTGGCGCTGCTCTCGCCGCAACTGGCCACCGCCGCCCGCGCCATCGCCATCGCCCAGCGCACCATGCGGATTATTCGACAGAATCTCACCTTCTCCCTCGTTTATAACGCCATTGCCATCCCCCTGGCCGCCAGTGGGCACGTTCTGCCCATCGTCGCCGCCGTGGCCATGCCGCTCTCCAGCCTGATCGTGGTGGGCAACGCCTTGCGGTTGAATCGGATTCAGCCTCTGCCGGGTGAAGTGACGCACTAACTTGAGGTGAGCGCGGTGATTGGATGCTGAAAGATATTGGGGCTTCGCCCCAAACCCCAACCAGGGCTTTGCCCTGGACCCACAAGGGCGCCGCCCTTGACCCGCGAGGGCTCCGCCCTCGACCCGGCAGGGGAATGATTCCCCTGCACCCCCGTGAGTTGGCGGCTCTTTTCTGGAGTCCAAGTCAGTGGGGCATGTGGCTATTGAGCGAATTTTCGTCACGAGGCTCAAGCTATTGCTTCCTGGCTTGGGCGCGGGCATCATCAGCGGGCGTGACGGGCGAACTGACGAGGTAAATCATGGATGTACTCTACTTTCTCGCGCCGCTGGCGATCATGCTTGGCTTGGTCGGTCTGATCGGCATGTATTGGGCCTGGAAACAGGGGCAGTTCGACGATCTGGAAGGCCCCGCCCATCGCATCCTGTTCGATGACGACGGCGAACTTGATCCCCATGCAAAGAAAAATGAAGATGCGCAAATTAATGACGCAGTGCAAAATAAATCTGAGTCAGATCTAAAAGAAAAATAACCCGCCTGCGTTGCGTCACTCGAAGAGAATGGCGCTCCGGATGGCCAGAGAGGGCGCGTTTTGAGCGATTCGCAACCGCTATTTATCGTGCATACCGAAGCCTCGGAAGGGTGGGGCGGGCAGGAGATCCGCATTCTCACCGAATCCCGTGGGCTGATGGCGCGCGGCCATCGTCTGCATCTGCTCTGCTCGCCGCAATCACGCATCTACAGTGAAGCGCAGGCGGCGGGCGTGCCGGTCACCGCCATGCCGCTAAGCAAAAAGAAGTGGCCGGGGCTCAAGGCGATGCGCGATTGGCTCACCCTCAATCAACCGGACGTCATCATCACCCACAGCTCCACCGACAGTTGGCTTACCGCAGCGGCGCGGGTGACGTTAGGGCGGGATATCCCGGTGATTCGCTTACGTCACATCTCCGCGCCGGTGACCGATAACTTCGGCACCCGCTGGCTCTATCTGCGCGCCAGCCGCGCGGTGGTGACCACCGGCGAGATGATCCGCCAGCAGATGATCGACCTTAATCGCTACCCGGGGGAGCGCATTCACTCCATACCCACCGGGGTGGATCTGGACCGTTTTACACCGGGGGATCGGGATGCGGCGCGGGCGGAAATTGGGCTCGATCCAGCCCATCAGATCATCGGCATTGTCGCTTCACTGCGCAGTTGGAAGGGGCACGAGACGTTGCTGGAGGCGTTCGCCGGATTGCGTGAGCACTTCCCGGTGGCGCGGGTGGTGATTGTGGGTGATGGTTTGGCGCGCATCTCGGTGGAAGCGGCTATTGATCGGCTGCAACTGCATGAGTGGGTGACGTTGGCGGGGGATCAGCGCGACGTGGTTCCGTGGCTGCGCGCCATGGATGTGTTCGTCTTGCCTTCGTATGCCAATGAGGGGGTGCCGCAGGCGTTGCGGCAGGCTATGGGGTGCGGCGTGTGCGCGGTGGGCAGCGCCATGGGGGGAATTCCCGAGACCATTGAAGACGGCGTGAGCGGGTTGCTGTTTGCGCCCAAGAATCATGTGGCGTTGGGCGCGGCGCTGGCTGACTTGCTGGAGAATCCCGACAAGCGGGCGCGGCTGGCTGAGGCGGGTTTGGCGCGGGCGCGGGAGCGATTCGGCATGGAGCCGATGCTGGACCGCATGGAGGCATTGATCCGGCAGGTCATGTAGCTGTTCCGGAGCGACGATGAGCGCGCAGGACCAGCGGCCAAGCTGGTGCGTCAAGCACTGCGCGGAAGTCTGTGGTCCAAGAGGTCCAGGAGGCTGGCCTCTTGGCGGCCACAGGCGAAGCCGTATCTAACAAAGCGGGCGGAGCCCTGGCCGGACATGGGGCGGAGCCCCATTATCTTAAAGCATCCCCACAGTCAGACGATTGCAAATACTTGAACTCCGATGAGCGCGCAGGACGAGCGGCCAGGGCGGGGGCGCCAAGCATTGCGCGGAAGTCTGTGGTCCAAGAGGTCCAGGAGGCTGGCCTCCTGGCGGGTCCAGGGCGGAGCCCTGGTGGGGTTTGGGGCAAAGCCCCAATATCTTTATGCGTCCCGTTCCGTTACTTCATCTGTTCCTGTTACCCCACGTCCAAACCCAACTCCCGCAGAAAGCGACGAATTTCGGCGTCCTTATCCTGTAGCTGGCGCATACGACCCTCCAACTCGTGGGCGGGCATGGAGTCAGCGTGCTGCAGAGCGGCGCTGAGTGACTCGTGTTCGGCTTTGAGCTTTTCGAGCTTCTGGATCCCTTCGGCGGTGAGGCCGGGCAGAACTTGGGGGCGGGATTGTTCCTCCATGGTGAAATCTCCTTAGAAAGTCAGGCCCAGTTGGGCGTGTAGGGCGTCGATGGTCTCAAACAGACGTTCAGGAGCGCAGTGGTGTTGCACCCATTCACGGCCTGCGCGGCCCATGGCGTTCAAACGGTCAGGATCAGCCAAGAGCTTGGCCACGGTGGGGCGGAAGCTGGCCAGGTCATCCAGCACAATGCCGAACTCCGGCTGCACCCACGGCGCGCCCTGGCGATTGGCCACGACGGGCATGCCGCTGCCGAGGGCTTCGAGCATGGCGCGGGAGGCGCCTTCATTGTTGCTGGGGTGGACCAGTAGGCGCGCCTGATTGTAGATGCGCGGCATCTGATCATGAGAGACAACGCCGGTGGCGCAGCCGTGGGCGGATTTGATTGGGCCCGCCAGTCCCAGTGCGCGCATCTGTCGCGAGTAGAACAGATCCTTCCAGCGCGGGTAGGGGGGGCCTTTGACGAAGCCGCCCACGTGCAGCCAGCGTAAGTTCTCCGCCAACGCCAGATCGCGCACCACGTTGAACTGCTTGCGTCCAGTCAACTTGCCCACCGAGAGAATATCGTACGCCCGCGCCACATCCTCCATAGGGTGAAACTTGCTCGGATCGCTGACCATGGGAACCACGTCGAGTCGCTCACGGGGGACTTCGGCGGCGGCCAGTTCGGCGGACTCCTGGGTGCAGTGCAGGTAGCGTTGCGCGTGCTTCCAGCCGGGCCACGCCAGGGTCTGCGGGGTGGTGTGATTGCGCTCCCACAGGATCTTCACTCCCGCCGCCGGGCTCTCCAGCAGCTGCAGCCCCATGGCCGATTGCGAGCCGATGACGTGCAGGACGTCGGGCTTCTCCTGCTCGAACCAGTCGAGCAGCGCCGCGCTGTGGTAGCGGATGCCCGCCTTCTGCTTCTCATTAGGGTTGTCGATGGGGAAGAACAGCGCCTCGTAACCCTCCCAGGGGATGCGAATCAGGCTCTTCTGCTTGGTCTGGGAGAGGAACGTCACCCGGTGCGATTTGGCCAGATGCCGCCGCAATTTGGCGAACCAATCGTCATAGCGCAGGTACTCCTCTTCGCTCACGCCGTGGTCGCAGGGCGGGGCAAACTGGGTCATGACGATGTGCATCTTTGGGTAACTCCGTCTTTGCAACACAGTGTGATGCAAATTGTTGACGCTTTAAGATATTGAGGGCTACGCCCTCAAACTCCCCCAAGATCAAGAGCCAAACCGTGGGGCTCCGCCCCACGCCCCGCTGGGGGCGCGGCCCCCAGACCCCGCCGCCGACCAGTCGGCGGCCAATAGTCAGAGCACGCTCAGCCTGCGCCATGCAAACATTGGCCATTCTGTGCAGTTATGTTTCGCATGGCTCTAGTATCTCAGTATATACAGCTTCGACTTTTTGTGCGGCGATGCGCCAGTCGAAGTTCTCTTCCACCCGTTGCCGCCCCCTCTGGCCCATGGCTTTGGCTTGTTGCGGGTCGTCCAGCAGCGCAATCACCGCATCGGCAATGGCGTGTGCATCGCCAACCGGCGTCAGCAATCCATGCTCGCCCGGGACAATCAACTCCGGAATGCCGCCCACCTCCGAGCCCACCACCGCCACTCCGCACGCCATCGCCTCCAGGCAGGCAATGCTGGTGGCCTCCATCAAAGAAGGCGTCACCGACACCTGCGCCAGCCGCAGCAGCGCCGGTGTTTGATCATTGGGCACAGAGCCGAGAAAACGGCAGCGCGGCATCGCGCCGCTCTCATCCAGAATGTGCTTGACCTGCGCCGCATACTCCGGCGTCTCACTGCCGGCAAAGATCAAACGCGCATCCGGGTGGGCGTCGAGAATGCGCCGCGCCGCCCGCGCCAGATGAATGGTCCCTTTTACCGGCGCAATGCGCTGCAGGCACAGAACGATCTTGTTGCCGGGGTCGATGCCCCAGGGGTTCGCTCCCTCCGGCGCGCCAGGGGTGAACTTGTCCGCATCCACCGCATTGGGAATGGCGTGAATGGCGGCGCGGGGCAGATGCAGCGACTCCGCCGCCTGCGCAATCTCCGCACTGGGGGCGATAATGGCGTTGAGGTGACGCAAACGGCGACGCAGTTTGGCGCGGCCGCTGGCGCTCTTGCAGCGATTGCGAAACCCCGAGGCGTGCATGGTCCCTACAATTGGCGGGCGTCCTGGCAGACGGCGCGAGGCGAACGCCTCCCACGCATGGCCATGGATGTGCGCCACGTCAAACGGCGTGTTGGTCTGAAGTCGGCGCGCCAGCGCGCGCAGACGGCGGCGATGCATTGTGATGTCGCGCCCCAACCAGTGCGCAAAGCCGGGAACCCGGTGCAGCGTCACGCCGCCGCTGGTCTCGGTGATCGCTTCGCGCTGGTCGATGTCCAACCACACCGAAGCGACAGTGATTTCATGCCCGCGCGCCGCCAGGGTATGAGCCAGATGATGCACATGGGCGGCGATGCCGCCGATATCCGGCGGATAGTCCGAGGTGAGCATGAGGATGCGCATCACACGTCATTCCGCACGCAGAATCTCCAACAGTTGCCCCATGCGCGCCTCCAAAGTGTGGTTGGCGCGGGCCTCCTGCTGCGCCCGTCGCGCCGCTGCGCGCCGCTCGGTATCGTGGGTGAGCCAATATTTGGCCTGCTCAATGGCCTCATCAGGGGTGGAGAAGTAGCCCGCATGGCTCCCCTCGGGGAACATGTCGGTGACGTCCTTTTTGCGGTCACACAGCAGGAACGCGCCGGTCCCGACGGTCTCGAACACGCGCACATTGGCCCCATGGCCATAGGTTTCGAACGCATGGCCAAAGTTGCGGTGCACATTGATGGAGAGGCCGGTGTTGGCGAAGATTTTCACCATCTCCAACCCATAGGCGCCGCGCCCGGCCCAGTGGGATTGCAGGCTGGAGTTCTCCCAACCCGGCCCCCAGATTTTGAGGTCAAAGCCGGTGAGGGCCGCCATCACCTTTTCGCGCACCGGATCCCAGCCGCCCACAAAGCAGACTTCGGATTCGTAGTCGCGAATCTGCTCGGGGGTAAAGGCGATGTCCTGGAAAAAGAGCTGCGTGGCCGAGAGCGCCAGATAGCGCGCATCGGCGCCGGTCTGCTCGCGGATGCGCTCGGCGGCGTAGGAGCAGTGGGTGAAGTGGATGTCGTAATGGGGCGCCAGGCGCATGGACTGGCGCAAACGGTGGGGATCGTCGGGGAACCAGTTGAGGGCCTTGATCCCCATGGCGCGGATTTTCGCCAACGCGGCATAGGAGATGGATTCGCCTTTGCGCACCAGCAGGATATCCGGTTGCAGGCTGCGGCATGTGGCGACCAGATCGCCGCTCATGCGCCAGCCGCCTACCGGCTTGATCCCCAATATGCGCCGTTTGAGCGCCTTGTAGCGGTAGTCGTACAGATGGACTTCGCACCCATTGACGTAGAGGGCGGCGAGGACGGCGTCGGCCATGGCGTCATGGGGGGCGGCGAGCAGAATCTTCATGAAAATCCTGTGCGTGAACAAGCGATCGCAAAAATTGAAATTCTAGCACGGGGAGCGGGCGCAGAGGAGGGGCGAAGCCTGCACAGAGGAAAAAGTGTGTGCGTGACGCAATGGGAGCTAGCGCTGACTACGGGACAAATTTTCATAGAAAATTTGGCGGGATTCTTAAGGGTCCGTGACCCTTAAGCGGGATGTGGGGCGGCGCCCCACGATTTGGCAGGATTGCCAAATCGGACTCGCGCAGCGAGCCCGCAGGGTGAAGGCCATGGATGGCCTGAATCACGGTGTGGTCTTTGGGAGCTCGAGGGCAGAGCCCTCGATATCTTTCATCTTCAACAGGATAAACGTTTAGCCTATTGAATCATCGCATCGCGTCGCAGGTTGCTCAACGGGGCATAAAGGCCAGGGTGAGAAAACCGCCCACAAAGGCGCCGAACAGGCTATAGCCGCCTACAGCAGCCAGAGTCTGCGCCAACTCGGGAGATTGCCCCAGCCAGTTGAGCAATGCCCATCCGCTCAGACTCAGCACGGCGGTGATGGCCAGCAGCGCCGCAATAAACGGGAACAGCCGTTGATGTTTCATAGGCTCCAGACGCAAACAGAAGTGGGGAAGCCCCACTTTAGCGGGCGTCGGCGGGAGCGTCCAGCGCATCGCGCAATAAAAGCGCCAGATGGCGCGCACGGTTGTCGCCATGGGCGCGCATCTGATGGCGGCAGGAGAAGCCGTTGGCCACCACATCGGCTTGTGGGTTTTCGCGCAGAGTGGGCATCAGCGCCGTTTCAGCCATCTGCGTGGAGAGTTCGGCGTGCTCAGACTCCATGCCGAAGGTCCCCGCCATGCCGCAGCAGCTGGATTCGATCATCTCAAAATCCAACTCCGGGATCATTTTGAGCACTCGACGCATGGACTTCATGGCGCCCACGGTCTTCTGATGGCAGTGGCCATGGATCAGCGTCTTGGGCTGGTCGGGAATGGCGCGCAGAGGGAGGTTGAGGCGCTTGGCCATGGTCTCCCGGGCCAGGAACTCCTCTAAGAGCAGCGTTTTGTCGGCGATCTCATTGAGCGCTTCGCCCAGCCCCAGCGCCTTGGCGTCGTCGCGCAGACCCAGCACGCAGGAGGCCTCCATGCCGACGATGATGCGCCCGGCCTGCACGTGGGGGTGCAGCGAATCCACCATGCGCTTGGCCTCGGCGCGGGCTTTATCCACCAGCCCTTGGGAGAGGTAGGTGCGGCCACAGCACAGCGGGCGCTCGGGATCGGAAACGCCGTCGTCCGGGGTGGCCAGATGCAGTCGATAGCCCGCCGCGCGCAACACCGCCACCGCCGCATAGGCGACCTGCGGCTCAAAATAGCGACTGAAGGTGTCGGTGAGCAGCGTCACTTCCGGCAGCTCGGGATTGACCGGCAAATCGGCCCACTGCGCCAGGGCGTCGCTCTCATTGAACGCTTGCGTCTCCGGCGCCGGGGCGGGGCGGTCGCCGGGGATGCGTAGCCAGCGTTCGCCCAGTTTGGCGAGCAGCCCCGAAGCGTTGCGCCAGCGCGCCAGCCCGCCCAGTTGCGGCCATTTGTGCAGCCAGGCGGGCAGCTCGGCAAACAGACGCCCGCGCGCAGACAGAGGTTGGCGATACAAGCGTTGCGCCAGGAACTCCGCCTTGATCAGGGCCATGTCCACATTGTTCTCGCACTCGCGCTTGCACCCCTTGCAGGAGACGCACAGATCCATCGCCTCGGCCAATTCTGGATTGGCGAAGGAGGCGTCGGGATCGTCGCTGTTGAGCGCCGCCTTGAGCATGCGCACCCGCCCGCCGGTGGAGAGGTTGGGATTGCCGGTGGCGCGGAAGCTGGGACACATGAGCTGCTTGTCAGCGTCGCGCGCTTCACACAGGCGACTGTTGATGCACACCGCCACCGCCTTGCCGAAATCGCCGCCGTGTTTGGGGATATCGGCGTAGGCGTCGCCCATGCCGGCGTCTTCGTAGGCGGACCAATCCAGGTGGGTCTTCATGACAGCGCTCTCCTTCAGACAATTTTCCACGCGCCTGTTTGCGCGCGAACCACTACATAGCGCAAGCGTGGCGCCAGTATAAAGATGGTGTGTAACCTTCCGGAATGGCGGGTGATCTGACGATTTACCCGGTGGCTGCTGGTGCGCGCGTATGCGACATTGCACGCCATTTGTTGGCTATGCGACACGCACGCACTGGGAATTTTTCCATGAAGAGAGTAGCGTGTTGGGTTCAATATCGTTATATTAGACGATCATTATAGTTGACGACCGTTCAGAATTCCGTACAATCGCCATGTCAAATATCGTTGCACAACGCATCCAGGCCTATCGCCAGGAGAAAGGTCTCTCCCTGCGGGGGTTGGCCGAGAGGGCCAAAATCAGCGCCGCCGGTCTGTCGCAGATCGAGAATGGTCAGACCTCCCCGTCGGTGGCGACGCTGGAGAAGCTGGCCGATGCTCTGGATATCCCTGTTGCGGCCTTTTTCGCCGACGCCGCCGAGCCTCTCTCGGAGATCGAGGTGCTGTCTTTGGACAAGCAGCCGCTGCTGCATGCATTGCGCAGCGCCGAGTTGCTGCCGTTGGGTTCACGGCGTTTTGCCCCGGCCTTCGAGCCGATGCTGATTCGTCTGCTGCCCAATGGCCGCATGGCCAAACAGCCGTTTGGCGTGGGCAACGGCGTGGAGTTTGTCTGGATTCGCTCAGGTCGCGCTGTGTTGGAATATTGCGACGAAGAGTTCACACTACAGGAGACCCAATCGGTCTACTATCTGCCCCACCACCCGCATAACTGGAAAAATCCCTACGACGCCATCTGCGAGCTGTTGGTCATCCGCAGCCGCTAGTTGCTCCACCATGGCGTCCCGTCTGTTTTGAAGGAGTCGTCATGTCCGCCCAATCGGCCGCCGCGCCAGCCAACAAATCCCGTCGTTGGTTGCGTCTGCGCCCCCCCAAGTGGTTGCTCACCTCTACCCCTCAAAGCGTGCGTCAGGACTTTATGGCCGGTCTCACCGGCGCCGTCGTGGTGCTGCCCCAGGGCGTAGCCTTCGCCATGATCGCTGGCCTGCCGCCGCAATATGGCCTCTACTGCGCCATCGTGCCCGCCGTCATTGCGGCGCTGTTTGGTTCGTCCCATCACCTCATCTCCGGCCCCACCACCGCCATCTCCATCGTGGTGTTCGCCACCCTCTCGCCCATCGCCGAACCCGGCTCGCAACAGTATGTGGCGCTGGCGTTGACGCTGGCGTTCATGACCGGGGTGATCCAGTTTGGACTCGGCATTTCGCGGCTGGGCGGATTGATCAACTTCGTCTCCCACTCGGCTGTGGTCGGCTTCACCAGCGGCGCGGCGATTCTCATCGCCGTCAGCCAGCTCAAGAGTCTGCTGGGGATCACGCTGGAGGGGGATGCCCACTCCTTTGTGCATGTGCTTGTGCAGATATTTGCGCAGATCGATCAGACCAATTTCTACGTGCTGGGCGTGGGCTTGTTCACCCTGGTGGTGGCGTTGGTGATTCGCCTGTGGCGGCGCAGTTGGCCCAATATGCTCATCGCCATGATCCTCAGCGGCGGCGCCACCTATTGGTTTGGCTGGGAGGCCGAAGGGGTCAAACTCATCGGCGCCATTCCCAGCCAGTTGCCGCCGATCTCCCACCCCACCTTCAGCTTCGATCACGTGCGCGCGCTCTCCAACGGCGCCCTGGCCATCTCCCTGTTGGGGTTGATCGAAGCGGTCTCCATCGCCCGTTCGGTGGCGCTGAAGTCGGGCCAGACCATCGATGGCAACAAGGAGTTCATCGGCCAGGGCCTTTCCAATATGGCGGGCAGCTTCTTCTCCGCCTATCCGGCCTCCGGCTCCTTCACTCGCAGCGGCGTCAACTACGACGCCGGGGCCAAGACTCCGCTTTCGGCGGTGTTTGCCGCCACCTCTCTGGCGCTGATCGTGCTGGCGGTGGCGCCGCTGGCTTCCCACCTGCCCACCGCCGCCATGGCGGGGGTGATCCTGCTGGTGGCGTATAACCTGATCGACTTCCACGAGATCCGCAAAATCGCTCAGACCACGCGCCCGGGCGCCATCGTCATGGGCGTCACCTTCGCCTCCACCCTGTTCCTGGAGTTGGAGTTCGCCATCTACGCCGGGGTGATGCTGTCGCTGATGTTCTATCTGAACCGCACCTCTCATCCCAAGGTGGTGGCGCGGGTGCCTGATCCCAAATCGCCGTGGCGCATGTTCGTCACTGACCCAGCGCTGCAGGAGTGTCCGCAGTTGAAGATCCTGCGCATTGATGGCTCGCTCTATTTCGGCTCGGTGGCCCATGTGGAGCAGATCCTCAAAGATTACGCCGAACAACCTGGCGCGCAGAAAAATGCGTTAGTGGTGTGCAGCGGCATCAACTTCACCGATCTGTCCGGCGCAGAGATGCTGGAGCGCGAAGCGCAGCGTCGGCGCAAGCGCGGCGGTGGACTGTTCCTGTATGACGTTAAGGAGCAGGTCTATGAAATGATCAAGCGCAGCGGTTCGCTCAGCGCCATTCAGCAGGATCACGTGTTCTGCTCCAAGTCCCAGGCGGTGGAGAACATTGTCGATCGCTTCCTGGATAAAGCGCAGTGCGCCGCCTGTCCGCATCAGGTCTTCCTGGAGTGCCCCAGCTCATTGAAGAGCAGGCAGCAGGAGGAGGAGAGGCTGCGCAGTAGCGAAGCCGCCATGTTGGAAGACTCCTCCCAAAGGGAGTCTGCAGCGCATAGCGCGTCTACGCAGAGCGAATCTGGAGAGGAAAATCCGACTGCGAGCCAGCCCTCTGCACAGAGCGAGGCTCATCACAATAGCCAGAGCGTGACTGCTTAAAGGGCGGCGCGATCAGTTCGATGACGTTGCGGGAGAGTGGAACATGTTTAACTGGTTAAAAGGGAAGTTCTCTCGCGGTGAAGAGGCCGCGGACCGTCTGCACAACGCCGTGCGTCTGGACAATATCGCCAAGGCGCAGATGCTGCTGGCGGAGGGGGCCAACGTCAACGCCATCAACCCCACCGGCAAAACGCCGCTGTGTCTGGCCGCTGAGCGCGGCTATCAAGGCATGTGCGGCTTGTTGCTGGCGTATCAGGCGGATCCATCCATCGCCAACGCCCACGGCGATACGCCGCTGCACCTGGCGGTGGCGACGGGGCGGCATGAATTGGTGGCGCTGCTGCTGCCGCACACCAAGAAGGTGGACTTGGCCGATGACGCCGGGCGCACGCCGCTGCACCTGGCGGCGGACATCGGCGACGCCGAGACCTGCAAACAGCTCATCGACAAGGGCGCCGATGTCAACGCGGTGGATAAGGAGGGCGACACCCCGCTGTTCTACGCCAACCGCGCCGCCGCTGAAGTGCTGGTGGCTCATGGCGCGGACATCCACCGCACCAACCGCTCCGGCGAGACCATTTTGCACCTGACCACCGTGGAGATGGCGCGCTATCTCATCGAACTGGGGCTGGACGTGAATATCCGCGACAGCAAACAGTGGACCCCGTTGCACTTCGCCAGCGCCGAACTCTCCGAACTGCTCATCGAACATGGCGCCGACATCAACGCCCGCGATCGTTATGACTGGACGCCGCTACACTTCGCCGCCAATAGCGGAGATGAAAAGAAGGCGCGGTTGCTGATCGAAAAGGGCGCCGATCCCACCTTGGAGGATCGCTATCGCAACACCCCCATGGCGGTGGCCGCCAACACCGGTCACGGCGCCTTGGCGCAGTGGCTGGAGGATGTGATGGGCATGCGCGCGACTCAGGCGCAGATGCCCGTAACCTCGGACTCTTCTGAGCAATAGGACGCGCGCCCATGCAGGTCATTATCGTCGGCGCCGGAGACGCCGGGCGCGAATTGGCGCGTTTTCTCTCCGAAGAGCGGGTGGATGTCACTCTGGTGGAGAGCGACGCGCGCGCCGCCAAGTTGGCGCAGGAGGCGCTGGACGCCCAGGTCATCGAAGGCGAGGGCACCGATCAGGCGGTGTTGCTGGACGCAGGCCTCAAGCGCGCCGCGCTCCTGCTGGCGCTGACCGACTCCGATGAGACCAATATCGTCATCACCCTCATCGCCAAGGCGCGCAATCCCGACATCCAGGTGATCGCCCGCGTGCGTGGCCCAAAACTCTCCACCGACCGCGCATTATGGAGCGGCTTGGAGCTGCGCGATGTGGCGCTGATCAGCCCGGAGCAGTCCGCCTGCGACATGCTGCTGCAACTGGTGTTGCGCGAGCAGGCGTTTGAGGTGATCCCCTTCATCGATGGCCAGATCAACCTGGTGGGTTTCCGCTTTGACGCCGAATCGCCGCTGTTGGGGCGGTCGTTGCGCGAATTGGGGGCGGAGTGGAGCCGCAACGGCGGCGCCCTGGTGGTGGCCATTCGCCGCGGCGGCAAGGCGTTGGTGCCCAAAGGGGACCATCTGTTCGAAGCGGGCGATGACGTCTATCTGGCGCTGCCCACCACCGAAGAGTCCGGACGTATTTTGCGCCTGCTGGGCAAGCGTCCCATGGGGCGGCGGCGCATCATCATCGCTGGCGGCGGACGCACCGGCTCGTTGATCGGTGGCGCGCTGCTGGCCAAAGGCTATCGTCTGACCATCATTGAGCAGGACGAAACCCGCTGCGAGCAGCTGGCGCGCTTGATGCCCTCGGCGCAGATTCTGTGGGGCCGGGCGCAGGACAGCGATCTGCTGCGGGAGCTTCTGGGCTCCGACGTCACCTTCCTGGCGTTGAGCGGCAATGAGGAGCGCAATCTGGCGTTGGCGCTGCTGGCCAAACAGCTGGGCGCGGCCATGGCGGTGACGCTGGTTGATTCCGAAGCCTATATCTCTCTGGCCGAACAACTGGGCGTGGACGCTATCGTCAGTCCGCAACTGGCCGCCATTGGCTCGATTATGCGTTTTGTGCGCAAAGGGCGGGTGATCGACGCCGCGCCGCTACTCAATGCGCAGTTGGAGGCGGTGCTGGCCGAGGTGCACGCCAACTCCGCCCTGGATGGCGTGCCGCTGCGCAAAGCCAAAATTCCCCGCGACGTGCTGGTGGGCGCGGTGGCCCAGGGCGAGGAGGTTGCGCGCATTCCCGACGGCGATACGGTGCTCAAGCCGGGGGACCGCGTGCTGCTCATCGCGCCGCGCCGCGGTCTGTCGCGAGTGGATAACTTCCTCACCAAGGGCGCCGAGTCGTGAACTGGCGCATGGATCTGCGCCTGTTGGCGGCGCTGAGTCTGATGGTGGCGATGTTCGAAGGCGGCGTGCTGCTCTACGCCTGGTATGCGGGGGAGAATCTGCATACGCTGATCTGGGCCATCTTCATCGCCTTGATTGTCGGCGCGTGTGGTTGGATTCTGGCCTGGAAGGCCGACCCCCGGTTAGGTCCGCGCGACGGCTTTCTGGTCGCCACCGCCGGTTGGGGCACGGCGATCTTTCTCGGTGCGCTGCCCTATGTGATCTCCCACCACCTGGGCTGGGCCGATGCGCTGTTTGAATCCGCGTCCGGCTTCACCACCACCGGCTCCAGCGTGTTGGGGCATCCGGAAGGGTTGCCGCGCAGTCTGCTGCTGTGGCGCAGTCTGACCCAGTGGATCGGCGGCATGGGCATGTTGCTGCTCACCATCGCCATTCTGCCGTTCCTGCGGGTGGGCGGCATGCAGTTGATGAAGGCGGAGACGCCGGGGCCGCGCAAAGAGCGCCTGACGCCCCGACTGATCACCACCGCGCGCATCCTGTGGGGCCTCTATGTGGGGCTCACCGCGTTGGCGGCGTTGGGCTATTGGCTGTTTGGCATGACCCCGTTCGAGGCCCTCAATCACGCCCTGACCACCATGGCCACCGGCGGCTTCTCCACCAGCGACTCCAGTTTTGTCGGTTTCTCACCGGCGGCGCAGTGGTGGGCCACGCTGTTCATGATGCTGGCGGGGACCAACTTTCTGCTCCACTACCGTCTTGTGTTCATGCGCGACTTGAAAGCCTTCGGAGACCGGGAGTGGCGCGTCTACATGGGCGTGGCGCTCTGCGCGGCAGTGATGATCACTCTGTTGCGGATGTTCCAGGCGCAGGTTCCTGCGCTGGAAGCGGCGCGGGAAGCATTCTTTCAAGTGGCCTCCATTCTCACCACCACCGGTTACGCCAGCGCCGACTGGGAGCAGTGGGAGGCGCTGTCCGCCATGCTGCTGATTCTGCTCATGGGGGTGGGCGGCATGTCCGGCTCCACTGCGGGCGGACCCAAAGTGGTGCGCGTCTCGGTGGCGTTCGTGATGTTGGGCGCGGCCATGCGGCGTCTGCTGCAGCCGCGTCGGGTGCAGACCCTGATGTGGGGCGGACGCGACCTGCCCATGGACGTGGTGGAGGGGTGCGTGGCGATGTTGGCCATGACCATTCTGCTCACCCTCATGGGCGGCGTGGTCCTCCATCTGATGGGCGTGGATATGATGACGGCGCTGTCGGCGGCGCTTACCTGTCTGACCAATGTGGGCCCCGGCTATGGCGGGGTGGGGGCCATGGATAACTTCTCCGCGTTGCCGCAGATCGGTAAGTTATTGTTGGCTGTGCTCATGGTGGTGGGGCGTTTGGAGATCTTTACCGTGTTGATTCTCCTGTGGCCCGGCTTCTGGCGGCGGTGAGGCATTGACGTTTCTCCATGGCAGGCCCCAGCTATGACAATATTGATGGTTTAAGATATTGAGGGCTGCGCCCTCAAACTCCGCTGAAGATCAACAGCCACACCGTGGGGCACCGCCCATTTTGTGAGATACGGCTTCGCCTGTGGCCGCTGGGGGCGCAGCCCCCAGACGATTCGGCAGGATTGCCGAATCGGACTCGCGAAGCGAGCCCGCAGGGTGAGGGCCATGGATGGCCCGAATCACCCCGCCGCCGACCAGTCGGCGGCCCATAGTCAGCGCTAGCTCTCCCTGCGTCACGCAAACATTGGCCGCTCTCAGCAGTTTTGGTTTTGCATGGCCAGAAATCTCGCGATTTTCCACCTTCCCATTCCGCGTCCTGATCGGGCATTGTCGCATCATAGTGACCGTTTTCGATATTGCCCAAGTATCAGGTGGCCTTATGTCCTCTTCTTCGTTTGATCTCATCGTCATCGGCGGCGGCCCCGGCGGCTACGTGGCCGCCATTCGCGCCGCGCAACTGGGACTCTCCGTGGCCTGCGTGGAGAAACGCGGAGCCCTGGGCGGAACCTGCCTCAATGTGGGCTGCATCCCCTCCAAAGCGCTGCTGGCGTCGTCGCACCATTTCGAGTCCGCACAGAAGCATCTGGCCGACCATGGGGTGATCGCCGCCGAGGTGAAGCTGGATCTGGCGCGCATGATGGCGCGCAAAGGCGAAGTGGTGGAGCACCTCACCAAAGGGGTGGCGTTCCTGTTCAAAAAGAACAAGATCACTCAGTTTGATGGAACCGCGTGCATTACCGCGCCGGGGCAGGTGGCGGTCACCGATGCCGAGGGCGCGAAACAGACTTTGACCGCAGGGAAAATTCTGATCGCGACGGGCTCGGTGTCGGCGGATCTGCCCAATCTCACTGTGGACGAAAAGCGCATTGTCACCTCCACCGGCGCGCTGGCGCTGGAGAGTGTCCCGCAGCGGTTGGCGGTAATCGGCGCCGGGGTGATCGGGTTGGAGCTGGGTTCGGTGTGGCGGCGGTTGGGCGCGGAAGTGACCCTGATTGAGTACCTGGACGCCGCGCTGCCGGGCATGGATGGGGAGCTGCGCCGCACCGCCAAGCGGGTATTCGGCTCCAAACAGGGGCTGAAGTTCCGCTTCTCCACCCGAGTGGCCTCGGCGCAGGCCCATGAGAACGGCGTGACCCTGACTCTGGAGCCCGCAGCGGGGGGCGAAGCGGAAACGCTGGAGGCGGACGTAGCGCTGGTGGCGGTGGGACGGCGTCCGTACACCGCAGGGCTGGGGTTGGAGGCGTTGGGGGTGAATCTGGACGCCAAGGGCTTCATCTGTGTGAATACGCTGTTTGAGACCAGCGTTGCGGGGATCTATGCGGTGGGCGATGTGATCGGCGGGCCGATGTTGGCGCACAAGGCCGAAGAGGAGGGCGTCGCTGTGGCCGCCATCATCGCCGGGGAGGCGGTGGGGGAAGTGGACCACGGCATGATTCCCGGTGTGGTCTATACCCATCCTGAAGTGGCGACCATCGGTCAGAGTGAAGAGGCGCTGAAAGAGGCTGGGGTGGAATACCTTGTTGGCAAATTCGCCTTTATGGCCAATGCGCGAGCGCGCTCTGTGGGCGAGACGGAAGGGTTTGTGAAGCTGCTGGTGTGTGCGCAGACGGATAAGATCCTGGGCGCGCATATGGTGGGGTCGCAGGCGGGGGAGATGATTGCGGAGGCGGCGGCGGCGATGCGCGGCGGGTTGACGGCCACTGAGCTGGGCCAGACCTGTTATGCCCATCCGAGTTTGGGGGAGGCGGTGAAGGAGGCGGCGTTGGCGGCGCACGGACGGGCGATCCATATGTAGCGCCAGCACAGAGCAAAAGTGTGTGCGTGACAAAGGTGGTGCTGGCGTTGTGTCAGGTAGCCGCCGACTGGTCGGCGGCGGGGTCTGGGGTCCGCGACCCCAGCGGGGTGTGGGGCGGCGCCCCACGGTGTGGCAGTGGTATTTGCTGTTTCCCGCGCAAAGAAGCCTGAGCCAGTCAGAAGCCCCAAGAGGAGCGCGAAAGGCGGCGCCAGTAAAGAGGCAAAACGGGAAACGGCGGTGAGCGATATGTCGGCGAAGCCGACAGGAGCGAATGCCCTAGGGGCCGCCAACCTGAAAAATAGTCAGATCCGCAGCACAATCCGCCAATCTCCTCAAATCACCAATGCTGATTCAGCTCCCTCAGACTTAGGCAGGTAAGGGCCATAGAGATCGAGCAGAAAGCCAAAACCGCTGGGCAGCTCAAATTGGTTGATCGTCCCCATGGCTATGAGCGCGTAGCCAAAGGCCATGATCAGGTAGAACCATCCCAAAACATTGCGTAGCCGATCCACCAGATTGAGTCCCTTGGCCCAAGTGATGGTGGCGAGGTTGTCTTTGTTATGGGTGTTATCGTGCCGCCAGGTGCGATAGGCGGTATCGCAGGGGAAGGGGAGTATGACGGTCAATGCCGCATTGGCCAGCAGCAGCCATTGCCACGGCGCGAAGTTGCCCCACTCGAATACCCAGGCATAGAAGAGCATGGATGATTGGGGAATCTCCTTAAGCACATGGTTTAGCATCTCTGGTGAGAGATTGGCGACCAGCAGGCTGGCAATCGCCAAGGCGGCAAGGAGGCGTTTGCGCCACTCGTTCCAGCTGTTGCGGAGTCTATCCAGATAGCCGCTGGCTTCGTGGATGTCGTTTAAAGAGTTCCAGGTTGGGGTCTTAGATATATAAACCAGTGGGAAATAGAGCCAGAATGTAGATTTTAGGCTCAAGCGGTACATGTACGCAGGGAGTAATATTACTACTCCAATTGGAATAAGTAGTTTTTTTATGGATTGGCGAGCACTATTAAATTCCACTAGGAATTTTTTGGTAGTCAATATATCCTGTTTTTCGATAAGTTGTGGCGGATGAAATGTGTCAATTTCAAACGTATTTCTGTGCCAATTGTCTGGCAGGGCCTTGATTCCATGCAGTAGGAATTTTATTGTTGAAAATAAGCGTATATAGATAGATCTAATATAAATTCCAAACGCTTGAGATATTGTTAAGAAAAACAAATCGATTGCTCCAGTTACCAATAAACCAGCTCTAATCTTTTCGTTGGATATTGTTTTTATAGACCGTACCTTTGATTTTTAGAAAATAAATTATCAACACAATTATTGATATTCCAAATGCTTCTAATGTAAAATCATTTGTGGTAAGAATTAGTGTTGCTACTATAGATGCAGAAAATGATGCGTACTCAAGTGGATTTGATATTTCATTGTCAGGCCTAAAAAAATGTTGGAGGAAAGTGTAGCTGATGATAAAGAAATAATATATATGATATATCCGTATAGCAGTGCATACCATTTGACAGCCTGTACTGTGATATCAGATAATAACCATTCGTAGAATATACAAGATGTGAAGCCAGATACAATAAATGAGAAAAATACTGAAATAGAATATATGATTGGCTTAGGTTTAAATGGTATAGTTTGGGTGTCTTGCCAATAATCAACAAACCATTTAGCCCCCAACTTAACCGATTCCTCAGAGCGCAACAAAAGCAAAGGCGCCACACAGATACTCACGATCAAGTGGATATGGGTATCCCAGTACCAGGCGATGCCCCAATAGGCGCAGACGGCCAGCAGAGTCTCCAGCATGGCCAGCCATGTGGGTTCGCCCGCTGCATAAGTGTCAGGGGCGGAGTGCAGGGCGATGCCGAAGACTCTTTTTACGTCTGTCATGGTGACATAAGCCATTTGAAAGATGATGGATAGACCACGCAATCCTTTATGCCATGAGCAAAGTGTGTATTGGAATGCTCTAAAGAGATGCCTGTGGCGTTTCGTGACAAAAATCCCGGGGAAAGCTGGGGCGGCGGGGTTGTTACAAAACGCCGAGGCGCATATAATTGAACGCTGAAATAGGTGGCAAAGGCGCGCTGGAGTGTTCATTCGCTTCACTTATGAGCACGCCTTGGCGATATGCTTTAAATGACATTTAAGTGCTTTGATTTCCCTTGGCTTTTTGAACGCGGTGCAAGGTTTTCGCAAGGCGCGTTCAATGGCGGTAGCGCAGTGTAAGTGATCGGAATTGAAATGATGAGCGTTCGTCTGAGCACCATTCTGTTGGCGGTTCTGTTGGTGCTGTCGGTGGCGATGGTGCTGTTCCAGGAGTGGCAGGGGCGCAACGCCGCTGTGGTCGAATCGCGCCAGCAATTGGCGCTGCTGTCCGATGCGCGCATCCTCTCGCATACCGTGCATCTGTTGCAAAAAGAGCGTGGCCTGACCGCTGGTCAACTGGCCGGGGATAATGTCGGCATCGCCGCCATGCTGAAAAAACAGCGTGAGGGTATCGATCAACACTTCGCCCGCATGCAGCAGGCGGAGATCTCCATTGCGCGCAGCAATCAGCTTGCCGCGTTGCGCAAAGAGCTGCCCATCTTCCGCGCCAAAGTGGATGCACGAGAGGTTGATTGGCCTCAAGTGCGCGCATTCTATACCCGCTGGATCACCTCGCTGTTGGATGAAACCGCGCTGCTGCGCATCGATTCCCTCTCTCATGAAGTGAGCAATACCGTGCGCGCCGTGCATGACTTGGCGGTGAGCCGGGAGAAGCTCGGCTTGATCCGCGCTGGCGTCAATCGCATCTACTCGCGACAAGCCGTCGATTCCGCTGACCTCATCGCGGTTGCCAGCAATTTTGGCGCATTAAATGAGCATCTGCATGCGTTCCGCCGGGATATCAATCCGCAGAATGCGCATCTGTTTGCCGAAAGGGTGGAAAACGAGACGTATAAACAGGTGATCGCGCAGATCGAGCATCTGCTGAAACCCGGCGGCGGTCGGGTGGAGCAAACCTCCACCGTATTGTGGTGGGGCCAGGCCTCCCTGGCCATCGATGCCATGAAAGGGCTTGAGACCGAACTGCTGGACCAGCTCCAGGCCGAGTTGGAGCAGGATATCGCCAAACAGTGGCGGCTGTTGCGCATGTTCATCATGTTGGCGGTGGGGCTGCTGGTGGCGGCCATCGGTCTGACTGTGCACACCGTAGTGCGCGTGCTGCGCGCTCTGTCAGTCCTGATTCAGAGCCTCAATCGCATCATGCAGACAGAAAACTTCGGCGTGCGCCTGCCGCTGACCAAATCCGACGAGTTTGATCGCATCAACCTCTCCATCAATGCGCTGCTCTCTTATACCGAGAAGATCCTGCAGCAGAAGGAGACCCTGGCCAATACCGATCTGCTGACCGGACTGCCCAACCGGAGCGCCGTGGGCGAGATGGCGACAAAGGAGATCATGCGCGACGATCGCTATGGCGAAGGGTGTGCAGTGATCTTCTGCGATATCGACCACTTCAAGCAGGTCAATGACCGCTATGGCCATGATGTGGGCGACGATGTGCTCAAACGGTTTGGCGCGCTGTTGCTGGAGAGCGTGCGCGGCACCGATACGCCGGGTCGTTGGGGCGGAGAGGAGTTCCTCATCATCGTGCCCAGTAAGAGCGTAGAGGAGATGCGACGGTTTGCGGAAAAACTGCGCCAGCGCGTGGCGGAGATGCAGGCGCCGCCCATTAAGCAGGTCACGGCCAGTTTCGGCGTGGCGCTACGGCAGGGCAAAGAGCCGTTTGACTCGCTTTGTCAACGCGCTGATGAGGCGCTGTATGAAGCCAAAACCAGCGGGCGCAATCGCGTCTGCGTGGCCAAAACCGATCCGGCTGATCTGAAAATGCCCGCGGAAGCCAATGACGATTCCTCACAAGTGGCTTGAATGCGCTGATTAATTGAGAAAATCCAGTGAGGTTGGCGCGGGTCTGACGCAAAATAATGGATCGATTGCCGACTGCGGCGCTGCGGCGCCGCTCTTTCCTTGAGGAGCAAGTGAGATGAGCACCGAAGACAATTTGAAAGCGGCGTTTGCTGGAGAGTCCCAAGCCAACCGCAAATATCTGGCCTTCGCCAAAAAAGCCGAAACCGACGGTTTCCCCCAAGTGGCCAAACTGTTCCGCGCGGTGGCGGAAGCCGAAACCCTGCACGCCCATGCGCACTTGCGCGTGTTGGATGGAATCAAAGACACCGTGACCAATCTGGAAGAGGCCATGGGCGGTGAGTCCTATGAATTCACCGACATGTACCCGGGCTTTGTGAAAGAGGCCGAAGCCGAAGGCAACAGCCGCGCGGTGAAGTCCATGAGCCAAGCCATGGAAGTGGAGAAGGTCCACTATGACCTGTTCTCGCAAGCTCTGGCTGCGGTGAAGTCTGGTAAAGATCTGGATGCGGCCCTGGATATCTACATCTGCCCGGTGTGCGGTCACACCGAAATCGGCAAGGCGCCGGATAATTGTCCGGTGTGTGGGGTGAAAGGGGAGAAGTATCTCTCCATCGCCTGATTGTTTCGTGTACAAAGCGGGTGCCACTGCGCCCGCTTTGTCATGCTATACCCGCTCTTGACGCATGGCGCGTTTGGCCCGCCACGCGTGGTATTTTTGAAACACCCACCCATCCGGGCTATCGTCTCCTGTGAGGATGTAGCCCAGCGCATTGATATTGGCAAAGCTCCACCCCATGCGGTGGCGTACTCCACGCTCCCCACAAAACAGCACTTGGTCCCCTGGGTTTAAATGCAGTTCGGTCTCTGGCGTCAGCAGAGTCTGACCGCTGGCGCGTTTGAGCAGCAGCGGCATGCATGGCATAAACTCATCCCGATTGGCCGGTGAACGCATTAGATCCACAATCGCGACCGGATTGCCGCGCTTGATGGAGTCCACGATGGCGGGCGCGCGCTCTTCATCCACGGAAACGGACCAGGAGCTGGGGTGCACGTTGGTGCGCATCATTCCAAGGATGCGACTGGAGACTCCATTGGCCCAATCGTTATCGCGTTTTTGGGCCAAAATCAGGAATTCGCGCAACAGCGGAAGGGTCAGCAGAAGCCGCACCTCGCGCGCTAAAATCCGGCTCGACTGCATCACCAGATTGGCCGTGACAGCAGAAAACAGCGGTGTGTTCATGCTGCGATTCTGACGAATGACCACGAACAGCTGCGGATTCATCTCCACCGCCGTCATGACGATGGAGAGATTGTTGGCGTCGTCCTGAGTGCCGGCTACCAGCCCCACTGCGTTCTCAATTCCAGCTGCGCGCAGTGTGGCGTGGTCAGCGCCGATGCCCTGAATGGTGCCGGGGGGGCTGCTGGTCTTATCTGGGTCAAACTCCACTGTCACCACAGGAATGCCGCGGCGGGTCAAACTGGCGTGCATCGCTTTGCCGAAGGGACCAAATCCACACACCACCCAGGTTCCCTTGGGAGGGTAGACCGGATCTTCCATGGGGGCTCCTGGCACGCCGCTCAACCAGTCGTTAAGCAGGTGCAGGCCCGGCTTATCCAGCGCCAGGGCCAGCCGGTTGGAGAAGGTGGTGAAGGGGTCAATGATGTGATCGGTGCCGAAGGAGGCCATGTTCTCCTCGTACTCCGGGGCCTCGCCGCGACAGATCACCGGCATATCGGGATTGAGCAGTTTGCTGGTAATGGCGACCTTCAGATTGACTGCATCGATATCCGTCATGGCCACCAGCCCCTGACACCAGTGGTGCTGGATTCCCGCATCAATCAAGGTTTTGGGTACGCGAACGTCTGCGCAGACGCCGGGCACTTCCAATGAATGATTGGTTAGCGCCAAATCGTGCATCTGATGCTGGTTGGAGTCGACCACAACAGCGCGGATTTCACGGGCGCACAGCGCCCGCACCAACTCTTTGCCGGTATCGCCATAGCCACAGATGATATAGAACGGCTCACGTATGGCGCGCACGGAACGGGCAAAATTGTCGCGAATAAAGGCGCCGCGAAAGCCAGAGTCCTGTACCAGGTTAATGATGGCGCCGATGGCGTAGAACCACGCGATCACTGTCAGATAGATACAGAAGATTCCCCAGACTCTTTGCGCCTCACTGAATGCATAGGGAATCTCGCCAAAGCCGATGGTGGTGGCCATGAACGAGACGTAGTAGAAGGCGTGAAAAAATGACATGCGCCAGGGGTTGCCCTGGTCGTCGACGCCGGGGATCAGCGTCATGCCCAAGATGGCGATGGAGTAAGCGGCCAGCAACGCCAATAGCGGCGTGCGCATACGCTTGAAGACGTGGTAGGTCATCCCTGTCATGACGACCTCCTCAGCGGCGGATAATCACCGTTTCAATCACCAGAATCGTCACCGAAATCACGTTGGCCACCAACGCCCCGCTGGCCAATGAGACAATGGAGGCCATGACCGAGCCCGCCAATTCCGCTTGCGCCACATGGGTGGCGACGCCCCATACGATGGCTGCGCAGATCAACTGTAGATCCGCCACCAGACTGGTGGCCAGCAGGACGGCGCCCATTTGGGTGCGATCCCCCAGTTTGAGGATGGTGGCCACCAGATTGACCACAATCACAACAAACAGCTCGTAGAGGTGATGGTGGTCGGGGTTGTCGATATCCCCCAGACAGAAACCAAAATTCAGAGTGAGGGCTGAGACGATAAAGAATCCGAAAACCACCTTCTCACGATTCATCCGACGGCTCCTGTCGACGTAAAGGGAAACAGTCTGTTCTTCGGCGCAATGGTGAGCAATCTCAAGCTGAATCGCAAGAAGCGAGGTTAACGAATATAGTCGCTAGCATTCAAAAGTGCACATATGGGCGCTGAAAGATATCGAGGGCTACGCCCTCGAGCTCCCAAGATCAAAATCTAAACTGCGGGCGCTGCCCTCACCCGCTTAAGGGTCACAGACCCTTAAGAATCCCGACAAACTTCCGTTGGAAATTTGTCCCATAGTCAGCGCAAGACCAACTAATGTCACGCAAACATTGAGCGCTTTGGATGTGTGTCTTTCTGGATTAAGCGGCTATACGAGAAGGAGAGGGCGTATCTATCCAAAAAAAAAGCCCGCCATAAGGCGGGCTTTCGAGTGTTCACTGAGGGGCGAAACTTACATGCCGCCGCCCAGGCTTTGCACGTACAGAGCAACTTTCTTGACTTCAACCGGAGACAGCTTGCCGCCGTTATCGCTGCTCCACACCGGCATATGACCATTACGACCTTTGGAGATGGTGGTCTTAATGGCGTCTTCGGTGCCACCGTACAGCCAGATGCCGTCAGACAGATTGGGCGCGCCAATGCTGTTGTCGATCTCTTCACCGTCGGGGGTCTTGCCTTTGAGGGAGCCTTTGGCGCCCACGCCGTGGCAGGTGTAGCACATGGCGTCGTCGCTGTGGAACAGCTTGTCGCCAGCCGTGGCGTTGCCCGGACCGGCGCCAGCGCCGGACAGGGACATCACATAGGAGACCAGATCATTGACCTGACTGTCAGACAGTTCCGCGCCGCCTTTGGCGGGCATCACGCCTTGGCGACCTTCGGCGATGGTGGTGGCGATGGTTTCCAAATCGCCGCCATACAGCCAATCGTCATCAGACAGGGTGGGGAAGCCATCCACGCTGTTGACGCCGCCGCGGCCGTGGCACGCAGCGCAGTTTTCACCGAAGATGAACTGGCCGCCTTTGATGGCGTAGTTATACAGTTCAACGTCTTTTTTCACGTCGGTCAGGGACATGTTCAGAATCTGGTCGTCCAGAGGCTTGCGCTTCGCGCTCGCTTCCCGCAGTTCTTTCTGCAGTTCCGACTTCATATCCCAACCCAGCACGCCTTTGGTGGCGCTGTTGGCCAGAGGCCATGCCGGATAGAGGATCCACCACACGATGGCGATCACGATACAAGCGTAGAAGCTGTACAGCCACCAGCTGGGCAACGGGTTGTTCCATTCCTGGAGAGGGTAGCCCTCTTCGTCGTCCCATTTGTGACCCGTGGTTTCGACGCCTTTATTCTCTTCAGCCATAAGAATCTCTCCTTACTTCTCTTTTTTCGTCTTAAGCCACGGGACAATTAGTACTGTTCAATTTTGGCGACGCCGGTTTCCGCATCGAAGCCTTCAACTTTGCTGAAGTCGACGAGGGTGCCCAGCATTTGCAGATACGCCACCAGAGCGTCCAGTTCGGTGATGGAGCCCGCGCCGTCGCCAGCAAAGTCCTCCTGACGAATTTCCGGGCTCTTGAACTGCTCGCTGTAGCGCGCTTGCAGACCATCGGCGTCGGCGTCGGGATTAGCTTGCGCCATCAGGTCGGTTTTCGCGTTGTCGATCATCTCTTTGGTGTAAGGCACACCAACAATCTTCATGACTTCCAAACGCTTCTTGATGTTGCCGTAAGCCAGCGGGGTGCTCTCCAGCCAGGGATACTGCGGCATCACCGACTCAGGCACCACTTTTTGCGGGTTGCGCATGTGCTCGCGATGCCACTTGTTGGAGTACTTGCCGCCCACACGGGCCAGGTCCGGACCAGTGCGCTTGGAGCCCCACTGGAACGGATGGTCATACTGAGATTCCGCCGCCAGCGAGTAGTGGCCGTAACGCTCCACTTCGTCGCGGAAGGGACGGATCATCTGCGAATGGCAATTGTAGCAGCCTTCACGGATGTAGATGTCACGCCCGCGCAGTTCCAGCGGGGTGTAGGGGCGAATGCCCTCGACCTTCTCCACGGTCTTTTCGATCCAGAACAGGGGGAAGATCTCAACGATGGCTCCAATGGAGATCACAATCGTCGTCAGGATAGCCAACAGAGGGATGTTTTTTTCAATTATTGCGTGATTCACCGCTTACGCTCCTTACATTCTGTGGGCCCTCCCCACTGTGGGGGAGGGCCGGACTCTCCTGGTTGATTGCGATCACGCAGCAGCGGTCGCGCCCACGGTGGTTTCCTGACCAGCTTTTTTGATGGTCATGAACACGTTGTAAGCCATAACCACGCCACCGACCACGAACAGAGCCCCGCCAGTGGCGCGGATGACGTAGTACAGATGCATCTCTTGCACGGTGGTGGCGAAGTCGTAGGCGAGGTTGCCGTAGCTATCGTACCAGCGCCACATCAGGCCCTGCATGATGCCGGACACCCACATGGAGGCGATGTACAGAACCACGCCGATGGTGGCGAGCCAGAAGTGGAAGGTGATCAGACCCACGCTGTAGATGGTGGTGTTCCACAGACGGGGCACCATGTGATACAGGCAGCCGAAGGAGATCATGGCCACCCAGCCCAAGGCGCCGGAGTGCACGTGACCGACGGTCCAGTCAGTGTAGTGCGACAGGGCGTTCACGTCCTTGATGGACATGATGGGGCCTTCAAAGGTGGACATACCGTAGAAGGAGAGGGAGATCACCATGAAGCGGATGATCGGGTCGGTGCGCAGTTTTTCCCACGCGCCGGAGAGGGTCATGATGCCGTTGATCATGCCGCCCCAGGAGGGGAGGATCAACATGATGGAGAAGGTCATGCCCAGGGTGCCGGTCCAGTCAGGCAGAGCGGTGTAGTGCAGGTGGTGCGGACCAGCCCAGATGTACAGGAACACCAGCGCCCAGAAGTGGACGATGGAGAGACGATACGAGAACACGGGGCGCTCGGCTTGCTTGGGCACAAAGTAGTACATCATGCCCAGGAACGCGGCGGTGAGGAAGAAGCCCACAGCGTTATGGCCGTACCACCACTGGATCATGGCGTTCTGCACGCCGGAGAACAGCGGATAGGATTCGGTCAGGCTCACCGGCACGTGGATGTTGTTGCCCAGGTGCAGCACCGCCACGGTGATGATAAAGGCGAGCAGGAACCAGTTGGCCACGTAGATGTGCTTCTCTTGGCGACGCGCCAAGGTGCCCACAAAGATAATGAAGTAGGCGACCCACACCAGGGTGATGAGGATGTCGATGGGCCAGATGGTCTCGGCGTATTCCTGACCTTGGGTCATGCCCAGAGGATAGGTGATCACCGCGCCCACGATGACCGCATTCCAACCCCAGAAGGTGAAACGGGCCAGACCCGGAGCGAACAGCCGCGCCTTGCAGGTGCGCTGAACGATATAATAAGAAGTAGCGAACAGCACCGAGCCGCCAAAGGCGAAGATCACCGCAGAGGTGTGCAGCGGACGGATGCGACCAAAACTGATGTAAGGAATGCCGCCGTTGATATTGGGGAAGGCCAACTCCCACGCCGCCAGGTCCCCAACCAGGAAACCGACAACGCCGTAGATGACCGCCACAACGGTGAACATCTTTACAATTCCATAATCATACTTCTCTGAGAGTGCTGTTTGCGCCACGGCAACGCTCCTTCTTTTAGTCTCGGGAGTTTCAACGAAAATGCGCGTGTGGACGTCACGCTCGTCAAATCACTCCCAGGGGGAATTGCAGGGTCCGGGTAAAAAATTCATTAGACATTAAGAGTGGGTGAATAGCATGATCCGGCGCCCAATAGCAAGGCGATTAGCGCATTGTGCGTCATTTCCCACAGTTTTTCCGCTTTATTGCCTGTCGCCGTCTTGAATGGGAAGAAATGATTGGCTCGGCGCCTTCTGAGTGGTAGTATCAATCCCTTATCTTTCGCAGCGTGTCGCGCCTCTGTTATGCGTCACGCGGCGGCTCTTTTCTAAGATGCGCAGGATTTCCACCCTGGGCGCGTGTGCGCCACAGGCAACCATTGTCTGTTGATCAAGTTTATTATATTCTAATATGACAATTTGCCTCACCTCTCGAACTGGCCTCAACTCAAGGAGCTGACTCCCGTGGACGCACAATCCCCGCAGGATACACAGCCGGAAGAAGACTCTCTCTACTCCGACTGGAAAAAACTCTACCCCAAATACCAGACGGGCTTCTTCCGTAACGTTCGCTGGTTTCTTCTGATCATCCTGCTGGGCGTCTACTATGTCCTGCCTCTCATGCGCTGGGATCGTGAGGCGGGGTTGCCGGATCAGGCGGTGCTGTTTGATTTGCCCACGCGCAAATTCTTTCTGTTTGATCTGGTTATCTGGCCACAGGAGATCTTTCTGCTGACCTTGGTGCTGATCTTTGCCGCGGTGGGTCTGTTCTTCATCACCGCGCTGGCGGGACGTGTGTTCTGCGGCTACATGTGTTTCCAGACCGTGTGGACCGATATGTTCCTCTATATGGAGAAGGTGTTCGAGGGCAGCTATCGTCAGCGCCGTATGCTCGACGACGGCCCGATGAACATGAATAAGTTCCTGCGCAAAACCGGCAAGCATGTCTCCTGGTTGCTCATCTCCATGTTTACCGGCGGCGTATTCGTCTTCTACTTCGCCGATGCGCCGACTTTGCTCAATCAGTTCTTCTCTGGCGAAGCGCCCACCGCTGCTTGGTTCACCCTGGGCTTCTTGACCCTGACCACCTACACCATGGCTGGATTCGCCCGCGAACAGGTGTGTACCTACATGTGCCCCTATGCCCGTTTCCAGGGGGCGATGTTTGACGAAGACACCATTATTGTCGCCTACCATCCAGAGCTGGGCGAGCCGCGTGAGTCCAATCGCCGCGTACGGCATGATCATGCCCAAGACGTGGGCTGGTGCATCGACTGCGGCGAATGCGTCAATGTCTGCCCGGTGGGGATCGATATCCGCAACGGCCAACAGTATCAGTGCATCACCTGCGGCGCTTGTATCGACGCCTGTGACGACGCCATGGCGGCGCTCTCCAAAGAACACTCCGATCTGCACCCGGCGCGTCTGATTCGTTACACCTCCATGCGGGAGATGAACGAAGGCGAGGGCACGACTCGATTCGTGCGCGCACGCATCTTGATCTACGGTTTGATCTTGGGCGTGACCACCGCCGCCATGTTTGGGTACTTCCTGGTGCGTTCGTCGGTGGATTTGGGGGTGGTGCGCGAGCGTCAACCGATCTATATTCCGCTCTCTGACGGTGGCGTGCAGAACAACTTCACCGCGCGCATTCTGAACATGTCGCACAGCGCTCAGCTGTATAAGTTGACTGTTGAAGGGCTGCCTAAGGCGACCATTCGTGTGGCCACGGAGGTGAAGTATGCTGCAGATGGCTCGCCGTTGCTGCCGGTTGAATCCGGCAAGGTGCTGCCGTATCGTCTGTTCGTGAAACAGCCGCGAGGGGAAGTCCAGTCCGGCCAGCGGGAGGTGACCTTCCGCTTGGTTGCGCAGGATCCCTCAGGCGGTGAAACGACCTATGAATCCGTGTTTATTGGGCCCTGATCTTTATGAGTGAACAAGAGCAAAGCACCGCCGCGCCGAAAAAGCGCTTCGAACCCTGGCCGTGGGTGATCGTCGGCATCTTGGCGACGGCGCTGGTGGTCAACGCCACGTTTATCTACCTGGCGGGGAAATCTTCCAATGGATTGGTGATCGAGGGCGCTTATCGCCGCGGGATTACCTACAATAAGGAGATTGACGCAGCGCGGCGCCAGATGGAGTTGGGTTGGCGCGTGAGTTTGGCTGGATCCGAAGCGTTGCAAGAAGGGCGGCAAGGAGCCATCTCCCTCACTGTGCTGGATAAGTCAGGCCAGCCTGTGGCTGGGGCCACGGTGGCCGGAACGCTGTTCCGGCCCACTGATCAGGCGTTGGATCAGCCGATCTCCATGAGTGAGGCGGCGCCCGGCGTCTATCAGGCGCAGATCACGCCTGCGCAGCGTGGGATTTGGGATGTGAAGCTCAAGGCGCAGCGCGGTGAGGATGTTTATCGCTTTGTTCAGCGCATCAGCGTGAAAAAAGCGCAACCAGGGGAGTAAGGCGATGGGCATGGAAACAGTTTCCATACTCAAGCAGTTTGGCTTGGTGTGGTTCTTCGTAATCTTTCTGATCATCATCGGCTGGGCCTACTGGCCGAGCCATAAGAAGGATTACGACAAGGCGGGGCGTCTGGCTCTGGATGATGATAAAGATGAAGTCAATAGCGCTGCGCAGGAGAAGGATGGCGCATCTGGCGATAAGGAGAGCAACGCCTGAATTGAGCGTTGGCGGGAACAGAAAGGGGAAGGCCTCAAGGCCTTCCCCTTTTTTGCATCAGCGCCTAACTTGAGATGGTCAGGCGCTGTTATGCGCTGTGCTTAGATGGTGGTCGGCGCTTGCTGGAACTGCTGCAGCGCAGCCTTGGAGAGGGTGACGCGATAGGCGCCAGAGGCGCGCGGCGCATTGCGCGAACCCTGCGCAGAGGCTTCGTTTTTGCCATCGCGCGCCACCGGAGCGGCGCCGCGATTGGTGTCATCGCGGCCATCGCGCTTGAGGCCAGTCATGACTTGGGTTCCGCGCTGCGTCAGATAAGTGGTGATGCCGAGCATGCTCATCGGATTCCGCCTTGTTCTGGGTGTTTCAAATTGACTCTGACTCAACGCCGTAGCGGAGCCGGAGAGAATCTGTTGCCTGTCTGTTGTGCATCATAATGCAGTGACCATGCCAGAAACTGTCACAGGTTTGGGTCGAGTCGTTTCTGGATCAAAATAAATTGTAGTTTCAGAGGGTAATGCAGGGCTTTTTGATGCTGGAGAATGCCAGGGCGTCGCGCGTTTCACGCATGGGATTGCGTCAAGAGACCAATTTTACCGGATTGGAATCGAAAGGGAGGAACAATGTTGCCGATACGCAAAAGGATGATTGGAACGCTGCTGGCCATTGGCGGTGGCGCCGCGGCGGTATCCAGCGCCCAGGCCGAGGTGATCGGTCATGTGGATACCGTGTTTAAGATGCTGGGGCCCGATGACAAAATCGTGATTGAGGCGTTTGACGACCCGGACGTCAATGGGGTGGCGTGTCATTTGAGCCGCGCGGTCAAAGGCGGGCTGAAGGGCGCGGTGGGATTGGCGGAGGACCGTTCCGACGCCTCTATCGCCTGTCGCCAGATCGGCCCGATCTCCTTCGAGCGGGAGATTGAAGATGGCGATAAAGTGTTTTCCAAGCGCACCTCGGCGCTGTTCAAATCCATGAAGGTGGTGCGCTTTTTCGATCGTAAGCGCAATACGCTGATCTATCTGGTTTACAGCGAAAAGATCATCGATGGCTCGCCGCAAAACGCCATCTCCACCGTGCCCATCATGCCTTGGAGCGCCAAATGAGTGATGCACAATCGTCAGTGCGCTGCTTTGGCCCGGGTTGTCTGCTGCGCGGCATGGGGCTGCTGCTGAACCCCAAAGTCCTACCGTTTGTGGCGGTTCCTCTGTTGATCAATGCGGTGTTGTTCGGCGCAGGATTCTACTATGGCTATGAGTGGGCGCAGGCGCAGGCGGCGCAGTACATCGCCGCGTTGCCCAGTTGGCTGCAGTGGCTGGAGTGGCTGGTGGGACCGCTGTTTGTGGTGATGTTCCTGCTCTTCCTGTTCTATGGCTTTACGGTGTTGGCCAATCTGATTGGCGCGCCCTTCAATAGTGTGTTGGCGGCGCGGGTCGAAGCGTTGTTGACCGGGACGGAGCCCGGCGATGACGCCACTTTTGCGCAGGCGTTGAAATCCGCTCCCGGCGCCATTCTCGACGAGCTGGGCAAAATCCTCTACATGTTGCGCTGGGTGATCCCGCTGGCGATTTTGACGCTGATCGGTCTGTTTATCCCGTTTCTATCGCCGCTGGCGGCGCTGGCGTGGCTGCTGTTTGGGGCATGGATGCTGGCGGTGGAGTATGGCGACTTTCCTATGGGTAACCATGGCTACAAGGGTAAGCAGATGCGGCGCATCTTGCGCGCATCCTGGATGAATAGCATGGGGTTCGGCGGCGCGGCATTGGTGATGACCTTGATCCCAGGGTTGAACCTGATCGCGATGCCGGCTTCTGTGGCCGGAGCCACGGCCATGTGGGCGCAGGGGTTGGCGCAGAGTTCTGCGGCGCGCAAAGATATCGCCGCTTGAATCCAGAATGCCACAAATCCAAAGCGCTCAATGTTTGCGTGACATTGGTTGGTCTTGCGCTGACTCTGGGACAAATTTCCAACGGAAATTTGGCGGGATTCTTAAGGGTCCGTGACTCTTAAGCGGGTGTGGGCAGCGCCCACGATTCGGCAGGATTGCCGAATCGGACTCGCGCAGCGAGCCCGAAGGGCGAGGGCCATGGATGGCCCGAATCACGGTTTGGATTTTGATCTTGGGAGCTCGAGGGCGTAGCCCTCGATATCTTTCAGCGCCCATATGTGCACTTTTGAATGCTAGCGACTATAAACAGTGAGTGATTCGCTAACGTGGGAGGGGTGTCGCCTATGAAGACGGCGTTGCTCGTAGCTGTGGCGATTGTCGCCCTGATCCTGGGTGGGGATTGGCTGCTCAACGGCCGCTTGACCGTGCCGGAGAAGCAGAATGGCATGGGCGTGGTTTATCTGTTCGCCATGAGCGCTTGGGTGGGATGGATCATCAACGGTCGCGTCTCGTTCGATCGATTGCAGACTCTCAAGGCCGTTGCCGGTTGGATTGCTTTGGCGGCGAGTTTGGTCCTACTGTACGGCTATCGGCATGAGTTGGGCGGCGTGAAGGATCGTTTTCTGGCGCAGCTGCTGCCCGGGCGTTATGCAGAGTCGCAGCAACCGGGACAGATGGTGATTACCCGCAGCCGCAACGGGCACTTTTTGCTCACCTTGCAGATCAATGGGCGGCCGGTGCGCTTTTTGGCTGATACCGGCGCCAGCGATATCGTGCTGGCGCCGCAGGATGCGCGCGCAGTGGGATTTAATCCAGCGGATTTGACCTATGATCGCGTTTATCATACGGCCAACGGACGCGGGCGCGGGGCGTCGGTCAAGTTGCGCGAAGTGGCGTTGGGCGATTTGACGCTGCATGGAGTTCCTGCGTCGGTGAATCAAGCCGCTATGCGCGAATCCTTGTTGGGAATGCGCTTTTTTAACCGTTTGCGGAGCATGCAGGTGCAGGGCGACCGCATGACGTTGCGCTGGTAAGGGGTTTGAGATGGAGGCATCGCAAAGCGAGCAGAAATCTGCATGTGTGGAGTTGGTGATACGCGGACGCGTGCAGGGTGTTTGGTATCGTGGAGCCACTCAACAACAGGCGCAGAAGTTGGGGCTGAGAGGGTGGGTGCGTAATGAACCGGATGGTTCGGTGCGTGCGCTGGTGATCGGTCCGCCAGCGCAAGTGGATGCTTTGGCGCAGTGGTGTTGGCAGGGGCCGCCCATGGCGCGGGTTCAGGATGTTATTGTCTCGCTGGCGGCGATGCCGACCAATCCGCCGACTGAGTTCCGAGTTGCGAGATAAATATTACAAATGCGTATAAAAATGTTCCGATTGTCGATTTATACAACTATGCGCATGTTATATATAAATCTATATAAATTCAGCCATTGCGCATAGATTTGTGTATGTATTCTTGAGATCTCGCATATTTCGCAAACATGATGGATTTAATCTTTAGCGTGCGTGCTTTATGACGCGCTGCGTTTAAAAGCGCGCGCCGTGATTCATGAGGAGATCCACCAGCTCGCCATAGCCGCGCCCTAACGCCGTGGTGAGCGGAGTGAGCAGGTTCTCGTCACAGGTATTGGGGTCGCCCTGGTGGTTGATCAGCGCTTCCGCCACGCCGCGGTGACCTTCATAGGTGGCGGCCAGAAGAGGCGTGACGCCTTGGCTGTTGACGGCGTTGGGGTTGGCGCCCTGTTCCATCAGGAATTCTGCGGCCATGGCGTGTCCGCGCACCGCCGCGTAGTGCAGGGCCGTCCAACCATCCTGGTCGGGCGAGTTCACATCGTAGGTCCCCTCCATCAAGAGATCTTCCAGTTTTTGCAGATCACCTTCGCCTGCAGCGTCATGCAGGGGGGTCTTGATGTATTGAATGTTCGGACTGGCCATGCAACATCTCCCGGAGAGTCGTTCACACCGTGAAATGGCCCAAAGGGACCAGACGGCTGGTGGGGAGAATGCAATTCATACGCCAGAAATATATGGCTGGCGTCTGCGACCAGAGGGGCTTTTGCGTCCGTGCGGGACGCAGATCTCTTGGTTTGGCGTCGGGATTATGACGACTCGGACGTTTCCCGGCGCATCCAGTTGCCCAGAGTTTGTCCGTGCCACTTGCCCACGCCGCTCAAGGTGGCTTGTCCACGGCGATTGAAATTCTCGGCGATGCGGTTCCAGGACTGGCCCTCCTGGCGCAGCTTGAGGGCCTCTTGAATCAAGGCTTCCCGCTCTTGCGGCGGCAGGGCGGCGCGTTCGCCGTCTTCAGTGAGTGGGGTGGAGGAGGCCGCATCACTGTTGAGAGTGATGCTCTTGAGTTCCTCACGCACCACTTTGCGCATGCTGGCCACCAGCGGGTCGGTCTGACCGGGCTGGGTGTGCTCTTCCCAAAACTTCAGCGCCATGGCGATTACCTCAGCTGGCGGGAGACCGGTCTGGTCGCGCAGGCGCTTGAGGCGCTCATTGCTTTCGACGTCCAGCGCCAATGCGCCGCTCTTCTCCTTCTTTTTCTTCGCCATGGCTCATCTCTCCTGGGCTGAGGTGGTAATGCTTTATCCTCTCTGATGCGCGCCGTTGCATCAAGGATTGAGGATGTCTGTTGATTGGGAAAATCTTGCCAGTCATGTAGGGAAATGGCGAAGCATTCGGAAAAATATGCCCTGTGAATTTCCTGGTGGGAGGAGGGAGTCTTGTGAATACATGCTTTTAGAATGATGGCGCTATATTTGCATGTTGTGATCGAAGCGATCGCCGCCTCAAGAGCGGCAGGCGTTGTTCCGTACCAACCTGTGGAGCGTCAACATGGAAAACAAACAGAAACTACGCAAAAGCCTGACTCGTCTGGAGAACCTCAATCGGACGGAGATGGACTATCGCGCCGCCCTGGCCACCCTCAATGACACGCAGCTGGCCAAAGTTGAAAAGTTGGATGATATCGGTCGCTTGTCTGAGTATGAAGCCGAAGAGCTCGATGACATCATGGGCGATTTGTATGACTTTCTCTCCGCAGGTGGACAGGCCCAACTCCGCGCGTAATTGAGTCAGCAAAAAAGCGCAAAAAAAGAGGCGCCGAAACGCGCGCCTTTGCGCTATTCTGTTCCGACGTAACAGGGTGAGGGAATCATCCGGGCGGGTTGGCGAACACTCTGTCCGCCGACTGACCCACAATCGGGATGGAATCGCGTTATGGAGCATCAGGGTAGCGGCGTCTGCTGGCATTGCGGCGCTCTGTTGGGCGGCAATGATTTTGGCCGGAGCGACGTCTGTCCGCACTGTGGTCGCGCCACACGCGCCTGCATGGGCTGCCGATTTTACGATCCGGCCTCTTATAATGAGTGCGCTGAACCCGTGGCGGAACGGGTGGTGGAGAAAGAGGACAGCACTTTTTGCGACTGGTTTAAACCACGTCGCCCCTCTTTAAAAGACGCCATGGGCGGCAGCGCGCGCCCGGACCCCAAAGCGGAAGCGCGCGCGGCGCGCGAAGCGGCGGAGGCGCTGTTCAAGAAATGAGCAGCGCGTACGCCAACGACGTCGCTTCCGACGGCTCCAGTTCGCCCGAGACGCACCCCGAAGATGGGTTCGCCGAAGGCGGCGATGGCATCGCCGTTACCGGCGAACGCTGGGATGGCGCCGGCGATGCGGGAACTGCGTTGCTGGAGGGGCCGTTTGGCCCCATGTTGCTCAAACAGATTCAAGAGTTGGTGGATCACTGCCGCGTCAATCATGGCGAGGAGGCGGCGCAGAAGACTCATCGCTCGGCGATGCTGGCGTGTAAGTATCACGCCAAGCAGTTTCGCAAAGTGGATGGCGCGCCCTACGTCACCCACTGCATCAGTGTGGCCAAACACTGTCTGAGCTGGGGCCTCAATGACGTCACCGCCATCTGTGCGGCGCTCTTGCATGACGTCATCGAAGACGCCTCAGACCAGGGACCGGAGGAGGATATTCTCTCCATCGGTGAGGATGTGCTGGAGCTGGTGCAGGCGCTGTCCAAAATCCGCAATCTCCAGACCGGCGCCGGCGACATGCCCGCCACCTATCGCCGTATCCTCAGCGCCGCCGCCAAAGACATTCGCGTGCTGGTGGTCAAGACCTTCGACGTTCTGCACAACTCCGAAACCCTCAACGTTCACAAACCCGAAAAAGCCAAAGCCAAGGCCAGCATCGGCTTGATCTATGTGGGCGTGGCGCGGCGGCTTGGCATCATGATGCTGGCCGATGCGCTCATCGATCGCTTGCTGCCGCATCTGATGCCGGTGCAGTACAATCGCGCCAAAAAGAGTCTGCGCACGCTGCAGAATCAAGGCGCCGAGTCCATGGACCGGCTCACCCGTCACGCCGCGCTGGTGATGGGCGAGGGGATGGCCACCGACTTTGTGTTGGAGCCGCGCAAGCTGGCCGACTACTTCCATCTGGCGGAGAAGCCCGGCACCGGCACCTTGCAACGGGTGGGGTGGCCCGCCTATCGGCTCAAACTGTTGGTGGAGAACGATGAAGCCGCCTGGCGCGTGCTGGGTAAAATGCACGGTCTGTTTGGCCCCCTGCCGCGCCATGTGCGCGACTATCTCAATGCGCCGCGGGTGAATGGCTATCGCGCCTTGGCCACGCGCATTGTGTGGGACGGTCTGCCGGTCTCGGTGCACGTGGTGCGCAAACGAGACGATGAGTCCAATCGCTTGGGCATTCTCGCCAAGTGGGGCGAGTCGGGTCCCGATACCGCCCGCTACATGCGTCTGTTGGGCACTTTGGGCGATAGCGACCTGCGTATGTCCGAGGTGCACGCCCATGTGCTGCCCGACCTGCTGGACGTCTACTCCCCCAAAGGCGCGCGCTTGACCTTCCCGGTGGGCTCACGGGTGGTGGATTTCGCCTATCTGGTGCACACCGAAATCGGCGACCACTGCACCGGCGCCCACGTCAATGGCATCAAGCGTCCGCCGGACCATCCGCTGGCCGATGGCGATGTGGTCTCCGTCATCACCTCCAATAACGCCCGTCCCCAACGAGGCTGGTTGGAGTTTGTCAAAACCGCGCGCGCGCGCACCCTGATCAAAAAAGCGCTGCATGAGGGCAATACCCAGATTCACGGCATCAAACGCAACAGCGACGGCTCCTTCCTGGTGCATGATCTGACCGGCGCGGACATTCTCTGGTCCAACTGCTGTCTGCCCGCGCCGGGCGTCGACATTATTGGCCGCTTGTCCGGCGATGGACGCTGGATCGTGCACCGCGCCCAATGCGAGAAAACCCGCCATGGCGGCCACTGGGGCGGTGGCGCGTGGAGCGATAAGACTCTCAACAGTCCACCGCCCATCCTCACCGTGCAACTGCTTATGGCGTTTGACTCGCCCAATATGGCGGCGCTGTTCGCCTATTTTGAGTCCCATGACATCGCCTGTCTGCAAGTGCACAGCAAGAGCCGTTCAGCGCGCAACACGCTGGTGACGCTGGATCTGCGCTTCCCCAATCTCTCCGACGTCGACGACGCCTTGGAGGAGATCACCAAACTTCCCGGCGGGCGCAGCGTCTATGCGTACGTGTGGGCGGAAAAAAGCAACGGTTGAAACCATGCGATTGGCTTGTTGGAACGTGAACTCACTAAATGTGCGCCTGCCGCATGTGCAGGAGTGGTTGGCTGAGAATCCGGTGGATGTGCTGTGTCTGCAAGAGACCAAGCTGGTGGATGAGAAATTCCCCGCATTGGCGCTGCAGGAGTTGGGCTATCACGTCTGGTATACCGGCCAGAAAACCTATAATGGCGTAGCGCTGCTTAGTCGCCTGGAGGGCGTCGATCCGGTCTATGATCTGCCCGGTGTGGATGCGGCGCAAAAGCGCTTTCTGGCCGTGACCATCAATGGGGTGCGTGTGGTCAATGTCTATATCCCCAACGGATCCAGCGTGGGGTCGGACAAGTACGACTACAAGCTGCAGTGGCTGGAGGCGTTGCAGGAGTTTCTGGCTGATGAACTCACGCGGCATGACAAATTGGCGCTGCTTGGGGATTACAATATCGCCCCGGATGATCGCGATGTGCATGACCCCGCCGCCTGGGCCGACGGCGTGCTGGTCTCCGAGCCCGAGCGCGCGGCGTTTGGCAAACTTCAGCAACTGGGCTTGAGCGACGCCTTCCGGGTGGGCAATGACGAGGCGGGCTGGTTCAGCTGGTGGGACTACCGACAAGGCGCGTTCCGCCGCAACATGGGGCTGCGCATCGACCATATTCTGGTCACAGATGCGCTGCGTGGCGCGCTGCAGAATTGCCATATCGACAAAACGCCGCGCGCCTGGGAGCGTCCATCGGACCATGCGCCGGTGATCGCGGAGTTCTCCCTATGATGACGCCGGGCGGCGATGCGGAGAAGTCGCGTCTCCTGCGCGCGTGGCGCAAATTGAGCCCCGATGCGCGCAAAAGCGTGATTCGTTTTGCCGAGTTTCTGCACCAGGAGCAGCAGCAGGACGCGCGCGCCGCGCAGCATGCGCCTTCGGCTATGGAGCCTCTTGCCATCCCTGCCCCCGCTAAAGAGACCTCGGTGGCGGCGCTCAAGCGGTTGAAAAAAAGCTATCCCATGATCGAAGCGGACGCCGCGCTGCTGGATGACGCCTCCAAGTTGCTTATGGAACGCATGATGGGGGGCGATGACGCCGAGGTGATTCCAAAATTGGAGCGCTTGTTTGCACAGCGCTATACCGACTGGCGCGCGCAGCAGGCGGAGATTACTCCATCCGTCCCGGAATGATGCGGCCATCCTCCAGTCGGGGTGTGTGATAGGTTTTGGGCGGCGGCTCGCTGGTGGCGCTGATGCGCCAAATCAGCAGCAGGACAAACAGCGCCGCCAGTCCCAAAAACGCGCGTTTGACCCACGGGCTCTGCATCCAGTCCGGTTGTGGGTATTCGGCGTCCTGGGTGATATCCTCCGCCTCCAGCGTGGCGTCCTTGGACTGCGTCGGAAACAGACGCTTCCACAGCCAAGTCATCAGTCGCGCGGATAACAGGGCAAGGAAGGCCCCGAGAAAGATCAGGAAAAGTGCGCGGGTCATGGCTGCGGGTTCCAATCTGCGCCGCCTGCGTGCGGCATTGGGTTGCATCTATGCGCCAAGTGGCGCGTTATCTGTTGATTCACTATAGCAAAACAGCGGTCGAGGGAACATCATGGGCGATATGCATCCGGTGGTGGCGTTTTTGGAGGCGGGCGAGCATCGCATTTGCCACTGCGGCGAGTCGGAGACCTTTCCGGTGTGTGATGGCGAGCAGGACGCCTCCGCCTGTCGCAAGGCGGCGGTGATCACTGTGGATAAGGATAAGTATGTGCCCATCTGCCAGTGTGGGCGCTCCAGCTCTATGCCGGTGTGTGATGGTCGTCACGGATATGCGGAATAGAAGCGGGCGTTAACCGCCTGATTGTTGTTGCCGGTGCGCGGCGTGGGTCTGAGTGAGTCGAGGGAGTTGGTGAGATGTCGGATACAGTGGAAAACTATGATGCGGAGAAACTCCAGGCCCTGACCGGTCACGCCAGCCCCATGGATATTCTGCACGATCCATCGCAGAACAAAGGGGTGGCGTTTACCCATGAGGAGCGTGAGCGGCTCTGTTTGCGGGGGCTGCTGCCGCCGCGCCCGCTCTCCATGGAGGCGCAACTGGAGCGGGTCAAGGCCAACTTCTTCAGCAAGCCCAACAATCTGGAGAAGTATATCTTCCTGACCGCGTTGCAGGAGCGCAACGAAACCCTGTTCTACCGCTTTGTGCGCGAGAATATCGAACAGACCCTGCCCATCATCTACACTCCCACCGTAGGCGAGGCGTGTCAGACCTACAGCCAGATCTTCCGTCGCCCTCAAGGCATGTTCATCTCCCTGGAGGATCGCGGCCACGTGCGCGAGCTGCTGGGCAACTGGGAGCATAAGGACGTGCGCGTCATTGTGGTGACCGACGGCAGCCGCATTCTGGGGTTGGGCGATCAGGGCGCCAACGGCATGGGCATTCCGGTGGGCAAGTTGGCTCTCTATACCGCGTGTGCTGGGATTCCGCCCATTCACTGTCTGCCCATCACCATCGACGTAGGCACCAATAATGAAGATCTGCTCAATGACCCCCTCTATGTGGGGCTGCAGCACAAACGCGTGGGCGGCGACGACTATGACGGATTGATTGAGGAGTTCGTGCAGGCGGTGGGCGACGCCTTCCCCCGCGCCATGATTCAGTTTGAGGACTTCTCCAACGACAACGCCTTCCGTCTGCTGGACAAGTACCGTAACCGCGTGTGCGCATTCAATGATGATATCCAGGGCACCGCTGCGGTGGCGCTGGCGGGCCTGCTGGCCTCTTTGCGCATCACTGAAGGCGAACTGAAACGGCAGAAATTTCTCTTTATGGGCGCAGGCAGCGCCGGGTTCGGCATCGCCGATCTGATTCTGTTGGCCATGGAGCAGCAGGGGATGCCCCGGGAAGAGGGGCTTAAGCGCTTCCGCTTTATGGACTCGCGCGGGGTGGTGACGCGTCAACGGGATGACCTGACGGGACGCAAAGGCGAATTTGCCTGCGACGATGCGCCTGAAAAGGATCTGGAGAAGGTGGTGGAGAGCTTCCAGCCCACCGCGTTGATCGGCGTCTCCGGTCGTGGCGGGGCCTTCTATGAAGAGGTGGTGCGGGCCATGGCGCGCATCAATCAACGTCCCATCATCTTTGCGCTCTCCAATCCCACCAGCAAAGCCGAGTGCACTGCCGAGCAGTGCTACAGCTGGACTGAAGGGCGCGGCGTGTTCGCCAGCGGCAGCCCGTTTGACCCGGTTACCTGGCAGGGCAAAACCTTCGTGCCGGGGCAGGGCAACAACGCTTACTGCTTCCCGGGCATTGGCCTGGGGGTGATCATGTGTCAGGCCAAGCATGTCACCGATGAGATGTTCCTGGTGGCGGCGCAGACCCTGGCGGAGATCACCGATGAGGCGGATCTCAACAAAGGGCGCGTTTACCCCTCGTTGCAGGATATCCGCGCAGTGTCGTTGAAAACCGCTTTGGCCGTGATTAAAGTGGCGGAAGAGCGTGGTTTGGCGAAGACGCCGCTGGGTGAAAACGCCGAAGAACGGACCCGTTCCTGGATGTGCAGCGCGCGCTACAGGAGCTATGTATAAATATAAGTTTAATAAAATCCTAATATTAGGATATCCTGTTTCAGATCTGTTGCATCTGTTACAGAAGTTTTGCAAAAACCAGTTGAATTTCCGTGAGTTGTGATTTGTCTAAATAGGCAAACGCGGACGCAAAAGCACCGCATAGTCACAAGACTCTAGGAGATGAACAATGGCCGCTGGTTTGATCGCTCTCATGTTTGCACTGGTTCCCGCCCTGGCTACCGTTGACAACAATGTCAACCCGCTGCAGGAAGAGAAAACCGCCGTGCAGATGATTCAACAACAACAAGATGTCGCCGCGCAGAACGCGGAACAGCCAGTCGAAGACGAAACGCGCTCCTAAGGCGCGGGCTGATGACGAAATAGAGGGGGACGGCAATAAGCTGGCCGTCCCCCCTAAGATTTTCTTCCCCTTGCGGCGTCATGGCCGCCCTCTGGTTTTCCTTCTCAGTTTTGTCTCGCATCCGTTACTGCACGCACGACGGCCAACTGATCGTTTGCGCTGTATCATGCCGCGCCCAATCTGTTGCGCAGAGTGTATCCAAAGTGTGTCTCGTGTTACGCATATTTTGCAAAACTTGTTGGAATTCTGGTGAGTTGCGTTTTGTCTAAGTAAGCAAACGCGGACGCAAAAAGCGTCGCATACCCTCAAGATCCAAGGAGATGAACAATGGCCGCTGGTTTGATCGCTCTGATGTTTGCACTGGTTCCCGCCCTGGCTACCGTTGACAACAATGTCAACCCGCTGCAGGAAGAGAAAGCCGCTGTGCAGATGATGCAACAACAACAAGATGTCGCCGCGCAGAATGCGGAGCAGCCCACCGAAGACGAAACGCGCTCCTAAGGCGCGGGCTGATGATGGAATAAAGGGGGGACGGCAATCAGTTGGCCGCCCCCCCTAAGATTTTCCCCGCCTGATATCCGTTCCTGTATGCCCTGCCGGGGGGCGATGCAGGAGGTCCCGCCGTCGCCCTGGCGCCATCGCGCCTATTCCGCAAAGCCCAGAACGGTTTCATCCTCGTTTAACTGACTGCGCGCAGGCAACTCCGTTGCAATGAGACGGATGACGTCTGAACTGTGTGACGTATCATCATCCCATGCGCTCTCCTCCTGAGCTTCAAAGCCCTGTGCAGGGCTCTGCAAAGCGGCGCGATACGCCTGAACGCCGGGGCGCGCATCTGCCGACGTCTGGCCTTCAAAGCCCATGGCCAGTGAGTGCCGCGCCCGTTGCCGGTGTGGGAGTACGCGCTCCTGTGCGTCATCTTCGTCGCTCTCGTGCGCAAAGCCCATGGCGCCGGTGTCCAGGACAATAGGGGCGCGAGTGGCTTGAGCGTTCGGCGCAACGTTGGTCAGCAGTAGACCGCTGGAGGTGCGCATTGTGCGCAACGGCGCGGTGGGCGGCGCGGGCGGGCTGGCTTGGGTTGTGAAGACAAGTTTACGAGGCTTCGGTTTGGATTGGGTCGGCGGCGACGTTGGCGCGGCAGGCTGCATGTCCGCTTCTGTGGGCTCGGTTTTACGCAGTGACGCCAATAGTGCGCGCGCTAACTCATCATCAGTGGCGTGTTCGGCGTCTTGCGAGGCGTCCGAGGCGTCGTCGGCGCGACGCAGTTTGGCCAGATCAAAGCTGGGTGCGCCTTCGCCATGGCGCTGTTGGTAGTCGTAGTAATACGCCAGCACTTTCACCACATAGCGTTGCGTCTGAGGGAAGGGCGGAATGCCTTCATGTTTGATCACATGGGCGGCGCCGGCGTTGTAGGCGGCCAGCGCCAGGCTGACAGAGCCTTGAAAGCGCTCCAGCAGCTTTTTCAGGTAGCGTGTGCCGCCGCGAATGTTCTGTTCTGGAACAAAGGGATCATCCACCCCCATCTCTTTGGCGGTGAACGGCATCAACTGCATGAGCCCTTGGGCGCCCGATTTTGACACCGATTTTGGATTAAACGCCGATTCGATGGCTACCACCGCCTCCACCAATCCGGGGTCCACATTTTCGGCGGCGGCGATCTGTCGAATCAGTTGCGGGATGCCATCGGCCAGAGCGGGCAGGGGGCTCAGGAGCGTCAGCAACCCGGCGATCAGGGTTGCAGCACAATACCGCTCCACTGACGCCCACAGGGCGCGGCGTTGTGATGGGTGGCGAATCGATGGCTGAAGAAGTCGCGTGCGTTGGTGTAGGTGCATATTCCGACATCAAACAGGTTGGGGGGCGCAACGCCGAAACGCCGCAACCGCATAGCCGTATAACCCGGCAGGTCAAAGCGCGGTCGATTGTCTCCTGATTGCACGAAGGCCGATGCGCTATCGCTGTCTTCAAGCAAGAAGCGTGCGCGAAAGTCGTCATCCACCTCGTAA
Organism: Magnetofaba australis IT-1; assembly: GCF_002109495.1. Classification (NCBI taxonomy): domain Bacteria; kingdom Pseudomonadati; phylum Pseudomonadota; class Magnetococcia; order Magnetococcales; family Magnetococcaceae; genus Magnetofaba; species Magnetofaba australis. Next base: position 1,468,963 of record NZ_LVJN01000020.1, read on the forward strand.
GCCTGTTGATGGATGCACGGACCCAGTACGGCGATGATCCGCTGTCGCTGCGCGCCGAGGGCCTCCATCGCCTCGATACAGCGCTCGCCTACCCCGGAGAGGGCGCCGCGCCAACCTGCGTGGGCGGCGCCAGCAACCTGCGCTGTGGGGTCAACCATCACAATGGGCAGGCAGTCGGCGGTCATGACGCCGATGAGACAGTCCGGCTGGTCGGTGACGATGGCGTCGGCGTCGGGATGAACGTCTGGATCGATCCATGGCGCGCGCAGCACAGCGGCGCCGTGGACCTGATTGGCGAGCCAAAGCGGTTGCGACGCGTCGCCCAGCGCTTGCCGCAGGATGCGCCGGTTTTGGCGCACCGCGTCTGGCGCGTCGTCGACATGGTCGCCAATGTTGAGAGAGGCGTAGGCTCCTTGGCTTATGCCGCCATGGCGAGTGGAAAAGGCCAGTTGCGCGCCGGGAATTTGCGGCCAGCGGTTCTCTTGAGGGAGGAGAGGCGTCATGGGGCTTGAATCCAGTCATTGAAATAGGTATATTGCCCGTTTTCCATCTTAACGAGCTTCCTTCTTGCTCCTCGCGCGCCACGCGGGGGGCCGCCCGCAAAAGCGGAAAGCAAGTTCAGTTCGTGCAAGTCCAAAAGGAGGACAAGAGTGGCGTTCTACGAGACAATCTACATCCTAAGGCCCGACCTCTCCAATGAACAAGTGGAGCAGGTGGTCAAGCGCGTGGGCGAAATGATCGAAGGCCTGGGCGGCAAAATCCTCAAGACCGAAATGTGGGGCCGTCGTCAGTTGGCCTACCTAGTCAAGAAGAACAACAAAGGCTTCTACGTGTTCCATAGCGTCGAAGGCGGCGGGACTCTGGTGCATGAGCTGGAATCCAAGCTGCGCATCGACGAAGACGTGATCAAATTCCAAAATATCCGCGTTGAGCAGGCGTTTGCCGATCCCACCCCGCTGGCTCCCCAAGAGGAGCCGAAAAGCGAAGAGAAGGGTGACGAAGCCGAAGCCTCTGAAGAGACCACTGAGGCCACCGCCGACGAGGAGTAAGCGCAGTGAGCGCCCCCAGCAACCATGTGGTTCTCCAGGGCGCGCTGCAAGAGTCGGTGGAAATGCGCTACACCCCGGCGGGCGCGCCCATCGCCACCCTCATGCTGTTGCATGAAGGCCCGGCGGATGGGGTGGCCCTGTTGGAGCGGTTGCACCTGTTGATTCCCGTGCGCGTGATCGGCGATTTGGCCCATCGATGCGACGGTCTGCAACCCGGGCAACTCCTGCGTGTGGAGGGCGGGCTCAATCAGCCCAAACGCACCCGCAATGGCGCTCTGAGCTGGGGCAAAATGGAATTGATCGCGCGGCGGCTGGAGATTCTGCCGCCTGCGCAGTCGCAAACGAGTTCGGCGCAGTCCGTAACAGACTGACGCTGAAAGAAGATTCAAGAGGATGTAAACTATGAGCGAACAAGCTTCCGGCCCCTCGCGCGGTGGTGAAGGCAAACCCGAAGGTCGCGGCGGTCGTCCCGCCGGTGGTCGCCCCATGGGCGGCGGCGCGCGTCGTCCCTTCTTCCGTCGTCGCAAAGTGTGCCCGTTCTGCGCCGACAAGACCCTGCGCATCGACTACAAAGATCCCAAGATGCTCTCCCGCTTCATCACTGAGCGGGGCAAGATGGTGCCCAGCCGCATCACCGGCGTGTGCGCCACCCACCAGCGTAAGCTGTCGGTGGCCATCAAGCAGGCGCGCAACATCGCTCTGCTGCCTTTCCTGGTGGGCTGATCACGCCGATTCGGCGTGATGCGCGTCCCTTTGGCTGGTCTCGGGACGAGCAGACTATGAAACGGCTCACCGCCAACCCTTATGGCGCCGGTTTGCTTACCGCGCTGTGTCTGGTTCTGCCGCTGTATGCGCCCGCAGCATTCTTTCCGCTGTTGGGAATCGCTGGCTTGCCGGTGTTTTTGGCCGGATTACAGGGCGACGCAAAATCGGCGCTGATTGCGCTGGGGTTGGGGGTGACCGCTCAAACCCTGGTGACCAGCGATGTGCAGGCTCTGGGGTTAACGCTGGTTTTGATTGGCGTCGCGCCTGTGGTTGGCGCTTGGTTGATGCGCCGGGGCTGGCGTTTTTTCCACTTGGCCTCGGGCTGCTATCTGCTGGCTCTGGCCGCACTGCTGCTCATGGTGGTGTTTGCGCCCCTGTTTGGCGCAGAGATCGAGTCGGCGGTGCGCCAGGCGCTGCAAACCCAGGAGGCCTCCATCCTGCAAACCTTGGAGAACTCCAAAGGCGTTGCAGCGACGGATTTGGCCAATGTGCAAGCTGAGCTGCGCGCGTTCTTCGATATCATCGCGCGCTTCTTTCCCCTGATTGTGGTGCAGGGGTGGTTGCTGATCCAGTTGGTCACCATGGGGCTGGGCGCTTTGTTGATGAAGCGTTGGGAGCCGCAGTTTCCGCTGGAGTTCTCAGCATTCCGTGCGTTCGCCATGCCGTTCAACTGGGTGTGGCCCGCCATTGTGCTGGGATTGGCGGCGGCTTTCCTGCCGGGAGACTCCTTCATCGGCGCTGCAGCGTTGAATCTGGTGTTCTTCTGGATCCTGCCCTATCTGGCGCAGGGGGTGGCCATCGCTGAGGCGCTGTTTGCCAAGCGGCAAGTGGGCGGTTGGGTGCGCGGCGTCTTCTATGCCGCGCTGATCTGGTGGGTTGAGTTCAATATCGCGATCACGATGGTGGGGGTGTTTGACTCCTGGTTTCACTTTCGTGAACGCTTCAAAGATGACGACTGAATGAATTCAAGGGTAGACGCCCTTTCGTTTTGGGAGAGATCCAATGCAAGTGATCCTGTTGGAAAAAATCGGCAAGCTGGGCGATCTGGGACAGACCGTCAGCGTGCGTCCCGGCTTCGGCCGCAACTTCCTGATCCCGCAAGGCAAGGCGCTGCCCGCCACGGCGGCCAATCAGGCCCGTTTTGACGCCGATCGCGCTGACTATGAAGCGCGTCAGGCAAAAATCCTCGCCGAAGCCGAAGCGCTAGCCGCCAAGCTCGACGAGATTGAAGTGAAACTGGCGCGTCCCGCCGGAGCCATGGATAAGCTGTTCGGCTCGGTGACCAACGCCGACATCGCCTCCTACCTCAAAGAGCAGGACGTGACCGTGGCGCGTAACCTCATCGACGTGTTGCAGCCGATCCGCACCCTGGGCGAACACCCGGTGCGCATCCGTCTGCACCCCGACGTGGTGCGTGAGTTCGATGTCATCGTCGAGCGTGAAGTGAAGCAGTAAGCGCCGTTTCAAAGGCGACGCCGTTCAATCCATCCACATGGGGAGATGATCGATGCCTTTGTATGATTACAAATGCGACAGCTGTGGCCACACTTTTGAAGTCAACCACCGCATGAGCGAAACTCCGGAGATCTCTTGCGCCCAGTGCGACTCCAAGCAAGTGCGCAAGATCCTCTCCACCGGCGGCATTCTCGGCTCCACCAAAATGGGCCAATCCGATGCGCCAGCGCCCTCGCCTTGTGCGGGCGGCGGTTGCGCATCGGGAATGTGCGGCCTCTCCTGAGCTGAATCCGCAGGACACTCAAGCCGCCCTGAACTCTGGTCAACGTCAGAGCTCAGGGCGGCTTTTTTGCGCCCAGGGTCACCACGCGCGCCTCTGCGCGCTACAAACCTCTGCGCCGGGGCGCGCGTTGCTTGATTTTTCAATCCGCTGTGGGCAAGCTGTAGAGTGCGGCGCGGCGCCCTTGGCGTCAGGCCTCATTCGCCAATTTTCAGTAACCTTCGCGCTGAAGGGGGAGGCCTGCTCTGTCTGATCGTCGCGACACGCAGCGCCATGATTTCTACGATCTGGTCGGACGCTTCCGCCCCGCCATCATCGCGCTGATTATGGTCAACACCATTGGCATCATTGGCTTCATGGCCATTGACGGCTACCCCTTTCTGGACGCCGTCTACCAAACGGTGTTCACGCTGACCACGGTGGGGTATCAGGAGACCCACCCCATCTCCAATGTCGGCAAACTGTTTGTGGTGCTGCTCATCCTGGGCGGCGTGTTGGTGTGGACCTATGCTCTGGGTCTGACCATCAACATCATCGTCAAAGAGGATCTGATCGGTAAACTGCGGGAGTCGCTCATGGAGTATCAGGTCAAGCAGTTCCGTCAGCACTTCATCATCGTGGGTTACACCGAGATCGCCCGCGAGACCATCATGATGCTCGATAAGCAGAGCATCCCCTATGTGGTGGTGGATGACGATCCTGAGCGTATCGCCCAGGCCAATGAGGATCAGATCGACCAGATCCTGCCCCTTAACCCCTTCCTGAACGAGAGCTACCGGCGCGCCAATGTGCAGGAGGCGCGCGGATTGATCACCGCCTTCAATGAGGACTCCGATAACATCACCGCCGTGGTGACCGGGCGCATCATGGAGGAGGAGACCGGCAACGAGCTGCTCATCATCACCATCGCCACCCACCATGAAGCGCGCGGCAAGATGCTCAAAGTGGGCGCTGACGTGGTGATTCTGCCCAATGAACTGATCGGCCAACGCATCTCCGCCATGGCGTTGCATCCGCCAGACCCGGAACACAGCAGCTTTCTGGACAAAGTGGCGTTTGGCGAATTCCTCAATCTGGACATTCGTGAGGTGCGCATTGGTCGCGGCGCGCGTCTGGACGGGGTGACCATTCGCGAGTCCGGCGTGCGCGACGCCATTGGCGCGCACATTCTGGGCATTCGTAAACGGGGCCGCAAACGCCTGTTGATGATGCCCAATCCGGATATCCATATTACCCGGGGCGACCAGGTGTTGATTATGGGGACTTTGGCGCAGTTGGAGAAGTTGCCCGCCTTCCTGCACCCGGAAGGCAAGCCGCCGGACCCACACCACCATTTTGACGCCAGCCCTCCGCAACTGGAGGGGCCCGATGGCGATGACGAAATCCCCGAAGATGTTGTCCCGGTGGCGCAAGAGAGCGTCGATACCGCGACCGAGAAATCCTCATAAGAGGCCCGTCCTTGCGGCGGCACGCTAAGGAGCGCAGCAGATGGCTTGGCGATTGATCTGGACCACCTTTTTCCTGTTGATGGCGTTGACCACCACGGTGAGCTTTCTGTTTCATGGCAATGGCTATGAGTTGATCATCGCCGTGTGTATGAACCTCATCGCCACCATGCTCAAGCTGGGCACGCGTCACGCCATCGGTTCAATGATGATGTCCGCCAGTCTGGTGTCGGATTTCCATCTGATTCCGGCGCTGGGGGCGTTCTATGTGGCGGGCAATCTGGAGATGACCAAGGCGATGGTGTGGGGCGCGCTGGTGGCCAACGCCATTTCGGTGCTGTTCCTGGTGATCGAAGCGGTGCTGCAGCAGTTGGACAACGATTCGCGCATGTGATTCATGCGTCAGATTGTGTGGGCTGTGCTTTGTATGAATGAGTCTGCCGCCCCGAGCCTTAGCGCGGGGCGGTCTCTTCGATGTGCATCAAGAGAAACACGCCGATGCTGGCGAAGCTGGCCACCGGCGCCCAGGCGGCGAATAGGGTGGGCAGACGCTCGCCCAGCCCCAGCGCGGTGAACAGATCCACCACCACAAACAGCGCAAATCCCGCCAGCAATCCCGCCAATCCAGAACGCGCGGCGCCGCCCATGCGCGAGAGTCGCAGCGCAAACGGAAACGCCAACAGAATCGCCGAGAGAGTGGCGAAGGGGTCGGCGATTTTGCGATACAGCGCCATGCGGTAGGGGGTGTCCTCATAACCCTCCCGTTGCAGACGCTCCGCCTGCTCCCATAACTCGCCGATGGAGAGCTCATCCGGGCGCGGCGCCGAACGGTCCAGTTGCCGGGTCTCCAACTCCACCTCCCAGGGCAGAGAGGTGAATGGCTGCGCGCCATCGCCATCGGGCTGCAGGTCGTAGACGATGCCGTCCAACAGCCGCCATCCCTGTTCGGTCTGCTGTGCGCGCACCGCGTTGATGCGACGCACCAGGCGGTGATCGGGATCAAATTCAAACACCGTGACCCCCTCCATGGCGTGCTCATTGAAAAGGATGCGGCGAGCGTGAATGATGCGTCCCTGATCGCGCAGCCACAACTCGCCGCCCTTGCGCAGCTGCTGGGTGCTGGCGGTTTGGTTCAGGCGCGCTTCCAACGCCTCGGCGGCCTGATTGGCGCGCGGAGTGATCTGATCCTGCAACCCCGCCTGCGCCGCCGCCACAATCGCCCCGCCAAATAGAAACGGAATCAAAATCCGCAGCAGCGAGACACCGCCTGCGCGCATCACGGTCAATTCGTTGTTGCGGCTCAGGCGACTGACCACCACCAGGGTGGCCAGCAGGGCGATGGCGGGCATGAACTGCGCCAGGAAGGCCGGCATGCGCAGCACCAGCAGCTCGGTGAGATCCTGCCACACCACGTGCTCGCGTCCGCCGAATTTGCGAATCTGCTCGGCGCCGTCAAGCAGGAAGAAGAGGCCGAAGAAAACGCCGAGAATCTGCGTGAAGCCGGAGAAGAACAGCGCGAACAGGTAGCGGAACAGAATCGGCATGGTCAGCCCTCGGCGCGGGGGGAGGCGGGCGGTCCTTTGCGCAACAGGCGCTGGGGAATCACCGACAGCAGCTGCGACAGCCAGTCGGCGAAGCGCAGGCCGCGATCATAATGCGCCAGCCGTAGCACATACAGCGTAAACAGCGCCATGATCAAGTTGGGCGACCATAACCCCACCAGAGGCGAGACCACGTGGCGCTTGGCCATGGCTTCGCCCAGGTTCAGCAGCACAAACTGCGCGATCATTACCAGCACCGCCACCACCAATCCATAGCTACGTCCGGTACGTTGTGCATGCTGCGTTCCCAGCGGGATCGCCAGCAGACCCAGAATCGCCGTGGCGATGGGAATGGCCAGCCGCCGGTGCTGCTCTTGAATCGCCTCATAGGCTTGTTGCGGGTCGCTGCTTTGGGTCTGTTCCAGCAGTTGCGCGCCAGAGAACGCGGTGATTTTCCGTTCCTCGTCTCCCTCTTTGGAGGAGGCGCCCAGGTCCACGCCGAGGGGCAGGTCATAAGTGGCGAAGGCCAGCTGGCGGAATTTCCCCTCCGGCAACGACTGATGACGACTGCCCTCACGCAGCAGAATGGCGGTATCGCCATCGCTGTTGCGGTGCAGCGCGCCGCTGCGCGCCACCAGCGTCACGGGGTGATCCGGCTCGCGGGCATCGTGAATCAACAGTCCTTCCAGCAAGCGGCCCCCTTGTGACTGCTTGTGCACATAGATGGTCAGGCCAGGAATGGACTGATTGAAGGTCTGCGTTTTGATGGAAAAGGTGTTGCTGGCCAGCAGCGCGCTCTTAACCTGAGTAAACAGCACGTGGGCCTGTGGCACCCAGTACCAGTTCAGAGAGAGGGAGATCAGCGCCGCGGCCAGCGGCAGCAGCGCCAGGGGGCGGATCATGTGCCACAGCCCCACGCCGCTGGCCTTCATGGCGGTCAGTTCGCTGTCCTGCGCCAGGCGTCCCAGCGCGGTGAGAGTGCCCACCAGCAGCGCCATGGGCAGGCTCGCCACCAGGAATTTGGGGATGATGAGCAGCGTCATCATGCCCAGGATGGTGATCGATACGCTCTTGTTGACCCACAGGTCCACCAGCTTGAGCACCTGCGGCAGCAGCACCAGCGCGGTGAGCACCAGCAGGGCGATCAAGCTCGCCTGCGTGCATTCAGCGAGCAAATATCGGGAAAGTCGGTTCATTCTGGACCGGGGTTCGGCTATGATGCGTTCAGGTTCGCGCGCGTTTGCGGCGCTCTTGACGCCGCGCCTCGCGCATCTACTCATTCACTGCGCCCCCGGCCGCCAGAGCATTGCGATGCAACGCATTTGGCGGCGGCGATGCCGGATCGCTCCATCATAGCGAATTCCCGCACGCATTCGAAGGGTTGGCGCCTTGCGACGAACGGAAGGCCCATGACCGAATTGGCGATTACCATTCAAGCGAGTTCTGAGCGCGCCAGCGCCTGGAGCGCGGAGCTGTTGATTATCGGCGTGTATGAAGGCGGTCAGGCCCAGTCCGGCCTCACCCGCTGCGGCGCCGGGGTGGCGGCCCAACTCGAGAGTGCGGTGCAGTCAGGGTGGTTCAAAGGCAAATCCGGTGAGACGTTGATTCTGCCCAAACCGCCGCGCAGCGCGTTGCTGTGCGAGCGCATTCTCTATCTGGGATTGGGCAAAGCCGACAAGATCACCGCCGAATCCCTGCGCGCCGTCGGTGCGCGCATCGCCCAGATGGGCGGGCAGGCCAAATCCGCCGTGGCGCTGCTCTCTTTGGAGCGCCCCAGCGGCATGGTGCGCGGCGAGTGTGGCGAGCATCTGGCGCAAGGCGCGCTGTTGGGCGCCTACGCCTACAATGACTATAAGAGCAAAAAAGAGGAGATCGATCCGCCTCTGGCGCAGTTGACCCTGGTGTGCGCCGCCGCCGATGAGGCGCTGCTGAGTGAAGCCATTGCCCGGCAGACCGCCATTGCCGGCGGCGTCTATCTGACTCGCGACCTGGGTAATACCCCCGGCAATGCGCTGCGTCCGGCGGACCTGATGGCGCGCGCCGAGCAGATGGCCAAGCTCAAGAAGGTCAAAACCACCATTCTCGACGCCGCCGAGCTGAAAAAGCGCGGCTATCCGGGCATCCTGGCGGTGGGGCAGGGGAGCGACAATGCCCCTGGGCTGATCGTTATGGAGTACAACGGCGGCGGCAAGAAACAGCCCCCGGTGGCGGTAGTGGGCAAAGCGGTGACCTTCGATACCGGCGGCATCTCCCTCAAGCCCGGCGCCAAAATGGAGGAGATGAAGTTCGATATGTGCGGCGGCGCCGCCGTGTTCGGACTGATTCAAACCCTCTCCGAACTCAAACTGCCGATTAACGTGGTCGGGGTGGTGCCGGTGGCGGAAAACATGCCCTCCGGTTCGGCGCAGCGTCCGGGGGATGTGATCTCCTATCCCAATGGCGTCACTGTGGAGGTGATCAACACCGACGCCGAAGGGCGCTTGATTCTGGCTGACGCCCTCAACTACGCAAGCGATATGAAACCCCGCGCCATCGTCGATTTCGCCACCCTGACTGGGGCGTGCGTGGTGGCGCTGGGGCATCAGTGCGCGGGTCTGATGGGCAGTGATGACGATCTGCAAAGCGCGCTGGAGAGCGCCGGTCAGGTTTCTGGCGACCGCGTGTGGCGTCTGCCCATGTTCGCCGAGTACCACGAGCAGATCAAATCCAAGGTGGCCGACATCCAGAACGTAGGCGATCGCGCTGCGGGAACCATCACCGCCGCCTGTTTCCTCTCCAACTTTATCGGCGAGGAGATCCCCTGGGCCCATGTGGATATCGCCGGAGCCGCCTGGGCTGTGCCCAGCAAGCCGCACATCCCCCATGGCGCATCAGGCATCGGCGTGCGCCTGATGACCCAATATCTGATGGACTGCGTGGCCGCAGATGGCAAAAAGGGATAATCAGCCCACGCGGGCGCGCTTCTACCAGGTGGGATTGATCTCGCCGCAGAGCGCGTTGCTGCAATTGATCGGCAAGGCCCTGCAACAGGGCCTGCCGGTCGGCGTGGCGGCGGGAGATCCGCAGCATGCGCAGTGGCTGGATGATTTTCTGTGGAAGTTCGAGCCCGACAGCTTTCTGCCTCATGGGGTGGCGGGCGGGGAGTTCGACGCCGATCAGCCGGTGCTGATCGGCGTCGGCCCCGCCGACGCCAATGGCGCCGAGTTGCTGATGGTGATGAGCGGGCAGGTGGTGGATCCGCCAGAACAATTCGCGCAGATCTTTGATTTTGCCGATGGGCGCGATCCGCAATCCCTGGCCGCCAGCCGTGAGCGCTATCGCTTCTATCGCGAGCGGGGCTGCGTTATGGAGTATTGGGCGCAGGAGTCGGGACGCTGGGTGCTTAAGAATAATCAGAGCCCGCCAAATTCAGGGGATGAATAGTCCGCATTTTCTTTTAAGGTGTAAATCCTTAAAGGTGGTCTGATGTATTGCTTGCGCCCCAGGCGCGCCACTCTCCCTTCCTGCCGAGCGCAGAGGAGCCCTCGCGGGAGAGGTGCCCATAATCCATAAATATAAACGTACCATCCTCCAGGGACGTCTTACATAGATTATGCGCGCAGATTATGTGATCTAACCGGATGACAGACCAATCCTTTGCGAGATCATTCATAAAATCAAAGGCCTTTTTGTTGTTTGGATCGAGATCCTCCCAACTGAAATCACATGCGGATAATGGCGCCCCACGCAGCGCGGCTTTACCCAGGCACCTTCCTTGATCCTGTTGCGTGCTGGGCGGGGGGGAGACCACGCGAATGGTAAGCCCCATGGCCTGCAAGCGCTCCAGTGTTGCGCGGAAAGAAATCAGTGCAGTTTGGTAATCTGCTGGCTTCTGAGACCCGTCCGGGTATAGCAGTCGATGCCCAGCTTTAAAGTATTGATGAAAAGCTGATGAGAGAATAACGGTTTTGACCGTTGGGTTTGATTTTAGCCACGCCTCAACCTGGCTATTAAACTCAAGACAGTCACGGCTCCAGGAAACTGGCTTCTTACCTGTCAGGATTGGCGCAACATCAAGAATTGGCCCGCAAGCACGGTTGGTCATTTGAATGAGACGGATTTTTCTATCCGACGCCAGAAGGCCTTGCGCCAGATGTTGGGCGTATGAGTCTCCCCACAGGACAATTTCTGGCTCAGGATCGGTTCTACAGCGTTCTGAGAGGGTGAAGCGATCATCACAAAGAAGGTCCAGTCCGTAGTTTGGACTTAAACGCTGCTGCAGACTGAGAACTGTTTGTCCGTTTGCCGCCAAGCGAGAACCAAATCCGTTGGTGAAGTGTCCAGTCAAGCCAAATGCGATGCTGAGTATTGTGGCGGTTGTGATGCTTGCCAAAAGCGTGCGCCGACTCACAACATTTTTATTCCGAAAAGGCGCTTCGACGAATCGCCAGCTGATATATGCGAGCGGCAGTGTAATAAACGCTAGGCAAAGCCTCAAGATCTCGGGAGGGTGTCCCATTAAGTGATAATGGCGCGCCAGAGCCAACAAGGGCTGATGCCATAGGTATGCGCTGTAGCTTATCAGTCCCACCGCCACGAACGGCTTTGACCCAAGGAGCCTTCCGCAGATCGTGCCTGGCGTGGCGAATAGAATAATCAAGCCTGTACCTACTGTTGGCGCTAATGCATAAAAACTGGGGTAGGGTGTCTTTTCATCAAAGGCAAAAATTGAGGCGGTGATCAGGAATATTCCTAACAGGCTGAGAGCATTGGCGAAAACCAATGAGTAATGCGGGTTAGGCGTTCCCGGCGTGTGGAAAAGGCGTATGCCAATTATAGCGCCAAGAGCCAACTCCCACCAGCGAGATGGCAAGAGGAAAAAGTTTGCCTGGGGGTGTGCTTCCGCCCCCCACTGCGCCGTGGCCAAGCTGATGAAGCCCAAAGCGACAATCACTCTCAATAACCATGTTTTGTTGATGCGCCATATCAAAAGAATGAGAAGCGGGAAGGCGATATAGAACTGCTCTTCAACCGCTAGACTCCATGTGTGCAGGAGAGGTTTGATCTCGTTGGGGGCGCCCCAATATCCTGTTTCTATGGTGAAGAGAAAATTTGAGACATAGAGCGGTACGGCAATCAAGCTTTGCGAAAAGTCCTTCATGTCATTGGGCAACATCCACATCCATGCGAATGGCGCCGTTGCGAAAATAATCAGAAATAAGGCCGGCAGAATGCGGCGGGCTCTTCTCTCGTAAAATTGGATCACGCTGAAGCGATTGGCGGCAATGTCATCAAGAACGATAGAGGTGATAAGATAACCGCTGATGACGAAGAAGATATCGACGCCGATAAATCCACCGCTGAAGGACTCCACCCCAGCATGGAAAAGAATGACTGGCGCAACAGCAATGGCTCGAAGCCCGTCGATTTCTCGTCTATATCGCATGTTTCTTCTATGGCCTGATGGAAGGAAGGAAATGGCGCCAGTATTGACAATATGAGCTGGGGCAGACCATTCCGTTTAGAATGTTTCAAGGAGCGCCACTGCTTGTGCCGCCACGCCTTCATTGCGTCCCGTGAAGCCCAATTTCTCAGTGGTGGTGGCCTTCACGTTGACCGCGTCTTCGTCAATTCCCAGACACGCGGCAATGCTCGCGCGCATGGCGGCGCGATGGGGAGCAAGCTTGGGCTTTTGGCAGATCACCGTGGCGTCTACGTTGCCAATGCGCCAGCCGCGTTCGGTTACCGCCGCCACACAGGCGCGCAGCAGTTCCCGACTGTCGGCGCCTTTATACGTAGGGTCGGTATCGGGGAAGTGTTGACCGATGTCCCCCAACCCCGCTGCGCCCAACAGGGCGTCGCAGATGGCGTGCAGCAGCACATCGGCGTCGGAGTGACCGAGCAGGCCCTGATTATGAGGGATTTCAATCCCTCCCAGCATTAAAGGGCGTCCATCCGTCCAGCGGTGCACGTCAAAGCCTTGGCCCACGCGAATGTTCATGCGCTCTCTCCTAATAGATACTCGACAATTTTCAAGTCCAGCGGTCGGGTGATCTTGAGGTTGCGCATCTCACCCTCGACGATCTTTACCGTTTTGCCCGCCCACTCCAAGAGGGAGGCGTCGTCAGTGCCGAAGAAGCCCGCCTGCATCGCCGCCTGATGGGCGTCCAGAATGGTGGGTAGGTGAAACACTTGCGGGGTCTGCGCCAGAAAGATCTGCGAACGGTCCAAGGTCTCAACAATGTTCCCCTGAGCATCGCCTCGTTTGATGGTATCCTGGGCCGGAAGCGCTGGAATAACGCCATCCCCTTGCGCGCGCGCCAAAAACAAACGGTCCAGTAGCGCGGTGGAGACGCCGGGTCGCGCAGCGTCGTGGATGCCGACCCACTGATGCCCGGCGTCACGGGCCGCTTCCAGTCCAGCGCGCACGGAGTCCTGGCGCTCGGCGCCGCCAATGACCGGCTTGGCGACTTTGGGGAGTTGTTTGAGCGCCTCTGTCAGCGCAGGCCAAAAAGGGTCGTCCGCCGCCAGCACGGGAATGATGTCCGTCACCAACGGATGCCGGTGCAGCGCGCGTAGGGTTTTGAGTATAATGGGGTGTCCCATCAAGGATTGATACTGCTTTGGCTTTTCACCGCCGAAGCGGCTGCCGCGACCCGCCGCCACCAGCACCATGGCGCATGGCGCGGTCTGCGCCTCCTGCGCATGAGGGTGGGGGGCGGAATTTAGAGTGTTGGGGTTGGTCACGCGAAAATTCCCTGATTGGCCCTTCGCTCCCAAGACGCAATAAAGGAGCCCGGTGTGATATCGGAACTACTATTTTGGGGCGCCGTGCTCGGCTACGCCGCCGCCTCGGCCATGATTATCATCAACCATCAACAGGGGGTGCGCCAACCCTCGGTGATGAGTTGGTGGTTCGCCGCCGTGGCGTGGTTTCTCCATCTGCAACTGCTGGCGGGGCAATTGACGCAGGGCGCCGGTGGACTCACGCTGGACTTGAGCGCATCTCTGGCCTGGATTACCG